>JAEEVW010000001.1 GCA_016291085.1 Prevotella sp.
AGAACCAGACTTGTTGTTCGTGGTACAACTAGATAGACTAGTTAAACTAGAAAGACTAGATAATAAATATAAGAGATATGAAACAGAAACCTAATCTTCCTTTTTGGAGTCTCTGGAACCTGAGTTTCGGATTCTTTGGTGTGCAGATAGCCTATGCCTTGCAGTCTGCTAACATCTCGCGAATTTTCGCTACACTGGGCGCTGATCCGCACAATCTGAGTTATTTCTGGATATTACCCCCACTGATGGGTATTCTTGTGCAACCGATTGTCGGAACACTAAGTGATAAGACATGGACACGCTTCGGACGCCGTATACCTTATTTATTTATAGGAGCCACAGCGGCCGTACTGGTGATGTGTCTGTTACCCAATGCCGGTTCGTTGGGACTGACAGTGGGTGCTACCATGCTTTTCGGATTGATAGCCCTGATGTTTCTGGATACCAGCATCAATATGGCTATGCAGCCGTTCAAGATGATGGTGGGTGATATGGTGAACGAAGAGCAGAAGGCCAAGGCTTACAGCATCCAGTCGTTCCTTTGTAATGCGGGCTCAGTAGTAGGCTTTGTATTTCCCTTTGTCCTTACGTGGATTGGAATTAGCAATGTCGCCGAGAAAGGCGTCGTTCCTGATAGTGTGATTTGGTCGTTTTATATCGGTGCTGCCATCTTGATTCTTTGTGTCATCTATACCACATCGAAGGTAAAGGAGTGGAATCCGACGGATTACGCAGAATATAATCCTGTTTCAGAAGAAAAAGAAGAGAGTGCTAACTGGGTTACATTGTTGAAGAACGCTCCCGCTACCTTCTGGAAAGTAGGTCTTGTACAGTTCTTCTGTTGGGCGGCATTCCTGTATATGTGGAATTATACTACTGGTGCCATAGCCGAAACGGTATGGGATACGACAGATCCGTCAAGTGAACCATTCCAGATGGCAGGTAACTGGGTTGGCATTTTGTTTGCCGTACAGGCTGTTGGCTCTGTTGTTTGGGCCACAGTGCTGCCTCAGTTTAAAAATACGAAACTTGCCTATGCCCTCAGTCTGGTTTTAGGAGCTATAGGTTTTGCCATGGTGCCGTTCCTACACGATCAATATATGCAGTTCGTCCCCTTCCTGCTGATTGGTTGTGCGTGGGCCGCCATGCTGGCAATGCCATTCACCTTTGTCACTAATGCCCTGCAGGGCTATGGCCATATGGGAGCTTATCTCGGATTGTTTAATGGCACTATCTGCATTCCGCAGATTGTGGCAGCCCTTTGTGGTGGTATTGTTCTCTCGTTGATTGGTAGTCATCAGTCGTCTATGATGTTGGTGGCAGCAGTCCTGCTTGTGATAGGTGCAGCCTGCGTAACTGTGATACGTGACAAGAAATAATGCAAGCGATTGCACAAAACGATTCAACTAACAAATTACATACGCTTATGAAACTCTTATTCAATCTGGATTATCGCACCTCTTTCGGCGAAGATATGGTGTTGAATATTCTTCCTGATGAGGAAGGCGGAAAGGTGTCGCAGCATAAGATGACGACACTCGACGGGGAACATTGGTTTGTAGAACTGACAAAGACCGTCAAGCCCGGTACCTATATGGACTATTATTATAGTCTCATGCGGGGCGATGAGGAAGCCCGTCACGAATGGCAGGTGGAGCCTCACCGACTGGAGTTCGCAGCCACGAAGGCAACCCGTTATACAATTTACGACCATTGGATCGACATTCCCGAAGATGCTTACATGTACAGCTCTGCATTTACGGAGTGTATCATGGCCCGTCAACGCGAAAAGACGACGCGTTCGGAATATCAGTCTACCATCCGTCTGAAGGTGCGCGCACCCCAGCTCAGACAGGAAGAGCGCCTAGCTATCGTGGGCGAACCGGCTTCGTTGGGCGCCTGGGATGCCCGAAAGGCTATTGTTATGACAGAACATGAGTACCACGAGTGGGCTGTCAGTCTTGATGCCTCACAACTGCCCATGGGACGCTTTGAATTTAAGTTCGTTATCATCGGCAACGAGGCGGAGGCACTCATGTGGGAACAGGGTGCCAACCGCTCTATCGACGTGCCGCAGATAGGACAGGACGAGGTGATAGTCTATGAACTCTCACAGGCCTCCTTCCCCATCTACCCTTGGAAGGGTGCTGGTACGGTGGTTCCTATTTTCTCGCTGCGCAGCGAAGGTTCCTTTGGCGTGGGCGACTTCGGCGACCTGAAGCAGATGATTGACTGGGTGGCAAAGACCCAGCAGCGCATCCTGCAGGTATTGCCCATCAACGATACGAATATGACACACACTTGGCAGGACAGCTATCCTTACAATTCGATTAGCATCTATGCCCTGCATCCGCAATATACTGACCTGAGACAGTTACCTGAAATCAAAGATGAAAAACGAAAAGCACATTTCGAACAGTTGCGCCAGGAATTGAATGCCCTGCCACAGATTGACTATGAGCGTATGTTCAGCGCTAAGATGGATTATCTGCAAGAGCTTTATAAGCAGGAAGGGACAGCCATTAAGCGCACAGCGGCTTACAAGAAATTTTATGAGGAGAACAAACAGTGGCTCCAGCCCTATGCTGAGTTCTGCTACTACCGTGACCTTTATGGTACTGCAACCTTCTCGGAATGGCCAAAGCCGCTGGCTAAGCCCGACAAGAAGGCAACGGATTTCTGGTGTTACGTGCAGTACAATCTTGATCAACAGATGCGCGCAGCCCATGATTATGCCCGAAAGCACCGCGTTGTCCTGAAAGGCGACATCCCCATTGGCATCAGCCGCGATGGCGTGGAAGCCTGGGTGGAGCCGAAGTACTTCAACCTGAATGGTCAGGCGGGAGCTCCGCCCGATCCGTTCTCGGCTGATGGTCAGAACTGGGGCTTCCCCACCTACAACTGGGACGAGATGCTGAAGGATGGTTGTCAGTGGTGGGTACGCCGATTCCGGAAAATGGCGGAGTATTTCGATGCCTATCGCATCGATCACGTGCTGGGCTTCTTCCGCATCTGGGAGATTCCCGTACCCGAGAAGTCGGGACTGGAAGGACAGTTCTCGCCAGCCTTGGGCTTGAGTCGTGAGGAGATTGAGGGCTATGGCATCTATGGTCACGACGACTTGTTCCTAGTCGACCATAAGCGTAACGACCGCTGGCATCCGCGCATCGCCGTGCAGTATCAGGAGCCTTATCAGAAGCTGGACGAGGGCGAAAAGTATAACTTCAACCGCCTCTATAACGACTATTTTTACCGTCGTAACAACCAGTTCTGGTATCAAGAGGCCATGAAGAAACTGCCTCGTCTGACACAAGCCACCCGTATGTTGGTATGTGCCGAAGACTTGGGTATGGTTCCCGACTGTGTGCCCTGGGTCATGAATGAGCTTCGCATCCTGTCGCTCGAGATTCAAACTATGCCGAAGGATCCCACAATCCGTTTCGGAAAACTGAAGCGTAACCCTTATCGCAGTGTATGTACCTTCTCGACTCACGACATGCCAACCTTGCGTCAGTGGTGGGACGAGGACGAAGAACAGACGCAGGCTTACTATAATGAGTCGTTGCGTCGTGGCGGTACAGCACCGCATCCGCTGCCGGGCTGGTTGGCCAAGGATATCGTGAGTCGTCAGCTGACGTCGCCGTCGATGCTGTGTCTGCTGTCGCTGCAGGACTGGCTGTCTATCGACGAACGTCTGCGCCTGCCGGACCAGAATGCTGAGCGTATCAACATTCCGGCTAATCCCCGCCATTATTGGCGCTATCGCATGCACCTCACCATCGAACAGCTGATGAAGGAGGATGACTTCAATGAAAACATTAAGACATTAATCACGCAAAGCGGAAGAAAATAAAAAGATGAAACACAGAAACTTAATACTGACATTATTGCTGTTGCCGTTGACTGCAATGGCAACAGAAGTGAAATCGCCCAATGGCAATATCGTGCTTAACTTCACAGTGGAAGAAGGACGTCCAACTTATACCTTATTATATAAAGGACGTGACGTGGTGCGTCCTTCACACCTCGGACTGGAGTTGGCCAAGGACAAGCATGCCTCGATGGGTATGAACGAACGTGACCTGATGGATGGTTTTACATTAATCGATGAGAAGACAAGTTCCTTCGACGAGACTTGGCAACCTGTTTGGGGCGAGACAAAGGATATTCGTAACCACTATGTAGAGTATGTAGCGACTTTGATGCAACAGTGGCGCGAAGGAGTACGTTCCAACACTCCGGGCATACAACTGCAACCCCGTCTCCACCGCCGGCAGATACTCATCCGTTTCCGGGTCTACGACGATGGTATTGGTTTCCGTTACGAGTTCCCTCAGCAACCGGATCTGAACTACTTCCTCATCCAGGAAGAACGTTCGGAGTTTGCAATGGCGGGTGACCACACGGCATGGTGGCTTCCAGGTGATTATGATACTCAGGAGCAGGAAACGCAGGAGACGCGTCTTTCCGAGATTCGTGGACGTATGAAGGAAGCTGTCAACTGGGGTAATTCTTCAGTGGCCGTGTTCTCACCGACAGGCGTGCAGACCTCGTTGCAGATGAAGTCGCAGGATGGTCTGTATATCAACATTCACGAGGCTGCCTGTGCAGACTATGCAACCATGCATCTGGAATTGGTTGATGCAGAGACCGAAGCTCTGACCACAGAGTTGGGTGGCGGAAGCAATGCTTATACACCGAACCCAAAACCATCGGATTATCCCTTGCCGGCACCGTTTACCTTTGTCAGCCACCTGACACCCGATGCAACGGGACTGAAGGGGGCCATGCAGACGCCTTGTGAGACGCCTTGGCGTACGGTAATTGTCAGTGACGATGCTCGCGACATGCTTTCTTCCAACCTGATACTCAATCTGAATGAGCCCTGTAAGCTTGAGGATACCAGCTGGATTCACCCCACAAAGTACTGTGGTGTGTGGTGGGAGATGATTGTCGGTAAGTCGTCGTGGAACTATACTGACGAATTTCCCAGCATCAAGCTCGACAACATCGATTGGCATAAGGTGAAGCCTAACGGCCGCCATGCCGCCAACAACGAGAAGGTGAAGCGCTATATCGATTTTGCTGCTAAGAACGGTCTTGACCAGGTGCTGGTAGAAGGTTGGAACGTTGGTTGGGAGGACTGGGCGAACATGTGGAAGCGCGACGTCTTTGACTTCGTGACGCCTTATCCCGATTTCGACATCAAGATGCTCAACGATTATGCACACTCCAAGGGTGTGAAACTGTTGATGCACCACGAGACCTCATCGTCTACACAGAATTACGAGCGCCACATGGAGAAAGCGTTCCAATTGATGAACAAATACGGCTACGATGCCGTAAAGACGGGCTATGTCGGTGACATCATTCCCCGTGGCGACCACCACTATTCGCAATCGATGAACAACCACTATCTCTATGTGGTGAAAGAGGCTGCCAAGCACCATATCATGGTGAATGCCCATGAGGCCACACGTCCTACAGGTCTCTGCCGTACGTATCCGAACTTGGTAGGCAACGAGAGTGCCCGTGGTACGGAGTACGAGGCTTTTGGCGGATCTCGTCCTGACCACACCTGTATTCTGCCGTTTACTCGCCTTCAGGGCGGTCCGATGGACTACACGCCGGGTATCTTCGTCACCAAACTGTCGGAGTGGAGCAACAACACTTCATGGGCCCGAATTACCATCGCTGGTTCGCTGGCACTCTATCTGACGATGTATTCGCCCCTGCAGATGGCTGCCGATCTTCCCGAGAATTACGAGAAGTTCGATGATGCTTTCCAGTTCATTCGCGACGTAGCTTGCGACTGGGACGAGAGCATCTACCTCGAAGCCGAGCCTGCCGACTACATCACTGTAGCTCGCAAAGCTAAGGGTACCGACAACTGGTTCATTGGTGGCAAGTGCGATGAAAAGGGTCATAAGAGTGTCATTAAACTCAACTTCCTGGAGAAGGGCAAGAAGTACGACTGTACCATCTATGCCGATGCCAAGGATGCCCACTATGATACTAATCCTCAGGCCTATACCATCACCAAGCGTGTGGTAAAGGCTGGCGATGTGCTGAAACTGACCGAAGCCCCTGGTGGCGGCTTTGCCATATCGCTGATAGCTAAATAGCAGATGCAGACCGCCAATGTCATACAAGCGCTCCAACAACAGCGACTCTTACTGCAGTTAGAGTATCAGACTGAGAAGGAGGCCTACCGCCAACAGACTGAGACCATCGGAATGGGGCGGAAGGTGAAGCGAGGTGACGCCTGGTGGCCGCTCCGTGTGAGCAAGAGTTACTATAATTCGCTCAATCAACTGGCGTTGGAGGTGTATCGCACGTCAGACACTGATATTGAGCATAACTTTGAATATGGACGCTCTGTAGTTTTCTTTACGGAAACTGAAACGTCAGGCATCCGCTATTTCCCTTTTACGGGTGTTGTTAGCTATGTCGATGGCGACCGCATGGTGGTTACCGTACCTGACAACACGCGTATCATTGATTTGCAGGGAACAGAGAAGGTCGGGGTACAGTTGTCGTTCGACGAAACCAGCTATCGTCTGATGTTGGAGGCGTTGGACCGGGCCATACGAGGGAAAGGTCGTTTGGGATATCTGCGTGACTTGTTCTATACGCCTCATCAGAAGCCCGAGACTTTTTCTTTTCAACCCATGCACTTTCCTTACCTGAACAAAACGCAGGAAGAAGCTGTCAATGAGGTGCTTCGTGCCAAGGATGTAGCTGTTGTGCATGGTCCTCCAGGAACGGGAAAGACCACAACATTGGTGGAGGCCATTCGTGAGACGCTGATGCGCGAGAACCAGGTACTGGTCTGTGCACAAAGCAATATGGCGGTCGACTGGATATCCGAAAAACTCGTTGATCGCGGCATCAACGTATTAAGAATAGGTAATCCTACCCGTGTGAATGATAAGATGCTGTCGTTTACCTATGAACGGCGCTTTGAAGGTCATCCCGACTATCCGCAGCTATGGGCTTTGCGCAAGGCCATTCGCGATCTGCGTAGCCATCGGAAACGGGGCGACGAAAAATACCATCAGCGCTTGGAAAGTCTGAAAAGCCGTGCTACAGAACTGGAGATTCGTATCAATAGTGAACTCTTTGGCGAGGCGCGTGTCATTGCCTCTACATTGGTAGGTGCTGCCAACCGCTTGCTGGATGGTCAGAAATACGGTACACTGTTCATTGATGAGGCTGCCCAGGCATTAGAGGCAGCTTGTTGGATTCCCATGCGGCGTGTCAGTCGCGTCGTATTGGCTGGTGATCATTGCCAGTTGCCGCCAACCGTGAAGAGTATTGCCGCCTTGAAGGCAGGATTGGGCAAGACACTGATGGAGCGTATTGTTGAGACGCACCCTGAAGCTGTCACCTTGTTGCGGATACAGTATCGCATGAACGATGACATCATGCGCTTCTCGTCTGACTATTTTTATCATGGTCAGGTAGAGAGTGCTCCCGAGGTTCGCTTTCGTGGCATTCTCGACCTTGACACACCCATGGAATGGATCGATACCTCTGAATACCTGGATAATCCGGACAATCCGGAAGTTCCGGAACTCTCCTTCAAGGAAGAGTTTGTCGGTGAGTCGTATGGTCGCATTAACAAGGCAGAGGGCCTGCTAACGATGCATGTCCTGCAACAGTATTTCGAACGAATTGGTAAGCAACGTTTATTGGATGAGCGTATCGATGTGGGAATCATTTCGCCTTATCGCGCCCAGGTGCAGTTCCTGAGACGCCTACTCACCAAGCGTGAATACTTCAAGCCTTTCCGTCGACAGATCAGTGTAAATACAGTCGATGGATTCCAGGGACAGGAACGTGATGTCATCGTGATTTCCCTTGTGCGTTCTAATGACGAAGGCCAGATTGGTTTCCTGCGTGACCTGCGTCGCATGAATGTGGCCATTACCCGTGCTCGCATGAAGGTCATCATTTTAGGCAACCGCCAAACAATGACCCGTCATCCTTTTTATCGCCAGCTATGGCAATATTGTAAGAAACAACAAGAAACTCAACAGATATGAAAAAATTAGTGTTATTCCTATTGTTTATGACAATGACAACCTTTGCAACAGCCCAGAATTTCCGTTTCGACGAAATGACGTATTCGCCCGAGAAAACGACTTTCAAGCTGTTTGCCCCTGCTGATGCGAAGAGTGTAAAAGTCCGAATCTATAAAGAAGGACTGGGTGGCAAAGCTCTGAAAACCATCAAGATGCAGTATGTCGATGGGCTCTGGACTGCCACCGTCAAAGGTGACCTGCTGGGACGCTTCTATACTTTTGACATGGGGCATGGCGAATGTCCTGGCGTGTTTGCAAAAGCTGTAGGCGTTAATGGTAAACGTGCTGCCATCATCGCAATGACACAGACTAATCCGGAAGAGTGGGAGAATGACCAGCGTCCTATCTGTAAGTCACCAGCTGACCTCGTGGTCTATGAGATGCACCATCGTGACTTCTCTATTGCCCGTGAGGATGCACAGTATAAGGGAAAGTTCTTGGCTCTGACTGAATCGTGGGCCATTGACCATTTGAAGACGTTGGGGGTTAATGCCATTCATATTCTGCCATCGTACGACTACGGTTCTGTAGACGAAACGCGAATAGACCCCGACCTCTACTATGAACATGCCTACGAGAGTCTGCCCGAAGGTGTTATTCCGGCACGAGCCGACTTCTCACCACAATATAACTGGGGTTATGATCCTGTAAACTATAATGTTCCTGAAGGAAGCTATTCTACGGATCCCTATGAGCCGGCAACACGTATCCTCGAGTTTAAACAGATGGTGCAAGCGCTCCACAAGGCAGGCATTCGCGTGATTCTCGACGTGGTGTATAACCACACCTACGACATTGAGCATTCTAATTTCCAGCGTACCTATCCAGACTATTACTATCGCAAGACGGCCGACGGTGCTTATTCCAATGGTTCAGGGTGTGGCAATGAGACGGCTAGCGAAAAACCCATGATGAGGCAGTTTATGTTGGAAAGTGTGAAATATTGGATGGACGAATACCATATTGATGGTTTCCGCTTCGACTTGATGGGGTGCCACGACATTGAGACGATGAACCAGATTCGTCAGATGGTAGATGCTATCGATCCTTCGGTATTTATCTATGGAGAGGGTTGGAGTGCTGGCCAGTGTGCTTATCCCAGCGAACAGCTGGGACTGAAGGCCAATATTCCGCAGATGTTTGGTATCGCAGCATTCTCTGACGAGATTCGCGATGCCTTACGTGGTCCATTCTCTGATGATACGAAACCCGGTTGGTTGGGTGGCGTCAACGAGGAGGAGTCGTTGAAGTTCGGCATCGTAGGTGCTATCCGTCATCCGCAGGTGAAAATGAAGAAGGTCAACTATGCCGAGAAACCTTGGGCGGTGGAACCGACTCAAATGATGAGCTATGTCAGTTGTCACGACGATATGTGCTTGGTCGACCGTCTTATGGCATCTGTTATTGATAAAAGTAATCATAACTCTCAATTCTCAACTCTCAATTCTCAATTAAAAGAAGAGCTGATTCGTCTCGATCTGTTGGCACAAACGGCAGTATTTACTTCACAAGGCGTACCTTTTATGCTCAGTGGCGAAGAATTGTTACGCGATAAGAAGGGAGTTCATAATAGCTTTGAATCGCCAGACAGTATCAACCATTTGGACTGGACGAATAAGGAGAAGTATCCTCAGGTGTTTGAATATTATAAAAATCTGATAGACCTGCGTAAGCATCATCCTGCTTTCCGCTTAGGCAATGCTGATTTGGTTCGCAAGCATCTGGAATTCCTTCAGGCTCCTAAAGGTGTAGTTGCTTTCCACTTGAAGAATTATGCTGGTCGTGACGATTGGCGTAACATCATTGTGATTCTCAATGCATCAAAGCAATCACAGCAAGTGAACATACCCAATGGTAATTATATTGCTGTATGCCGTGATGGCGTGATTAACGAAAAAGGTTTATGTACGCTTGAAGGAAATCAAGCGGAGGTATGTGCACAGTCTGCATTGATTATACACGACTGACAAATGTCTTGAAATGAGGAATGAGGAATGAAGAAATGTTAAAAAACAACAAGTCAAGGGCATTTCCCGTTTCTCATTTCTCATTTCTCATTTTTAATCACTACCTTTGCACATCGATTTAATGTAAGAAACGTTTCTGAGAAGATGATTACTGTGAAGGTTGTGAACCGCGGGCACCAGCAGTTGCCTGCTTATGCTACGTCCCAAAGTGCAGGAATGGACCTGAGAGCCAACCTGGAGGAACCTGTCACCCTGCGCCCTTTAGAGCGCAGACTGATTCCAACAGGTCTGCATATTGCATTGCCGGAGGGTTACGAGGCCCAGGTGCGTCCGCGTAGTGGACTGGCCCTGAAGCATGGAATTACCGTATTGAACACTCCGGGAACGATAGATGCAGACTATCGGGGAGAAGTAGGAGTGGTGCTGATTAATCTGTCACAGCAGGACTTTGTGGTAAACGATGGCGAGCGTATTGCCCAAATGGTAATTGCTCGTCACGAACAAGGAGAACTTGTCGTTGTCGAGGAACTCGATGAGACGGAACGTGGTGCAGGTGGCTATGGTCATACAGGTGTGAAGTGAAGAGGCAAAGATACATATTGTTTTTATTGACGGCACTGGTCTGTTTGCCAATGATGGCTGACGATGCAGACAAGGGCCGCCGTTATGATGCTTTTTTCTTGGATGCCATTTGCCAACGTGAGAAGGGCAACAATGACGCTGCATTCGATTTGCTGCGTCATTGTGTGGAACTCGACTCCACCCGCTCTGAGGCCTACTTCTATCTGGCACAGTATTATCGTGTTCTGAAAGACAAGGACCACCACCTCTATTGTATTCAGAAGGCTTCTTCGTTGGAACCTGAGAATGCCACTTATCTGGAAACTTTGGGTGAAACATACATCTCGCAGCGTCAATATGCAGAGGCTGCAGAGGTGTTGGAACGTCTCTATGACGTGAACCACAGCCGAACCGATGTGTTGGGAATGTTAATCCAGCTCTATGAACAGTTGGAGGACTATGACCACGCCATTCAGGCCTTGAGCAGGTTGGAGGTTGCAGAGGGAAAGAGTGAGCGCCTGTCGTATGCCAAGAGTCAGTTGTATACCCAGAAAGGCGACAAGAAGTCTGCAATCAGTGAAATGAAACAATTGGCCGATCAGTACCCCAACGACTTGAACTACCACGGCCTCTATGCTAACACACTTTATCAGAATGGCCAACAGAAGCAGGCCGTGCAACTCTACGAGAATATACTTCGTCAGGAGCCGGATAATCGTAGTGCACTGATGGGCTTGTTGGCATATTATTACGAACAAAAGGATTCAGTAAAGACGGAAGCTTACAGAGAACGGATATTGCTTAACAAGAATTCCACCCAAGAGGATCGTGTGACCCTATTGCGTCAGCTGATAGGTGAAAGCGAACAGTCAGGAGGCGATTCCACCCGTGTACTGCAATTGTTCCATCGCATTCTCGCGATGCCACAACAGGATGCTGATATGGCGCTATTCTGTGCGACCTATATGAATCTAAAGAAGATGCCTCAGGATAGTATCAAAGTGGTCTTGGAACAGGCCTTGGAGATTGCTCCGGATAATGCTGCAGCCCGTCTGCAACTGGTGAGCTATGCCTGGCAGGCAGAGGACCGCGACCGGGTAATCGCCCTTTGCCGGGATGCCCGCCAGTATAACCCTGATGAAATGGCTTTTTATTATTATCAGGGCATCGCCTACTATCAGAAAGAACAGTTGGACGGTGCGCTGAATGCCTTCCAGAACGGTATCGATGTCATTACCGACCAGAGCGATCCCGCCATTGTCAGCGACTTTTATGCTGTCATGGGCGACATCATGCATCAAAAGGGTATGGATCGCGAGGCTTTTGCCGCTTACGACTCCTGTCTGGTGTGGAAAGAAGACAACATTGGTTGTCTGAATAACTATGCCTACTATCTCAGCGAGTTGGGGCAAGACCTGTCTAAGGCTGAGCAGATGTCGTATCGTACCATCAAAGCCGAACCAAAGAATGCGACCTATCTCGATACCTATGCATGGATTCTGTTCATGCAGCAGCGTTACAGCGAGGCCAAAATTTATATCGACCAGACCATGCAGTGCGACTCCGATACTTCGGCAGTCATGCTGGAACATGCTGGTGACATCTACTATCATTGTGGCGACAAGGAAAAAGCTGTCGTCTTTTGGCAACAGGCACTCGACAGGGCTTCCGATAAGTCCGAAATCAAGGGTGACCGTCTGCAAGTACTTATTAGAAAGATAAAACTTAAAAAATACCTAAAAGAATGAAAACAGTACGCATTTTGAAGATTGCCGCACTGGCACTTCCGTTGACGCTGGCCGTAGCTTCCTGCGGCTCACATCGTAAAGCTGTCAAGGAGACTCCGACAGTGGTCAGTCCTGACACACTGAAGAAGCAGGCCTTCTTGCAGAAAGTGAATGACAATGCTCAGTATGCCCGCTTCATCACGTCGAAGGTGAAGTTCAGTGTTGAGGTTGGAGCTCGTCAGATGACGCTCACAGGTAATCTGAAGATGAAGCGTGATGACGTAATTCGCCTGCAACTCATGGCCTTTGGCTTTGTGGAGGCAGGCCGTCTGGAGTTTACCAAGGAGTATGTCCTCATTATGGACCGCATCAACAAACTCTATATGAAGGTGCCTTATGCTCAGATGGACTTCCTGCGTAACAGTCAGATTGATTTCTATGTGCTGCAGGCCCTGTTCTGGAACGAGCTCTTCCAGCCTGGAAAGATGAAGGTTACTGATGAGGCCCTTAAGACTTTCAGTGCAGAGATAGGTCCCGAGGATGCCATCATCTCCATGGAGAGTGGTAAACTGTCGTACCGTTGGTTGGCAGAAAAGGCGAACCACCGCGTGAAGATGGCCAATATCCTGTATAACGACAAGTTCCGCGGTAACTATCAGTTGAACTGGGACTACGAGGACTTCCAACAGAACAACCGTAAGTATTTCCCCATGGAGCATAAGATTTCCTTTACTACCCCTGAGAAGGAGGTGAAACTGGGAATGACACTCAACTACATGGGTGCCGATGAAAATTGGGAAACGCGTACGGAAGTATCGAGCAAGTATCGTCAGGTGTCTGTCGAGGAGATCCTTCAGCGCTTCATGTCTCTCTAATCCTTTTGGATGAAGCGAATAGGTGTCATACTCCTGTTGCTGGCCTTCACCCTGGCTCCTTATGCGCAAAAAAAAGCAGCATCCAAGAAGCCGGCGGCGAAGAAAACTGCTGTTACCCAAACAAAAAAATCCGGTAGGTCCGGAAAATCCAGTAAGTCCGGGAAGTCAGGGAAGTCCTCACAGCCTACCGTGAAGTCTCTGCAGAATCAGCGACAGCAGATACAAAAGGAAATCCAAAAGCAGGAAACCCTTCTCCGTAACAACGAGAAGGATGTTAAGAAGCGCTTGCAGAATCTGATGGTGCTCAATACCGAGATTGAAGGCAAGCGTCGCACCATTGATACCATTCGCAAAGACATCACTCATCTCGATGTGGAGATAGAGATGCTGATGACCCAGCTGGAACAGTTGCAGGATGAACTGAACGAACGAAAGGCCAATTATGTCAAGTCGATGCGTTACATGCATCGTAACCGTTCTGCTATCAGTCAGATGATGTTCATCTTCAGTGCCGATAACCTTGCTCAGATGTTCCGACGTATGCGTTTTATGCGTGAGTATGCCAATTACCAGCGGGCGCAGGGTGAAGAGGTAAAGGAGAAGCAGGAGGAAGTTAATCTGAAGTTCCAGTCGCTGAACGTTGCCCAAGAACACAAGCGTGACTTGCTGAACAAAGGAGAACAGGAGCGTCGCTCGTTGGAGGGTAAACAGACGGAACAGCAGAATGTGGTCAATACCTTAAAGAAAGAACAGAAGACCATTCAGAATATCATCGCCCAGCAGAAAAAGAAAGATGCTGCCCTCAATGCTCAGATTGATCGTTTGATAGCAGAGGAGGTGGCTCGACAAAAGGCTCGTGCTGCTGCCGAGGCCAAACGCCGTGCTGAGGCTGAGGCAGCGAAAAAACGTGCTGCTGAGCTGGCTCGTAAGAAAGCTGCCGCTGAAGCTGCTGCCCGTGAGAATGCTCGTCGTATCGCCGAAGCCAAAGCCAAAGAGGAGAAAGCAAAGCGTGAGGCTCAGGCGGCCAAGAATAAACAAGAACGTGAGGCTGCTGAGCGCAGGGCCCGCGAAGCTGAACAGCACCGTTTGGAAACGGAGCGCAAGGCAGAGGCAGAGAATCGTGAACATGCCAAGGCCGTGGCTTCAGCCCGCAAGGAGGCTGACGAAGTCTTGAACATGCCCACAGAGGATATGCGTATCAGCGGTAACTTCGAGAGCAATCGTGGACGCTTGCCTATTCCCATTACAGGACCATATCGTATTGTGAGCCATTATGGTCAGTATAACGTAGAGGGCTTGCGTGGTGTGACACTTGACAACAAGGGTGTCAACATCCGTGGCGAGGCCGGTGCTCAGGCACGTAGCATCTTCGATGGCGAGGTCAGCGCCGTGTTCAGCTTCGGAGGCTCTATGGTGGTAATGGTCCGTCACGGCAGCTATATCTCCGTATATTGTAACCTTGCCAGCGTCAATGTACATCGTGGCCAGAAGGTTTCGACGCGTCAGTCATTGGGACGGGTAGGACAGGACAATATCCTCCAATTCCAGCTACGCCGTGAGACGACCAAGTTGAATCCTGAATCTTGGCTGGGAAGGTAATAATTCTTTGAAATATCGAAATGTCGTAATTCCGTTATATCGTAATTCCGTTATAACGATATCAACTCCACATAAGTGGCAATTGCTTGTTCAATCTCGCTGATGCAGATAAATTCATCGGCGGTATGACTGCGTGAACTCTCGCCGGGTCCTAACTTCATCGAGGGGAAAGGCATCAGTGCCTGGTCGCTCAGCGTAGGCGAACCGAAAGGCACCATACCCATCTTGATGCTTTTCTGTACGAGGGGATGCCCAACGGGGATGTGTGACGACGACAAGCGGAACGAACGGGCCTTCAACTCACATTTCTTCATGTGTTTCTGCAGGAAGGCGAACAAGAATTCGTTCTGATAGTATTCGTTGGTACGTACATCAATCACGAAGTGACACTCGTCAGGGACGACATTATGTTGTGTACCACTGTTCAATACCGTTACCGTCATCTTTGTATAGCCCAATAGCATACTCTTTTTCTTAAAGCGGTAGTCGCGTAGCCATACCAAGTCATCCAATGCTTCGTAGATGGCATTGACGCCTTCCTCGCGGGCGGCATGACCGCTTTTTCCATAAGCCACTCCGTCAATCACCATCAGTCCCTTTTCAGCAATGGCAGGCTGCATACCAGTTGGCTCCCCCACGATGGCTACATCAATCTTGGGCAACTCGGGCAAGGCTAACGAAAAACCGCCAGCTCCGCTCACTTCCTCCTCACACGATGCCAGATACACTAAATTGTAATTTGTTCCGTGTGGCGCGATTTCGTCGCGCCATATCCTATACGTCTGCAACAAACTGACTAGGCCACCGCCACAGTCGTTGGCCCCAAGTCCATACAATCGATCACCCTCTACAACTGGCGTAAACGGGTCTCGGGTCCAAGTACTCACGGGTTTTACGGTGTCAATGTGGGCGTTTAACAGAAGCGTCGGCTTTTCAGGGTCCAACGTTTCGCATACTAGAATATTGTTGCCGATACGTCTTGCGGGCAGGCCGCATTTCTCGATGAAATCGGCTAAAATGTCTGCGGCAGCACTTTCTTCGCGGCTCACAGAGGGCGTTGCTATCAGTCTTTTTAGCAACTCGACGGCTTCGGTAGTGTATTGATAAATTTCCATAATATCGTAATTTTGCCACAAAATTACGAATAATTTCTCATTTCTCATTTCTCATTTCTAATTTTTTTATTACCTTTGCACCTAATTAATAATAGGAGATGTTTATGCAGACGAATTATCACATGTCAGTGCTGGTGCACGAACAGGCCAAGAAGTATGGTGACCGCGAGATGCTGATCTATCAGGATTTCGGTGGAAAAGAATGGAAATCACTGTCCTGGAATCAGGTCTCTCAGACTGTTAAACAGGTGTCGAATGCCTTGCTGAACCTGGGTGTGAAGGTACAGGAGAACATTGGTATTTTCTCGCAGAATTCGGTTCAGTATATTGAGTGCGACTTCGGTGCCTGGGGCATTCGTGCAGTGACCATTCCCTTCTATGCCACCAGTTCGGAGCAGCAGATTCAGTTTATGGTCAACGACGCCAAGATACGCTATCTTTTCGTTGGTGAACAGGATCAGTACGACAAGGCGCGTCGCATCTTCTCGCTCTGTCCTACATTGGAACGCATCATCGTTTTCGACCCAATGGTGCACATCTCTACACATGATCCTAATGCCGTCTATTTCAGTGATTTCCTGAAATTGGGCGAGAATCTCCCTCGTCAAATTGAAGTTGACAAACTGCAACAGGAAGCCACGAATGATGATATCGCAAACATTCTCTATACCAGTGGTACGACAGGTGACTCGAAGGGTGTCATCCTGACGCACGGACAGTTCCATGCCGCTATGGTGGCAAACAGCAAATGTGTACCTGTCAACGAAGACGACCGCATCATGAACTTCTTGCCCTATACACATATCTTCGAACGTGGATGGGCTATCCTGTGTATGTATGCCGGAGCACGTATGATTGTCAACACCCATCCTCAGGAGGTACAGCAGTCCATGCGCGACACACATCCCACCTGTATGTCGGCCGTTCCTCGTTTTTGGGAGAAGGTCTATATGGGTGTGATGGACAAGATTGAGCATTCCAGTGCCGTTCAGCGTAAACTGTTTTTGCATGCTCTCAATGTAGGTCGTCGTCATAACATCGAGTATCTTAGCAAGGGGAAGAAACCACCCGTGGCACTTCATTTGGAGTATGAGATGCTGAACCGTACCGTCTTCTTGTTGGTTCGTAAGGAACTGGGTCTGGAGAATGCCCATTTCTTCCCCACGGCAGGTGCTGCTGTATCGGCGCATGTGGAAGAATTCGTCCATTCCATCGGCATCAATATGGTCGTAGGATATGGCTTGACGGAGTCATTGGCCACCGTATCGTGCAACCATCTGGGTAAGCCTTATACTGTTGGATCGGTGGGCATCCCCATCGAGGGCATCGACATCAAGGTCAGTGAAGATGGTGAGATTCTGTTGAAGGGTCCGACGATTACCATAGGCTACTACAACCGTGAGGACCTGACGAAGCAGGCCTTTACCGAAGATGGCTATTTCCGTACGGGAGATGCTGGTTATCTGAAAGATGGTGAATTGTTCTTGACAGAACGCATCAAGGACCTCTTCAAGACATCGAACGGTAAGTATATTGCACCACAGATGATTGAGTCGAAGCTGCTCGTCGATAAGTTCATCGACCAGATAGCAGTGATAGCCGACGAGCGTAAATTCGTCTCGGCACTCATCATTCCTGTGTACTCATTGCTTGAGGAATATGCCCGCGACCACAACATCGCGTTTAAAACCCGTGAAGACCTTTGTGCCGATCCGGAAATCATGCAGATGATGAAGGAGCGCATCGATACCCTCCAGCAGCAGCTGGCCCATTACGAACAAGTGAAGCGCTTCACCCTGCTACCCCATCACCTCTCGATGGAGAAGGGTGAACTGACCAATACGCTCAAAATCCGCCGCCGCGTATTAAATGAAAATTATAAAAAGGAGATAGAGGCGATGTATGCGGAGTGACTTTTAAATTAGAAATTAGGAATTAGAAATTAGAAATTATGATTACCTGATTATGTTAGAAAGGCGCGAAAACATCATCGTTGAGAAGTCTGAACAGTTTGCTGATAGGATAGTGAAGATGCACAAATATTTGTCAAGCAAAAGAGCCGGAAATTCAGACATGCTCAAACAGATAGTGCGTAGCGGTACCAGTATAGGTGCAAATGTCTCGGAGAGTAAATTTGCTCAGAGTGAGGCTGACTTTCTAACAAAGATGACGATATCACTTAAAGAAGCAAATGAAACTAAATTTTGGATTAAACGCTTGTATGCAGGCGGATATCTGACAGAGAAAGAATTTGATTCTATCATCAAAGACAACGAAGAGATAATAAGTATATTAGTAAAAATAACAGAAACAATGAAAAGGAAACTACGGAAATAATGGGATTTTAGAAGTAATCATAATTTCTAATTCCTAATTTCTAATTCCTAATTAAAAGAATGATAACACAAGATCAACTGAAAGACGTTCTGGATCGTGCTGATAAGTTGAAGCACTACCTGAAGATAGACCAGAAGCAGATGGAGTACGAGGAGGAGGATCTTCGTACGCAGGCTCCTGATTTCTGGGAGGACCAGAAGCGCGCTGAAGAGCAGATGAAGAAGGTGAAAGCCATCAAGAAATGGCTCGATGGCTACCAGGCTGTTCGCACTGCTGCCGACGAGCTCCAACTGGCTTTTGATTTCTATAAGGAAGAGATGGTGACCGAAGACGAGGTTGACCACAACTATCAAGCCGCTCTCAGCTTGATAGAAGACCTGGAGCTGAAAAACATGCTCCGTCAGAAGGAAGACCCCATGGATGCTGTGTTGAAGATCAATTCTGGTGCAGGTGGTACCGAGGCTCAGGACTGGGCCCAGATGCTGATGCGTATGTATCAGCGTTGGGCTGAGGCGCACGACTATAAGGTGTCTATTGCTAACCTGCAGGACGGCGACGAGGCGGGCATCAAGAGTGTCACCATGCAGATTGAGGGTGGCGAGTTTGCCTATGGCTACCTGAAAAGCGAAAACGGTGTTCACCGCTTGGTTCGTGTGTCACCTTATAATGCCCAAGGTAAGCGTATGACGTCGTTTGCTTCCGTATTCGTTTCCCCGCTGGTCGACGATACCATTGAAGTGTATGTCGACCCTGCCAAGCTGTCGTGGGATACTTTCCGCAGCTCGGGTGCTGGCGGTCAGAACGTCAACAAGGTGGAGTCGGGTGTGCGACTGCGCTATTGGTATACCGACCCTGATACGGGCGAGGAAGAGGAAATCCTCATCGAGAATACCGAGACCCGTGACCAGCCGAAGAACAAGGAACGTGCCATGGCCCTGTTGCGCTCGCAACTCTACGACCGTGCCATGCAGAAACGCTTGGAGGCTCAGGCCAAGATTGAGGCGGGCAAGAAAAAGATTGAGTGGGGCAGTCAGATTCGTTCCTATGTCTTCGACGACCGTCGTGTCAAGGACCACCGCACCAACTACCAGACCTCTGATGTGGATGGTGTCATGGATGGCAAAATCGACGAGTTCATCAAGGCATACCTGATGGAGTTTGGAATGGAGAATGTGGAATGTTGAATGATTGCGCACGCGCAATGTTTGAATGAAGAGTGATGAGTGATTTTGGCAAAATAATGGAAGATAAGTGCATGAATTTCGCAATTCGCATAACGAATTTATGTCGTTTCCTTATTGACGAAAAGCATGAGCACAAGATATCTGATCAATTATTCCGTAGTGGTACGAGTATTGGTGCTAATATGGCAGAGGCACAATGTGCTATTAGTAAGAAGGACTTTGCTGCAAAAGTGTATATCTCATTAAAAGAATGCAATGAAACCCTCTTTTGGCTAACTTTATTAAGAAAAACAGGTTCCTTGGATTCCAAACAATATCAATCAATATATGATGATTGTGAAGAATTAAAACGTCTTTTAGTTTCGATAACGAAAACATCAAAATATAATTTAGATAACGAAATAATTAATAATTAATCATTGATAATCGGCTTTGCCGATCATTCAACAATCAACATTCAAAATTCAACATTATGAAAAAGAGTAATGCAAAGCGTGAAGCTTACGCTAAGAAACAGGAAGAACAAGGTAAGAAAGTTGTCACATGGATTTTTGGCGGACTCATCATTCTGGCCATTATCTATCTGATTTGGACGTTTACCATGATGGCGTAAAAGCTTATGGCTCAAGAAATTGAACGCAAATTCCTCGTGCTTGACGATTCTTTCAAGCACGAGGCTTTTTCAAGTTATCACATCCGTCAGGGCTATATCTGTAGTGAGCGGGGGCGCACCGTACGTATCCGAATTCGTGACAATCAGGCCTTTATCACCATCAAGGGTCCCAGTCTCGATGGTGGCCTGTCGCGTTATGAATTCGAACAGGAGATTCCCTTTGCCGATGCAGAACAATTGATGACACTCTGTGACCCAGGCATTATCGACAAGACGCGCTGGCTGGTCAAAAGCGGCGAACACACCTTCGAAGTCGATGAGTTTCATGGTGAAAATGCACCACTTGTCATGGCGGAGGTGGAGTTAAAATCTACCATAGACGAGCCAAAAATTCCCCATTTCATCGGAAAAGAGGTTACTGGTGACCGCCGCTATTATAATTCCCAGCTACGTCGGTATCCTTATTCCTCTTGGGTAGAAAATCAAGAGTGATTACCTCTCTATTAACCTCCTCACATGAACCGCACGGTAAATCGGAGGTAAATCGGAGGTAAATCGGAGGTAAGTCGGAGGTAAGTCGGAGGTAACCCTGACTTAACCTTGACTTAACCCTGAGCTATGTCAAGGTGTTTTTTCTTACAATTTAGCCTTTTTTAATCTTTTATATCCGTTTTTTCTCGATACGGCTCTTGATTTAAATCAAGAAATTAAGCAATTTTATAAATTAATGGGGGGGGTAGTGTGGAAGAATGTAGTAATATTCCTAAATTTGCATACTAAGTTAGTTTCGCGCGTATATGATGAGGAAAGAGATAAAGCATAATTTGTTAATTGTTTTGCTGCTTTTGTTCGTTTCGAAAGCGGCAGCGCAAAACGTGACGCTTAGCAATAATCTGCTTTACGATGCCTGGCTGACTCCCAATCTGCGTATCGGTGTCCGTGCCAGCGAACATTGGTCGCTGGGCTTGACGGCAGGTTATCGTCCTTGGCCCACCAACGACGAGACGTCGCGTAAATGGCGCCATGTGCTGATTTCCCCTGAGTTGCGTTATTGGAAGGACTCTGTCAATGTGCATCATTTCTTTGGTGCGAATCTCATTTACAGTCACTTCAATGTGGCCGATGTCCGCTTCCCCTTTGGGTTATTCCCCTCGGTACGCGACGAGCGTCGCCAGGGCGACCTTTTTGCCATTGGTGCTTTCTATGGTTACTCATGGGTCTTAGGTCGCCACTGGAACTTGGAGGCGCTGATTGGTGTCGCCGTGGGTTATGCCAAGTACGACCGCTATGCCTGTGGGCATTGCGGCACCAAGATTTCCGATGAGTCGAAGCTGTTCCTGATGCCTCAGGCTGGCATCAATATCGTCTATAATATTCCTGGCCGTCCCTGCAAGCAGCAGGAACCGGTCGCCATCGATCCGAACGCCCAGGAAACTCTCCGGCAGTTAGAGAAAACCGATAACGAGACAACGAAAACGAAATAAAAGAAAATTAAATAATTGCAATTATGAATATGATGAAAAAGTATTTATTCATGTTAGCAGCATTCATTGCTGCTACAGCAACCTTCACTGCTTGTAGTAGTGAGGAGGACGCGGCAGTTTCTCCGGAGAACGAACTGGGAGATCTTGTCAGAGCACAATTTACTATCTCTATTCCGATGAATACGGGAGCCACCACAAGGATGTCTGCTGATGTCGTTCAAAGCGTTCCAAGCGTGTCGAAATTCCGTGGTATTAATGAAATCAGATTGTTTCCATCAGCTGTACCATTGAGTAATTTCTCTTCAACCAGTTCTATTGGGAAGTATATTTATCTTCGTGAATTATTAAAGCCGACATCAGCTTCTGTTACTGAGGAAATTCCCAAAGGCGAGTTGTTGGAAGCTAGTAAATCGGTATTGTATGGAAATGTACAATTGCAGATTGGTACACAAACATTTCTGTTTTATGGTAAGGCAATAGGAAAAGCGAATGATGCCCAATCAGGTTATACTTCAGCTGATTACATTAAATATGGTTGGTTGACTAAGACAATGGATGAGACGGCATCCAATGTCAGTGGTTTTAAATTCTCGCCAACGTCTATTACAAGTTACCCAACAACTGTAAAAAATGAAAATGATGAAGATACAAATAAAGCAACATTGATGTCTACAAAAACTACGGCAATCTGTAATTATTTGAAGCTCATTGCGGATGCACAATACACTTCAGGCGAAGTCACTGAAGCATGGAGAAGTACAGGTAATGCTGGTTTTAGTGCTTTGTTTACTAGTTTTGTTAATATGAAGGCCGGTTCCTCAACGAATCTCGCAGTTGCTATTAAAGATTTGTATTTCACGTGCAAGGATATATATGATGATAATGGAAACTTGTTGGCAAAGGCTATATGTGATGCCATTAATAACAATACCTATATAAAGTCAATTGATGCAACGAACAAGACTTTGGAGTTCCAGAAAAATATAGATAATTATCCATCAATAATCGATTTACCTGATGGTGCAGCAGTTCTTCATTATGAAGCAGATACGGAGGGTAAAGCGGTATTCACTTATCTTGGAACCGATGCTAACTATGCCAGCATGAATGTAACGGCACTCGACCAGTATGCTTATCCTGCCAATTTATACTATTGGGGTAAGAGTGATATTCTGACTTCAGAATCATCTCAGCAAGACCATTTCAACCCAACAATGACTTGGGACGATAATGTAAGCACAGGAATTTTTAATTATTACGATGCAGGGAACGCCATTACCTCCAAAACGCGTTCTGTGATTTTGAAGAAACAGGTGCAATATGGTGTCGGACGCTTGGATTTCTCTGTTGCTGCTAGCGGTTCAGGTACGGGAGGAAAGTTGGCTGACAATGGAAGTGGTACCAATGCTCATAGCATAGATCCTACAAAAATTAAGCTGACAGGCATTTTGATTGGCGGACAAAAGAATGTCGGATGGAATTTTGAACCTCTTACTACTGGAAGCGAATACACGGTTTATGATAATCTTGTAATTTCTCAGGATGTAACCAAAGAAGGAGAAGAGACCGAGAAGACAAAGGGTATTGCTCTGGCAACATCATTGAGTACAACCCCTACGACAAACTTTGTTCCTCTTGCCCAAACATTAGTTCTTGAGACTGCAGGAGCCGATGCAACAGAATCAGTAAAGGTGGCGTTGGAGTTTGTCAACAATGATCAGGATTTCTATGGAAAGGACGGTATTGTTCCTAAAGGATGTAAGTTCTATCTTGTAGGAGCACTGGAGATGACTCCTTCCGTTACTGGTGCAACAACGACAAAACCAACTGGATATACTGATAATAAAATATTTAAACAGGATTTTGTCACTATCGCAAAATTTCAAATTAACAGTTTGAAAAACGCTGAAAATACAATTCCCGATCTTCGTAATCCTAAAGTGGAACTCGGCCTCTCTGTTGATTTAACTTGGCAAGAAGGAGTAGAATTTTATGTGCCTATCCCATAATTATAAGAAAACAACGACAGGAAACAGTAAAAAACGATATACAATATGAAAAAGACCAATCAATTCGCTCTGTGCTTCGCGATAGCGTTGACAGGTGCAGTAGGATTCACAGGTTGCTCTTCAGAAGAGAACGTGGATGTTAATCCTTCTTACAACAAGCAGACCGGTGAGCTGAACGTTGACTTCGTGTTCAACGTTTCGACTTCGAACACTCCGACAACCCGTATGACCTCGGCAAACACACAGGCCACTACTGGTGATTATTTCCGTGGACTCACGAACGCTTATCTCGCCACATTTAAGTTGGATGCTGACGGTAAAGCTGTGCCGAACAGCACTACACCGATAGACAGGAGCTATTCTTTCGGTACTATTCTTTCTGCAGGTTCGCTCACCGAGAATCCTGACGACGGTCTGCCCACCTCTCGTCGTGTGGTTGAGCTCAGCCTCGAAACAGCTACCAACGCTATGATGTTCTGGGGTAAGGCCATCAAGACGGGCACTGACGATGAGCAGGGAAGGGTTGTCATGAATATTGATGAGAAGAACCTTGCCAACACATCTATCTCCATGTGTAAGATTGTGCCTGATGCTCCTTATTCTACGGAAACATCACACATCTATAAGGATGCATTGCTGCAGCACGAGAAACTCATGGCTGCTGCTCTGACACGCATCATCCGAAGTGGTATTACAAATAAAACGGTGACTTACGGTGATCTTTCCGTAAACGTTGATCAGCTGAACTGGAGTGATTACGCTCAAGTAAGTGGTGAAGCAGGAAGCTATGTCATCACTCCGAAAACTGTCTCACCCGTGAAAACAACAGGAGGCGAACAGACTATTAGCGCATTAGGCGAAAAAATAGCGAAAGCTTTTGCAACCCTCAATACCATCCACACCAATGAGTTGCGTGCCGGTTACGGTGAGGCTGTGGCAAAGATGGTGGCTGACCTGATGACCGTCGTTAATTCTGTGGTTGGTGCCACGCCAGTATCACTGCATGAGTGTGTGACACAAGAAGTTGCCAAAGCTATTAAGACCAACGTGGAGTATTTCTTCGACGCAGATTTGGGTTATGAATGGAAGAGTGTTGACGACATTAAGTCTAACCTCCCCAACGTCACGGGTGTTGATGCCGTTACGAGTGGCTGCAACCTCAATGATTTCCCGAAGACCTTCAACTTGCCCTACGGTTCAGTACTGCTGCAATTCGACATTGAATCAGATGCTACAGCAAGCAGTGGCTATAAGTTCACCTATAATTATAAAGGCGCTGTAGAGACTTATGCAATGGGAGGCTCTACCACATCAACGGATGCTTTCGACCCCATGAACTATGTCTATCCTGCTGAGCTCTGCTACTTTGGCAACAGCCCCATCCGTACGTCGAACGCAACTTTGGTGGCTAACGACTATCCCGACGGAGCTAAGAATTGGGAAACCGATGCCAGCTGGGCTACCAACAGTTGGGAAAACAATAGCCGTGTGCTTTCGTCAACACGAAGTGTGGCTATGCGCGACAATATCCGATATGGTACTGCCTTGCTGAAGACACAAGTACGTTACGGCAGTGCTATCCTGGAAGACAATAATGCTAATCTCCAGAAGCGATGGAACAATGTCACTGAGGCTAACAACCAGATTAATGTGACTGGTAACGACACTCACTTCGTACTGACAGGTGTGCTGATTGGTGGTCAGGAGGCCGAAGTAGGCTGGAACTATATTGCCAAGTCTGCCACACCGGGATTCGGTCACATGGTTTACGATGATGTGAATTATAATGGTAAACCCTTTATCCCCATCCCTGCCGCTACAACAGAAGATAATATGGGTGGTCTCTCTGTCCCCAACTACACGTTGGTATGGGATAACTGGGAGGCTAAGAACGTGGGTAAGAAGCAGCGCGATGTCTATGTAGCCTTGGAGTTCAAGAATCAGTCGAGAGACTTCTATGGCGAGAATAACCTCATCCGTAACGGTGCAACGTTCTACCTTGTCGGTAAGCTGGATCCGGACGCAGGCCACAGCGCTACAGACTATAGCGACGGTATTACTTGGCCTTCGAAGTATGCGTTGCCTCCATACGATGCAAGTGGTAATTCAATACACGAGCGCCGTGTGTTCATACAGCACTACATGACGACAGCTACTTTCGTCATCAGTGCACAGTCGCTACAGCATGCCCTGGTGGCTACGCCCGACCTGCGTTCATCGCAGATTTCACTGGGTCTGTCTGTTGACTTGAAGTGGCAGACGGGTCTGACATTCGACAACGTTATTCTGGGTGAACAATAAACCAGCGGTCTTTATGACAGCAAGGATGGAACTATTGACAGAAGTGTTAGGCTGCCTGCTTTGTTGGGCAGCCTTGGCTTCATGTTCCACCATCGACGACGACCTGTCGCAGTGCGGTAACGACTATGAGTTGGACTACGAGCTTCGCTTGGTGACCAATATGACCACCGAGCTGAAGACTCAGCTGACCACAGAGACAGAGTTGAACTTGGCTCAGGCCCTGCGCACTCATCTGTCGGACGTCTTTACCGACTTTGCCCACGATGTCGATCTGTCGTTCTACGATACCCAGGGCGACTCGCTGCGCCTGCAGCACGATGAGCATATCATGAATGCCAATCAGGCCAGCTATACGCTCTATCTGCCCATGCGACAGTATATGCATCTGGCTGTGGCCAACATCGTCGATAATCCGCTGGTCAGTCTGACCAACGACGAGCGCTGTCATAAGTCTACCTTGTTGCAGAATCCCTCACAGCCACAAGCCCCTGTGCTACGTAGCGAGTCGGACGAAATCATTCAGAGCCATACTACTGGTATCTTTACCGCCCGTCAGTCCATGGAGGTGTTCGAAGGCGTCGACCAGCAGTTCAATGTCCACCTCTATATGGCCAATTGTGCGGCAGCCCTCGTGGTCGACACCATTGGCAGTGGCATCCGTGAGATGAAGGTGTATGCTACAGGTTTTGCAACCGGTTTCAACATCGCCGACAGTGCCTTTATCTATAGCAACAAACCTCCCTTGGTCGTTGCCAATCCTGTGCAGGCACAGAACAGTGGCGAGGTGGCGTTCTGTACGGTGAACTTCCCGTCGCGTGAACCAGAGCCGACAGAAGCCTCCACCCGTGTCGTCATTGAGACGACCGATCCTTTCGTTGGACCGACTTCCGACAAGAGCCTGTGGGAGTTCCGCATCTATACGACGACCCACGACGGCACAACTACGGAGAATGTCCTCTACATCCGACGCCCCCTGCGAGCCGGCCAGCTCATGATTATCAAGGTCAAGGCACATCCTGACGGTTCTGTCACCACCGACGACCAGACGGTAGGTGTCAGTGTCACCCTCAACTGGAACGACGGCGGACATCACGAATGGGAATTGTAACTATTTGAAGATGAGCATACTGAGAAGGAAATATTTTTATTATATAATAGGATCGCGCGCGATAGCCCTCCTGGCACTCCTTGCCATTGTGGGCTGCACGTCCGACGACGCAGCCCTTTCGGAGCCCATCCCAGAGCCCACTCCGGCGGACGGCAAGGTCGCCGTCGAACTGGCTTTGTGCGTATCCCCTTCTCAACTCGCCACCACCCGCCAGCCAGCCCATGAGAATTCTTCCTCCGATGCGTTCGACGTCACACAGCTCTCAGGCAAATACCGTGGAATCCAAGGCCTTACGCTTATTCCTCTGAACAGCGAGGGAGCGGTCCTTGAAGGCAGTTTCCCTGCACTGAACCGTCAGGGAGAAACTTATCATTACTTCACTGATCAGGTTACAGAACTATATATTGGCACGTCAAGGTTCCTGTGCTATGCTAAGGCAACGCCATTGACTGATGCTGAAGAGGCGGATAATGTTAAGCGTAAGTTTAAGAATGGTTCTATCATATCGGACCTTGGTGACAAAGCCCCTTCAAACATCAAATTCGATTTGGAACCTACATGCACTGAAGATTACAGTGTTGCCACAAATCTTGCGGAATATCTTACCAGCATTGCTACTCATACTAGCTGGCCAACATTAACAGTTCGTACTGATTTCTTGGGCTTGTATAGCTCTTTTATCAACGAATCTGGTAAGATTGCTGGCTCCAGTGCAAATATCAAGGCATTGGTTAATGAGTTTTACCATAAAGTTCGTGAAGTAGCTGTTGCTGGAAGTGAGACAGCCGTAGAGGAAGCTAGAACAGCGATTTTGACTGCAATCACGACAGACGTTACTTATAGTGGTAGTGGCGCTGACTTGACGATTACTAATTTGGACGGAACAACTACAAGTAAGAAGCGAGAGGGCTATCCTGGTGACATTGGTCTGCCCGATGGTGCTGCGGCTATGAAGTGGGATGGTACGAAATTTGTCAATATTACCGAAGGTATAACGGGAACACCCCTCAGTGATCACAAGCGTTTTGTGTACCCTGCAGAACTATATTATTATTCCTCTAGCAACATCAAGACTTCAACGTCAAGCAAAGCATCGGCCTATACTTATACACAATGGTATGATAAGACAGGAACTTCTGGTGTATTGAATCAATACGATGAAGACGACGCAGTTGTTGCATCCACTACCCGTTCTGTTGCGATTAAAGACCCTCTAAACTATGGCGTTAGCTGCTTGATTTTAACTATGAAAGCTGATGCCGAGTATAATGAGACTACAGGAAAGTGGTATTTACAGGACAACAATGAGACTCCTGTGTCTGTAAATCTTATTAATAATGATGGAAACAAGTCATTTCCTCTGACAGGAGTTTTGATTGGTGGTCAGTATCAGCAGCTATACAATTTTAAGCCTGTTTCAGACCCTGCCAAAGGGTCTACTACCCCCAAACCTACGGAATACATTATCTACGACAGAGAAGTTTCCTCTGGTATTTATCTGAACACAGCCACAACCGATGAAGAGGTGGCAGCTCTGATTCCTAACTACACTTTAGTTTTCCAGTCAAGAGACGAAAGACCGGTTGACATCGTGTTGGAATTCGAGAATAATAGTGATGTTGATTTCATGGGTCTTGGCGGTATTGTATATAGAGGAACCAAGTTCTATTTGGTAGGTCAGGCATGGCCCCAGCCAACGCGTACAGAAGACGAATGGCATCGTGTGTTTACTCAGGATCACAAGACTACTCTCCTGTTGAGCATACAGAGTCTGAAGAATGCTTATAATGTCATTCCTGATCTGAAGACCGCCCAGTATGCCGTTAAGGTGGCCAATGTGGCAATTAGGAGTTGGGTAGACGCAGGTATCAAATCATCGGATCTTTATAATTGGTAATTGATAAGGAAGCATCATGAAGCAGAAGCTATTACATATTGTCTATCTCACACTTGCTCTGGCAGGGATAGGACTGTTTGCAGGCTGTACGGAAGACAGTCAGCAAGACACTCCTGAAATGCCTCAGCGACAGATATCTTTCATGCTTTGCTCTCCTAATTATATCGATGTGTCCCCGATGTCGTCACCACGACGTGCATTGCCCCCCGGTTATGTGGTTTACGACAATTTGTCGCCACAGATTCCTGGAGGTTCAACGGCTCTGAAGTGTTTTCTGGCCCATACGGCTGTTGATTTTCAGGGCGACATCACCTACGACAAGGTTAGCAGCACCTATATATGGAATTCCAAGTTGCCCGTTGATGAATCTACTTATTATGTCTATGGCCTTATGCCCGCTAGTGAGGCTAATAAGGTGGATTTGCAAAAACTTGCAGGTGAAACGGACTATTCTGCAGGGGCAAAAATGGTCATGGAGATGAATGCAATGTCTGGTTATGATGTCTGCGCTATTGTTGGTATGAAGGCTAGTCAGACAAATCTACCGATTTCAGAAGTTGATTTGACCAAAAGCTTAGGAAAATTTGAATATAATGCTGCAAACGATGGTGATTTTGTCTATTTGCTCATCGATCACCTCTATGCCGCTTTGCATCTGCGTTTTAAAATAGACGGAACATACAATCAGTTACGAACCATCAAACTGACTAAACTCTCTTTGAGGAGTAAAAATTATCCGAAAGCGAATCTTATAGCTACGCTGACAGCAAACAGTTCCTCACCGTTGTCAGTTTCTACAACCAAATCCGGTTCTGCTGGCGAAGGTGCAGAAGTTGTTATCTTTGATGGCGAAAAGAATAATGAAGAACGCGAATTGAAGTGGGAAGAAACCAACATGATTGATTTCTTGGCTTGTACAGCCGCGTTTGCCGAGAATAATGCGTTTGTCTTAAAAACGAAATATAATGTTTACGATAAGAACGGGAACCTGATTCGTAAGGGGTGTGAAGCAGAGAATAAGCTCTCCCTTCCAACTGGTATCACATTGGATCCTGGGCAAAAATACGTATTCAATCTTACGGTTAACCCCACCTACTTATATGTATTGTCAGAACCCGACCTCGACAATCCTACGGTGACGGTGAATTAAAATAGAATAAGGAAGTAAAGAAGTGAGAATAAAGACGTCCATAATAAGCATAATGATGCTCCTTGCTGCAACAGCAGTTCAGGCGCAGATAATGATTGGTGGCAAAGTGTATGGTGGTGCCCGTCAGGCAAATGTTGGTAAATCGACATCTGTCAACATTGGTGCTGACCATCATGATGTGATTATTAATGCCGTTTATGGAGGAAATGATATATCGGGAAAGATAGGAGAGGCTATTGCCGAGACAGATGCTATTCCCTCGTGTATTACTGAGGCAGGAGACAATGGCATAACAGCTAAAACAGGAGATCAGGCTGGTAAGAATTTCAATAAATACAGTACCTTTGTTCGTACTAATCAGGAAGCAACAGGTAAACACCTCTTTATTGGTAGGGTTTTTGGTGGCGGAAATGGCGACTATACCTACACAGAAAATGCAGATGATGATAAAAAATGGGATGTTGTCGTTGGTGGAAACACCATAGAAGGTGTAGACAAGCCTGAAGTAGGTAAAAGTTATCTGGAACTGTGTGGTGGTACCATCGCTCAGGCATACGGTGGCGGTAATAATGTGACAGTAAAAGAAAAAGTAGACATTTGCGTCGATAACTTAAGTACTGTCACCAAAAAGATACTTGCTGACCCAACTGACGAAAACAGCAATCTGCTTACCGATGACCTGATTACCCTTATGGAGTTGAATAGTGTTCAGACCAATCTTCAGGGAGATTTCCTGTTAGGCCGCGTCTTTGGCGGTAACAACAAGGCTCCGATGAAACTTCAGCCCACATGGCATCTGAAGAATGGTTCTATTCGTGACCTTTATTCTGGTGGTAACGAAGGTAACATGACCTTTGCCCAGGGGCTGTTGTTGGAAATAAAGGCAGACTCACATATTAAAGTAGATAATGTTTATGGTGGCTGCCGTAAGGCTGATGTCAGACCACAGGATGAGCACAATCAGGACATTAAGGACCTTACCAAGATACAATTGATGCTTGCAGATGGTGTGACTGTTAACCCCAATTATCACTTCCCAGCAGGCCTTTCTGCCCGTGTTTTGGTTCGTGGCGGCGATATCAACAACGTCTATGGCGGCAACGACATCACAGGTAGGGTGACGGGTGGCAATGCGGTAGGTGTCTATACTACTATCAATGGTAATGTCTATGGTGGCGGCAATGGTTCCTATCCATATACGGACAACGACAAGTTGAAGCCAACGGATAAATTGAAGTATGGTGACTACTATTATAATCCTGCGGACATTTTAGACCCAGATAATAAGAAAAAAGACGAAAATGGAGATCCTCTCTTCCCTACTGATCTAGGAACAGGAAACAGGACTTGGACTCAAGAACAGTCCGTTCAGGCATTGAATGAATTCCGGCCTTATGCAGAACAAGTGTCTATCCGTGTAGCAGGACAGGAGAATAAACCTACCGTCATTCACGGCTCTGTTTATGTGGGTGGTAATAGTGCAACCTTGAAAAACGATGATCCTAACAATGCCAGACTGGAGTTGAAAATCGGATCCTATGCCATTATTGACAATGTGTATCTTGGCAATAATGGCGAAAACATGGTGTTGCACGAAACCGCTGATGACGTGCTTCAGATTATGGCCAGCACGGATAAGACCACCGATGGGTCAAAATACAATTCTATTGATTTGACTAAAGCGGGCTTATTCGAAAAATATATGGACGGATGTGCTATGACCCTTCAGCCCAAAATCAAGTTTGATGGTGATGACTCTACCGATGATCAGGATCAAAAGTATAAAATTTACACATCTTCTATTGGTTCTTTCTTCTGTGGTGGTAACGTTGGTAGTCTGAAGAAAACCGGTAAGTTCAAAATGGATTTCAACCAAGAGGTTATCGTCTACGACAAACTGGTAGGAGGTTGTAATGCTGCTTTCGTCGAAGGTTCAGACTATAATGCTGCGTATAACGGTGGCGTCATTGGTGAACCGACCACAGCACCAACAGGAAAGATTGGCGACAAGTTGGAGTTGAACTTTAATGGTGTGAAAATCCAACCGAAACGCTGGGCAGTCCAAAGAGATGCGAATTACGAAATTGTCAGGGACGCCAATGGAAATGTAACCTATTTGCCGGATGATAATGGTAATCCTTACTTAGAGTGGCACATCATTAGCGCAGAGACAGGCAAGGATGTTAACCCTACAACTATAACACAGATAGAGGAGGGAACGGAGTTTACGTCTACCCCTGCTGACCTTGACCGCCGTTTGAAGGGAGGCAACATCTATGGTGGCTGCTACACGAGCGGTCATGTCAATGGCAATGTGATTATCAATGTAGAGAAATCTGTTGTCGATCGCAAGGGTGTATTCGCTATCTTTGATCAGATTAAAGAAGAGGATGGTGTTCTTTATGGTCACGACAGTTTCACGATTACCGGACGCCGTTCGGGTGTTATCCTCGACCAACAGGGTATGGACATACTTGGTGTGTCGTTGAACTTGTTTGGTGGCGGATATGGACCCGAATCTGAGATATGGGGTGGTACAACCATCAATTTAAAGAGTGGCTATGTCTTCCAGATTTTCGGTGGTGGCGAGCAGGGTGCTATTGGTAAGGGGACTTGGAATGATACGAAGAAAAAGTTTGAATACACGACATACGATGGCAATTATAGTACATGCGTCAATCTTAGAGGTGCAGACGCGGGTACTGAAAAAAGCCCAGCCAGCGACATAATGGCGGAATCGGAGTTTATCTATGGTGGCGGTTTCTTGGCTCCCATTCAGGGTAATACTCGCATTAACTTAGGCAATGGACGCATCTTCAATTCCTTTGCCGGCTCGTGTAATGCTGATATTTTGGGTCATGCCGCGACCTATATCGGTCTTCAGATGAACAACGACGGAAGCACTACGGATGGTTTCCCATGGGTTCGTGACCATGTCTATGGCGGCAACGATATGGGTGGTGAAATCCTGGGTGAAGGAAACTTCAGGGACAGAGTCAGCGCCGATATCCTGGACAAGGTTTATAATCCTACAAACACGACAGAGCCAGTACTTGATGAAAATGGTGACCCTGTTCTTGATACAAATAATAACCCTGTTACCATTCCTAATCCAGGCGTTCTGAATGCCGCAGCTTATGTGGAATACATTCAAGGTCGTGTAGATTATATTTTTGGAGGCAGTTATGGTAATATTAACTATAAAGACCCTTATTATAAGGACTTTACCAATACCGCCGACGGCACACCTAAGGAAGGTTTCAAGAAGCCACATGTTATCAGTTCTTTTATCAACTTCAAGCCAAATGGTAATGGAAATAACAGTGTGAACAGGGTGTATGGCGGTGCTCAAGGCTATACTCAGGATTCTCATCGCGACAAGATGCATGACCGCAGTTATGTGCTTGTCGATATCGTGCACACTCCGACCAAGTATAAGGAGACAGCCTTTTTCGGAGCTGGTGACTTCAGTGGCGTGGGCATGGGCGTCGATAAAGCCGTCGCTAAAACGAATGCTAATGGTATCACGGCAGCAGCAATCATTGACCTGATGCGTGGTCAAATCAGCAATGCTTATGGTGCCAGCTTTAATGAGGGTATTACACGTCGTACCATTGTCAATGTACCAAGTGGTTCAGAAATAGTTGTGAACAATATCTTCGGTGGTGGCTATGGCCTGTCGAACAAGCTTCCTTGTGATGCTTATGAAGCCATTGTGAATTACGGTAGCGAAGATGCCATTGTGAAGGAAGGAATCTATGGAGGTAACAATAATGCCCGTCGCACGCTCTATGGACAGGTAAACATCAGTTCTCCCGTCTATAATGGTGAAGCTGAGGCGGCTCCTCGCGTGGCAAATCACTTAGTAAGGGTTTTTGGTGGAGGAAAGGGTGAAAACACCTGGTCGCAGTATACTGAGGTGAATCTTAAAGACGGTGCATTAGTCAACCGCGTCTATGGCGGTGGTAACGCAGGAATGGTGCTCAATGAGCAGTCGGTAAAAGCCTATAACAGCTATTCCTATCAGACAACTAATGAGAATAACGAGACAATCACCGTTACAGAGACCATTGACAAGTCGTTAGGTAAGGCGTTTGGTTCAGATCCTGTTTATGAGGATGATTATCTGGCAAATGACTTGGCAAAGGAGAATGCCTTGGGTAAGAAGTGTAACACGAACGTCAATATCTACAAAGGTGCTAAGGTGGCACGATATGCTTATGGTGCTGGTTATGGTGCCAAGGCTGCGGTTAGTGGCTCTACCTTTATCGGACTTTTGGGTGGCGAGGTAGTACAGGATATCTATGCTGCAGGTGAAAGCGGTCCTGTGGAAGATAAGTTCGCGTTAGCCTTGGACGAAGACAATACGAACGACTTCACAGCGACCACCAATGCCTATATTGCAGGTGGAACATTACGTAAAGTCTTTGGTGGCGGATGGGAAGGTCATGTGGGTAAATCGTCATGGGATGTATCTGCGGACGGCAAGACGGCTTCAAATATGGTTAATATCCCAGGTGAATCCAATGTTGTTGTCGGTATCCGTAAAGACCAGACAAGCGAAAACCGTTTGGCTGCCATGAATAAGGTGATAGAACCTGGAAAAGCTGCTGTAACCACTGCAAATCTCGACTTTTACAATGGTATTCCTGCTGTCAAGTGGAATGCATATGCTGGTGGTGAGGGTGGCTCTGTGTTTGGTCATGCTAATCTTGTCATCAACAATGGCTATATTGGTTATGAGTATCATGCGAGTGGCACAGATAATAGTGAAACGGCCATTGATGAACATTATGTTGAAAAAATTGAAGATGAGACGCAAGCAACCCCCAATAAGAATCTGGAAGAATATGGTAACGCTTTCGGAGCAGGTTACGACTATAACAGCAGTGTCGACTATGCCAAAGTGACTCTTTATGGAGGTTTCATCCGCAACAGTGTCTTTGGCGGAGGTGAGATTGCTACGGTTGGTCGTGGAGCTACCAAGGAAGGCGGCGAGGCTAATTCAGAGCGTGTGTTAAAAGGCATTTATATGGCAGGTGGCACACTTGTCGAGATGTTTAATGGCCATGTAATGCACGACGTGTTTGGTGGCGGTAAGGGTGTCAACAACTTGGGATACGGCTATAACAACAATGACAAGCGCTATACCGATGGTTACGTTTTCGGAAATACTGAGGTTCATATTCATGGTGGTGAAATAGGCACTAAAGCCGGCATCTCAGAAGGTTATGGTAATGTGTTTGGCGGAGGTGACGTAGGTTATGTTTATAGTGCAGGTTTCTTTAGCGAAGGTACACAACAAAATGAAAATACGCATTCTCCCAATCATATTTATTACTATAGTGATGAAATTACCTATAAGTGTAAAGAGGCTGTGGGTACTTTTGCTGCAGGAGCAACGATTACAAAGGAACAGTATGCTGCTTTGTCAGATACGGACAAGGCAAAGATAGAGAAAGAATATCATTTGACGGAGGATTGCCGTGTAGTTGTTTCTCCGATGCTGCAGGTAAAAGAGGGTTACACCATCGACTATCCTGCAACTGGTGAAAACAAGAAAACCTACGAAGCTTATGATTATGTTCCCACAGAGTATCTGAACACGCTCCCTGCTAAGGAGGGTGGTAATTGGACTGGTGATTGGGTAAAGCTGATTGATAAGGATGCAGACGGCACTGAGCGAGGTGTGTTGATTCACAATGCCGTATTTGCTGGAGGTAATGTGAGTTCGAACGACGACAAGAACTATGCTAATGCCATAACGGTCTTCGGTAATAGTACTGCAACGCTCTTTGACGTCTATCATCGCGACTTCATTACCGTTGGAACTGAGCATACAGGTGGTCTTTACGGAGGTGGTAACTTGTCGGTAGTAGGTGGTTATCGTGAGCTGAACATCACCAACTATGGTACGGACTACTATAGCATGAGTTCTCGTATCAGTTTGGATGATTATTGGACCAAGTTGTCAAATCGAGAACGAGCATATTTCCAATTAGAGTATTTGTGTGTGCAAATCAATTCAGGACATGAAGTAGGAGATCGAATTACTCAAGAGGAATACGATGACTTAGATTCTCAATATCAAGATGTGTCATATTGGCAGCAATATGGTTTCTGCTCTATTTATGCTGGTCGCCTGCTGAATACCATTCAGCGTGCCGACCTCTGTGGTGTCTATGGCTCTCGTCTGGTACTTCAGGGTGCTAAGGACCGTGTGGCAGAGAAAGGCGAGAAACTTGATTATACCATTAACCGTGTAGGTGAGGTGTCGCTGAATGTTCAGAAATCTATTATAGCAGCTGACCAAACAGATTCTGACAAAAAGGAGCACGGTAATTACTTTGGCATCTATAGTAATGTGAACTATTTGGGAAATTTGACCAGCGATGTGAAATTCTATGACATGCGTCAGTATAGCGAAATGGTTGATGGAAATGAAGTCATAAAGACAGATACGAAGTCGTATTATGACTACAAGATAGAACATCTGAAAAAGCCTGATCGCAATCGTGGCGTCAGCCGCAATCAGGTGGCATTGGCTTCTGGCGTACACTTGGAGTTGACCACTGAAAACAGTACGGAGACGGTGAAAGACTATGGATACATCACAGGTATCGTAGAACTCGCCCTGATTAATGTGAAGAAGGATATTGAAGGTGGTGGTTATGTCTATGCTAAGAATGAACATGGCGAGCGTAGTGCTTATGATATGTCAATCCCCAATGTGATTCTTTTGGACTATAATAAGACATCAGAAGAACAAGGTCGTGTCGAAGCCCGAACCTATAAACGTTATACGTATGGTAATGTTCCGGCAGACTTCCTTGATCACGAAACATCTGGAAACTTTATCCACCGCTCTAAGCGAATCATCGACGATTGCTACCCCAACAATGGTATTTATAAAGATGGATATGTGAAGTCGCCTGCTCACTATTGGTTCATCAAGGGTAGCGTCTATATCTACGATCAGATTGTATCAGCCTATGTAGGTGCTGCCTCATCGTATGCCAAAGAGGTAAAGATACCATTGACCATTACAGCAGGTTCAAAAGGAAGACTGCAGTTGCTGAATGTGCAGCCAAACCGCTATGCTTATTATAAAAATACGGCGCAAACAGAAAAGATAGATGCTGAAGGCGTTAAAGTAAACAATCAGAGCGAGCTCTATCATCTCAACGACGTTATCACTTGGTGGGATTGGCATCAGTTGCCTACCAACGAACAGAAATATTTTGTTGAAGAAACAATTTGTAATATCGACACCTGTAAGATTAACGGTGTGGATTACCCAAGAGGAACTTACGCCTTCTTGCCTACTGATACTGAAACAAAAACTCTTCTTCAAACTTATATTTCAGAGAATAAAGTTTTAGATAAAAAGGGTAAGGTTGTAGAGTCTTATGACGATATGTTCAACACTTCAAATACCATCAGCCACGGGAATGGCTTTGTGTTGACACTTGATATGAATACTCCTAAAGTCTGGGATGACTATTATACTCCGATTAGTGGTGATAGTCGAACGCAAAAAATTAAAAGAGAGCAGTATGTTTTGTTGAGTGATGAAGACAAGGAGAATTACCGTGAGGGACCGACATTTAAAATGAAGGACTCCAGTTTATCTGGTTTGTATGGCCAGACCCATTATAATGTAGGAGATATTATTTCTGGTGCTTTAAAAACGGATTACGACAACACACTCAGTGGAAAAACCTATACTCCAACTACAACACAGGCTACGGTAGATCAGCGTGCTTATGTGGCTTTGAATGATTATCAGTACACCTCATTAAGTGGAATTGCTGGTAGTGGTATCTCCGCAACGACTTATGGGGAATTGTCGGTTACAGAAAAGGCAAACTTTAAGATGGCAATGGTTTGTACCAATTCACTTCAGATTGGTAAGGACAGATACATCTTGTTGGGTGATTTGGTGTCTGCTGAAGAGGCCGATTTGAACCAAGTGGCTGCAGATCTTTTAGCATATAATGACGCCCAACCGAATAGGGATAAATTCAACACTCAAGCAAATGCGCTGAAATACCTGAAAGAACATCTGTCAGAGGCATGGTATTGTACGGGTGAGGGAGATTATGGTGGACAGTATTTTGATGCAACTGAAAACTATAGTGCGTTGAAGTCATGGTGTACTGTTACGGGAAACCGCGACAAATTCGATTTCAATTACGACGCTTTCGACGTGTTGCTTGATTCTCACTTCAGCGGTAACGAAGGAGAGAAATATCAGTATGATGGTAAAGATGCTGATGGTAATGACTTCGATACGGAGGCTGAAGCTAAGACGAACCTTCCTGGTAATTGTGGATATTCTACGGTTGTTCCTGTGGAATATGATGCAGTATTCAATGGCACGACACCGATAACGTATATGGTCGGTGGCAGCTCCAAAACGATTGAACCTACTGACGATCTTGATGGAAAAACGATTTCTCGCGAAGAGTATGAAAACTGTGTGCCGAATGATCAGATTCACTATACAGCATTCAAAGTTCCTAAGGAAGGCCTTAGTACGCTGTATGTTGTCAATACGACTTTCAATTATGCCGGTACGCCTTATGCCAAGGGACAGGACATCTCTCTGAAAGATTATACTTATTTAGTAAATAATGGAAAAGATGGGAATGTGGATGTGGTGAATCTTGGTTCAGCATATTCTACTGGTTCTTCAGAAGACCGTGTGTTCCATTATTGCTTTGAGACATATACTCCCAGTGCGACTGTGGAATTTGATGTGGAAAATGGAACTGCTTGTAAGAAAGGTTCGATTCTTACCCCTACAAACTTCGCAAAAGTACCCAATAGACAGAAGGACTTTGCTATTCAGGGTATGGAGCCCACTGAAACCACGACGCTCTATGTGAGTCGTGAGTCTACCGTTAAGGATGTGGCAAAAGAAAAGGTGATTACAGTGGTCTATCAGTATACATTCTTCGAGGAAGACGAGGACAACACAGGCAGTTTTACCCAGACCAACGAACTTCATGTGTTAAACATCCATCTACAGTTGGAGAGTGGTGCTCCTGAGGTGGGTATGCTGAGTGCTCCTCCAGCCGTACTGCCTGGTAATGGTGTCGGACTGAAAGCTCCGTCGGTAAGTCCTGGTCTTTACGAGGTGTTGACCAGCGGATGGGAATTATACACTGATATAAACGATGCAGAAAACCACCGCAATGGTAAGCCGTTTAAGAATGCAGAAACTCCGCTTTATTGGTATCAGAACAATAAGGTCTGGGTGCGTTTCTTCTCGAAGACTTACCTTGGTAAGACCTACTCGAACTATGTGCCGTTGACGGTGGCAAACTATCATGATTTGGCGGATGTGATGGCCGATAAAGAGCATCATCTCTATGTGGACTATGATCCTCAAAAACTCGATAGGGATTGTAAGATTTATATCAATGATTATAGTTCGTTGGCTGATGATGACCCGAAGAAGGGTAATAGCCTTGATAAACTTAAGGATCTCTTTAATTTGAGTTATGGAGAACCTCTGGATGGTCATACACCGATGAGCAGTTACATCCCTGGCCTTAAGAACCTCGACATCATTCTGCGTTCTGATCCAGATTATAGCGGGAAAACGTGGGATGCTTTGGGCACTACTACGGATACTGACCCACGTTGTTTCGGTGGCACACTACATGGTGATGGACATACCATCAAGGGACTTAGCAACTCGTTGTTTGCAAATCTCTGTGGTAATGTGTATAACCTTGGAGTCACGGGTACATTTACTGGTGCAGGTCTTGCTGACACAGGAGATGGCTATGTAGAGAACTGTTGGGTGAAAACCACTGGTGAAATCCCCGAGAATACAGCCGTCAAAGCTGTCTTTGGCAATCCATCTGATTCTGAAGGTACACAAGTGGTGAATTGCTACTATCATGAGGACAATAAGTATAGCGAAACCAGTCATGCTCGCGGCAATGCCCGTAAGATGACTGCCAGTGAGTTCTATAATGGTACAGTGGCTTACAACCTGAATGGATTCTATCTGAATAAGCGCTACTATGACCATAAGGTGCCAACGGCTTCTGATGCAACAACGTATAAATACTTTATTCCGAATGCTGACGGCACATTGCCAGAAGCAATGAGCTCAGGAAAATATCCGAATACTGAAGATGCGACGAAATATGATGCAGCGAATGGTTCTCTCAATTATGTGGAGGAACGCTATGCGGATGGTGACTTCATCTATGCCGATGGTGTGATACCTGAAACAGTCGACATCCGAATGAGAGCGGTCACTTCAGGTCTGACGACTACCGTAGTCTATGCTCCTATATGGCCCGACGACTATCTCTTCTTCGGACAGATGCTGACTTATGATTATAACTCGTCACGACCTCACGAGAGTCAGCCGTCGATCATCTATAAGAATACTGGACGTTTGGTGAAGACCGACCTGAGCAACCGTGTCTATCGTGCTCCGGCATACTTCCGCAGCAAAGATATGGGTGTGGCTCACTTCAACCCATGGGCTTATATTGTAGCCACTTCGAACAAAGATGCGGCAGCTTCTCTTGCAGATGTTAAGACTGTTTATCCAAATATGACTGCCATCGACTTTGCTGGTCATAATGATGCTCTCGATGATAGTAATTATAAGGTTGGACTCAACGGAAAACTCTTCTTCCAACCCTTGCTCGACGATGATGGCCTGCTGGATTTCGAAACCTTCGGTGAGACACCAAACCTGTTGGTCTATGCACCCAGTATTACGCAGAATTCGGCAACATATAATAAGCTGACAGTCAAGTTTAGCGAACCAGCTTATGCAGACTATTACTTGGACGATGATTATAAGCGTGTCAAGAAAGCTCCTGCCCAGAATATCGTTGGTCACCTCGTACTGAGCAACCTGACAACGGATAGGGATCACCTGTTGGTGGACAAGAAGGACTTTAACTGTCCTATTTCGTACGTCATGGGTAATGGCTTCCGGATGTGGTATCAGCGACAGCCCGACAGCTATGTCGACCTGACAAAGGGATGGGAGAGCATCAGTGTACCGTTTACCGCTGAATTGGTAAGCACAGACCAGAAGGGCGAGATAACGCACTTCTACAGTGGCAGTAACACGGCAGATGGCAGTAGTGCGAAGATAGGCCATGAATACTGGCTGCGTGAGTGTACGGGCTTTGAGTCAACGGGCTCTGCAACGGATATGGCTATAGCCAACTTCACTTATCCCGATGCTACAGGAACCGCAACTGAGGACAAGATGGATAAGAACGTTACTAACACTTTCTTGTGGGACTACTATTATCAGGGTAACCACAGCCATCAGGACGAAAATAATGACGATTATCAGGATAAGGACAAATCTGTTAGATATTATAGTGACAGCCGTAGCTATAACGACTATCCGATGCTGACTCATGGCAAACCTTATTTGATAGGATTCCCTGGTACAACGTACTATGAGTTTGATCTAAGTGGTAATTGGATAGCCGATAACACGAATACGACGTATCCGAATGTTCCTCCTGTCCAGCTTGAAAAGCAGACCATTACGTTCGCTTCGAAAGAGTCTGAATATAATCCGTCAAATCCTTCGGTAACAACCAATGCTGTAGTGATTGATGTGAGCGATACGGAACTGGAAGGTGATGGTACTACTTCGAATCCGGGCAGTGCTGCGGGTCCATACAATGGCTATTATTTTAAGCCCAACTATCTGAATATAGAGATTCCTACGAAGGATGATACTAACGTTTACTACGTGATGAACGATGCAGGCAACGAGTATACAAAGGTTGAAAACGGTACGCAGTCCGTCTCTGCATTCCGTACCTATTTCTCTTCAGGTAAAGCAATCACTCGTGGTATTGTCTTCAGTAACAACGGTTCGAAGCTTGGTGGCGGTGAGGACCAGGAGCAGCGTGACCATGTGTCGGAGAGCATGGAATTCTCAGTAAAGAAACACGCCATTGTGGTGACGTCGCACATGCAAAACGTGGCCGATGTGGGTATCTATTCGGCCAGTGGCATCTGCATTGGCACCTTTGACATCCAACCGGGCGAGACTATCGAGACGCCGATCTACAACAGTGGTGTCTACATCATCCGTGCCGCCGGTGGTCATTACACACACAAGGTGACGATTAAGTGAGAGGAATGAGAGTTCACTCTCATTTCCGAGCGTGAGTCAGCTCGATGCAAAGCATCAAGGTGACGATTAAATAAAAAGCACGAGTGGCCACACATAGCATGACTCGCCGCGCAGTAGCCCATGACTACACCAAGACCGGCATCTGCCACATCACTCTTCATGTGGCTGACGGCTTATGGCAGCCCTTGGGCGATGTGGTTGGTGATGCTATGGCACCTGATGGCATGCCTGATGCGCCCCGCGTTGATATGACGCCCATAGGACAGATGGTGGAATATGAACTGCTGCACAGCATTCATGAGCATTATCCCATGGTCATCGTCGATACTTATATCATCATGCCCGATCATCTGCATTTCATATTGGAGGTGCAGGATAAGATTATTAGCAGGAATGGTAAGCTGCTGCCCTTAGGGCAAGTGATTGCAGGGTTTAAGAAGGGGTGTAACAAGCGCTATTGGGAAATGACAGGAAATGCTGGCGGGGTAACCGCCTGCGACACCTACGGCAACCGCGCCCTCCTCACAGAACGCCACTGCTTACCTGTCGTATGCCACCGCAAGGATGCGCAACGCTTTGCAGAGCAGAAGCAGCATTGTCTGGAGGCTGCTGCTGAGGGCGCTGTTCTCGTCAGTGCCTGCATCTCACCTCGTGAACGAGAGATTATCAATGAAAGTGTTGATCACGGCTTTCCCGTGATTACCATTCACGACAACGGCTTCCCCGATCGTTATCACCCCTCTGCCGCACGAAAGACGATTGGTGGAAAGACATTGCGTTGAAATAGAGAAGTGAGACAGCTCGACACGAAGTGAGAGGAAACTGCAAAATATTTAACAAATGTTTTGCAGTTTCATCTTTTTTTTGTACCTTTGTAGTCGAATCCATGATTCGGTAAATACCGATGATAACTTTATAATTAATTATATAAATATTAGAGGTCTATGAAGACCTCTATATATAAATATTTTAAAGAGTGCGTGCCTGAGGGGCACGCCGTATAAAGATAATTTAATATTCTATTGTGAAACAAAAAGAAGACATTGCTTTAGCCGCGACTGCGGCCAGGAGTTATAATCGCCACTGGCGGGCCAAGCGGCTGTCGTGGAACACGATTGGTAAGATCCGATACCTCTTCGACGGGGCCATAGAATATATGGATCCCGTCACGCTGGCCTATCCGCAGGAGCGCTTTAACAAGTTGCGTACGGCATTGGGCTTTAAGCAAGATTCGGAACTGATTGAATTAATCGAACAATCGGATGCTTTCCGCATCGTGCGCAACAAAGAAACAGGACAGATGGTGGCATTTATGTCGCCATTGGTGCCCGACAGGTTCCAACCGACACCCAGTCAGGAGATTATTGAACCAGCGGTGGAGAGCTGTGTGTTCAGCTGCAAGGCCAATGCGGTAGCCAACGTCAACGACCGCGACAAGATTTCTGAGAACCTGAGCACCCACAAGAACGGCATCAACATGAAGGTGCTGCTGGCAGGCAATGTGCCTAAGTTTCATGTGCGTCCTAATGCAGAAGCCCTGAAACGGATAGGCGACGGGCTTCGGAAAGCCTTTATGGATTCTGAACTACGCCGATACTATTTTGGCGAGTTCCTTTATCACTACCAGCGGAAATACAAAGTGGATGAGTATATGGGTATGGAGGTGCTGCGCATTTATATTGAGAACCACCTGATCAAACACATGGCTTGTCGTGTGGGTGTCGAGAACTGGCCGGCTCAGGACATCAACACATGGCTCCGGAATTACTTTGGTGCCAAGAAATTGGAATACGTGCTGACCGAGGCCCAGCAGACATGGTTTGACTATTTAATTTCGAAAAGAAAATGAGTAAGATTGGTTTGAATGAAGTGCCTGACGGCTATTTGTACTGTGCCGTCAGCGACTGTCCGATGGCCAGCCACTGTCTGCGCCAGATGGCGATGCAGGTGCTTGACAAAGGTGTCAGGCTGGTGACCATCGTCAATCCGAAACGAACTATGCCCTCTGAGGCCTGTGAGTTCTATCGTACCGACGAACCGCAGCGCTTTGCCTGTGGCTTTAAGGGGATGCAGGAAGAGATGCTTCCCCGGCAGTATGCCGTGTTTATGAACCGGCTGAAACAGCATTTCGGACGTACGGGCTATTTTGAACGCAGGCGAGGGGACAGGCTCTGTTCGCCTGAGGAAATTGCTGTTGTCAGGAAGGTTCTGGCCGATTTGGGGCTTTCCCATCTTTCTTTCGACGCCTTTGTCGAACAGTACAATTGGTAGAGGTGTATCCTGTCTCTGACAGGAATAGCGTATCACTCCAGTACGGACCGTCCGTACTGGAGTATTTCTTTTGTCGTACTACGGTGCGTCTGCGTCCGTACTGATGATATGTTTCTTAACTTTACCCGCTTTTTATTATATAAATAACCTGCACGCGCGATATTTTGTCTTAAAAAATTTGGCTGTTTCACATGAAATCCGTAACTTTGCAGCGTATTATGTAGATATGATCAATAAGATAATGAAATATCCGATAGGCATACAGAGCTTTGAGACAATACGCAAGGACGGTTACGTGTATGTCGACAAGACCGACTTGGTATATAAGCTGGTCCAGGGACATATCTACTTTATGGCTCGTCCTCGTCGCTTCGGCAAGAGTCTGCTCATCAGTACGCTAAAGGCTTATTTCGAAGGCCGGCGCGACCTGTTTGAAGGGCTGAAGATGGCAGAGCTGGAGACGGAATGGACGAAATACCCCGTCATCATGTTCGACTTTAACGGAGTGATGAATAAGCCCAACAGTTTGAGAGACAACCTGCTTTTCGAAATGCATTTGATTGAAAAGAGGTACGACATTCAGCCTGTATTGAATCCAGAGACAGGCGACACGTCTCTTGATGCTGTAGCCCGTTTCAGAAATCTCATCATCGAGTTGCACAAGAAAACAAACCAACGTGTTGTGGTCCTCATTGACGAGTACGACAAACCTCTGCTTGACCTCTTGGAGACGGGCAATGCTGATGACGAGAAACTACTGGTATCAAATCGCGAACTCTTAAAAGCGTTCTTCTCCATCTTCAAGGCTACTGATGATCATCTGCGCTTTGTCATGTTGACGGGTATCACAAAATTCTCGCAGGTCAGTATGTTCAGTGGCTTTAACCAGCCCGATGACATCTCACTTTCTAACCGTTATGAAACCCTGTTGGGTATCACAGAGGAAGAACTGCATAGTGTCTTTGCTGAGGGCATCAATGAAATGGCGGAGGAGGAAGGTCGTTCCGTTAAAGAGGTAAAGGAGTCACTAAAGTTACAATATGACGGCTATCATTTCAGCAAGCGTATGGTGGACGTATATAATCCTTTCAGTATCCTCAATACCTTTGCCAAACTCGAAATGAGAAATTATTGGTTCTCCTCTGGCACCCCGTCCTATCTGGTACGATTGCTTGGCAATAATCAGGAAGATGTGATGGAATATACAAGTCGGAACTATCCGGAACAGATGTTCATAGACTACAAAGCTGACAAGGAGATGCTGCTGCCCATGATTTTCCAGGCGGGTTACCTCACGATCAAAGGATACGACAAGGAATTTAATACCTATCGTCTTGACTTCCCCAACAACGAGGTAAAGCAGGGACTCATTACTTTGCTGGCAAATAACTACTTGGGGCAGGAATATGAAATGACATCGACTTTAGTCAACATAGTCCGTGCCCTGCGTGATGGCGACTTGGAGCAGACACGAAAGCTCTTTACCGCCTTCCTGGCAGAAACACCCTATAGCATGCGTCCCAAGAAAGACCAGAAGGATCGTGAATTGTATTTCCACTACACCTTCTATCTATTGATGCGACTCATTTCCTGTTATACTGTCTATACAGAGAAACAGTTGTCTGAGGGTCGAGCCGACTGCATCGTTGAGACTCCAAAGTATGTCTATATATTTGAGTTTAAGCTCGACGGCACAGCCGACGAGGCTTTGGCTCAGATTCGAGAGCGAGGATACGGCAAGCCCTACGAGGCTGACAGCCGACAGTTATTCTTCGTCGGTGCCTCATTCTCGAGCAAGACAGGAACAATAGAAGATTGGAAGACAGAAGAATAAAATATACGTTATGACACAAGATATGATTGCAACGCCACACTCAGACCAAAGGTCAGAGAACAATAAGATAATGACACGCCTCGCCGTGACCCTGCTCCTAATGATGGTTGTGGGAGTGAATACCGCCAAAGTTTAAAGAAATAATATGGGTATTGAAAACAACATAGGAAACTATTCCAATTTACTCCGTCAGGTAAAACAAAGAGTAGCATTGGCACAACAAGGAGCAATCTTTGCTGCCAATGAGGAATTGTTGCACATGTACTGGGATTTGGGTTATATTTTGTATAAGGCACAACATGCAGAAGGCTGGGGGAAGGGTACACTTTCCCGTCTTTCTGCAGATATGAAGAATGAATACCCTGAAGAAAAAGGTTTCTCTGTTAGAAATTTTCAGTTCATGATTCAGTTCTATCAAGAGTACAACCAAGAACTGACGATGATAAAGTCTGTGAAATCCTTAATTACGAAACCGACAGTTTCGCAATTGCATAATGACACAGACAAATTGCATATAAATACAATTACGCAACCGCCGGTTTCGCAATTACCAGAGTATAACTTCTCGTTGCCTATCCGTCATATTCATTGGACCCACAACGTGATTCTTATGCAACGAGTAAAAGACATAAAGGCCCGCTATTGGTACATGATGCAGTGCTTGACATCGAATTGGAGTAAAGATTATTTGATTGAGGCCATCAAGTTAGACTATTATGGTAAACATGGCGCTTTGGCCAACAATTTTGATACGACATTACCCACACCAGAGGCTAAAGGCGTAAAATCCTTGCTGAAAGACCCCTATATATTCGACATGCTTACCTTCACAGATGAGTATAACGAACGTGATGTTGAAATTGGATTGGTGAAGCACGTAGAGGAGTTCCTTGTTGAAATGGGTGCGGGTTTTGGTTTCATGGGTCGTCAGTATCACATAACTGTTTCAGGTGACGACTATTATATCGACCTACTGATGTACAATGCCTTTATGCATCGCTATATGGTGATAGAGTTAAAGGACACGGAGTTCAAGCCAGAATATATTGGTAAACTCAATTTCTATTGTTCAGCCGTTGACGATGTCCTTTGTCGTGAGGGCGATCATAAAACGATAGGATTACTTCTTTGTAGGACGAAAGACAAGATAAAGGCAGAATATGCTTTACGAGATATCAACAAGCCAATAGGCATTTCTGATTATGAACTTGGTCAGGCTTTACCCATAGACTTGCGTTCCAGCCTGCCAAGTATTGAGGATATAGAAGCAGAATTTGATAAAAAGTAAACTCTAAATGACACAAGATATGATTAATAAGATAATGACACTAAATAAAACGAGCTTACGGCTCACCTGTGACGAGATTACGGCTCGTGCCTCACGAGATTACGGCTCGTGCTTCACGAGATTTCTCCGACCTTTGGACGGAGTGTGGCGTTGCAATCGCCTCGCCGTAACCCTGCTCCTGATGATGGTTGTGGGAGTGAACATATCGTGGGGACAAACGACTCTGCAAAAGCCAACAATCAGCGTGTCTGGCAATACTGTTACGATAGCGTCTGACAATGCCGAGGGTGACTACTATTATACGACAGGACCCAATGAACCTCTGACACCAGAGCCGACGACAAGTTCCCCTTCGGTGAATTATACAGATCCGTTTACTATTTCCAACAATGTGATGTGCATTAAGGCCATAGCCGTTCATCAATCCGCACGTTCAGAGTCTACAACCTATAACATCCTCCACTTCACTGATAACGCCATTAATGTTGGAACGGAAAGTGATGTCACTGTGGCTCCGTTGATATATTCGTGCGATTTGGCAAAGCCCAGCGGTATGACGCCATACATTGTCAGTCGCATCACCCCCTTAGACCATAATGCCATTCTGAAAGAAGTGGGCTATATTCCTGCAGATGTACCAGTGCTATTACTGGATGAAGGGAAACACCAAGGTCCTACAGACAATATCACTTTGACTCCTATTGACGACCTCGACGCTTTTTTAGCCGATCTTGATGTTAATAATGATACCGACCCTAATAATAACGTCACTTCGATTTCTGCTAGTGATAAGGCGGCAAACCTGCTGAAGGTGTCTGATGGCAAGGTGACGGTTGCTGATGCTCAGGTGTATATGTACTATAATGGTGAGTTCGTGCTGACTTTTGGCGGAACGTTGAAAGCAGGCCGATACTATATGTATAATCCAAACTATACCCCATCTTCTACTTCGACACCTACTGGTGCTCCAGCATTGCAACTGGTCATAGAATCCAACACGACGGGAATTGATGAGGTAAGAAGTAAGACGGAAGATGTAAGAGGTGGCGTCTGGTACACCATCGATGGACGTAGACTCTTTGGTCAGCCCACAACGAAAGGAATTTATATCAATAATGGACAGAAAATAGTTATTAAATAAAACCACGAATTAGGCGAATTACACGAATTTCAAGATATGATACGAGATATGAAACACATACTGAGATCAATGATGTTAGTGGCGCTGATGGCGGGTGCCACAGGGAACGTATGGGCAGTAGATCTTACGGGCGATGATATCATTATCAATAAGATTCCAGCTGACACGAAGGACGAAAACGACCAACCTGTTGTGGTGGCAGGAACGGTTGTGAAGAGCGTTAGCGGACGTGTTGTCACGCTGACGGTGACTCCGAAATCTGGAACGGATTATCAGATTAACGAGAAAATGATTACGGTGGAGCCGATGGTTGACCCCGCTGCTGCTCCCCGCCGTTCATCAATATTGGCGAATACTATAGCAGTTAGCAGAGTCGGTACTACTGACGATTATACTTTTACGTTACCAGAACAATATAGCAAGGCCAACGTCACCGTGAGGTTCTTTAAATCTAATGCTGATGTTAATGTTACGCAGATATTCAGTCTTACTGATCTTCAGGCGATTTCAGGAAGTGGTAGTTATGAAATCGTATGTGATATTGATGCTTCTGGATTCAATACTATTGCCTCATTCTCTGGCACACTGACTGCTCAGGCTAAAGCCGATGGCACATTCCCTGTTATTATGAATTTGACAAAGCCCCTGTTCACTACGGTCGATGGAGCCATAATTAATAATGTAATCCTTGATAAAGTGAATATTAATGTCACGACAAGCAATGCTAATGTAGGAGCGATTGTATGTGAAGCGAAAGGTGCTTCTCGTATTTACAATTGCGGAATATTAAGTGGAATCGTTGGAGGTACAAAATATGTTGGTGGCCTTGCTGGTTTACTTAATGGAACGGCCCGTGTCATCAACTGTTATAGTTATGCAAATATTACGGGTGGTACGCATAAGGGAGGTATTGTAGGATATAATAATGTCACTTCAACCCAAGCCTCTTTAACCACAATGGTTATGAATTGCATGTTCTATGGTGATATTGCTGACGGAGGTACAGACAGAGCACCGATTTATGGTGGCACAGAAATCAATAATGTTGCTGGAGGCATGAATACTTATAACTACTACCGTTACGAATCTCCCTACAGCAAAAACAAGAAGGTCAACAAGTATAACCGTGCATTGGCGATGGAAGAAAAATTCATCAACCGTTTTGAGCGCTATCGTCTGCTTCTCAACAGCAATAAAAAGTTAGCTGCAAAATATGCTTCCACTGATGCTAATCCTGTTAAACCTGAAGATATGGCAAAGTGGGTGTTGGAAACAGCCGACCTTACAAATATTAATCCAATGCCCTATCCGGTGCTGAAAGCACAAAGTAAATATCCTTCTATCATTAACATTGATGCTGACCATGCTCCAGACTGTACTACTGTTGGGCGTTTGAATGGAGGAAAATTGGGTAAGACGTTAGCTGTAACCATTAGTACAAAAAGCCAGAAGACCACAGGTGGTCAGTCTTGGCCAACTGCTGCAGACAGTGATGTACAGACGACGAGTTTGACATTGATTCGTACTGATAAGGATACCGTGCGCTATAACTTCAACTATGACAAAGTTCAGTTACCCTATTATAATGATGTTGGAACAGGTAACTATACTGAAAACCGTGTCGTGACGGGTTGGAAGATAACTAGTATTACAGATGGAACAGCAGGAACATATAATGCGGCTGACGAATGGGGTGGTTACAACTTCGCCGACCGAAACTGCACCAACAAGGATAAGTATGACGTTAGTGGCCGCGTGTTCTCACAGGGAGCATATTGGGATGTACCAGAGGGTGTAACGGCTATCACTATTGAGCCTTATTGGGCTATAGCCAACTATGTGTCTGATGCGACATACGATGTCGTGTACGACAAGGATTATAATAAAAAGAATTATAATCTGTTTGGGCAACCATATGAGTTCGGACTACAAAGTAATGCTGACATAGATATATATGGTGATGGTAAAAAGCAGAAAGTATATACCAACATAGCCAGTGCTATTGCTAATTTTAACAATACGAACAAAACGGTTTACGACCAGGCGGTAGTGCTGGTAGGCAATGTGCATCAGGAAGGTGCTCCTACGAGTGCTGCGAATCCTTATACGCTCATGTCTATTGATATGAACCATGACAACGAGCCTGATTATAGTTATATATTTGGACATAACGACCGACAACCTATTTCGCCTATTCGTTATGACTTCCTAAATATCATGGGAATTGCTGAAGCTCAAATGCCTAAAGGAGCATCGTTATTCCGCAATGTATCTATTTTTAATCTGAAAGGATGGTTTGAGATTACGAATACTTGCGTGGTGAATTTCTCGCAGTTTGAATACGATAATTCTGTCAAAACCACAAAGTCACAGGCCCCATTAATACTTTTGGGAGGTTCTTTTGAACAGTTTGTATCTACTCAGAGTTCAACATTGGATAATTCAACAAAGAAGACCCTGTATATCCATGTAGGTAGCAATGCGTGGTTTGCAAAGTTTGGCAATGGAACGCATAGTGATGGTAATAAGTTCACGCCTCATATCCCTATTTCTGTAACAGGTGGTGACTATGACGAGTTCTATCTGTCAGGAACTTATCAGCCTAACATAAGTAATATGCAGGCTGATAACGCAGAGTGTTATATCAGTGGAGGGCGTTTTGGTGAACTGGCAGGTGCTTCATTGGAGGCAATACAGGGTGATGTGCGTTGGGATATAAACTGGGCAGATATCATCAACTTTTATGGTGGTGGTGTGAATGGTGTAAATCCTATTACTGGTAACATTAGGATTGACATGACGAATAGTTATGTTGATCGTTATTGTGGTGGTCCTAAGTTTGGTGATATGGCTGGCGGTAAAACCGTTACTACTAATGCTACAGGCTGCGTCTTCGGTACTTACTTTGGAGCAGGCTTTGGCGGTAATGCTTACAACAGAGTAAAGTATCGTGATGAATCAGGGCACGTGCCAGCCGAATACCAAGATCTTTATACAACTGATCGTGGTAAATATTACGATGGTAGTACTACAAATGCTTACAATTCCAAACCTCTTTATGGTAAGAAAGGTAAGGGCGTAGCCACTGATTTTGACTATGAGTTTTTTGTGTGGTCATCAGGCAAAACAGGTGCACGTTTCTTTGTGAAGTTTATTACATTCTCGTTAGCAACAACAAAAAACGTTACCTCGAGTTTGAAGGGATGTACGATATCTGGTAATTTCTATGGAGGTGGTAATTTAGGCAAGGTTGACGGAACTGCTACTTCAATACTTGACGATTGTACCATAATGGGCAATGTGTATGGAGGTGGCTTTTCTGCTTCAATTCCTAAAGTTCCCGTTCGTAACACTCCTGCTTTTGTGGCAGGTAAAGAACCCAGTATTAACACAAATATCGGACTGTTTGAAATGGGTGAGATAAATACCACGGAAGATTACGAATGGAAACATGTGGATAACTTTCCAGCTAATAGTAACTTGGGTATTGAAAGTACCACAGAAGGTAATTTTGTCTATACAGATGAAAATCTGAACACCCTCGGACAGGTAAAGAACTCTAATCTTATCATCACTGGTTCTACCACAGTTGCCGGTGACGTTTATGGCGGTGGTGCTTTGGCCAGTATGGAGACAAGCGGCGAGACGAAGGTCAACCTGATTGGCGGAACCATCAATGGTGATGTGTATGGTGGAGGCCAGGGACGTCTGGCAGGAACAAAGGATGAAAAAGGAAATCCACTACCTGAGGTAGCGGCTTTAGTGGGCAATGCCAAGGTGAATCTGAATGGTATAGACTATAGTGCAGATGAAGCAACACAGACATTATATACTACAAACTGGAAACTAGTAAAAGATGATAATATCACAGGAACTCCTTATGTTGTTTCTAATGGCAATAAAGGTTGCATAGTGAAGGGTAGCATCTTTGGCTGTAACAATCTGAATGGCACTCCCAAGGGTAGCGTTTTAGTGCATGTTTATAAGACTCAGAATGCTGCGAAATCGAAAGTAAATGAAAAAATCGGCATTGATGCAATGTCATCAGCGGTTGAGTCTGGAACGGATCTTGATAAGTTGGGCTATTGGATAACACAGGCTGAAAAGAACAGCGTAGATAAAGCAACAATAGATGCTGCTAAAAATGTCTACAATCAAGGTTCTGGCGCTTCTGAAAGTGATGTTACTGCACAAATTGCATCATTGACAACAGCAACGCAGGCATCTGCTGCAAGTCATCAGTACGATGTGGCTGCTGTATATGGTGGTGGAAATTTGGCTGCATACGAACCCACGAAAGCAACCAATAATATTACTACCGACGATAGCGAGGCCTATGCAGAGGTTATTATTGACGGATGTGATCTTACAAGTATCCGACAGGTTTATGGTGGCGGAAATGCAGCCTCGACACCTGCTACAAAGGTAACCGTCAACGGCACCTATGAGGTAGAAGAACTCTTCGGCGGAGGTAATGGTAAAGACCAAATATCAAAGGATGGTGGCAAGACTTGGCTGGCCAATCCTGGTGCCAATGTGGGATTCAAGGATTATTCAGATGTAGAAGATACTTACAATACTAAAGAGAAGAGAACTGAGGGAGAGTTAGGAACGGCTTTTAAAGCCAAATATGTTTATGGCTCAGGAAAGGCTTCAGTGAACATCTTTGGAGGAAAGATACATCGTGTATTTGGTGGATCAAACACCAAGGGTAATGTGCGCCAAACAGCTGTTACCATGCTTGACGAAAGAAGTACTTGCAACTTCCAAGTTGATGAGGCATACGGTGGCGGTAAGAGTGCTCCGATGGATGCTGAGGCCAAACTGTTGATGGCTTGTATTCCTGGCTTGAAGCAGGCATACGGTGGTGCTGAGGCTGCTGATATTCAAGGTAATGTAGTGCTTAACATTACTAATGGCACTTTCGACCGTGTGTTTGGCGGTAATAACCTGAGTGGTACTATTCGCGGCTCTATTACGGTGAACATTGAGGAAGTCGGCTGTAAGCCCATCATCATTGGTGAACTGTATGGTGGCGGAAACCTTGCCGGCTACTCTATCTATGGGTATAAAGAGGTGACAGAGGGAGAAGGTGAGAGTGCTACGACCCATTGGGTGCCCATTGAGGATCCCGATGATCCAGAAGCATTGTCTGGTAATAATATCTACGCAGACCCGCAGGTGAATGTGAAGTCGTTTACCAGCATTGGTAATATCTATGGTGGCGGTTATGGCTCATCAGCTGTGATGGTGGGTAATCCAACGGTAGAAATCAATGAGGTATTGGGAGAACATGCTACTTCTATCGAGTCAGTTTTAGGCGAAGGTTATACAACTCCGAGTGGCTATCCTGTGCCCCCACATGCTAGTGGCGCAATAGGTGCTATCAACAACGTTTTTGGCGGTGGTAATGCTGCGGCAGTAAAGGGTAGTACTACTGTTAAGATAGGTACACGGGACGAATGGACAGTGACGGCGCCTAAAAAAGATACAAATGGAAAGACTCTATATGAAGAAGATGGCGTTACTCCCCAAACAGAGGTTAAGGAAAAGGATGTCGTAGGCGCGAATATCGTAGGTAATGTCTACGGCGGAGGAAACGAAGCCGAAGTGACGGGTAACACGAACGTCCAGATTGGTAAGAAGATGTAACTTTATGCCCTATCGCTGTGATAGGGCATAAAGTGGTAAAATAACTACATGCCTGATAGCTCCATCTGCTTTTAGGTCTACGTAATCGAACTTTCCGAAGTTCTCAAGTGAACTACGGATGGCACGCGTCAGCTTCTTATCGCGCATAAAGTCCCAAAGGCTCTTCATGCCTCCCTGAACGCCAGCCTTTACTTCAATGGGCAGCACTTGCATGTCTTTAGAGAAAAGGTAGTCTATCTCGGCTGTTGCGTTCTTGGCCTGACGCGCCCAATAATACAAGTCATGATGCAGGTTAGGCGAGAGGTAATGCAGCATTTCTAGACCTGCCAACATTTCGGCCATAGGACCCTTGTTAACAAGGTCGGCTGCAGTCGACGTAAGGATATGGGTGGTTATTGCAGTAGTATCACCCATCTGCATATTCAGCAATCTCAGCATCAGTCCCGTGTCGAGCAACAGCATCTTACGAATGCTTTCGTCGGCCTCGTCGCCCAAAGGCAGCCCGTTTCCGCTGGTATGTGTAACAGGTATCAGTATACCGGCCTTGATAAGCAGTTCAAGAGCCTTTTTTACTTCGGCAGTCTTATAACTGCCAGGCACTTGGGCATAGACAAACTTATTAGTGGCTTGCGATGCGGCACTCCTCATGGTGGCACTTAATAACTGAGGGTCGACCTTTTTCTTGTATTTCGGGAAGTCGGCTTTGTAGCCTGATATGATGTCATCCTGTACCTCCTGACACATCAGATAATCATGGGTTTCAACCCATTTTACAACCGACTCTGGCATTCCGCCTACTAGCATGAATGTACGAATAAGCCCCACGAGTTTATCGTGTAAGGGCGTTGGTAATGGAGAGTCGGCATTGGCTTGCCTACGTGCCTCAATGAGTAACTGTTCGCCACTGGCAAGCAAGAACTCATCGAAGGTCATGGGAAACATATACATGGAATGTATGCGGCCAACGCCAAAGGTAGGGATGTCATCCAGCACAAATTCTAATAATGAGCCAGCGGCAATAACATGTAGACCGGGCATGTCTTCCTTGAAATAGCGCAATGCCATAATGGCTTGTCGACTCTCTTGTATCTCGTCGATAAATAGCAATGTCTCGTTGACCACAATAGGAGTGCTGCACATGGCTGCCATTTGGGGCACAATGCGCTTTACATCAAGGTCTTTCTTAAACAGCTCAATATAGTCTGGCTGTTTCTCCAGATTAATCTCTACATAATACTTAAATGATTCGCCCAGATGTTTTACAGCAGTGGACTTACCCACCTGTCGCGCACCTCGCAATAGAATAGGTTTGTGTATAGGGTGTGATGCCCATTCACTTAAATATCGGTCTATAATCCTCTCGTAATACATATAATTGCTCGATTTTCTGGGTGCAAATATACAAAAAAGAAATTATCCAAACAAATAATTTGCCGAAAATCAAAAAAATCCAAATAAATAATTTGCCGAAAATCAAAAAAATCCAAAGATTTATCGAACATCAAGTCTTCTGCCAATCTTCTAGAACTCTTCTATCTCTCTTGTCCCTAGCTTCCCCCTTGCTACTGTCTCGCTACCCTAACGCTACTGTCTCTTCTTAAAAATCAGTAAGTTGACTACCAACCCAAACACGGCCCCTAAGGTGACACCGAGGGAATTGGCGGCGAAGTCGAGCCAGTCACCATTGCGATGGCCACCGGTGCAGTAGGCCTGAAGCAGTTCCAACAGTCCGCTCATCAGAATGGGCATCAGGAAGGCCCAGAAGAACAGCTTCTCGTAGTCGAGACGGGTGTGGCTGCGAAGGTACTCAATCCAGATGACACTGCATGTGCCGCCATACATCACCAGGTGGGTCCACTTGTCGATAAATGCCACATCGTCGAACGGTGTCTCAGGGAAGATAGGGGTGAGCGACAGGATCCAGATAAGGACGATGCAGCAGATAGAAAATGGGTACTTTCTAAATGTGGAATGTGGAATGAGGAGTGAGGAATGAGATTTTTGCGTCATATTGTTCGATTTTGGGTGCAAAGGTAAGAAAAAGTTTAGAGTTTAGTGTCTAGAGTTTAGAGTTTTTTGTATCTTTGCAAGCGATTATGAGCAAGAATGAGATGTCAAAATTGAAAAGAGTCAGCTTCGGAAGTCAGCTGGGAGTCATCTTGGCGACAGCTGGTTCGGCGGTCGGACTGGGTAACGTGTGGCGCTTTCCGTATATGACGGGACAGAATGGTGGTGCCGTGTTCATCATCATCTATGTGGCCTGTGTGTTGCTGTTGGGCATTCCTTGTATGATTAGCGAATTCATCGTGGGTCGTCACGGACAGGCCAATACGGCACGGGCCTATAAGAAGATGTCGGGGGGCACACCTTGGGCCATTATCGGCTATATGGGCGTGCTGACGGGATTTCTCATCACGGGCTACTATGCCGTGGTGGCAGGATGGTGCGGACAGTATATCTGGGCATCGCTGATAGGCCACATGACGGGCTCGCCGGAGTACTTCCAGGAGTATTTCGCCAGTCTGAGCAGCGACCCCGTGAAACCGGTGCTGTGGACAGTCATTATGCTGGGATTGACGTACCTGATTATCGAAAAGGGTGTGCGCGACGGCATCGAGCGGGCCTCGAAGGTAATGATGCCTACCTTATTTATATTGTTACTGGTTATCGTGGTGGCATCGTGCATGCTCCCCGGAGCCGAGAAGGGCATCGACTTCCTGTTCAAACCGGACTTCTCGAAAATCAACAGTGACGTGTTCCTTGGCGCGCTGGGACAGGCATTCTATTCGCTGAGCATCGCCATGGGGTGCCTGTGTACGTATGCCAGCTACTTCGCAAAGGATACGAACCTGACAAAGTCGGCATCGCAGATTGCCATCATCGATTGTCTGGTGGCTATCCTCGCTGGTCTGATGATATTCCCTGCAGCCTTTGCAGTGGGTGTGAATCCCGACTCGGGGGCCTCGCTGGTGTTTATCACGCTGCCGAATGTGTTCCAACAGGCCTTTGCTGGTGTTCCGGCATTGGGGTATATCATATCGCTTGTGTTCTTTGCCCTGCTGACACTGGCAGCACTAACCTCGCTGATCTCGCTGCACGAGGTGTCAACGGCGTTCCTCCACGAGGAACTGGTCATCACCCGTAAAAAGGCGGCATTCATCGTAACGGTATCAACCATCATCATCGGAACGTTGTGCTCGCTGTCGCTGGGTGCCGTCGACGGACTGACGGCATGGGGCAAGACGCTGTTCGACTGCTTCGACTTCGTCACAGGACAGGTATTCCTGCCCATCGTGGGATTCCTGACATGTATCTTTATCGGTTGGGTGGTGCCGCATCAGGTGGTGCACGACGAGTTCACCAACTGGGGAACACTGCGGGGACGTTTCTTCCACTTCTACATCTTCCTCGTGAAGTACATCTGCCCCCTGGCCATCCTGTTCATCTTCCTGCACCAGCTGGGATTATTAAAATGAGGAGTATTGAGTGAGGAGTGTTGAATGAGCGATGAATAGGAACGACCGTAGGATAGCATTGGGAGCAGTATGCGTAGGGCTGCTGGCACTGCTGGGTCTCTGGCTCGGCGGCGAAACGGGACTAGACATGACGAACGCCATTGCCCCAAGCGACTCTATCCCTACCTCCCCTACCAACCCTAACAGTCCTACCACCCCTACCAATGCTCCCTCTCCTTACTACGCCGTCCCCTCGCAAGCCGTCGAGCGCTTCCCCTTCGACCCCAACACAGCTGACAGCACGCAGCTATTGCGCTTAGGCCTGCAACCCTGGCAGGTAAGGAATATCTACAAATACCGTGCCCGTGGCGGCATCTATCGCAAGAAAGAAGACTTCGCCCAACTCTACGGACTGACTGTCAAGCAATATCGCGAGCTGGAACCCTATATCCGAATTTCCAAGGACTATCTGCCAGCCTCGACACTGGTAGAAAGCAGAGGAAACAGAAACGAGGCGATTGACAGAAAGAATAGCGGTGAGGGAAGAGACACCACACTGCGTTATCCCGTTAAAATCGGCGAAAATGAGCATATTGTGCTCAATACCGCTGATACGACGGAGCTGCGGCGAGTACCTGGCATCGGACCATACTACGCCAAAGAGATTGTGCGTCATGGCAAGTGGTTAGGGGGGTATGTCAGCGTTAATCAGCTGGACGAAATCGAGAACTTTCCACAGGAGGCCAAGAAGTATTTCGTCATTCAGCACGCCTCGCCCAAGAAACTGAATGTCAACAAACTCAGTCTGCAGGAGTTGCGCAAGCATCCCTACATCAACTATTACATGGCCAAGACCATTGTGGACTATCGCCGTCTGCATGGCCCAATCAAGAGTCTGGAGGACTTGCGCCTCTCGAAGGACTTTCCGCCAGAGGTTATAAAGAGATTGACACCTTATGTAGAATATTAGAAGTTAAAGAAGTTAGAGAAGTTTAAAGAAGATATGATGGATTGGAAAAAACTGATATCGAACAAACGGTTGGGACAAGAGTCTCGCCATATAGAGCGACACGACGATCGCACGGAGTTTAAACGCGACTACGACCGCATGATTTTCTCGGCTCCGTTCCGTCGGTTGCAGAACAAGACGCAGGTGTTCCCATTGCCGGGCAGCGTATTTGTGCACAACCGACTGACTCACTCGCTCGAGGTGGCCAGCGTGGGTATGTCGCTGGGTAATGACGTGGCGCGACGCCTGATGAAGGAGCGTCATCCGGAACTGCGTGGTACGCTGTTCGAGGAAATTGGACAAATCGTGTCTACAGCCTGTCTGGCCCACGACCTGGGGAACCCGCCCTTCGGACATTCGGGCGAAAAGGCCATCCAGACATTCTTTACCGAGGGTGCTGGGCGCTTTCTTCAAGAGAAAGTATCGCCGGCATTCTGGTCGGACATCACGCACTTCGAGGGTAATGCCAATGCGTTCCGTCTGCTGACGCACCAGTTCCGGGGGCGTCGACCCGGTGGCTTCGTGATGACGTACTCTACCATTGCCAGCATCGTGAAGTATCCTTATTCGTCGATGGCGCCCAGTAAGAAGGGGAAGTTTGGTTTCTTCATCAGCGAACAGGAGAACTACCAGCGTATTGCCGATGAATTGGGCATTATTTGTACGTCGAGACCTGGCGAGCCCTTACGCTATGTGCGCCATCCGCTGGTGTATCTCGTCGAGGCAGCAGATGATATCTGTTATGAGATTATGGACCTGGAGGATGCCCATAAACTGAAGATCCTGTCGTACGAAACGGTGTCGCGACTGTTCCTCGACTTCTTCGATGAGGAGACGCAGCAGCGAATCCAACAGCGTATCATCGATGAACAGCTGACGGATGAAAACGAACAGGTAGTCTATCTGCGGGCTTGTGTCATCGGTAAGTTGGAGAATGAGTGTGCAAACACCTTCGTGGAGCACGAGGAAGACATTCTAAACGGGACCTTCGAGGGTAGTCTGATCGACCATATCAGTCCCATGCAGCGCGATGCCTACAAGCGGTGTGCGAAACTCTCGGTGGAGAAGATCTACAAGAGCCGTCCCGTATTGGATGTGGAACTATCTGGTTATCAGATTATGGCAACGCTGATGGATAAGATGACGGAGGCGGTGATGAATCCGGAGCGTTACTATTCCCAACAGCTCATAGGCCGTGTGTCGTCGCAGTACGACATCAATGCCGACGACCTCGAGACGCGTCTGATGGCAGTCATCGACTATATCTCAGGCATGACGGACGTCTATGCATTGGATGTCTATCAAAAGATCAATGGCATCTCACTGCCCATCATCTAATCGTATTTGAATTTATTCCCACTCAACTTTCAGGTGGTGGAGCATGGTGGTGCTTTCACCACCTGATGAGCCTGTATGCTGAATGTGGATACCACCAAAGCTGTTGGGAGTGACATCGGCAGAAAGCGACACCTCATGGGGCAGGGTAGAACCTGCTGGTTGCGGCGTCTTCGTCGAAACGTGTGTGCTCAGTCGGTTTCCGATGAAATCGATGGAAATGATGCATCCCGTGCGGTAGCAGGTCGATGATACGGGATCTGTCAGTGGAGTGATATTACCATGCTCATACTTTACCAATAAGAAGTCGACGGCCTTGGCATGCTTGGTGGTTCGGATGACGCGGAGGCCATAGCCGGTGAGCGTCTGGGTGTCGAACTTCAGACAGACGTCCATATATTGTCCGGTGGCCGAACCAAAGCCTTGTCCTGCCGTCTTGGTGGGGTCGACAAGCAGTTTTAAGTGCATGTCGCCATACCGCTTTTCTAAAGGTGTATACATGATGCGGGCTCCACGCTGGGCTTGCAATAGTCCCATTCCAACAGCACCATTGAAGCCTTCCTTGTATTCCCACATGGGCTTCTTCGGGTCGAATGCCCACGGATATTCTGCCGTGTCGGCAGGCTTATAGCCATCAGTCGTCCAATAACCTGGCAGCACTTGTGACTGCCATTGACAAGGAAAGTCGTGGAAATCAGTTTCCAAGTGTTTTGTATTCTTTTGGCGCTTGATAATCTTTGGCGCATCCACCCGGAGGGTGTCACCTGCCAGACTGCCATGCAACTTGGGTATGATCAGTGCGCTTAGTCTGTGGCCGTTATCGGCAGCGGACAACTTGTACTCAGGGTTGCTCATTGCCAGTGGATTGGCTTCGACAATGCTGACGGGAATATCGTTGCGCAGCCAGATAATCAGAGACTCGTCATAGCGGTCTTGCAGGTCAAGGTCATAGCTAAGTTGTGCTACGTCTTTCTTGAGTTGAAGCGTTGGCTTGCGCAGAAAAGCTGGTGCTGGCAATAGGCGCGGATGAACTTTCAGGTGGCATGCTGCCTCGCGACCATCTGGAGTGCTGGCCATCACGCAGAAATCGACCGTTTTACCGCTCTGGTTCGTGGGAATGACCTGTACAGAATCTCTGCCTATAGGTCTCAACGTGACATAGTGCTCACAATAGTCTGTTACACGCCATTTTACCAGCTTAGAGTCACTGCAAACGAGGGTCAAAGGAGTTTCACCAGTGCGCAACTCTGCTTCGTGTTGACTGATGTTCAGATAGGGAATACCCTGCGAAATAAGATTGGCAGTGTCGGGTAGGACAATGGTGTTCTGAGGTCGGCGGATACCTATCTGATAGGGCTTGCCGTTTAGCGTGAAGTTTTTCTGATAGCAGCGGAGCCAGGGTTGCGGATAGGCTGTCCATCCCACATAGATGCTGTCGGAAGGAGCGTGGTAGCGACAGTCGATGACGCTGACGGGACCGCCCTGTTTGCAGAAAAACATCTCGCGATTCTCGCCCTTCACGTTGAAATCACAGTCGACGAACAGAGCACCCTTACCAAAGGTGCTCCAGAATGGCTTTTGTCCGTAGAGGTCGAAGTTGCAATGGCGGTAAATGGCCGTACCATTGAGCGCATCATCGGTACATTCGAAATGACAGTCCTCATAATAGGAATCTCTGGCACCATTGAGTGGATTCAGGTTGAGACGGCTGATGAAGCGTACCCGTTTGGCAACAAGACTATTTCCGTGAACGTACCCCACATGGGCCTGAGTGATGGCATTACTGCGTTTGGGACGATTGAGCTGAGGATTCAAAGGATAGACAAGATCAACATTACAGTAATTGCCCATGGTGAGATTTTCTACCATCAGTGAGTCACACCAAAAGTCGAACATGGTGAAATTACCAATGGCTCCTTGGGTTTGTCCGCGTTGGGAAGCTAACACGACATCGTGAGGATTTTCGCCCATTCCAACGATGGTCAAGCGGGGGCAGCGAACGACTAAGCCAAAGGGTTCTCGGCCGTTCTTGCCCACCTTGACTGTCGGATCATCAGGGTCATCAATCCAATAAACTCCCGGGCGGATATATATGGTAGTACCGTCAATGAAATGTGTGCTGGCCTCTTGAAAGGTGCGAAACGTAAAAGGTGTATTATCTGAGGCCTCTGCATCAACCATGAGATGAAGGCTGTCAAGGCGCTGGGCATGCACCCATAAGGGCATAAGAACCCCTAATAGGAAAAGTCTTAGCATGTTTAGTTTTGTTTTAGTCTTTGTTTTTGTAAATCAGCTTGTTAGCGCCAGATGTTAACTCCAGTTCATCGCGATGCTCTTGAATGAACGAGTCGATATGGCGTTTGCGCTTGCTCTCAAAGATCTCATCGATAGCAATGAGGATACCCGTCTCTTCCACATCGCCAAAACCATAGTTGATGGCGGTGCCGAAGAGTTTCATGGTAGGCGAGAGCCCCATGTAAGCATTAACTAGTGGTGGGATGTTATAGCCCAGTTTGCGGATTTCGCGGTTCAGAATCATGTAGTCTTCCTTGAAAGACGTACCTTTGAAAAGCGCCTCTAATTCAGCAGGATCTGTTTCCAATTCCAACGGTTTCATCGGGATAATCAGTCGTTCCTTGTCATCGAAATGCTTCTTGAGGAAATAGAGTATCATGTCACGCCCCTTGCGGATGTAAGAGGGATACATGGTCATTTTGCCAAAATAGTATTTTACGGAAGGACGGATGACGGTGAGTGCTCCAAGACCATCCCATAGGTTGTCGAGCGCAAACAGACTCTTAGCACCCATTCTGGATGACTGGTAGGGAATGGAAACGAACGAGCGCCCCAATTCTACGGTCCAAGGAGCATAGTCTTTCAGAAATTTCTCAGAAAAATGGAACATATGGCTTGTGGCCAAAATGGGTTGCCCGTTTTTGTCGTATTCCCAATCAGACCCCAAGAGATAGCGATAGCCTCCAATAATCTCTTCCTCTTCCGGATTCCATACAATGAGTTGCTTGTAGCAGTTATCGCAGATATCGAATTCATCGATATCCACTTCCTTGCCTGTGCCTCCACCAGCCTCGCGGAAAACAATTTCACGAAGACGGCCAATCTCCTGCATCACGTTCGGTGCGTTATGCGCTGTGATGATGTAGATCTCGTTGTTGCTCTTGTTGGTCATTCGCAACTGTTTGTCGGGCGTCAACTCACTCTTGAGGACTTCCTTGCTAATGGGGGCGATGATGGGTTGTTCCATTGAATGTTTAGAGTTTAGAGATTATAGTTTAGAGAAAGATGCTAAGGAATATACTTGGTCTTGGACGTATTGAGCCCATTCCGACGGTGTCTTACTTTTGTCGAAGGTTTGCCAGGGGATGGGTTTGCCAATGGTGACTTGGAATGTTTTCCCTACGTTCTTATACATTTCGTCGACGAGGAAGAGCATGGCGAGGTTAAAAGGTAGGAAACGGTCGGAGAAATTGGCCAATCGATAGAAGAATTTTGAGTTATGGCCACTAAAGTGGATGGGTATCACGTCCCGCTGATATTCTATGCTTTTGGAAATAAACGTCTTCGACCAAGGAATGTCCTTGATGATCTTGTTGCGGCGTCGTGAACAGATACCTGCGGGAAACATCAGCATATGATTGTCGCTTTCGAATCCTGCCTTCACCATAGCAGGGAAGTTGCGCCCTTGGTGTCCAGTCTTGTTGATAGGGATGCAGAGTGGGGCCAGTCCGGGCAGATACATGAGCAGGTCGTTAACCAAATAACGGAATCGTGAATCGAAATGGCGTCCGATAATAGCTCCCAAAGCTACACCGTCGGCTCCTCCTAAGGGATGGTTGGATACGATAGTATAGAGACGGCTGTCGTCTTTGGAGGGCAGATTCTCCATGCCCTCTATTTGAAGGGTCATTTGCAGATACTCTACGCAAGCTTCCAGCCAAGGCGTTCCGACTTTGTCGCGTGCATCCCAAAGGAATGCGTTTACCTGATCTTGGTGTGCAATGCGCTTGAGCCACGAAACAAGCGGACTGGGAACCCATTTAGCCTTAGAGCCCATCTTGTTTCTTAGTATCTGATCAATGTCAATGGTCTTTGATGTTATTTCTGCCATTTCTCTATCGTTGTCTCTAACACGGATGCAAAGTTACGGTTTTTTATTTAGAAATGATTGCACTTTTTGGGAAAAATGTGCAATAAAATAACTTTTTATATATTATTCACTAAAAAAAGTGGAGAAAAGTGGGGGATTGTGGGGGAAAATAATTATCTTTGCACCCAAATTCAAAAAATATAAGAGGTACACATGCGATTTTTAGGTAACATAGAGGCTAAATTGGACGTGAAAGGACGTGCTTTCCTTCCCGCCGCCTTCCGCAAGATTTTGCAGGCAGGTGGTGAGGAACGCCTTGTGTTGCGAAAGGATGTGTTCCAGTCCTGTCTGGTGCTTTATCCTGAGAGCGTATGGAATGAGCAGATGGATTTGCTGAGGGCTCGCCTGAATCGCTGGAACCGCCAGGAACAACAAGTGTTCCGCCAGTTTGTGTCGGAAGTGGAGCTGCTGACTCTTGATGGCAACGGACGTTTCCTGATTCCCAAGCGTTACCTGCGTATGGCAGAAATCGACCAGGATGTGAAGTTTGTTGGCATGGACGATACGATAGAGATCTGGAGTAGCCGCAAGGTCGAAGAACAGCAGATGAAACCGGAAGACTTCGGTAATGCCCTCGAACAGCTCATGATGGTTGAGCAAGAATGAACTTTGGTAAATGACGAACAATGATAACGACCGCTGAAACATACCACGTTCCTGTTCTCCTGAAAGAGAGCGTCGACGGGCTGGATATCCAGCCCGACGGCATTTATGTGGATGTTACTTTCGGCGGCGGTGGTCATTCAAAGGAAATCCTGTCGCGACTGGGGAAGAAGGGCCATTTGTATAGTTTTGACCAGGATGCCGATGCAGAGAATAATATCGTGGATGATGATAGATTTACGTTCGTTCGCAGCAACTTTAGGTATATCGGTCAGTGGATGCGCTACTATGGTGTGGAGCATATTGACGGACTGTTGGGTGATCTGGGTGTGTCGAGTCATCATTTCGACGACGAGACGCGCGGTTTCTCTTTCCGTTTCGATGCCCCGCTGGACATGAGAATGAACAAGCGCGCAGGGCAGACGGCGGCAGACATCCTAAATAACTATGATGAGGAACGGCTGGCCGATGTGTTCTATCTCTACGGAGAGTTGAAGAATGCCCGTCGTGTCGCCAAGGCCATCAGTGACTATCGTCGTCAGCGAAGCATTCAAACCACGGGACAGTTGGCAGAGGCCACGGAAGCCTTGATGCGTTCGGAGCGTGAAAAGAAGGACATGGCCCGGTTGTATCAGGCCCTGCGAATAGAGGTGAACAACGAGATGGATGCCTTGCGTGACATGCTGAAAGGAGCCACTGCTCTGCTTCGCGAGGGAGGACGGTTGAGTATTATTACCTATCATTCGTTGGAAGACCGTATCGTGAAGAATGTGATGAAGGCGGGCAATGCCGAGGGTAAGGTGGAGCAGGATTTCTTCGGACGTATCTCATCGCCCTACCGGTTGGTCAACAAGGTTACGACACCTTCTGACGAAGAGCAGCTGCGTAACCCCCGCAGTCGTAGCGCAAAATTGAGAATAGCAGAAAGAATATGACAGAAGAAGACAAAATAGTAGAAGATAAGAAACAAGAAGAGAGTTCGCTCAAGGAGACCATCCAACTAATTAAGGAGTCGGCCATCGAGGAAGATCCCAAACCTTCTGGTCAGTTAAACTTGCGTACCATATTAGGTGGCGACTTGCTGACAACAGAGGTGGTTCGTTCGCAAATGTGGCTATTTGTGTTGATTGTTCTTTTTTCTATTGTCTATGTTGCCTTCCGTTACCAGTGTCAGCAGGACATGATAGCCATCGATAAACTGGAAAAAACGCTGACAGGTGCGAAGTACAAGGCTCTGTCGTCGTCGAGTACTCTGACAGAGAAGTGTCGTGAAAGCCACGTGCTGGATATATTGAAACAGAATCAGGACTCGCTGTTGCATCAGGCCGACCAGCCGCCTTACATCATTCAGGTTCCTGAATGAAGTGATAAGTGATGAGTGATAAGTGATAAACGAGAGATGAGTAGTTTTAACAATGATAAGGTGATGCCTCGCTATATGATGATTGCAGTGTTGCTGACAATCATCGGAATTGCTGTAATAGGTAAGGCCCTCTATATCATGACTGCTAAGAAGCAGTACTGGACGGAGGTGGCTGACCGTCTGAAGCGCGACAGCGTCAGCGTGAAGCCTAACCGAGGCAATATCCTCAGTTGCGACGGACAGTTGATGGCCACTTCTATTCCGGAATACAAGATTTTCATTGATTTCCAGGCTGCCGCTTTCGCAAAGGATGACTCGTTGTGGTTGGACAAGGTCGATTCGTTGTGCGACGGGTTGCATAGGATTTTCCCCAAGAAGAGTGCCGCAGAGTTTAAGCATGACTTGGAAGAAGGTCGTCACAAAATCAATAAAGATGGTAGCAGAGGTTCGCGTTGGTGGAACATCTGGCCCCGTCGTATTGACTATAATACCTTTGTAGAGGTCAGTGAGTTACCCTTCCTGAATATGCCCCGCTACAAGAGCGGATTCACCTATGAGACCTATAATTCGCGCCGTCGTCCGTTCGGTTCATTAGCTTTACGTACCATCGGTGGTTTGTATGGCGCCAAGGATTCGGCCTATTATGGTCTGGAGCTCTCGAACGACTCTATACTGCGTGGCGTCCCTGGCATCACTGGTCGTCGTAAGGTGTTAAATAAATATATGAACATCCCCGTGACGTTGCCTGTTGACGGCTGCGATATTGTGACGACCATCGATGTAAATATGCAGGACCTGGCGGAGCGCTCTCTGTTAGACATGCTGAGAAGGCCTGAGGTTCATGGCGAGATGGGTGTGGCCATCCTGATGGAAGTGACAACAGGCGATATTAAAGCTATTGTCAATATGATGCGTACGGAGAACGATCAATATGTTGAAGCCGTCAACTCTGCCATCAGCTATCGTTGCGAGCCGGGTTCGGTGTTTAAAACCGCCTCTATTTTGGTGGCTCTAGATGATGGTGTGTTGGGCAAAAATCCACAAGATACCAGTTACGTTATTCATACCGGTGGTGGCGTCATGCCAATGTATGGTCGTGAGATGAAAGACCACAACTGGCGTCGTGGTGGCTATGGAGATATCAATGTGGCACGTACGCTGGAGGTCAGTTCGAATATCGGTGTGAGCCATGTGATAGACAAGTTCTACCATAGCGAGGCAGAACGATATGTCAAAGGACTTTACCGTGTAGGCATTGGTGAAGACTTGAAGTTGCAAAACATTCTTCCGGGTTATCGTCCCCCACTCATTCGTATGCCTAAACGTAAGAAGAACGGACGCTATGATGACAATTGGTATGCCACCACGTTGCCTTGGATGTCGATAGGTTATGAGACTCAGATTGCACCCATCAATACGGTAACGTTCTATAATGCGATCGCTAATAATGGTAAGATGATGCGTCCCCGTTTTGTCAAGAAGATAGTGAAAAACGGTGAGACAGTCAAAGAGTTTGAACCAGAGGTCATCAAGGAGCGCATTGCTCGTCCGGAGGCCCTTAAGACATTGCAGACCATTTTGGAACATGTGGTGAGCCAAGGTCTGGGACGTAAGGCTGGTTCTCCGCTGTTTAAGGTTGCTGGAAAGACAGGTACCGCCCAGGTATCGCAGGGTAAGTTTGGTTACAAGAGTGGTGTGGTGCAATACTGGCTCTCGTTTGCAGGTTATTTCCCTGCAGACAATCCCCGCTACACGTGTATCGTATGTATTAAGAAGTCCGGTCTGCCTGCTTCGGGTGGTGGCATGAGTGGTGTCGTGTTCCATCATATTGCTGAAGGCGTGATGGCCCGTCACCTGAAGATGAGTGTGGACGATGCCCATGACGAAAACTCTGTTGTGATACCTGACGTAAAAAATGGTGATGCTACATCGGCTAATTACATATTGGGTGAGTTAGGCGTTAATAACCGCGTGAGCCAATCGGCCAAGGTGTATGGCGAGAATGTCACGCCAGATGTGACAGGTATGGGAGCCAGGGATGCTGTCTACTTGTTGGAGAGCCGAGGACTGAAGGTCAAGGTGCATGGCCGCGGAAAGGTGAAGTCACAGAGCTATTCTGCCGGTAAGGCCATTGTTAAGGGTAGTGAGTGTGTGTTGGTGATGAATTAATAAAATAAGGTATATATGAAGCTGATAGAACTGTTGAAGTATGTTACGCCTCAGGGCATAGTCGGTAATCAAGAGGTCGACATCACGGGTGTGAACATTGACTCCCGTAAGATAGAGAAGGGCCATCTTTTCGTGGCTATCAAGGGAACGCAGACGGATGGCCATCGCTTTATTCCCAAGGCTTTGGAGTTAGGTGCTGTTGCCGTATTGTGTGAAGACCTGCCCGAGGAGTTGAAGACAGGAGTCACCTATGTGCAGGTGGCATCGACGGAAGAATCTGTTGGCTCTGTTGCTACTGTGTTCTATGGTGAGCCTTCGAAGCAGCTGAAACTGGTCGGTGTGACAGGAACGAACGGCAAGACCACCATCGCCACCTTATTATATAATATGTTCCGTAAGTTCGGACACAAATGCGGACTGCTCTCTACTGTCTGCAACTATATTGAGGATGAGGCCATCCCTGCTGACCACACCACACCAGACCCCATTGAACTCAACAAACTGTTAGCCCGAATGGTGGAGGCAGGTTGTGAATACGCCTTTATGGAATGCTCCAGTCATGCCATAGCCCAAAAACGTATTGGTGGACTGGTGTTTGCCGGAGGGCTGTTTACCAATCTGACACGCGACCATCTGGACTATCACAAAACCTTTGAGAACTATCGTGATGCCAAGAAAGCCTTCTTTGACGGGTTATCGAAAGACGCCTTTGCCATTACGAATGCTGATGACAAGAACGGCAGCGTGATGGTTCAGAACTGCAAGGCACAGGTAAAGACCTACAGCACCCGGACGATGGCTGATTTCCGTGCCCGTATCATAGAGTGCCATTTTGAGGGCATGTATCTGGAGGTCGATGGTCGTGAGGTTGGGGTGCAGTTTATTGGAAAGTTCAATGTCAGCAATCTGCTGGCAGTCTATGGTGCCGCAGTGATGTTGGGCAAGAGCCCCGAGGATATCCTGTTGGTGCTCAGTACGTTGAAGAGTGTTGCTGGCCGATTGGAACCTATTCGCTCTCAAGAAGGAGTGACCGCTATAGTAGACTATGCCCATACCCCTGATGCCTTGGAGAATGTGCTCAATGCTATTCACGAGGTGCTGGACGGAAAGGGTGGACGGATTATCACCGTATGTGGGGCTGGCGGTAACCGTGATAAGGGCAAGCGTCCGCTGATGGCACAGGAAGCTGTTAAGCAGAGCGATCGAGTAATCATTACTTCTGACAATCCTCGTTTTGAGGAGCCTCAGGACATCATTAACGACATGTTGGCAGGGCTCACTCCTCAGCAGATGAAGAAGGTGGTGAGCATTGTAGACCGCAAGGAAGCTATTCGTACGGCTTGTATGATGGCCCAGAAGGGTGATGTCATCCTCATTGCCGGAAAGGGCCATGAGGACTATCAGGAAATCAAAGGTGTGAAACACCATTTTGATGACCGCGAAGTCGTAAAAGAAATCTTTGGCCTTTCGGAATAACGGAATAACGAAAAAAGACGATAATATGCTATATTACATCTTCAGATTTTTGGAACAGTATGATATTCCGGGTGCCCATATCTGGTCGTACATCTCGTTCCGTTCGTTGTTGGCATTAATCATGTCATTGCTCATCTCCGCATGGTTTGGTGAGTACTTCATCAAATGGATGAAGCGTCGTAATATTTCTGAGACAGCCCGTGACCCCAGCATTGATCCGTTTGGTGTGGAGAAAAAGGGTGTTCCCACTATGGGTGGCATCATCATCATCGTGTCAATACTCATACCAGTCCTGCTCTTAGGCCGTATGCGTAACATTTATCTATTACTGATGATAGTTACCACCGTATGGCTAGGATTCCTTGGTTTCATGGATGACTATATCAAGATATTCCGTAAGAACAAGGAAGGATTGAGAGGTGTCTATAAGATTATCGGACAGGTGTCAATCGGTTTCATTGTGGGTCTGACGCTTTGGTTAAGTCCTGACGCAGTAGTACGCGAGAATGTCTCTGAGTCTCGGCAGAATCAGGAAGTCGTCATCAAGCACAAACCGGAAGCTGTCAAGTCGCTGCAAACCACCATTCCGTTCATCAAGAACCACAACCTCAACTACTCAAATGTTTTGTCCTTCTTGGGCAAATACAAGGTCGCTGCGGGTTGGGCATTATTCATTCTCATGACGATTATCGTCGTTACCGCCGTGTCGAATGGAGCAAACTTGAATGATGGTATGGATGGTATGTGTGCAGGCAACTCGGCTATCATCGGAATTGCCTTGCTCTTGTTTGCCTATGTTTCATCGCATATCGTCTATGCGGCCTATTTCGATATCATGTATATCCCCCATTCCGAGGAGTTGGTGGTGTTTCTCTCGGCGTTCATTGGTGCCATGATAGGTTTCTTGTGGTATAACGCCTTCCCTGCTCAGATCTTTATGGGTGATACTGGATCGCTGGCTATTGGTGGCATTATTGGCGTCTGTGCCGTGATAATCCACAAGGAACTGATGCTCCCTATCCTCTGCGGCATCTTCTTTATTGAGAGTCTGAGTGTTATCATCCAGACGCAGTGGTTTAAAATACAGAAGCGTAAGGGTAAGCGCGTCCGTGTGTTCCGTGCCACACCCATCCATGATAACTTTCGTCGTCTGGACTCTCAGCTTGACCCTACCAGTACTTACATCTTGAAAAGCTGGCCCCATCGTCAGTTCCATGAGTCGAAAATTACTTTCCGTTTCTGGATTGTAACCATTATATTGGCAGCATTGACAATTATTACATTGAAGATAAGATAAATTATGGGTAAAATAGCAATATTAGGAGCTGGCGAAAGCGGTGCAGGAGCTGCCGTGTTGGCCAAGAAGCAAGGCTTTGATGTGTTTGTCAGCGACATGTCGAAGATCAACGATAAATATAAGAATTTGATGGACGACCACCAAATAGAGTGGGAGGAAGGGCATCATACGGAAGAAAAAATTCTGGATGCCGATGAGGTTATCAAGAGTCCTGGTATTCCCGACACTGCTCCGATGATTGTCAAAATCAAGGAGAAGGGTATTCATATTATCAGTGAGATAGAATTTGCTGGTCGTTATACACGGTCGAAGATGATTTGTATTACGGGTTCGAATGGTAAGACAACTACTACCAGCCTGATCTATCACATCTTTAAGGAGGCTGGCTATGATGCCGGTTTGGCTGGCAATATCGGTAATTCTCTGGCTTTACAGGTAGCTGAGGACCCACACGACTATTATATCATTGAGTTGTCGTCTTTCCAATTGGACAATATGTACGATTTCCGTGCTAATGTGGCCATTCTGCTGAACATCACTCCAGATCATCTTGACCGCTATGATTTCAAGATGCAGAACTATGTGGATGCCAAGATGCGCATCATCCAGAACCAGACTCCTCAGGACGCCTTCATCTATTGGAACGACGACCCAATAATCAAAAGGGAATTGGAGAAGTATGATATCAAAGCCATCCAGTATCCTTTCTCGGAACTGAAGGAAAAAGGCAGTATTGGTTATATTGAGGAGGGTCAGTACAAAATAGAGCAGCCAGAGCCTTTCAATATGGAACAGGAGGCCCTCAGCCTGACGGGTAAACATAATATCTATAACTCTCTGGCAGCAGGTATCGCCTCGAATGTTGCCGGTATCAAGAAAGAGGTAATACGTCGGTCGCTTAGCGATTTCCCAGGCGTGGAACACCGCTTGGAGAAGGTGTGCATGGTTCGTGGCGTGCAGTATATCAACGACTCAAAAGCCACCAATGTTGATGCCTGCTGGTATGCCTTGGAGTCGATGAAGACCAAGACCATTCTGATTATTGGCGGCAAAGACAAGGGTAACGACTATGACCCTATCAAACCACTGGTCAAGGAGAAGTGTGCCGGACTGGTCTATCTCGGAGCAGATAACCAGAAGTTGCACGACAATTTTGATTCGTTGGGCATTCCCGTCCGCGATACCCATTCCATGAAGGAGTGTATTGAGGCATGCTATGATATGGCAGAGCCAGGAATGACCGTTCTGTTGTCACCATGCTGTGCCTCGTTCGACCTGTTCAAAAACATGGAGGACCGTGGCGAGCAATTTAAGGAATTGGCTCGAAATCTCTAGGATTACCTAGGAATTCCTAGGATAACCTAAAAAAGAAAATGAAATGAACAAGAAAATAGGCAATATCTTCAAGGGCGATAAAGTCATCTGGATGGTGTTCTTCTTCCTCTGCATGATCAGTATCGTGGAAGTGTTCTCTGCTTCCAGCGGACTGACCTATAAGAGTCAGAACTACGTAGGTCCTATTGCTTATCACGCCTTTACCATTTTGGCAGGTGTGGTTGTGGCTATCATCACGTTGAACATCCCTTGTCGTTATTTCAAGTTGATGACTCCCTTCCTGATGTTGATTTCTGTGGTGACGCTGCTATGGGTGTTGTTGGCAGGAACGAAGGTGGGTGACGCAGGACGATGGATTAACCTGTTTGGCTTCACTTTCCAACCCTCGGAGATTGCCAAGGGAACCATTGTGCTGGCTGTGGCACAGATTCTTGCTGCCATGCAACGCGAGAACGGAGCCGACAAAAAAGCCTTTAAGTGGATTCTTTGGATTTTGTTGCCGGCCTGTGTGTTGATAGGACTGGAAAACCTATCTACAGCCGCCATGCTCTTTGCTGTAGTCTTCCTGATGATGTTCATCGGACTGGTTCCCATGAGGCAATTGGCTAAACTAGCTATTGTTATTGTTGCATTAGCTGTCGTGGCGTTGTCAATGGTTATGTTGGTGGGTCACGAAATCAGTGATGAAGAGAAACAGCTGACCAAGACGGAACAGCTAGACCAGCCTAAGCAAAAGAAGAACTTCGTTGAAAAGATGTTCCATCGTGCTGACACTTGGAAGAGTCGTATTATGAAGTTTGGCAAGGCTAAGCCAACGCCCCAGGAGTATGACCTTGACAAGGATGCCCAGGTGGCCCATGCCAATATCGCCATTGTGTCGAGTGGTATTATTGGTAAGGGGCCTGGCCAGAGTACAGAGCGTGACTTTCTGTCTCAGGCTTTCTCGGACTTTATCTACGCCATCGTCATTGAGGAACTGGGTATTGCGGGAGCTTTCGCTGTGATGTTCCTTTACATAGTGCTGCTTTATCGTTGTGCCCGTATTGCCAGTCGCTGCGAGAATAACTTCCCCGCATTCCTGGCTATGGGTCTTGGTTTGCTACTGGTCATTCAGGCCACCTTTAACATGATGGTGGCAGTAGGTCTGGCACCTGTTACGGGACAGCCTCTTCCCTTGATTTCCAAAGGCGGTACGTCGACCATTATCAATTGTGCCTATATCGGAGCCATTTTGAGTGTTAGCAGATCAGCAAAAATGAAGAAAGCGAAAGAAAAAGAGGCAAAGATAGCATGATTTAACGGAAAATTAGTACTTTTGCACGGTATTCAATATACAACGCATATGAACGACGAATTAAGAGTAATAATCAGTGGTGGCGGCACGGGTGGACACATCTTCCCTGCCGTGTCGATTGCCAATGCCATCAAGGCAATGCACCCTGATGCCAAAATATTGTTTGTAGGAGCGCTGGGACGTATGGAGATGCAGCGCGTGCCAGCCGCAGGCTACGAAATCAAAGGCCTGCCTATTCAGGGTTTCGACCGTAAGAACCTGTTGAAGAACGTGAAGGTGCTCTATAAGATTTGGAAGAGCCAGCGTATGGCGAAGAATATCATCAAGGAGTTCTGTCCGCAGGTTGCTGTTGGGGTGGGTGGCTATGCCAGTGGTCCGACACTGAACAAGGCTGCAGCGATGGGTATTCCCTGCCTCATTCAAGAGCAAAACTCCTATGCAGGAGTCACCAATAAGCTGTTGGCTAAGAAAGCTGCCAAGATTTGTGTGGCTTACGAAGGCATGGAGCGCTTCTTTCCGGCAGATAAAATCCTGTTGACTGGCAATCCCGTCCGTCAGCAATTGCTGGAGAATACCCAGACCAAGGCAGAGGCTCTTCGTTCCTTTGGTTTGGATGCATCGAAGAAGACCATCCTTATTGTGGGAGGCAGTCTTGGAGCCCGCACGGTCAACGAGAGTGTTTTGAAACATCTCGATGCCATCCGTCAGAGCGATGTCCAGTTCATCTGGCAGACAGGAAAGTACTATCATGGTCAGATTACGGAGCAGCTGGCCAAGGAACCGAAAGTTGACAACCTTGTTGTGACCGATTTCATCAGTGACATGGGTGCTGCTTATAAGGCTGCAGACTTGGTGGTCAGCCGTGCAGGAGCAGGCTCTATTAGCGAGTTCTGCCTGTTGGGAAAACCTGTGATTCTGGTACCGTCACCGAATGTGGCAGAAGACCATCAGACCAAGAACGCTCTTGCTTTGGTGAACAAGAATGCGGCCCTTTATGTCAAGGATGTTGAGGCTCCGGCTCTGCTTATCCCGATGGCTATCGATACCGTTCAGGACGATGCGAAATTGAAGAGCCTTAGTGAGAACATCTTGAAGATGGCCTTACCCGCTTCAGCGGAAATCATTGCCAAGGAAGTGGTCACCCTCGCCAATCAACAACGTTAAGAATAGAATATGGAATTAAAAGATATCAAATCAGTATACTTCGTAGGAGCCGGTGGCATTGGCATGAGTGCCCTCGTACGCTACTTCATTCACCGTGGAGTAGTCGTAGGAGGCTATGATAAGACGCCAAGCACGCTGACCCGTCAGTTGGAAAAGGAAGGAGCACTCATTCATTATGAGGAAAATGTCGACGAAATCCCTCATGCCTGTCGAAGGGCCGATTCATGTCTGGTGGTCTATACTCCAGCCATTCCTGACGACCATCAGGAAATGAAATACTTCCGTGAGAATGGTTTCGAGATTCAGAAGCGTGCCCAACTGTTGGGAACGCTGACCCGTCAGCACAAGGGACTCTGTGTGGCAGGAACCCACGGCAAGACGACGACATCGACCATGTGTGCTCATATTATGCACCAGAGCCATTTGGATTGTAACGCCTTCCTGGGAGGCATTTCGAAGAACTATGGCACCAACTACATCCTGTCCGACTCCGACTATGTGGTCATCGAGGCTGATGAGTTCGACCGTTCCTTCCACTGGTTGTCGCCCTATATGACAGTCATTACCTCGACAGACCCCGATCATCTGGATATTTATGGCACTAAGGAGGCTTATCTGGAAAGTTTCCGTCACTATACGGAACTGATTCAGCCAAGAGGTGCCCTGATTATCCATCGTGGCTTGGAGATGCAGGAAAATCTGCCTGATGGCGTGCATCGCTATGACTATGCGTTGAACGAGGGCGATTTCCATGCTGAGAACATCTGCATCGCCAATGGTGAGATTACCTTCGATTTTGTCTCGCCTATTGAGAGCGTTAAGAACATTCAGTTGGGACAGCCTGTGCCCATCAATATCGAGAATGGTGTGGCTGCTATGGCGATGGCTCAGCTGGCTGGCTGTACGGCAGAGGAGTTGCGCATTGGTATGAAGACCTATGGTGGTGTGGATCGTCGTTTCGATTTCAAGATCAAGAACGACCGCCATGTGTTCCTTTCGGACTATGCTCACCATCCGAAGGAGATCTATCAGAGTGCACGCAGTATCCGTGAACTCTATCAAGACCGGAAGATTACTGCTATTTTCCAGCCTCACCTCTATACGCGCACTCGCGACTTCTACAAGGACTTCGCTGAGGCACTGAGCTTGCTCGACGAGGTCATTCTCACCGAGATATATCCTGCCCGTGAACTGCCTATCGAAGGTGTTACTTCGCAGCTTATCTACGACAACCTGCGTCCAGGCATCGAGAAGCAGATTATCCGTAAGGACGATGTATTGTCACTCGTCAAGTCACGCGACTTTGACGTGCTGATTGTGCTGGGAGCTGGTGATCTTGATAATATGGTGCCTGAGATAACCGGAATATTAAATAGAAAGAAATAAGCAATCCTACATGAGCATCACCTGGAAGAAATCATTCATCATCTTGATAGATGTCGCCCTGACTGTCTATCTCGTCTTCGCCATCACGACATTCAATCGTCCTGATGAACTCTCCAATGTGTGTTCTGAGGTGAAGATAAATATCCAGGAAGGTGAGGTGAAAGGGTTCCTGAATCCAAACGAAATCAAGTCGCAGCTCCAGCATGCCCGACTCTATCCTTTGGGCGATCCTATGAGTCAGGTGTCTGGACGCAAGATAGAGGAGAACTTATCGAAAAACCCGCTCGTTGAGAGTGTTCAGTGCTATAAGACCCAAACGGGCCGTGTGTTCATTACTTTGTCACAACGTCTGCCTGTAGTCCGTGTCAAGGCGGAAAACGGTGACGACTATTATGTCGACACCCATGGCAACATCATGCCTAATACGCAGCATGTCAGCGACTTGGTGGTGGTAACGGGACATGTGACACGCAAGTATGCCAAGAGTGTGCTGCCTCTTGTGGGCAATTTCCTGATTCAGAATAAGATGTGGCGTGCCGAGGCCGAACAGCTCAACGTGCTTGCTGATGGTTCCATGGAGTTGATACCCCGAGTTGGCGATCATATTGTCTATCTTGGTCAGCCTACGAATCTCGACAAGAAGCTAAGCCGTCTGGAGAAGTTCTATAAATACGGACTCTCAAAGGCTGGCTGGAACAAATATTCCTATATCAGTCTGGAGTTCGACAATCAGATTATCTGTAAGAAAAACAAGAAAATAAATCAAATATAAAGAGAGATGCCAAAGGAATTTATCGTAGCTATTGAACTGGGATCATCAAAGATGACCGGTATTGCGGGAAAGAAGAATCTTGACGGCAGTATTCAGGTGTTAGCCTGTGTAAAGGAAGATTCTTCTTCGTTTATCCGCAAAGGTGTGGTTTACAACATTGACAAGACTGCCCAGTGCCTGACCAACATCATCAGCCGTCTGGAGAAACAGCTCAAGACGGGTATTACACAGGTGTATGTGGGTGTTGGCGGACAGTCTATCCGCTCTATTCGCAACCTGATTTCCAAGGACCTGCCTGATGGAACACAAGTCACACAGGACATGGTGATTGAACTGATGGATTCTAATCGTAACATGAAATATCCTGATCAGGAAATCCTCGATGCTGCAGTGCAGGAATACAAAGTCGATTCACAATACCAACTCGATCCCGTTGGCATCCAGTGCTCGCGTATTGAGGGTAACTTCCTGAACATCCTGCAGCGTAAGGCATTCTACAAGAACCTGAATAAGTGTTTCGAGACTGCCGAAATCAATGTGGCAGAGATGTACCTCGCTCCATTGGCTTTGGCCGATAGCGTGCTCACTGAGGCTGAGCGTCGTTCTGGTTGTGCTCTGGTTGACCTCGGGGCCGATACCACTACGGTGAGTGTCTATTCCAAGAATGTGCTACGACATCTGGCTGTCATTCCTCTGGGTGCCAACAATATCACTAAGGATATAGCCTCGTTGCAGATGGAGGAAAGCGATGCCGAGAAGATGAAGTTGAAGTATGCTTCTGCTTTTACCGATAACAACGATATCGACAACAACATGAAATACTCTATCGACCAGGATCGTCAGGTTGAGGTGCGTAAGTTCATCGAGATTGTCGAAGGTCGTTTGGAGGAGATCATTGCCAACGTGTGGTGTCAGATTCCTGAAGAATACTGTGACAAACTTCTGGGCGGAGTCATCCTCACGGGTGGCGGCGCCAACCTGAAGGACATCGAGAAAGCCTTTCAGAACTACACGCATATTGACAAGATCCGCATAGCCAAGTTTGTCACGCAGACCATTACCTCGTCCATTGCCGACATCAACGCCCACGATGGTATGATGAACACTGTGCTTGGATTGCTGGCAAAGGGCGACATCAATTGTGCTGGCAGCGATTTGGACTACAACAACGACCTCTTTGCCAGCCAGCGTCCACAGATTACTCCGGAGACGCTGGAGCAGCGTCGTGCCCGTCAGGCCTCAGAGACTCCTGCTGGTGTGGTTCGTACAGCCGACGAAATTCGTCGTGCAGAGGAAGAAGCGCGCCAGAAAAAGGAGGAAGAAGAGCGTGTGGCTCGTGAGAAAGCCGAGGAGGAAGCCCGCGAGCAGGAGCGTATCCGTAAGGAGAACAGCACTTGGAACAAACTTGGCCGTTGGTTGAAGCGAGCTGCTAACGAGATTGTCAAGGAAGAAGATGAGTAAAGGACGAAACGAAGAAAAGAAGTATTATGGCAGATAATAATGTATTGCTCGATTTTGGCGAGCCGGAAAAAGAGAATAGCATCATCAAAGTGATTGGTGTTGGTGGTGGTGGCGGTAATGCCGTTAACCATATGTATCGCGAAGGCATACACGATGTGACCTTCGTGCTGTGCAACACTGATAATCAGGCTCTGAACGACTCACCCGTTCCTGTCCACCTGCAGCTGGGTAAGGAGGGCCTTGGCGCTGGTAACCGTCCTGAAAAGGCCCGTGCAGCTGCCGAGGAGAGTCTGGACGATATCAAAAACGTGTTGAGCGATGGCACACGTATGGCCTTCATCACTGCCGGTATGGGTGGTGGTACAGGAACTGGCGCAGCTCCTGTCATTGCCCGTGTCTCGAAGGAGATGGGCATTCTGACGGTGGGCATCGTCACCATTCCGTTCCGTTTCGAGGGCGATCGCAAGATTGACCAGGCGCTGGATGGTGTCGAGGAGATGTCGAAGCATGTCGATGCCCTGTTGGTGATCAACAATGAGCGCCTGCGCGAGATTTATCCTGAACTCACTGTGCTCGATGCCTTTGGCAAGGCTGACGATACGCTCAGCGTGGCTGCTAAGTCAATTGCTGAGATTATCACCGTCCACGGACTTATCAACCTCGACTTCAATGACGTGAAGACCGTCCTGAAGGATGGTGGCGTGGCCATCATGTCTACTGGCTATGGCGAGGGCGAAGGCCGTGTCAAGAAAGCCATCGACGACGCTTTGAATTCTCCGTTGCTCAACGAGAACGATGTCTTCAACTCCAAGAAGATCCTGCTTAGCATTTCATTTGCAGGCAACAAGGACGGCAGTGGTTCGCTGATGATGGAGGAGATGAATGACGTCAACGACTTCATGGGTAAGTTCGGCAACGACTTCGAAATCAAGTGGGGACTGGCTACCGATCCAGAACTGGGCAAGAAGGTAAAGGTCACCATTCTGGCAACAGGTTTTGGCATCGATCGTGTCGATGGTATGTCAAGCCACCGTCAGCATCGCAACACCCAGGAGGAGGCCACCCGTATTGCTGCCGAGCAGGAGAAGGAGGCCCAGCGTCAGGATCGTCGAAATCGCTACTATGGAGGCGACGGACAAAGCAAGCGCTACAAGCGCCGTCCGCACATTTATCTGTTCCGTCCTGAGGACCTCGACAACGACGATGTCATCTCTGCTGTTGAACAGACTCCGACCTATAAGCGTACTCGCGAGATATTGGACAGCATCTATTCGCAGGCCAGTGGTGAAGAGCCCCCTCAGAAGGAAGAAGCTCCCCAGCAGGATAACCCTGTGCAGGGAACGATTAAGTTTGGTTAGAATACCGCTTTAACGATCTGGCGCACATTGTCCGTCTTGGCCATCGTGTAATAGTGGATGGCAGGCGCACCGTTAGCCAGTAGTTCGCGGCTTTGCTCAATAGCCCATTCTATGCCTACCTGGTAGGCGTCGAGTGGGTTCTTTGTTTTGTTCAACTCGCTGACCAGTACCTGTGGAATATCAATGTGGAATGAACGGGGCAGCAGGTCGATTTGTCGCTGGCTGGAGATGGGTTTCAGACCAGGGATGACGGGTACGGTGATGCCAGCCTCTCGCAACTGTTTTACAAAATGGAAATACTGGCTATTGTCGAAAAACATCTGTGTCACGATATAATCGGCACCAGCCTCAACCTTTTCCTTCAGATGCTGGATGTCGGTATCCAGATTGGCGGCTTCATAGTGCTTCTCCGGATAGGCTGCCACACCCACGCAGAAGTCTGTCGAAAGACCGTTCTTCACTGTTGGGTCTAAGTATTGTCCCTCATTCAGATTGTGAATCATTCCCACCAGCTCTGAGCTGTGGCTGAAACCGTCAGGTTCTGGAATGAAGAAACGCTGTCCGGGTATGGCGTCGCCACGCAAGGCTACGACGTTCTGAATGCCCAGGAAGTGCAGGTCCAGCAGTTCGCTCTCAACTTTACTGCGCGAGGCACCACCGCAAATCACGTGCGGCACGATTTCCAGTTGCGGAAAACGTCGCATGATGGCTGCCACGATAGCAATGGTGCTAGGTCGCTTGGCCAGTGTCATCTTCGTGTAGGTGCCGTCACTGTTGAGCACGTATTCTACCTCGTCGCGATGGCAGGTGACATTGATAAACGGTGGTTCGAACTCCATCAGCGGATCAATGCTGTCATAGAGTCGGGTGACATCGCTGCCTTTTAGGGGCGGTACCAGTTCGAAGCTGGCAAACGGGTGTTGTGAGCTGTTCAGAATGTCGATAACTTTCATTGTTCTTTTCCATTTTTCGTGATTCCGTTATGACGTTATTCCGTTATAACGAACTATATACTTTGATAACAGTTGTTCTCCCTCTGCCACGCTGATGCCGCGTCGTTGGCAATAGTCTGTCAACTGCTCTTCATCGATGCGTCCCACAGAGAAATAACGGGCCTCTGGATGACAGATGAAGAGCCCGCAGATGGCAGTCGAGGGTTGTATAGAGTAGTGGTCTGTCAGTGTCACGTTCAACAGACGCTCAGCGTCCAGCAGGTCGAACACGATGCGCTTCAGCGAGTGATCCGGACAGGTGGCATAGCCAAAGGCGACTCTTAGGGGTGAGAGGTGAGTGGTGAGTGGTGAGTGGCTTTGGAGCCATTCTGCGCAGGCTTCTGTCAGTCGGGCACAGATGGCATGGTTCATCAGCCGCTCTGCCTCGTCAGCAGGTTGCTGCTTGGGGCGTGCTACGATGGTGAAGAGTCCCAGTGGGGTGGGGCACTGCTCGTTGTAGTAGTCCGCCAGACACAGATAGTGTCCTGTAGCGCTCTGACTGCGCAACATGGGGAGCACGGTACCGCTATCTTTCTCACTGGCCAAACCAGTGAGCACGATGTCGTTGCCGCGACGCTTGGCAGGTTCGAAACGCAATAGTGTCTGCACCTCTATCGATCCTTGTTCGATGGCGCGTTGCAGATATTCCTTGCCTTCGTTCAGCGTGCGCTCAGCTTCTGGGTTCACCAGCAACTGTTGCAGCGTCTCGCCCTTGAAACCCCAGAACAGTAGGAACATGCGCCAGTCCATGAATGGTTCTAATGTTGAATTTTGAATGATGATTGGTGAATGGTCGCCTTTGGTGATGAGCGAGTGTCGAGTGAAGAATTCTTCATGATTCATTGTACAATCGGCATCGCCGACCATTCTACATTCCACATTCCTCATTCCTAATTCATTTGCTTCCTTGTAGGGCATCAGTGGGGCGTGGTGCTCTTCGTAGGCATCACGCAGCGTCTGCTGTTCCTGCTTGATTTGTGCGATGGTCGTCTCGGCGTCCATCTGCAGGTGTTTGGCCAGCAGCGACGTCTGCGAGGCATCGCCGCCATGCACCACACAACCGTCGTATAGCGGTGCCAGTTTGACGGCAGTATGTACTGGCGACGTGGTGGCTCCACCCACCACAATGGGCACTCGAAGCCCCTCTTTCTGGAACAGCTGACACAGCAACTCCATCTCCTTCAGCGACGGGGTGATGAGTCCGCTGATGCCCACCATGCAGGGCTTCCGCTTTTTGGTTTCTTCCAGTATCGTCTCGCCAGGCACCATCACGCCCAGGTCTACCACATCGAAGCCGTTACAGCCCAGCACGATGCCTACGATGTTCTTGCCGATGTCGTGCACGTCGCCATTGGCAGTGGCCAGCACCACACAAGGGCGTTCCGACTTCTGTGTGCCCTGTTCATCGTCTATGTAGGGTTGCAACAGAGCTACGGCATCCTTCATCACTTTGGCCGATTTCACCACCTGTGGCAGAAACATCTTTCCTTCGCCAAACAACTGTCCGATGTGTTCCATAGCCTGCATCAGCGGTCGTTCTATCACGTCGATGGGACGTCCGTACTTCGCCAGTGCCTCGGGGATGTCGTCAGCCAGATGGCTGTTGTCGCCTTTGCTCAGGGCATACAGCAGCCGTTCTTCTATCGTCTTGCTGCGCCACGATGGACCCGCTTGGTCGTCGGTCGAGTGCTCGCCAGTTTTGCTGGCGAGAAGTTCAGCTGCCAGCGTGATGAGCCTTTCTGTGGCCTCGTCGTCCTTGTTCAGGATGACGTCCTCCACCGCCTTCAGCAGGGTGGGGTCTATATCGTCGTACACCTGCAGCATGCCTGGATTCACAATGGCCATATCCAGTCCTTCGCGGATGGCGTGGTAGAGGAATACCGAGTGCATGGCCTCGCGCACCTTGTTATTGCCTCGGAAACTGAACGACAGGTTGCTCACGCCTCCGCTGGTCTTGGCCAGTGGCAGGTGCTGTTTGATCCAACCCACAGCATGGATGAAGTCCACACCGTATGCCTGGTGTTCCTTCAGACCAGTTCCAACAGACAGAATATTCACGTCGAAGATGATATCCTGTGGTGGAAAACCAATACCTGTCAACAGCTTGTAGGCGCGTTTTGCGATAGCTATCTTGCGCTCGTAGGTGGTGGCTTGTCCCTCCTCGTCGAAGGCCATCACTACCACGGCAGCGCCCAGTCGGCGCAGTTCTTGAGCCTTGCTCAGAAAGTCCTCTTCGCCATTTTTCAGACTGATGGAGTTGACGATACACTTACCCTGTGCATTCTTCAGTCCGGCCAGTACCGTGGCCCAGTCTGACGAGTCGATCATCAGCACGGCGCGGCTCACGCCAGGGTCGTTGGCAACATATCGGCAGAAGGTCTGCATCTCCTGCTGGCTGTCCAGCATGGCGTCGTCCATGTTGATGTCGATGATCTGTGCACCGCCCTCTATCTGGTTGCGAGCCACACTCAGCGCCTCGTCATATTTCTTTTCGGCTATCAGTCGGGCAAACTTCCTCGAGCCGGCCACATTGGTGCGCTCACCCACATTGGTGAAGTTGCGCGTCTCTTTGTCTACCAACAACGGCTCCAGTCCCGACAACCATAGTTTAGAGTTTGCTACCGCTCCGCAGGACTTTTCTGATGCGGTAGCAAACTCTACACTCTCCGTTCTACACTGTCTTGGTGCTAATCCCTTCAGGGCCTCGCTGATGGCACGGATGTGCTCCTCGTTGGTTCCACAACAGCCTCCTGCGATGTTCAGCAGTCCGTCCTCCGCCATTTGGCGAAGATGACTGGCCGTATAGGCGGGCAGTTCGTCGTATTCGCCCATCTCGTTGGGCAATCCGGCATTGGGGTATAGCGACAGGAAGACGGGTATTCGCTTCGACAACTGCTCGACGAACGGGCGCAGGTCTGTCACGCCAAACGAACAGTTCAGTCCGAAGCTCAACAGGTGCTGGTAGTGGCAGATGCTGATGTAGAAAGCCTCCAGCGTCTGCCCCGTCAGCGTGCGTCCGCTGCGGTCGTTGATGGTGGCCGACACCATCAGGGGTATCGCCGTGCCGCGACGTTCATTGATGCGCTCGATGGCATAGATGGCTGCCTTGGCGTTCAATGCATCAAAGCAGGTTTCCAACAGCAACACGTCCACACCGCCTGCTATCAGCGCCTCGGTCTGTTCCTCGTAGGCTGCCGCCATCTCATCGAAGGCGATGCTCCGGCTGCCCGGGTCATTCATATCTGAGGCCAGCGAGAGCGACTTCGAGGTGGGGCCCATAGAACCGGCAACGATTATTTGATGTCTGATGTCTGATGGATGATGTATGAAGGCGTCTGCGGCTTGGCGGGCAATGCGGGCACCGGCCAAAGCCATCTCGCGGGCCTGCTCCTCCAGTCCGTATTCATGCTGACTGATGCGGTTAGCCGAAAAAGTGTTCGTCGTAATGATGTCCGCACCGGCTTCGATATATTGCTCGTGAATGTGGCGGATCACCTCCGGAGCCGTCAGACACAGCACGTCGTTGTTGCCCACCAGCGACACGGGCCACTCCTTAAACAGCCCCTGGTGGTAGTCCTCAGCCGTCAGTCCCAACGACTGAATCTTGGTGCCCATGGCACCATCCAGAATCAGAATCCGCTCTCGTAAACTCGCTTCAATATTCATTGATGTTTGGTTTCTCTTTCTTCTTATCCGCAGTGGAAGTATTTCGTGACCAGCTTTTGGATTTCCTCCTGATACCCCTCAATATTCTTGCGCAACGTCTTGTCATCGAAGGCACGCAGCTGGGCGATGATACCGTCAATCATAGCAGGCGAGAACACGTTATGCCCCTCGAATACCTTACGCTGGCGCTCCAGACAGTCGGCACTGGCCACACACGAGTCAGGCAGCTGGTCGAGGGTTTCCAAACGAGCGGCATTCTCTGCAGCATGGATGTTCACGTTGACGTAGGTCTTTTCGGCCACCTCCAGCGCGTTCTGCATCTCGAAGCCGTGACGACAGGCTACACACAGTCCTGCCAACAGCTGATACAGGTCGGCACTGCCATCTGGCGAGCGCATCTCCACCGTCTGTTTGATGCTCGTGTCGTAGTTGGTCTTTGGCTCCAACGGATTGGCAGCATGACTCATATCCACATGTGCTGCCCAACCAAGTGGCACGCGTACCAGCACCGAGCGGTTGCGGTCGCCCCAGCAGACATTCGTTGGAGCCTCCTGATGAGGCACCAAACGGAAATAACTCGTCGGATTCTTATTGCCGAAAGCGGTAATTGATGGTGCCAGTTCCATCATGCCTGCAATCATCTTGCGCGCACTCTCGCTGAGCACACCATTGGTTAGCATCTGGTTCTTGCCGTCCTTCATCATACGCATATGGATATGCAGACCTGAACCCGCCTTACCTGTTGTGATCTTCGGAGCGAAGGTCACGTCGTACCCCATCTGATAACCCAGGTTGCGGATAATCCACTTCGCCAGCATCAATTGGTCGGCAGCTTGTTCTACAGGCACGGGCAGGAACTCAATCTCGTTCTGCTCGTAGTTCTTGCCATCGATGGTGAAATTACCCACCTCCGAATGGCCGTACTTGATCTGACCGCCAGCCTGAGCAATATACTGCATGCACTGCGTGCGGAACTCATTGGCCTTGGCGTAAGGAGCCGACTCGTGATAACCCTTCTGGTCCTGGGCTGGGAACACCTGCTCATCGTCGCTGATGACGTAATACTCCAGCTCACCCATCGCCTGATACTCCATACCCGTCACCTCGCGGAAAGCCTCAGCAGCTTTGTGCAGCGTATATTCAGGCGACGACTCCAGCGGGTTGCCGTCCTTGTCGAAATACGAGCACAGCAGCGATACGGTGGGAATCTCAGCAAACGGATCCACGAAAGCCGTACGGAAGCGGGGCAACACATACAGGTCGCTCGATCCTGCCTGGATAAACGAGAACAGGCTACTACCGTCCACACGCTCGCCACATGTCAGAATGGTCTCCAGATAGTCCAGGTCGTTGATGACGAAGTTCAGCGTCTTCAACTTCCCGTCACCGCCCGGATACATGAAGTTCACCATGCGGATGTCGTTATTCACGATGTAGTCGATGATGTCGGCCTTGGTCAGTTCCGAAGCTGGTTTCTGAAGTGCCGATACTATCAGATTGGCGTTCAGTTTCAAGTGCTTATTCTCCATAATTGTTTGAAGTTTATGTAATTTGGCGACAAAAGTACACAAAAAAAATGATATCTGCAAATGATGTGCAGAATTTATGGTAGTAAAGTCGCTTGATAGGTGAACTAAAAAAAGGACGTCAACGACGTCCTTTTTCAATGCGAACCTCCAGCACTGTCGCTACGTAGTATACTGGATTAAGAGCCTCCCGACATGCGGGAGGCGGCTATAATGCAGAGGGCAATATTTAATTCCGTTCTAAATAGCGGGGTAGGAACAACTCCTCTACGAATTGGCGCAGGGCTTCCTGCGTCATTTTCGTACCACCCTTTTCAATGGCCAGTTTTCCATTGGGTGACTTTGCACTGAACGTCACTTTAAACTCCTGTCCATTGAGTTTGGCCGTCAAGCGCATGGCACCATTGCCCATTTCCTCCCATTGGGCATTCTCCACATGCACGTCACCCAGCATGAAGCTGAAAACATGCGGCTTATAGCCATGCAGTCCTGACAGCAGGTCTGGCGACATCTCGGCAAAGTGGCGCTCAACCTTGTCAATCCAAGGCTCGCTGACGCCATAACGTGCAGCAACTGTTCTAAACTCCATGACGGCATCTACACATTCCTTGATGATGGCATTGGGATTCTTGATGTTATAGATACGTCCCAGCGTCAACAGGTCATTGGCATTAACATTCATGGTCTTGCCGTTGAGGCTTAGATAGTGGGCAGGATCGAACTTGTTGCCAGAATTGAAACAGGAGAACGTTAGGTCATAGGCAGGTGTGATATGCCAGTCGCCCCCTTCTTTCATCATAAACGAAAAATTCTTGATGTGGGCATCTACGTTGGTAGTTAGAATATTGAACACGGCTCGACGATAGGTCTCCTCTACTTCAGCGTATGGCAGCTGCAGTTTCAGGCAGACATCCATCAGGTCCTCATACGAAGAAGCATCTGGCATCATAGCGGCCAACGTCTGCGTGTGAAGTTTCTGTCCGTTCTGACGGTCATAGCGTTCTGTCAGGAAATGGCGCTCACTACCAATATCAATCAGTTGCGAAGGCATCATGTGAATAGCACACAACTGTGCCATATCGTAGTATGCCATCTCGATACGGGTTAGCGGATAGTGCTCATGTTCCTCGAACTTCAGCAGATAATAGGTATAGTCATCCGACAAGTGAATCTGCCCGCTACGAATCTCACCATTCTTTTTGTTGATGGCAATAACTGCTTTTGCATGATTGCCGCCAGCCGACGTGCCCACCTCGTAGAGCACATCCATATTCAAATGCTGCGTGTTAGCTGTCACCTGCTCACGGTTTTTCAGAATCTCCTTAGCTCGCAGATAAAGATCATTCAAGGCAATATCCTTGTTTTCGTCGATAGGGATAGCTGGCTCAAACTCCAAGGCACCCATGCCACGACTTCCGATAAAGGCTAACTTGTCAATGGGGGTTATCTGCTTTGAACTCAAATGATGTTCTGCTACCCATGCGTTATAGACGGCATTACCCCATCCGCCTGGCAGTGAGTCGGCGATGAAGGCAGGCAGTCCAGAAAAGATATCTCTGTCCGTTTCTCCTAAAAACGGCAGACTGTAGCGAGGGTTATGAATGGATGCCGTCAGTGGTGCGATATCCACGCCACGGCTGATAAACTCCTTATCATAACTGAAGATGGCACGCTTGCGCTGAGGGTCCCACATAATGGTGCCTACAGGCTTGCCCCATATCTTAACCAATACTACGTTTTCCATGACTTGCTCGTTTGCGTTGTTTGTTTTGCATCTTGAATAACAGGTTAGGGTCTGGCAGCATCTCTGGAATGGTGTCTTCCAGATTATCGGCAAAACCGATGGCCTGAAGCATGGCAATAAAGTGTGCCAGCGTGAGGTTGAAAGTCAGCCCGTTTTCAAAACGGCGGATAGTACTCAAGCTGATACCCGTCTTTTCAGACACTTCCTGCTGGGTAATTTCCATGGCTATCCGTGTAGCCTTGAATCGCTGGCCAAGGAAGAGGATAATTCTTGCTGGCGACTGGTTTTGTGCATCTAATCTCGTACTCATGGGTGCAAAGATACGGATTATTCTATAAAGATGTTCAGTAGGTCCTCATATTTTACAGATTATTAACGTTGCGGTCTTTTATGAACGTATATACAATGTTTTTTTGTATAAAAGTTCATATATGAACGAATATCCACGAGCAAAAACTCTTTAAGTAATCATCATCTGTCGCCCGCTCTCTGTCATCAAGCTCTTCGCCACAGGCAAACTGTCTTCGCTCACGCGCCCAAGTCTCTGGCCATGTGCGATGGCCATAATGCAGTGGGATTATATCGATTTGAGGGTTCAAGAGAGAGTACCATACGAGGCCTTTCGGGATTAGAAATCCCTGCCTAAAGTGGAAATTCGGCTCGCCTTCCTATGGCATACTTCGGGGTTAGTGTTTTTATATATATATAAGAATAAAAAGAAAAAACTATGCCCCATGTGCCCCAATCTCTGGGAATCCCTTTGTACAAAGGGTGCTTTTGGGGGCTATGTTTGCTAAAAACTATGCCCCAACCCCGCCCCAACAGTGCCCCTTACAAAAACTTGATGTTAGCTTTTGCGTATACGCGAACGGTCGTTTGGGCTAACGCGCACGGTTGTTTGGGCTAACGCGAACGGTTGCGAGAAGGCTTCTCAGTCCCTCCCACAACGGCTTTTGCACCCTACACGGACGGGGATTGTACTCTGTAAGGAACTATCTGAACAAAAAGCGGGTGGCAACGTGTAGGCATATACCCGTTCGCGAATGAAGTAGGGGTACTTGCAGTCCCCCGAGGTAGCAAAACGTAATTCTGTACGGCCATTAACCGAGAATTCCTGCGACAGGGTGCTAGCCCGGTTTATGCTCCGTGCGGAGTTCGCAACGCCACACTCTGACCCCCGGTCAGAGAATTTCTCTGCGCCGTCCTTAGAAAAACTCAAATAAATTTGACCGTTGGTCAATTTTATCGCAACTCAGCAAACGAAATGCAAGCATTTCTTTGCATTCGCTGCTCTAAAATTTGGTTTTCGTTCGGTTTACACTATCTTTCTCCTTTGGAGAAGATAGGCTGCACCTCGAAAATGAAAATAAATTGAGATTTATTTTGCATTTTGCTCGGTTTACACTATCTTTGCAAACGAATTAATCAATATCGACATGATGACGAAGGAATTTAATTAATATTTGCATATGATGAAAAGAACAATTCTTACTTTCGTTGTGGGCGTGCTGTGGTGTGGCATGACGGCGTCGGCACAATGGCGCATCGGTGTCACGGGAGGTGCGACGTACAACGTATTCTCGATGGATAAACAGTATCTGACCGACTACCAGATTGACGGTCGGTGGGGTTTCACTGCGGGCGTCTCAGGACAGTATGACATCAACAACTGGCTGGCCGTGCGGGCCGACCTGAACTGGACGCAGAAGAACTATCGCAAGCACCGCGCGATTCTGGACATGATGGACTATAAATACCAGAACAACTACGTGCAGCTGCCCGTCATGGCATCGTTCAGCGTGGGTGGTCAGAAACTGCGTGGATTCTGCAACCTCGGTGTGTATGGCGGCTATTGGCTGAACAGCTATTACAAAGGCAGCGACTTTAACAATTTCGGGGAGTATCTGTATTCCTTTTCTTACAAACAGGAATTCAACTCTGACAGGGACCAGCGTCTGGACTTCGGTCTGCTGGGAGGTCTGGGCGTGGAATATCGCTTCGCACCGCATTGGGCAGCACAGGCCGAGGTGCGCTACTACTACAGCACCGTCAGCACTACGAAGCAGTATATGCGGGTGAAGGACTATCGCTACAACGCCACAACGGCCATACAACTGGGAGCGTACTATGTTTTTTAAGTGAAAAGTGAAAAATGAAGATGAAACACAAGATATTTTCCATGATAGGAGCGGGGCTCCTGCTGGCGAGCACTTGGTCGTGTCGTCAGGACAGCGACCTGCTGTCGGCTTATGACCACAAAGACAACTTGGTGTTTGCTGCGGCTGACACATCGTTTGCCGCCAAGTTCAATATTATATGGAATGGCATGAACCAGAATTACTGCCTCTGGGACTACGAGCGCGAGTACGGAATGGACTGGGATGCCGTTTACGACGAGTATTACCCTCAGTTTGCGGCCCTCGACAAGCGCGACTCCGTGCCTGACGACGAGTTGAAAGACCTGATGCAGAAGATGCTCAGCCCGTTGCACGACCACCATATGCATATTGATGTGAAAAATCACAAGACGGGTCATACGGTGGTTTATATGCCCGGCCTGGAAAGAAATGCATCGCGCGACGATTATATGATTGCTGCGAAGAACAAGCCTTCACTGCGGTATTACGCCAATGTGACCAATGGCGAGGTGGAGACCGATGCCGACGGCAACGCCATTGCGATGCAATATTCCACCGCGCTGAGCGACCTGATTACCGCGTTTGCGCAAACGCCGGGCATAGGTTTTCTGTGGATTAAAGCCAGGATTCAGGAGTTGCAGGACAAACCGTCGCGCACGGAGTTGGAGGACTTCCAGTTGCAACAGCTAAACGACCTGCTTAAATCGATTATGCTGGTGGGTAACACCCTTCAGGGGCAGACCCTCATCAACGCTTGGAACAGTCTGCAGTCGAAGTACAGCTTCCTCAATGTCCCCGGATTCGATTATATCGATCCTGGTTTCGATGAGAAGGGCATCGGTATTCATTTCGCCCTGCTGAAGGGGAACATCGTTTATCTCTACATCAGCGGGTTCGCGCTGACGCCCTATCTGAACGAAGAATACAGTGCGAAAGTCTTCGGCATGAGCCATCCGACTACCCAGCAGCGTGTTGCACTGGTGAAACAGGTGTGGCAGGCATGGTTCGACATCGTTCAGCAACTGAACAAGAGCGGCCAGCTCTCGGGCGTCATCCTCGATGTGCGCGGCAATATGGGTGGCATGGTCAACGACATGCAATACTTCGTCGGGGCCCTGACGCCATCGGGTGGCCACCAATATGGCTACCAGCGCTACAAGCGTGGCAGTGGCCGTTACGACTACTCGCCGCTGATGCCTGCTATCTGTTGCACGATGAGCGATCCCCACGAAATCATCGAAAAGCCCATCGTCATCCTGACCAACTGTCTGTCCGTCAGTATGTCTGAAATGTCGACAAGGTTCATTCACGACCTGTCGAACGGCACGCATATCGGTAAGCGCACCTGGGGCGGTGAGTGTCCGCTGGCTACCAACGACGATAATTCCTACAACTATTCCGGGCACTTCGGTGTGGATGGTGTCACTGCCGTCTATGGCTATATACCTACGGTGGCCAGCTTCAGTAACGACAAGAAAATCGAAGAGGGCCAGGGCATCATGCCCGACATCGAGGTGGATCTGGACGAGGCGCTGTTCAATGCCACAGGTCAGGACACCCAGCTCGACCGCGCCCTGCAGTTTATCCGTAATCATTAGATGTAACTAACAACTTATAACAACTGACAACAAATGACTAAAAGACCTATTGTGCGTGTAGCGTGGATGTTGTTGCTGCTGATGACGGCAACGATGGCGTGGGGCCAGAATCTGGCAGTGATGGACCAGCTGAAGGCTGATCCGAGACGTGGATACGGTAACGACTATCCGTATCGGCAAACCGACGACGTGAAACTCACCAAGGCCCCGAAGGGCTATTGGGCGTTTTATATCAGCCACTATGCGCGTCACGGCTCGCGGTATTATTGGAATGCGATGATGTATAGGGAGGTGGACTCGCTGCTGAAGGTGGCTCATGAGAAGCAGTTGCTGACGCCTGCCGGTGAGGCGTTCCGTGAGAAGTTCATGGCGGCCAAGGGCGAGCTGCAGGCGGGTGTGAGCGAACTGTCGGAACTGGGCTGGCAACAGCACCAGGGCATTGCCCGCACTATGTATAACAACTTCCCTGAGGTGTTTAAAAAGGGTGGTAACGTGCTGGCCGTCTCGTCGCTGGCTGGGCGTTGCGTCATCAGCATGGCGGCATTCTGTCAGGAACTGGTGCAGTGTAACCCGAAGCTGGAAATCAGGGAACAGTCGTCGCGCATGACGCTGGACGGTGTGGTGCCTACCGACGGACAGAATCCTGTGAAGCATCACTACCCCAAGGGTCTGAAGCCCCGCTACGAGCAACATCGCGACCAGTTCAAGGAGGTCAACGTGCTGAGGGACCGCATCGCACAGCGCATGTTTACCAGCACCGAGGGACTGCCGGGCCGTCTGCACCACATCACCAGCAATATGATCAACCTCTACACCTCGCTGCCCAGCATCGGTCATGAGGGCATGATGGGTAACATCATTACCGACGAGGAGATTGCGGCAGAGTGGGAAGGCGGCAACCTGGGGTCGTACTCGTGGGTGTTCGGACCGCACGTGCAGATGATTCCCATCGTCGAGGATATTATCCGCAAGGCCGATGCTGTGCTCAATGGCTCGAGCGATCATGTGGCCGATCTGCGATTTGGACACGACACCTGTCTGGGTCCGCTGACGGTGCTGATGGGCATCAACGGTGCTGACAAGGACCCCGAGGACCCCAACGAGGTGAAGTACTACTACCAGAACTGGGAGACCTGCAAGGCCAGCAACATCCAGCTGGTATTTTACGCCCCCAAGAAAACTCTAAACTCTAAACGCTTAACTCTAAACTCTAACGACATTCTGGTGAAGTGCCTGCTGAACGGCGAGGAGGCTACACTGCCCGTGCCCACCGACAGCTATCCTTATTATAAATGGAGCGACTTCAAGAAGTTCTACACAGAGCGTTTTGCACAATATAAGCAATGATGAAAGAATATAGAAATGTTCAACGTTCTTTGACCGAGGTCAAAGCGACTACGTCGATTACATCGTTCTTGCTGCTGGGGCTGACAGCCCTGATGCTGGCCTGTCAGGGCAACAAGGGCGGGGAAGCCGCTATCCAGGAGGACGGGCTCTTTGATGCCGAGGCGCGTGCGGAGTCCTTGGCACCTGAGGAGAAGGCGGCGGTCAAGAAAGCCAAGGTGGTCAGGCTGTACGAGATTCCTGCCCCGCTGAAGGACCGCCCGGAGCAGATCCTGCACAGAAAAGGCTATACGACATCGTATAACAGCCAGACGAAGACGCCCAACTGGGTGGCATGGCACCTGACGAAGGCGCACACCTATGGTTCCAACCAGCGCAGCAACGAAGTGTTCATGGAGGACAGTGACGTGAAGACTCCACGAGCTACCGACAACGACTACTATAATTCGCGCTGCGACCGTGGTCACATGTGTCCTGCAGGCGACAACAAGTGGGACAAGCAGGCTATGGCGCAGTCGTTTCTCTTTACCAATGTCTGTCCGCAAAACCATGGGCTGAACAAATACGAATGGAACGACGTGGAGATGCTCTGTCGCGACTGGGCCCGTGAGTATGGTGCCATCGACATCGTCTGCGGACCGGTCTATAAGTCCTCGGGCGAGCAGAAAACCATCGGCAAGAACAAGGTGTGGGTGCCCGAAGCCTTCTTCAAGGTCGTTCTGTGCCGACAGGGCAAGGCGAAAGCCATTGGTTTCCTGTATCGCAACGAAGGCAAAAAACAGCCCATGGCCGATGCGGTGCGTACCGTAGACGAAATAGAACGCCTAACGGGCCTCGATTTCTTCCCCGAACTCGACGACGCCACAGAGGATCGTATCGAGGCGACGGCTACGCTGTCAGACTGGTGAACTGCATTTCCCTTTGCAGACTGGTGAACTGCTGGCGGACGGCCTTGCGGGCTTGTCCGAGGCGGTTTTCCACCTGTTTGTAGGGCAGGGAGAGTTGTTGGGCGATGTCGCTGACCTTCAGACCGTCGTAGATGTGGAGACGATAGACGCGTCCGCAGGCTTCGGGCAGTCGGGCCAGTGTGCGCTCCATGCGTTCCATAAGCATACGGGCGTTGATGATGGATTCTGTAGTGTCGTCAGCCATCAGACCTCTGACGTCAGACTTCTGAATGTAGTGTTCGTATTCGTCCCTGACACGTCGACGACGGTAGTAGTCGGCAATGCAGTGGCGCGCCATGGTATAGGTGAGGCAGGGCAAGGTAATAGGAGTAATGAGCTGATGCCCACGGAGCAGACGGATGAACAGATCCTGTACCATATCCTCTGCCTCGCAGGCATCAGCTATGCGCAACGCGATGAAATCGACGATTTCACCGCGATGCTGAGCATAATAGTTTGAAATAATAAGTTGTTGATTAGTCATTTTGCTCACTCATTCACCACCTTTTGGATGGTGCCGTCCTCGTTGTAGAACAGGCGCTGCACCTTCAGCGAACGCAGGTGGGTGATGTCGTTCGAGGGTACGCAGTCGTGATAGCACAGATACCACTGGCCCTTGTACTCGACGATGGAGTGGTGGGTGGTCCAGCCTACGACGGGATCGAGGATGACACCTTGATAGCGGAAGGGACCATAGGGGTTGTCGCCGATGGCGTAGCACAGGAAGTGGCTGTCGCCAGTGGAGTAAGAGAAATAGTACTTGCCGTTGTACTTGTGCATCCATGAAGCCTCGAAGAAGCGGTGGGGGTCGCCGGCCTTCATGGGTTCGCCATTCTCGTCGAGAACGACCACATCACGAGGAGCCTCGGCAAACTGCAGCACATCGTCGCTCATGCGTACCACACAGCTGGGAATGGCAGGATTGTTGGCAGTGGTGAAGAGCTCACCCTTGTGGTCGGGGGCTGCACCAAGGTCGATGAGGCCATTCTGGTCGCCATACTTGCCAAAGACGGGAGCCAGACCGTTAGGCAGCGGATGCCACCACTGGAGCTGTCCGCCCCAAAGTCCGCCAAAGTAGCAGTAAATCTGTCCGTCGTCATCCTTGAACACGCAGGGGTCGATAGAGAACGAGCCGCGGATGGGCTTATCCTGAGGAACGAACGGACCTTCGGGCTTGTCGGCTACAGCCACACCCAGACGGAACACACCGTCATAGGCCTTGGCAGAGAAGATGAGGTAGTACTTGCCGTCCTTCTCGACGCAGTCGTTGTCCCACATCTGCTTCTCGGCCCAGGGCACATCCTTCACGTCGAGGATTACACCATGGTCGGTGACTTCACCATTTTCAATATCGTCCCACGACAGTACGTGGTAGTCCTTCATCTGGAAGTGACCGCCATCGTCGTCAAAGCACTCGCCGGCATCCCAGTCGTGGCTGGGGTAGATGTAGAAGCGGCCGTTGAACACATTGGCTGAGGGGTCAGCCATATAGTCACTAGGAAAAAGATAACGAGGTAGTTTTGCCATAATAATAAGTTATTTATAAAGATTGATAATTTCGTCGACAACAGGCTTCTCTTTGTACTGTCGGTCGAAGAGCAGCGGATAGTTGGTACGTCCCTTGATGGGCCAGCCGTTAAGCCATGAGCCACCATCGCTGACACCCCACAGATTAATGCGCGAGATTTGCGAGCGGTGCTTATAATAAATCTTAAATAGCTCCATCCAGCGCAGCTCCACTTCCCTGGCCTTAGCGATTGTAAGTCCGTTAACATAAGGATTATATTTCTTCTGCAACTCAAAGTTCTGGGCGATATCAGCACCACCGAAACCCTCTGGGTTGGGAAGCACGTTGAGATCGAGCTCAGTCATCATGACCTTCACGCCACAGGCTGCAAAGGCATCGATGCTCTTCTCGTATTCGTTCAAATCAGGATAGTCCAGACCATTATGGCTCTGCATGCCCACACCATCGATGCGCAGACCCTTGGCCTTCAGGTTCTTTACCAGACGGCATACGGCTTCGCGCTTCATGGCACCAGCCATCGAATAGTCGTTGTAGTAGAGCTCGGCATCGGGGTCAGCCTCATGAGCAGTACGGAAAGCTATCTCGATGAATTCCTCGCCTAACAGCCGGTAGTATGGGGAGTTGCGGAACGAGCCGTCGTCGTTGATAGCTTCGTTGACGACATCCCAACCGTGTATCTGACCCTTGTAGTGTCCCACAACGGTCTTGATATGTTTGATGAGGCGTTCTTTCAGCACTTCCTTCGAGGCAGGAGAGGCTGTGTAGCCATTGGTGAACCACCAGTCAGGGGCCTGCGAGTGCCACACCAGGCAGTGGCCGATAATCTTCAGGTTGTGCTGTTGACAGTAGTTGACGAACTTGTCAGCTGTGCGGAAGTCGAAAATGCCTTCAGCAGGGGCCAGCGATTCGGGTTTCATGCAGTTCTCAGCGACAGCACAGTTGAAGTGCTTGTCGATTACGACATCAGCCTCGGGCACCTGTCCGTCGCTCTGCCACTGGTTGATAGCAGCACCGATGAGGCAGTACTTGCCCATGGCGTCCTTCAACCCTTGGGCATTGGCGGTGACCATACAGCCTACCGCCATTATGCTGATGAGTAGTTTCCTCATAAGGGTTTACTTGTTACGTGCTTCAATCTTCTTGTTGATATCGTCGATGACCTCGTCAGTCAGCTCGTAGCGTGAGATGATGAACATAGCCAGAGCCAGCAGCATGGCGGGGATGACACAGACGAGCCACAGGATACCCTCCTCGGCAAACGGAGTCTGGTCGATGACATTGCTGTTATAGCCGACGTAGGCCAACACAGCGGGACCCACGATGCTACCGAAGGTCATACCGGCCTTGAAGAACAGTCCCGTCAGGGCATTCACGATACCTGAGATACGACGACCTGTTGTGTACTCACCATAGGAGATGACCTCAGGCACCAGTGCCCACATGTAACCTGTAGCCACGATGACACCCGTTGACTTGATGAACTGTGCCACGTAAATCATCATCATGCTGGGGCTCTCCATCTTGGAAATGACGTAGAGCATGGCCATACCGATGATGGCGGCACCCAGGAAGATGTAGAACATGTTCTTCTTGCCGACCATACGCTTGAACCAAGGCACGAGGGGCATGAACAGGAAGGCAGGCAGTGAGCCCAGCGCCATGAAGACAGACAACTCCTGAGCCGAGCCGTGCAGGTTGCTGTTGATGAAATAGGCACCAGCGGCATTACCCACCGACATCATGGCGAAGGCGGTAATAAAGAAGAATGCCAGCACGCGCAAGGGACGGTTGCGAAGGAACTCCATCCACAAATCGCTGACCTTCACGTCTTCCGTGGCCTTGGCGTCCATGACGACGCGCTCCTTACACTGTGTGAAGCAGAACAGCAACAGGCAGAAACCAACGATGGCGTAGATGGTCATCGTGGTGAACCATGCTGAAGGATCTTTTGGAAGACTATCGGACGGTGCACCAGCAATCAAGGCGATGAACAGGGGCAGACCAGAGTTCACAGCCAGACCACCCAGGTTGGCCATAAACATACGCACTGAAGTGAGAATGGTAATCTCGTCCGTGTCGCGGGTCAGCGATGAGTTCAAGGCGCCGTAAGGTACATTAATAAATGTATAGAGCAGCTGCATAGATACGTAAGTCACGTACGCATAAATTAGCGAAGGAGCAAAGCCATTGTAGAAGCAGAGGATGGCAAAGCCTGACAGGGGGATACCCACATAGAGCAGGTAAGAGCGGTATTTTCCGAAGCGTGGGTTGCTCTTGTCGATGAGGGTTCCCACAATGGGGTCCCAAATGACGTTGGCCACATTACCCACCAGGAACATGACAGCCACCGCAGAAGGGGTCAGTCCGTAGATATCGGTGTAAAAGAACAGCAGGTAGGTGCAAATTACCTGGAAGATTAGATTTTGTGCCAGGTCGCCAGAGCCGAATCCGATGCGCTGCAACCAGGAGAGTTTGTAGAAGCCTTTCGCTCCCTGAGTGTCGTTAGATGCCATATGAATAGTTTTTATTAAAATTCTGGTTGCAAAGTTAGTGCTTTTCGCTGAATTCGACATTTTTCAGTGTAACAAATAGTATGCATTTTTGTAGCATAGACTAAAAATAACGCCCAAAATGAGCGATATTTCTCATATATTTACTACATTTGCAAAAACTATCGAGCAATGAAACGACAAATTCTATTCTTCTTTTTGGCTCTGGTTGGCACACTGTCGATAGAAGCCAAGGTACAATTGCCCCGTCTGTTTCAGTCGGGCATGGTGTTACAACGCAACAAAGCCATTCCTGTGTGGGGCAAGGCCAATGCGCAGGAAAAAGTGACAATCCGTTGGAACAAGCGCGAGTACGCCACTGTAGCTGACGATGCAGGCCGTTGGCGCATCGACCTGCCGAAGATGAAAGCAGGCGGTCCTTACGTTTTAGAGGTGAGAGGCGAGGATGGAGAGGTAAGTGAAATTTCCGATGTGCTGGTGGGCGATGTGTGGCTCTGTTCAGGACAGTCGAACATCGACGTGACCATCGAACGTGTCTATCCGCAATATGTCGATGAAATCGAGCATTTTGATAACAATAAGATTCGTTTGTTCCGTGTTCAGAACGAGACGAATACCCATGGTGTGCAGGACGACATCCGTCCGACGACTATCAATTGGAAACCCCTGACGAAGCAGAATGCATGGCTCTTCTCAGCGCTGGGTTCGTTTCTGGGCATCCGCATGTTCGAAAAGACCAAAGTGCCTCAGGGCATTATCGTCAACAGCTGGGGCGGTACGCCCATTGAGGCGTGGATAAGCGCTGATTCGCTCATGGCAGACTATCCCATGCAGATCAAAAAGCTGGCGTTCTATCAGAACGACAACTATGTGAAGGCGCAGATGCAGGCTAACAACGAGGCCAACAAGCGGTGGGATGAGTTGCTCAACAAGATAGATGGCACGACGTTTTATCCTCTTCCATCCTACCAAGACTCCGACTGGAAGACCATCAACCAGAACGACTGGAACTGGCGTGGCATTGGCTCCGTCTGGCTCCGTCAGCATATCTATATAGATAAGGAACACGCGGGAAAGCCTGCACGGTTGTTGCTGGGCACACTGTTTGACCAGGACATCACCTATCTGAACGGCAAGGAGATAGGCCATACCTACTACCAGTATCCTCCGCGTCGCTATGATATTCCCGAGGGCCTGCTTCAGGAGGGCGACAATGTCATTGCCGTGCGCTTTATCAATAAATATGGTGCTGTCCACTTCATCAAGGATAAACCCTACCTGTTGGCATTCGGCGAAGACCGTTTTTCGCAGAACCCTATGCCCAAGGACATCATCCCCTTGAGCGACACGTGGAAATTCCATCTGGGCGCAGAGATGCCGTCGTGTCCCAGTGGTGACGTGTCGTTGCAGAACCAGGCCACCACGCTCTATAATGCTGTGCTCTATCCGCTGGCTCCCTACGCCCTGAGTGGAGTGGTATGGTATCAGGGTGAGTCGAACACAGGGAATCCAGGACCTTATGCCGATTTGTTGCGTAAGCTGATGGGAAATTGGCGCACGCTGTGGAACGAGCCAACACTGCCTTTCTGCATTGTGCAGTTGGCGAAATACATGTATCCGTCAGACCCAGGCTATGCCAATTGGCAAAAATTGCGCGACCAACAGCGCATCGTGGCAGAGGGTGACCCCTATGCTGAGGCTGCTGACATCTTTGACTTAGGCGAGGAAAACGACATCCATCCCCTGCGCAAAAAGGAGGCTGCAGAAATCGTTGGCCAGTACTTTGACAAATTGATAGCCAAGTAATTGCCAAGTTTTTTGGTTTTTTGCTCAGTTTGTACTATCTTTGCATCCATGAACAAGAAATGGAACGATATTCGTGTGGTGGCGTTTGATGCTGACGACACGCTGTGGGACTGCCAGTCGTGGTTCGACGAGGTGGAGCAAAAGTGCTGTGAACTGCTCAGCCCGTGGGCTACAGCGCGCGAAGTCAGCGAGGGGTTGTTTGCCACAGAGCGCAAAAACTTGTCGCTGACGGGTTATGGCACGAAAGCCTTTACCCTGTCGCTTGTCGAGAATGCAGTGCGAGTGACTCACGAACAGTTGACAGGCGACATCGTGATGAAACTGCTGGATTTGGGTCGCGAGTTGTTGCTGTTTCCCACGACGCCCTTGCCCGAGGTGCAGGAGACGATGGAAAAACTTTCCCTGTCGCGACGTTTTCAGTTGGTGGTGTTCACCAAGGGTGAGCTACTGGATCAGGAGAATAAGCTGCATCGCTCAGGATTGGAGCAGTACTTCTCGCATATGGAAACGGTGTCGAACAAGACAGAGAAGGAATATCGCCAGTTGTGCGAGAATCTGGGGGTGGCACCAGAACAGACAGTCATGGTGGGCAACTCGTTCCGTTCTGACATCGCCCCGGCATTAGCAGCAGGAGCCTATGCCATTCATATTCCTTACCATGTGGTGTGGGAACTGGAGAAGTCAGAGGAGTTTCCCCATGAGCGACTACAAAAAATCGCCCATTTCAACGAAATCTTGGAGATCTTAGGCTAAGCAATACATAGCCACTTCCTATCAACAGATAGATACATGCGAGTTGCAGTATGGAGAGGTGAATGCCCTCTATGCTGCAACCTGGTAGATGTGCGATACCCTCTAGCAGATGGTTCATCAGGATAACTATGTACGAGAGGGCAACGACTAGCAGCGACTGCAAACCACTCCACCAAAACGTGCAGATGCTGAGCAGGGCCAGGTAGAGCAGTAGGGTGGCCAGGGGGATGACTACGAAATTACTAAGCAGGAAGTAGGTGGCGAAACGTCCGAAATAGTAGGCTATCAGCGGTGCTGTGCCGATTTGTGCCGCCAAGGATACGCTGGTCAGTCCCCATAGCGCTTTCAGCCAGCGGTGTTCCATTTGTATGTGCAGAGGGATGATGCGTTCCAGTATGGGACAGAAGAGTTGGATAGCCAGTACAGCCATGAACGACAGTTGGAAGCCCATATCATAGAGTGACAGCGGATTCACCAATAACATGACGATGGCGGTAAATGCCAGTGTGTTGACGGACATGCGTTCGCGATGTCCCAGCGACAACAGGGCATAGATGCTGATCATGAAGGCAGCACGCACCACGCTGGGTGACAGTCCTACCAAAAAGGCAAAGGCCCATATCGACAGTACGATGAGCACCTGTGAGGCGATGCGGAATCGTCGCCAGCCCACGAAGAGTGTGACGACGGTATAGATAATCATCAGGTGCAGTCCGCTGAGTGCCAGAATGTGCGAAGCACCCACCAGGGAATAGGTTTCTTTCAATGTTGTATCGAGTTTCGACTTCTCGCCTAACGTCATGGCAGCCACCACACCATAGGCTTTGTCAGTGACTCCCCATTGCCGATAGTGATCCAGCAAACGGTGACGCCACAACAGGAAACGGAGCCTGATGCGTTCCAATCGTGACAAGTTGGCCAATGACAGTTGTTGCTGTTGCCAGTCGCCCTGTCTGGCATACAGTTCGCCCGAGAACCCATGGCAAGCCATATAGCGTTGGTAGTCGAAGTGCCCTTGTTGCCACGCGTGTACCTTATTAATATATGTGCTAATCTGCAGTCCGTCACCCAGCTTGACTTTTTCGCTGTAGGGGTTTCTCGCTAGTCGCCCTTTAATTTTGTGGCGTCCTTGCGTAGTCAGCAGGTCCACCACGATGACTTTCTCTTTCACGACGGGTTCGCTGACAACGACTGCCTTGATGGTTATGCGCTCCTTAGGCCAGTTAATGTCGAATCGCTGTTTAAGTCTTGGTCCCACAACGAATACGATGGCTGCTACCAGACAGAGTGCTAAAGGTAGTACGGGGGTGCGGCTCAGAAACGATGACAGACGGGACATGTCTTAGGCGATTACAGGTAAAAAACGCTCTCTGGGCCCATACAGAACAGCAGGTCCAGAATTGACAGATTGGACAGAAAACCATGCTTATGCTGGAACACTTGCCAATATTTTTTTTGCACAAATGTGGCGTCGGGTAGGGGGTGCTTGGCGTGGATGACGTCGCGATAGTCTACGATGTCTGAGGTCTGATGGCTGATGGTTGATGTGTATGACGAGGTGTGTTCCACAGAGGGGTGGATGTCGATGAGTTCGCACATTTTCTGTCGGATGGCCTCGTTGAAATCGACCAAAAAATCGTATTTCTGCTCGAAGAAGGGACGGATGTCGTCCGCATAATAGTCGAAGAAAGGACTCTCACTATAGGCACTCTGCAGTGCGTTCCAGTGTACTCGCCGCCACTGGTTGTGGTCGCTAATGCGAAGGTCTTTGACCAATTGAGAATTGAGATTTGAGAATTGAGAATTATGATTACCTTTGTTTGCGGCAATTTCATTTTGTGTCATATCAGAATTCTCAATTCTCAATTCTCCATTATGAATTACGGGAACTGTGAGGGCCTGCAGGCCGTTGGCGGTGGCGATGATGCAACGGTTCCGGTAGGTTTGTTTCTGGTAGGAGTCGTACTGTTCGATGAGACAATGGTCATAGCGGTAGAGTTTCTGATACCATTGTACGGGACCAAAATAGGTGGTTTGCAGCAGTGCCGTCGTCATGGCAAAAAGGTGTTGTTGCGATTATAGAGCACCGTGACGACGCGTCCGATGATGTCGTGCTCAGGAATGAGTCCCATGTAGCGCGAATCCAGCGGGTTCTGCTTGTTGATGGCCTCAAGCCAATAGTAGTCCGTCTGGGCACAAGTCTTCAGACCAGGTACCAACAGGGGACCGCCTTTGGTGCGGATGGTGTCGCCGGGAATGGCCTTGCAACGTGCAATACAGATGCCTTCAGGAAACCCTTTGGGAGCGTTGAAGGCCACGATGTCGCCTTTCTCGACGGGTTGACGCATCAGTCGGCTATAGGGAAGCAGTCCGTTACCTTCGATGCGGAGACCGTAGCTGCAGCGGTTGATGAGCAGGCGGTCACCGTTTTGGTAGAGTGGAGCCAGTCCGTCGCCTGTGACGCCATGAATGGACAAAGCCAAGGTACGCACTGCCAGCATCAGCGCAAAAGCCAATGCGAACGCTATCACGTACTTCAGCCAGTTAGCCATATCTCACCTCTTACTTGATATTGTCCACCAAACGGAACAAGCGACTCCAGCGGATGCCCCCAAAGCCGGAACGATCAGGGTCTGAGCTCCACCAGATGAAGATGGGTTTACCCACGATATGGTCTTCCGGAACAAAGCCCCAGTAGCGTGAGTCGAGCGAGTTGTGACGGTTGTCGCCTTGCATCCAGTAGTAGTCCAACTTGAAGGTATACTTCGTCGTCTCCTTGTCGTTAATGTATATCTTGCCGTCCTTCACCTCCAGTTTGTTGCCTTCGTAGGTGCGGATGGGACGCTCGTAGATGGGCAGGTTCTTCAGTGTCAGATCGATGCTCTCACCCTTCTTGGGAATCCAGATGGGACCGTAGTTGTCGCGTGTCCAGTGCATGTTACCGTTCAGCGGATAGATGTCCAGATCGTTGGCATCTGTGTTCAGTTCAACGCTCTCGACGATGTCCGTCAGTTTCTTCAGTTCCTCGACGGCATGGTTGGTCAGCGGCATGTAACCCTGGGTGTTCAGGCTCATCAGGTCTTCCATCGTGATACCCAGGTCCTTCATCAAGTCGTCGTCCAAACGCTGCTTCAGCTTTACTTTATAGGTATACTGTACGTTGTCGGGCTCCTTGTTGGCCTTACCGTTGATGTAGATGACGCGGTCCTTGATTTGCAGTGTCTGACCAGGCAGGCCCACACAACGCTTTACATAGTTCTCGCGACGATCGGTAGGACGCGTGTCTATCAGTCCGTATTCACCGGGATTGTGCTCAATGGCCTGACGTCCGGCTTGATAGATGGCGTTAAAATAGATGGGCAGTTGTTCCTGGGTCAGCGAATCGGGATTCGGACGCTGCGGATACAGCTGATAGCCTATCTGGTAGCACATCTGGTAGAAGTCATAAGCCTGATACTGGGGAGCCGAACAGATGGTGTCGCCTGCGGGGAAGTTAAACACCACAATATCGTTCAACTGCACCTTGCCCAAGCCCTTTACCCTACGATAGTCCCAATGGGGCCATTCGATATACGACTTACACTCAAACAGCGGCATCGTGTGCTGGGTCAGCGGCATCGTCAGCGGTGTCTCAGGAATGCGTGGGCCATAACTCACCTTCGATACGAACAGGTAGTCACCCGTCAGCAACGACTTCTCCAACGAACTTGACGGAATGACGTAGTTCTGGAAGAAGAACAGGTTGATGAAGTATACGGCCACCAGTGCGAACACAATGGCGTCAACCCACGACATGATGAACTTCGTGGGGCCTTCAGCTTCTTTCCACCACTGCCACTTGATTTTCTTGGTGATATAGACGTCGTAGATGAAAGGAATGACAAGCAGTCCCCACCACGACTTCACCCAATAGAGGAATAGCAAGTAGAGTGCCAGTACGACAATGAACTTCGCCCACTGTACCTTCATATTCAGCTTTTTCTTTTCTCTTTTTTCCATAATCAGAATTTAAACATATCGCTAATTGTCAACAGTCCCTGATGCTCTTTGGTATACTCTGCAGCCAGTACAGCACCCAAGGCAAAGCCCTGACGCGAGTGGGCATCGTGGGTGATGGTGATGATGTCCGCTTCCGAGTCGTAACGCACGGTGTGAATACCTGCCACCTCGCCACGACGAATGTGGTCGATGCGAAGCAACTTTGGATCTGTCGTGTCTTCGGCCCAAGCCTCCTTGCGGTCGATATTCTCCAAAATGCCCTCAGCCAGTGTGATAGCCGTGCCGCTGGGATGGTCCAGCTTGTGTACGTGGTGTGTCTCTTCCATCTCCACGTCATACTGGGGGAACTGGTTCATAATCTTCGCCAGATATTTGTTTACTGCCGAGAAGATGGCCACACCAATCGAGAAGTTCGATGCCCAGAACAGCGTCTGTCCTTCTTCCGAGCACATGCGCTTCACGTCGTCGCCATGTTCTTTCATCCAGCCCGTAGAACCGGAAACCACCTTCACACCATGTTTAAAAGCACGCAGATAGTTGCCGTAGGCAGCCTGTGGAGCCGTAAACTCTATCGCAACGTCGGCACTCTTAAAGGCCTCCGAATCGAAGTCCTGCTGATTATCAATATCGATAATACTCACAATCTCATGACCACGACTCAGGGCGATTTGCTCGATCATTTTGCCCATCTTGCCGTAGCCGATTAAAGCTATTTTCATAATAAAATGTATTAATACGCCTGCAAAAGTACAATAAAAAATCGGACTGACCAAGAATCAGTCCGAATTTTCTCATTTACCTCTTGTTTCTGGTATCTGATATCACCCATTTTTTGCCGTTGTTGATGTAGATGCCTTGCCTCAGCTGGGTGGGTGAGAGTCGGCGTCCTGCGAAGTCGTAATAGTCTCTCGGGTAGGTGGAATCAGAGAGGCGTATGGGCGTGATGGCGGAATAGCCATCTTCACCGTAGTAGCCCTTGATGATGGCGTCCTTGAGGTCAGACTGGTTGAACTCGGGTACGCTGCGGTGATCGCCATCTGACAGTCCCATCCAGTAGAAGGTTCCCATACCGTTGGCCTTGGTCTGCTCAACGAAATAGCGGGCAAAGGCGAGCAGGTTGCTGCGGTAGTTTTCATAACCCTTATCGGTGGTGGTGCCCCACTCACCGAAGATGACGGGTGCACCTTTAGAGGCGAGGTGTTTCTTGACATCGTTGAGTATTTGCTTGGTCTCGCTCTTGGCATTGCTGAGGTTCTTGACGTCGATATAAGAATGGACTTCGAATATGAGGTGATTGGCGACATTGTCGGTGGGCAGCTTCATCTCTTTCAGAGGATCCTGCAGATGGCTGTTCCACGAGCCGCTACCGCAACTGGCACAATAGGTGTTGACGATGAGGTTGCGCAGGGCATTGTTGCCACCGGTGGCGCGGACAGTATTGACGAAACTCTGGGCATAGCTGTTGATGGCATCGTATGCCGAAGTGGCTACGTTGACATCATAATGCGTTGGAGTGGCAAACGAGGCGAAGCACCAGGAGTCGTAGGGATCGAGCATCTCGTTGTACCCCTCGAAGAGCAGGTGTTCATCGTAGTCCTTGAACTCCTCGGCAATCTGCTTCCATACGGCCTCGAAACGGCTTTTCTGCTTGTTATAGTCATCCATGCTGGCCACGAGCCAAGCAGTGTTGGCGCCTCCTGTGTCGTGATGGACGTTGAGAATGCAGTACATGCCTTGACTGATGACGTAGTCGACCACTTCGTGGACACGTTGCATCCAGTCGGCTTGAATCTGTGTGCCGATGTCGTCGGTGGAGGGATCCCATGGAGTTAGTGCCTGTTTGGCGTTGTCCCATTTGACAGATTTGAACGTGGCCTCCATGTGGGGATACCATGTGACAGGTACGCGGATGGCGTTGAAACCAGCCTCCTTGAACATCTTCATCAGTTCGGGTTTAGTGACGGGCTGTCCCCATGCAGTTTCGTAGCTGGACGGTGAGCGGTCGGACCAATTCTCGATCCACATATTGTTGACGTCGCCCGAATTGCTGTCGAACGTATTGCCCAGGTTCCAGCCTACGCGCATGTTAGATACTGCTGAGGTGGCTGTCTCGAAATCGCCAGCCTTTGCCGTCAGTCCACATGCGGCAAGCAACAGGATAGTTAATGTTTTCTTCATCCTTAGTAGTTCTTTCTTGTTTCTAATTCAGCAGCCTTTTGTGGCCATGATTTGGAGGACCATATCGTCCGTCTTGCACATGGCATCGGCACCGATGCTCGTCAGGTTGTGGATGCTGCGGTCGACGTCGTCGTCGACAATGCCTTCCGACGAGGTGACACACTTGCCCTCCATAGCGAGTAGCGAGGAGAGCAGGGCGGTAGAGACGCCCGAGGAAATCTTCAGCGAGCATGCGGGCTTGGCACCATCGCAGATCATACCCGTCAGGTTGGCTATCATGTTCTTGACGGAATAGCAAATACGGTTGTAGTCACCTCCCATTAAGTAGGTGATGCCACAACTGGAGCCGATGCTGGCTACCACGCAACCGCAGAGGGCGGACAGCTTACCTAACGACTGCTTGATGTAGATGGCCGTCAGGTGGCTGAGCATCAGGGCACGGATGAGTTCCTCGGAGGTATTCTCGTTCTCCTTGGCGTATACGCAGACGGGGTTGGTGGCACAGATGCCCTGATTGCCCGAGCCCGAATTGCTCATGACGGGAATCATGGCTCCGCCCATGCGGGCATCACAGGCTGAGGCAGTACGCGATATGATGTGCGAATAGATGCTGTTGCCAAAGATGCCTTTTGACAGTGGACGGTCGATGGTCTTTCCGAGGTTGTGCCCGTAGTTGCCCTTCAGCGCCTCACGGGCTGCATTCATATTATAGGTGCGGGCCTCTTCGATGAAACGTATCTCGTCGAGGGGTGCTGTCGTGGCAAAGTCGTAGACCATGCGCATATTCAGGGCTATCTCATCATCGTCAGTTTTCTCGCTGACATCCTTAAAGTCTGTCACGAAACGGGTATGTCCACCCGCAATGATAGCGGTGGATTTCTTGTCGCCAGCGGAACAAGTGATCTCGGCATATAGTTTTTCGCAGATATGTTCTTTGAGACCAATGGTGATGCGGTTCTCGGCGATAAATTGCTTAGCTTCCTCGAGGGCTTCAGGTGTCAGGTCCTTCAGTACTTCCAATTGGTACTCGCTCTTGCCAATGAGGGCCCCAAGGGCTATGGCGATGGGCAGACCAATCATGCCTGTTCCAGGAATGCCCACACCCATGGCGTTCTTCAGAATGTTGGCACTCAGCGTGGCCTCTATGTGTTCCGGACGACATCCCAGTTGTTCGGTGGCTTTGGCCGTACATAGTGCTACACACATGGGTTCCGTACAGCCAATGGCAGGAACGACTTCTTTGTTGACCAATGCGATAATGCGGTTTCTAGTTTCTTTGTCAATCATATGCTCAATTATTTATCTGACAGTTGTATTTAGGTTGCGTTGCAGGAAGAATTGCTTGGTGCGCAGGAAATAGAGTAGCGTACCGATGGCGTTGACGAGGGCTACCGTCCAGAACGAGGCGGCATAGCCCAGATGCTCTGCCACGATGCCGCCAGCCAGTATGCCCAGTCCCATTCCAAGATCCCACGATACGAGGATGGTGCTATTGGCAGTGCCTCGCTGGTTGTTGGGTGCTACGTTGATGGTCATGTTCTGGAAAGCCGGCCACATGTGACCATTGCCCAGTCCGATGAGCAGTGCTGAAGCATAATAGCTCGTCATGACGGCCGTATGGCTGTCGGGCAAGAGCGTTGGTATGGCGACAAACAAGGTATAGCCCACCAGCGAGGTAAGTATGCCTGTGCTGGCATTGTGGGTGACCAGTCCCTTGCGCAGGGCTTTGCTACCCTGCAAGCGACTCATCATAAGTCCTACGGAACAGAGCATGAAATAGGTTCCTGTGCCACCCGTCACGCCCAACTGTTCCTTGCCGTAGATGGCCAAATAGTTGCTGAGCACGCCAAAGCAGAATCCGAACGTCACCATGTTGACGCCTAACAGCCATCCTCGGAGCAGGAAGAATCGGTCGAGCGACAGGCGCGACTTGTTGGCGATTTTCTCTCTGGGTTGTATGTGAATAGTGGCCACCGTGGCCCATCCCGCACAGGCAATGATGAGTGCTGTCCAGAAGAGCAGTTCGAAGCTGTGGGTATAGCGGTATATAAAGATGGCGATAGTGGGAGCAATGGCCATAGCGAGGTTGTTCGACAGGCCGTAGTATCCGATGCCCTCTGTGCGACGCGATGAAGGCAGCACGTCGATGGCCACAGTGGAATTGGCAACAGTCAGTGCACCAAAAGGTCCTCCATGCAAAGTGCGGACAATGGTGAACAGCAATAATGTCGAAGCCGCCAGATAACCCACAAAGAACAATGAGAAGAAGGCGAAGCTGACCATCAGCACCGTCTTGCGGGGAAACGAGTCTACCATGAAACCACTGAACGGACGGAACACCAATGCCGTGATGGTATAGCCCGAGAGCACCAGTCCGATGATGTCCTTGGTAGCCCCGAAGTGCTCGCTCAGATAAAGCGGCAACAACGGTGTCAACTCGTAGAAGGCAAAGAACAGCGCAAAGTTGGCTATCATCACCTTACAGTAGTTCCTATTCCATAGTCGTTCTTGCATTCGCTGGCAAAGGTAGTAAAAATAAGGTAAAAGTGAATAGTGAAAAGTGAAAAAATATGCTGCCGCCACGAAAAATCTCTAAACTCTAAACACTAAACTCTAAACTTTTTCTTATCTTTGCAGCATGAATATCAATGAGAAGACGTGGAAATTCGTTCGCGAGCATGCTGACGAGGATGTGCGGAAAGTTGCTTTGCTGGATACGAAAGATCCAGAGGTAGACCTAAAGACAGCATTGGATCAGATAGCGGGTAGACAGACAGCGCGACGGAAGCTGCCTTCGTGGGCATCTGTGGATGGCATCATCTACCCTCCTCATCTCAACATGGAGCAGTGTTCGTCGGAACAGACGGCACGATATAAGGCAAGCCTCACCCCCAGCCCCTCTCCATTGCGTGCCAAACTCCCACCTTTAGGTGGGAGAAAGGGCGAGGGTAGTGGTATGTTTGTAGATTTGACGGGAGGCTTTGGCATTGATTTCTATTGGATGTCGCAAGGGTTTCAGAAGCGCCAGTATGTGGAGCAGAACGAAGCGCTTTGTGAGATGGCCCGCCATAACTTCAGCGTGTTGGGTCTGTCCTGTTCGGTGTGTTGCGGCTCTGCCGCAATCTATCTGGCGCAGATGCCCCACGCCAGTCTGGTTTATATGGACCCTGCACGCAGAAACGAACATGGTGGGCGCACCTATGGCATAGAGGACTGTACGCCCAACGTGCTGGAACTGATGCCCCAGCTGTTGGAAAAGGCGGACCGCGTGATGCTGAAACTGTCGCCTATGCTCGACTGGCGTAAGGCTGTTGATGATATCCAAAAGCATCATGCCAACGTCAGTGAGGTGCACATCGTTAGCGTCGACAATGAATGCAAAGAGCTGTTGTTGGTGTTGGGTAAAGAGCCTGTAGACGGTTTGCGAGTGGTTTGCGTAAACGGGGAAAGCCACTTCGATTTTATTCCCAAGGCGGGAATGTCTTGTTCCCAGGCCGGGAATGTCTTGTTCCCAAGGTGGGAATATTCTTCCCCCTCCGAGCTCGTTGACAGCCCGCTTTATCTTTATGAGCCTAATGCTAGTATCATGAAGGCTGGTTGCTTTGCGGAAGTGGAGGAGCGATTTGAGGTCCAACAGGTTGCCATGAATTCGCACCTGTTCCTGTCGTCCGATGAAATCGAGGATTTTCCTGGGCGCAAGTTCCGGATTTTGGCCATTTCATCGATGAATAAACAAGAGATTAAGCATACATTCAGTGAAATAATTAACCAAAAATTAACTTCGATGGAATCGGCGAATATTGCAGTCCGCAATTTCCCGATGAGCGTTGATCAGTTGCGTAAAAAGCTGAAACTGAAGGATGGAGGCGACACGTTTATCTTTGCCACCACACTGGCCTTAGGGGAACATAAGTTGCTGATTTGCCGTAAAATTGGTTAATTTTTTTTGTTTTTTTCTCGCAAATTCGTATCTTTGCACAATTAAAAAAAGATAGAACATGCCATCAGTAGAGATTCGGAAAGTCACCACCAAGAAAGAGTTGAAACACTTTATCCAACTCCATTATGACCTGTATCGGGGCAATGCCTACGATGCACCAAACCTGTATGCTGACGAGATGCATACCTTGAGTAAAGACAAGAATGCCGCCTTTGAATTCTGCGAGGCAGAATATTTTCTGGCCTACAGGGACGGAAAAGTGGTAGGTCGTGTTGCAGGTATCATCAACCACAGGGCCAACGAAAGCTGGAAGCGCGACAGCGTGCGCTTTGGCTGGATAGACTTTGTGGACGACCTGGAGGTATCGCGAGCCTTGCTGGATGCTGTGGCCGAGTGGGGACGTTCGAAGGGTATGACGGAAATAATCGGTCCGTTGGGCTTTACCGATATGGATCCCGAGGGCATGCTCATCGAAGGTTTTGACCAATTGGGTACGATGGCCACCATCTATAACCACGCCTACTATCCTCAACATATGGAGCAGCTGGGCGGCTGGGAGAAGGATAACGACTACGTTGAATACAAACTTATCGTTCCTGAAAAGGGAATGCCCGAGAAGTTCCGCAAGGTGTCGGAGATGGTGATGAAACGCTACAATCTCCACCCCATGCATCCCAAACGTAGTCAGGTGTTTGGAAAGGAACAGTACGGTCGTAAGGTGCTCGATGTGGTCAACAAGTCGTTTGGCCATCTGTACGGCTATTCGCAGATGACGGAGCGTCAGATTGACGAATACCTGAAGATGTGGTTCCCCATGCTCGATATGGACATGCTCTGCTTGATAGAAGACTGGAACACCCCCAACCACGAGGTCATTGGCGTGGGCATCTCGATTACCAATATGACGCGAGCTTTGCAGAAGTGTAGGAACGGACGTCTGTTCCCCTTCGGCTGGTGGCATTGCCTGCGGGCCTTGAAGTTCCATAAGGCCGAGTGTCTTGACCTGATGCTCATCGGCATTCTGCCCGAATACCAGCAGAAGGGTGCCAACGCCCTGTTGTTCTACGACCTCATCCCTATCTATCAGAAGTACGGCTTCAAGTGGGGCGAAACCAATGTCGAGATGGAAACAAACGAAAAGGTGCAGAGCCAGTGGCAGTATTTGGAACACATCCAACACAAGCGCCGCAGGTGTTATAAGAAGAACTTATGAACGAAGAAAACATTATAATCGAAGAACAAGTACAGTATACTGACGACAATATCCGCCACTTGTCGGATATGGAGCATGTACGCACTCGTCCTGGCATGTACATCGGACGTCTGGGCGACGGTTCTCTGCCTGAGGACGGTATCTATGTGTTGCTGAAGGAAGTTATCGACAACAGCATCGACGAATTCAAGATGCATGCCGGCACGCGTATCGAAATTACTATCGACGACAACCTGCGTGTCTCTGTGCGCGACTACGGCCGAGGCATCCCTCAGGGTAAGCTCATCGAAGCCGTCTCTGTGCTGAATACGGGTGGTAAGTACGACTCGAAGGCCTTTAAGAAGTCGGTGGGTCTGAACGGTGTGGGTGTGAAGGCCGTGAATGCCTTGAGTTCCCACTTCGAAGTGGCCAGCTATCGCGAGGGCAAGGTGCGTCGCGCGTCCTTCGAGTGTGGTATCCTGAAGACCGACGAGACGGAGGATTCGCAGGACGAGAACGGCACGTACATCTATTTCGAACCCGACAACACGCTGTTCAGGGATTATCGGTTCCAAGACGACATCGTCGAGAACATGCTCCGTAACTACACCTATCTGAATACGGGCCTGGCCATCATGTATAACGGGCGTCGCATCCTCAGTCGTCATGGACTCGAAGACTTGCTGAAGGATCGTATGACGAACGACTCGCTCTATCCTATCATCCATCTGAAGGGTGACGATATCGAGGTTGCCTTCACCCATGCCAACCAGTATGGCGAGGAGTATTACTCGTTCGTCAACGGACAGAACACCACACAGGGTGGTACGCATCAGAGTGCCTTCAAGGAACATATCGCCAAGACCATCAAGGAGTTCTTTGGCAAATATGAGTATGGCGACATCCGAACGGGTATGGTAGCCGCTATCGCCATCAATGTCGAGGAGCCTGTCTTCGAGAGTCAGACGAAGATCAAGCTGGGTTCTACACAGATGGCTCCTGACGGGGAGACCATTAATAAATATGTAGGCGATTTCATCAAGCAGCAGGTCGACAACTACCTGCACATCCATCAGGATGTTGCGGAGGTCATTGAGAACAAGGTAAAAGAGAGCGAGCGCGAGCGCAAGGCGATGGCTGGTGTGACGAAATTGGCTCGTGAACGTGCCAAGAAGGCCAACTTGCACAATCGTAAGTTGCGCGACTGCCGAGTTCATTTCTCGGATGTCAAGGATAACCGCAAGGAAGAGTCGTGTATCTTCATTACCGAGGGTGACTCAGCCAGCGGAAGCATTACCAAGAGCCGTGACGTCAATACCCAGGCAGTATTCTCGTTGCGTGGTAAACCGCTGAACTCGTTCGGACTCACCAAGAAGGTCGTTTACGAAAACGAAGAGTTCAACCTCCTTCAGGCTGCTCTCGATATTGAGGAAGGTCTCGACACACTCCGTTATAATAAGGTCATTGTGGCCACTGATGCTGATGTCGATGGCATGCATATCCGCCTCTTGATCATCACCTTCTTCCTGCAGTTCTTCCCAGAACTCGTCAAGAAGGGGCATGTCTACGTGTTGCAGACCCCATTGTTCCGCGTTCGTAACAAACGCACGAAGATTCGTAAAAAGGAAATGCGCGAGGATGGTAAGAAGGGCGACTTCGTGGTACGCTATTGTTACAGCGAAGAGGAGCGTATCAAGGCTATTCAGGACTTAGGGCCAGATCCCGAAATTACTCGATTCAAGGGCCTTGGAGAAATCTCGCCCGAGGAGTTTGCGGGCTTTATCGGACCCGATATGCGTCTGGAACAAGTCACGCTGCAAAAGAACGACCAAGTACAGAAACTATTGGAATACTATATGGGCAAAAACACGATGGAGCGCCAGAACTTCATCATCGATAACCTCGTCATCGAGGAAGACAAGCCCGAAGACTACGATTATGAATAAAACAATTAGATTTGTGTGTGCAGCGATTCTGTCGCTGCAAATATGTTATGCCTCAGCCCAAATGACCATCCGTATGGGCGAAGATTCCCCCCTGCGTAAATTGCAGATTGCAGAGATGGCTATTACCAATCTTTATGTCGACTCTGTCAAAGAGGAGAAACTTGTCGAGGACGGTATTCGTGGCATGATTGAGAAACTGGACCCTCACTCCAGTTATCTGACGGCAAAAGAGGTGAAGGAAGCTAACGAACCCCTGCAGGGCAATTTCGAAGGTATTGGTGTGCAGTTCAATATGGTCGAGGACACGTTGCTCGTCATACAAACAGTCTCGAACGGACCTTCTGAACGCGTGGGAATTCTGGCCGGCGACCGCATTGTCAGCGTCAATGATACGGCCATAGCAGGTGTTAAGATGTCGAAAGAGGAGATCATGAAGCGCCTGCGTGGACCAAAGGGCACTGTGGCCATGCTGGGCATCGTCCGTAGGGGTATTCAAGACAAGCTGACGTTCAAGGTCATTCGCGACAAGATTCCCGTTCATAGCATCGATGCTGCTTATATGGTACGTCCCAAGGTGGGCTACATCCGTATTGGCAATTTTGGGGCCACTACGCATGATGAGTTCTGCGAGAGCATGAAGAAATTGCAGCAAGAGGGCATGCAGTCGCTCATCCTTGATTTACAGGAGAATGGCGGTGGTTATCTTCATGCTGCCGTACAGATTGCCGAGGAGTTCCTGCAGGAGAACGACCTCGTCGTCTATACCGAAGGACGTCGCATCCAGCGTTCAGAGTATAAGGCCAGAGGTGGGGGACTCTTCACCAAGGGCAAGGTCATTGTGCTCGTCGACAGCTATACGGCCTCTGCAGCTGAGATTGTCTCTGGTGCCATTCAGGACCACGATCGTGGCATTGTCGTCGGGCGAAGGACCTTTGGCAAAGGCCTCGTTCAGCGTCCCATTGAACTGCCCGATGGCTCTATGATTCGTCTGACCGTTGCCCACTATTACACGCCCTCAGGACGCTGTATCCAGAAACCTTACGAAAAGGGTAAGCAGAAGGACTATGCGGAGGATATGCTTCATCGACTGAAGAGTGGTGAGCTGATGAGTGCCGATAGTGTCCATTTTGCCGACTCGCTGAAATACTATACGCTCAAGGAACATCGCGTCGTCTATGGCGGTGGAGGCATCATGCCCGACGAGTTTGTTCCCCTCGACACTACCAAATATACGCGATTCCATCGGGAACTGGCAGCGAAATCAGTCGTCATCAATGCCAACCTGCACTATGTCGACCAGCACCGGAAATCGTTACATCAGGACTACGAAACCTTCGACGCCTATCGTCGGCGTTTCGAAGTGCCACAGCGTATCATAGACGATATTATGGCTGAGGCAGAGAAGCAGAATATCAAGCCAAAAGACGAGGCAGAGCGCCAGCGCACCCTGCCTTATCTGCGTCTTCAGTTGAAAGCGCTCATTGCCCGTGACTTGTGGGGCATGAACGAATATTTCATGATTATGGGCGAGACCAATGACGCCCTGACGAAGGCGTTAACACTCCTTTAGCCGTTCGGCCATCGCACGTCCCAGAGCCTCGCATGCTGCCTTTGTCTCAGCGGTGAGGCTCTGTTTGATTTCCACGGGCTCGCCGACTGCTTCGTAATGCAGGTGCTCGTCGTTCCACTTCTGAATCTCTGCGACAGCTTTCGAGGCCCATCCGAAGGAACCGAACCAACCCAGCAGGTGGTTCTTGATGTCCTTGCCAGCCAACTCTGAGAGCAGCACGTCCATCTCGTGATACAGGGCGGTATTGTAGGTGGGAGCACCCACGATGAGACCCTTGTAGCGGAACACGTCACGAATGATATACGAATGGTGGGTCTTCGAGACGTTGTATATCACGATGTTCTTTACACCAGCCTCTGAGGCAGCACGGGCAATGACCTCTGCTGCACGTTCGGTGTTACCATACATCGTACCATAGCAGATGACCAGTCCTGGCTCCGTCTCGTACTTCGACATGCGGTCGTATTCGCCAATCACCTTGTCAATATACTGGTGCCATACGGGACCATGTGTGGCACAGATGTAGTCCAGCTTCACATCAGCCAGTTTCTTCAGGGCGTTCTGCACGGGGGTGCCATACTTGCCCACGATGTTCGAATAGTAACGTACCATCTCCAGCCAGAAGGTGTCGCAGTTGATCTGCTCGTCAATGACACCACCGTTCAGGGCTCCGAAGCAGCCAAAGGCATCTCCGCTGAACAGCGTGGTGCCACACAGCGTCACCATCGTCTCTGGCCAGTGCACCATCGGGGTCAGCACGAAGTTCAGCGTTTGCTTGCCAAGCTCGATGGAATCGCCGTTTTTTACTTCCAGAGTGCCCTCTGTGATGCCGTAGAAGCCCTCCATCATCTGGAAGGTTTTCTTATTGCCCACAATCTGAATCTCAGGATAGAACTTCTTGATGAGTGCGATGCTTCCGCTGTGGTCGGGCTCCATGTGGTTAACGACCAGATAGTCTACCTTGCGATCGCCAATGACCTCGTGGATGTGCTCCAGATACTGTGTGAAGAAGTCGACTTCTACAGTGTCGATCAGACATACTTTCTCATCATCGATGAGGTAGGAGTTGTAACTGACGCCGTTGGGCAGGGGCCACAAGCCCTCGAACAACGATTTGTTTCTGTCGTTGACACCAACGTAATAGATGTTTTCGGTAATTTTTTGCATAACTTTTATTCTTGATTAATGGATTGTTCCAATTTTTCCTTTCGGGCAGTTCCGAATTCGGGCGATACGTAATTGTAGAGACTGCGACAGACCTCGGCAGAGAATTTCTTGCCTTGTTCCATGATGCTGTCCCACTGCTGCTCGCTCAGTCCTTCTTCCAACTGACTGTGTGTGACGCCGTTCAACAACAGGCCATAAAGGAATCCAGCATTGAAATTGTCGCCTGCCCCAATGGTGCTTACTGTTTCTGTTTCGGCAATGGGGTACTGCTTCTTCAGTCCGTTGTCGGCAAACAGCTGGATGGGGTTTGCTGCATTGGTATAGATGAATTTCTTCGTGTAGAACATGATTTGTGAACGGTACACCTGCTCGGCATCGTTCTTCTTGAAGAGTATCTCAAAGTCTTCTGCCGAACCACGCACAATGTCTGCCAACTCAAAATTCTCCAGTAAGTTCGGGGTCAGCTTCATCACTTCATATTGGTGTGACGCACGGAAATTGACGTCGTAATACAGGATGGCACCATGTTCACGGGCATAGTCCAGGAAACCCTTCACCTGAGGACGGATGACGGGATTGATGGCATAATACGAGCCGAAAAGCACAATGTCGTCCTTGTTAATCTCAGGAAACGTAAAGTCCAGCCTGTCATGGGGATGGTCCTTATAGAAGATGTATTCCGCATCGTTCTGGTCGTTCAGAAAGGCTAGCGACAGGGGTGACTTTGAGTCGGGATAGACGTTGACACAGCCGGCGTCGCAACCATTGTCTTTCAGAAACTGGATAATCATCCGTCCTACGCGGTCGTTGCCTGTCTCACTGATGAAACTGGTTTTGACGCCCGATCTACTGAGCGAGATGATAGCATTGAATGTCGATCCTCCTGGCACAGCCTGAATGGGCTGTTCGTTACGGAAGATGATGTCGAGCACGGTCTCGCCGATTCCTATTATTTTTCGCATTTTATTAGAATTTTCTGCAAAGATACGAAAATTAAGGTAAAAGGGAATAGTGAAAAGTGAAAAATTTGCTGCCGCTATGAAAAAAAGTTCAAAGTTCAAAGTTCAAAGTTCAAAGTATTTTGTATTTTTGCACCCGAAATGACGAAATATAATGTTACAACGCTCGCAAATGGCCTTCGTGTCATCCATTTGCCGTCAGCATCACCAGTGGTTTATTGTGGCATCGGCATCAATGCCGGAGCCCGTCATGAGGCACCAGGCGAAGAAGGACTGGCCCACTTTTGCGAACACACCACGTTTAAGGGAACCCATCGGCGCTCGGCCCTGCAGATCCTGAATTGTCTGGAGAGTGTGGGAGGCGACCTGAATGCCTTTACCAACAAGGAAGATACGGTGTTCTATGCGGCTATCCAGCGCGAACACTTTTCTAGGGCTGTCGACTTGCTTTGCGACATTGTTTTTTGCAGTGAATATCCCCAACACGAGATAGAACGTGAAATCGACGTCATCTGCGACGAAATAGAGAGTTATAATGACTCGCCTGCCGAACTGATTTACGACGAGTTCGAAAACCTGATCTTCCGTGGGCATCCGTTGGGTCATAACATCCTGGGTACGCGCCAGCAGGTGCAGCAGTTCACCTCGCTCGACGCCCGTCGTTTCACCCAGCGTTACTACCATCCCGACAACGCCATCTTCTTCGTCTATGGCGACATCGACTTCGACCGCATGGTGAAGATGCTCGAAAGGCGTGTGAACAATGAAAGAATAGTGGAAAGCAGTTTGGTTTTGTGTGGTCCTTCTTCCGTCATCCCTCAGCCCTCTGACATCAAACCTCAAACCTCCCACCACCAGGCTCACGTCATGCTGGGCGTCCAGACCTTTAGCTACGACGACCCGCGTCGCATGCCATTGTTCCTGCTGAACAATATGTTGGGCGGTCCAGGCATGAATGCCCGTCTGAACCTCTCCCTGCGCGAGCGTCACGGACTGGTCTATACCGTCGAGAGTTCGCAGGTCAGCTATAGCGATACGGGGTGCTGGAGTGTCTATTTCGGATGCGACCATCACGACGTGAAACGTTGTCTGCGACTGGTACATCGCGAATTGGACCGACTCGTGCAGCATCCGTTGTCAGAACGCCAGTTGCAGGCGGCAAAACGTCAGTTGAAAGGCCAGTTGGCCATCGCTTGTGACAATCGTGAACAGTTTGCCCTCGACTTTGCCAAACATTTCCTGCATTATGGTCGCGAACGTAGCATCGACGAGTTGTTGCAACACATCGAAGCCATCACTCCAGCCCAGATCCAAGATGTCGCTCAAGAGCTCTTTGCTCCCGATAAATTGCAGCTTCTCACGCTCTGATTTCATAAAAAACAATAATATTTTCGGAAAAATTTGTTTCTTTATATAATAATGTGTACCTTCGTGCCCGATTTTTGCGCGATGGCGCATATTTTTTTATTTTTAGATGTTTTATAAAACAAGATGAACGTAATTACAAAGACCATTCAATTGCCCGATGGAAGAACCATCACAATTGAGACCGGGAAAGTGGCAAAGCAGGCCGATGGCAGTGTGATGCTCCGCATGAACAACACTGTGCTGCTGGCTACTGTTTGTGCCGCAAAAGATGCAGTTCCCGGAACAGATTTCATGCCTCTGCAGGTAGACTACAGAGAGCAGTATGCCGCTGCAGGACGTTTCCCCGGTGGCTTCACCAAGCGCGAGGGTAAAGCCTCGGACAACGAGATTCTGACCAGTCGTCTGGTCGACCGTGTGCTCCGTCCCCTGTTCCCCTCCAATTATCACGCAGAAGTTTTTGTCAACGTAATGCTGTTCAGTGCCGATGGTGTTGACCAGCCCGATGCATTGGCAGGTTTTGCTGCATCAGCCGCGTTGGCATGTTCAGATATCCCCTTCGAGTGCCCCATCAGTGAGGTTCGCGTGGCTCGCGTCAATGGCGAGTACGTCATCGATCCTACCTTCGAGCAGATGAAGGAGGCCGACATGGATATCATGGTCGGTGCCTCTGCCGAGAACATCATGATGGTGGAAGGTGAGATGAAGGAAGTCAGTGAGCAGGATCTGCTCGGTGCCCTGAAGGCTGCTATGGACGCTATCAAGCCCATGTGCGAGTTGCAGGTTGAACTGAGCAAGGAACTGGGCAAGGATGTGAAGCGCGAGTACGACCACGAGATCAACGACGAGGCACTTCGCGAACGCATGAACAAGGAGCTCTATCAGCCCGCCTACGACATCACTAAGCAGGCTCTCGAGAAGCACGCCCGTGCTGAGGCCTTCGAGAAGATTTTGGCCGACTTCAAGGAGAAATTCTTCGCAGAGCGCAAAGCTGCCGCTGAGGCAGCAGCCGCCACTGGTTCTCCTGCGGGTGATGCCGTCGAGATCTCCGACGACGACTACGAGGCCATGATGGACCGCTACTACCACGATGTAGAGCGCGACGCCATGCGCCGTTGCATCCTCGACGAGGGCATCCGTCTCGATGGTCGTAAGACCACCGATATCCGTCCCATCTGGTGCGAGGTTTCTCCCCTGCCCATGCCTCACGGAAGTTCTATCTTCACCCGTGGTGAGACGCAGTCGCTGACCACCGTGACGCTGGGTACCAAGCTCGACGAGAAGCTCGTCGACGATGTGCTCGACAAGAGCTATCAGCGCTTCCTGCTGCACTACAACTTCCCCCCGTTCTGCACGGGTGAGGCTAAGGCACAGCGTGGCGTAGGTCGTCGTGAGATTGGTCACGGACATCTCGCATGGCGTGGTCTGAAGGAGATGATTCCTGCCGACTTCCCCTACACCGTTCGTGTCGTCAGCCAGATCATGGAGTCTAACGGTTCTTCCAGTATGGCTACCGTCTGTGCTGGTACGCTGGCTCTGATGGACGCTGGTGTTCCCATGAAGAAGCCTGTTTCAGGTATCGCTATGGGTCTGATCAAGAATCCTGGTGAAGACAAGTACGCTGTTCTGAGCGACATCCTTGGCGACGAGGACCACTTGGGCGATATGGACTTCAAGACCACCGGTACGAAGGATGGTCTGACCGCTACCCAGATGGATATCAAGTGCGACGGTCTGTCGTTCGACATTCTCGAGAAGGCACTGATGCAGGCTAAGGCTGGTCGTGAGCACATCTTGAAGTGCATCACCGATACCATCGCCGAGCCACGTCCTGAGCTGAAGCCCCACGTTCCTCGTATCGAGGCCTTCGAGATTCCGAAGGAGTTCATTGGTGCTGTCATTGGCCCGGGCGGAAAAATCATCCAGCAAATGCAGGAAGACACCGGTGCTACCATCACCATCGACGAGGAAGACGGCGTTGGCAAGATTCAGGTCAGCGGTCCTAACAAGGAGTCAATCGACGCTGCTATCGCCAAGATTCGTGCTATCGTGGCTATCCCCGAGGTGGGTGAGGTTTACGAGGGTACTGTTCGTAGCATCATGCCTTACGGATGCTTCGTGGAGTTCATGCCTGGCAAGGATGGTCTGCTCCACATCTCTGAGATCGACTGGAAGCGTCTCGAGACTGTCGAGGAGGCTGGCATCAAGGAGGGTGACAAGATCACCGTCAAGCTGCTCGAGATTGATCCGAAGACAGGTAAGTTCAAGCTCTCTCACCGTGTGCTCATCGAGAAGCCCGAGGGCTATCAGGAGCGTCCTGCCCGTGAACGTGGCGAGCGCCGTGAGCGTCCTGATCGTGGCGAGCGTCGCGATCGTGGCGAACGTCGTGATCGTGGTGATCGTGGTGATCACAATAAAGAACGGAATGGCGAACGAAGTGAGCGTCGTCCCCGTCCTGAGCGTGGCGATCGTCCCCGTCCCGAGCGCAACGAGGAATACCACGAGCCCACCAACGAGCCCAAGGACTTCACCGACGAACTCGACAAGATGGACTTTTAATGAGTTGACAGTTGACAGTTGACAATTTGTCCACTTCATAAACAACTAAAGGTTCTGGCCCAAACAGGGCTGGAACCTTTTCACTTAACTAACACTTCATACATTTTATGGAAACAGACAGAATCCGACTTCGCCCGTGGAGCGAAAACGACAAAGAAGCACTTTTCAAGTATGCTTCTGACCCCGATGTGGGGCCTGGTGCCGGATGGTCACCCCATCAGAGTGTGGACGAAAGTCTCGACATTATCCGCACCCATTTCAGCAACGACCACACCTGGGCCATCGAACTGAAATCCACCGGTGAAGCCATTGGCGCTATGGGCTATATGCTTTCTGGCGAGAGCAATATCAGCATAGGCGAGAACGATGCCGAGGTGGGCTATTGGGTCGCCAAGCCCTATTGGAATCAAGGCATTTGCACTGAGGCACTCCGCTTGCTCGTCGACTACTGTGCCAAGCTGAAGACCATACAGAGCCTCTGGGGCGACTATTTTGTCGACAACCCAGCCTCGGCCCGAGTCATGGAGAAGTGCGGCTTCCGCGAAACGGGCACAACAAGCTATTGCTCCCACCTCTATGGCGGAAGCAATCGTCCTGTGAAAATCTTGAAATTGGAATTGAAGTAATCCCAAAGAGGGGGTGACCTTACTCGAAGGTCTAATCTATCACAATACCCCTCTCTGTTTCCCTGTTACTTGATGCTAAGCAATGCCTGTCCTATAGCGTGGATACCATCAAGTATTTTTTGTCTTTGCTTGGCGCTGGGGCGCTTGAAGCCATTGGCATAATTGCTCAGAAGACGTTCATTAATTCCTGTAGCACGTGCAATAGCAGCAATCGTTGTCATACCTTCTAAACTCTGAAGCAGCGACGCGGTATCTGTTAAGCACCATTTAAATTCATAGTCGCCATCGACCAACCACTGAGGAACTTCGTCACCATCCTCAATCATTCCCTGGATATGAAACTCGAGCGATTCTTTTACTTCCTTCTTTAGCTTGGAGTATGTCTTTGCGGTGACCAACACAACTCCAGGGACATTCCCACCTAATGTAGCGGCAAAATTCTTATTGCACCATTCTACTTCAACTTTAATTTTTTGCATTACATTCGGCTCTTTTGTTATTTCCGGGTGCAAAGGTAGTAAAAATAATACTTATCTCCAAACTTTTTGAGTATTATTTTTAATACTTTTATTATTTTTCTACAAAAATGGGCGAAAATAGGGGGACACCCCCTAAAATCGCCCATAGATCAACAGCAATATAATATTTCGTTACCTTCTAGGAAATTTAATTCCTGCTTGTGACTCAATGGAACGGAGTAAGCATACTGGGACGTCATCATTCATTTTATGACCACTTACAGTCACCAATCCAGGCTTTGTAGAGTGTCTATATTGACGGTGACTACCTCTTTGTCTTACTAAATACCATCCATCCTTCTCGAGGATACGAATCACTTCACGAACGTTATAAACCATACAAGAAACACTAAATAAAGGGTTGGACAAATTGTGAATTCTCCTATTGGATGCATCCTCCTATTATGCGTTTTGGACTAGGAAATCCGTAAGAAATAATTTCATAATTTACTCTTTTCTTTAATGTTTAAATTTTTTTTAATGCTTTTTTTTTAAAATATTCGCATTTCCGTATGGTATTGATGGTCTTAATCGCTATTAATCCAAGTGCAAAGATACAGTTTAATAATCAATAATCCAAGACTTTTTAAATAATTAACTTTTAGAACACATTCAGTTCTGGAATAGAATGAGGAAAGCTGAAATGGTGAAAAAGTGGGCGAAGTAGGGTAGACCCATGCACTTGCCCACTGATCGATAGCGATAATCAAACAACAATGTCACGAAAACGTAAGCCGGTATTATTTTGGATGTTTGCGATAATTCCCCGAGGGAGCTCATGCGACAATTTTCCAGCAACAGTAATCACATGTGGATTACCTGCTTTATGAAATTGACGATGATCGCCACCCCCCATAGGAGCCATTATCCAACCATTTTGCTCTAAAGCCCAAATGATTTCAGACACCCTAAACACCTTCTTTTGTTTTCTCCCTTTTTGTTTTCTTTTGTTTGCCATATTCCAAATCTAAATATGTTGTTCACTAAACATCATAGTTATAGAATGGAACATAGGACTAATCGCCATTAATCGGTTGCAAAGATATATGTTTTTCTCCTTTCTACCTAAAAACAATGAAAAAAATTTGTGTGTATTTGTTTTTTTTTCTATTTTTGCACTTAGAAAGCAATTTAAATCCTAAACTATATGTCACATATTTCATCCATCTTAGAGCCAGAGTACGCTGCAATATTAAAGGCTCGTTTCTGCAAACAGTATATGCCTAGTTTGAAAGAGTTTTTATCGGATTTTGATATTTCTGAAACGCTCACCGATGATAAACAGGCCTGTAATTCTTTAAAAATGCACTTCCTATTGGATAAGTATGACGATATTAAGCAGAAAGATGAGGGAAAAAGAAAAAAACAGATCAAAAAATTGAAAGAGAATTGTAAGTGGCATATTAAAAATGTTACAGACGAAGAATTGTTATTAGCAATCGAAGAATTTTTCTTTATTACAGAGAAGACAGATAAAATTAATGAGGCCAAGAATAACAATAGCCAGGTTCTTGATGAAAAGAATACTATAAGCGGAAAAAGAAACAAGTTATTAGAAAATTTGTTCAAATATGGATTTAAAGGTGACGAGCAGTCCAGTATTGCAGATACAACAATGTTTGCTATTGCTGAGTATTTTGGAATAAAAAAAGAAATACAAGATTTAGGAAAGTTATTTGAAACATATGAATGTATTGCATATGCTTTGAAAGAAAAGAATCCTGAAGAATCTGGAGTCTGGCAGTTCCATAATGCACTGAGGTTATTTAGTTGTGTTAGAAATGGTGTAGTACATCCTGATTTTCAATATGATGGTGAAAAATTAACTCGTTATCATGAGTTTATAATTTTTACTTATATTGGATATGTTTTGGCTTGTCGTAGAATATGGAAGGCCTTTAATTATGAGCCAATATTGTCAGCAATGCTTAAATATAACAAAGAAAAGGATGAGATTGAAAGAGCAAAAACACTAACGTTATTTGAATTTCCGAAAGAATCAAAGAAGGATTTTAGCTTGCCCGCAGAAACAGTTGAAATAAGAATAGAAAAAGGACATCGAAATATCAAAATAAACAGTAAAGATGAAGATGGAAAGGTTATCAAAGTTAATAGGTTTAATGATGATGACAATCATTATTTCATAAAAGTCTGCAAATATAAAAAATTCACAATTCATATTACGTGTGACGATAGCACTGTGCCTCTTGTTATCGAAGACGAGCTGGATTACAATTCTTGGTTTTTTTGTTACAAAGTTATTCTGCCAGATAATTGGACTCCGTCATCTATAGAGTATGAAAATCTGAGCAAAGGAACACAGAAATTGATATCCGTAGTTGCTAATTCGGTTAATCAAACCATTCGCGAAGAAATTAAGAATGCCATACAACATGAACTAGCTGCACTTCAGCCACTTTTCCAACTAGCAAAAGATGGTACCAAAGATCAAGAAGAATTAGATAACTCTTTAAATGAGATCTTGGTTCAGTTAAAAAATGTCGGTAATACGACTGATGATACAAAGAATCAGATAGAACAAATTCATCTACAAATTGGTGGTTTGCATAAAAGATTTTTGGGTAGGCTCGATGAGTTTTCTGACAGTTTCTATGATTTAAAAGAGAAGAATAAGATTATCGTTGAGAAAGTAGATACCCTAATTGAATTTGCTAAGCAAAACAGGAAGTTTATATGGACTGCTACCTCTGTTATAGGACTGGGCTTTGTTTGTTGTATCTTATTCAATTTTGATTCTTTGCAATCTCCTATCTTATCATCCTTCAAGATTCTTGTCATTATAATTCTTATAGTCAGTTCCTATTGCCTTTATAGGCAATCTAAACCGCTAAGATTTATTAAAGGTAAATTAACGCGTTTTATTGCTTTGGGGCTTATCGTGCTATTTTCTTGGTTTGGTTTAAAATGCGCAATTGATACGGGGAGGGAATTCTTTGTCAATCATTGTTATGATTTTGCCGAAAAAGATCCTGAAAGGAATCAGGAAGTTGCCAATCTCATGGAATCAATATTAGAATCTAATCCTAATGATGAAGAGACGAGAATGAAATTGACAAGATACTATCTTGACTATGCTAATGATGCAGAAAAAGCATTCATAATAGCAAGCCCCATGCTTGACGATATTGAAAAACATCCAAGGGGCATTTTGGCAATTATTGAAGCTCTATATAGCCAAGGGAAGGACTTTTGGAAGGTTCGCGATCTTCTTGAGAGTTATAAGAAAACTAACGACTGTGATTCAAATGTTGTTAATCGGATAGAAGGAATTATGAATGTTTGGGGACAAGGTCAGACAAGTAATATTAATAAGGGTTTTAGTTTACTAAGATTGTCTGCTGATAATGGTGATATAGAGGCCCAATATTACCTTGGTTATGCCCTATCACATGAGATGACTGATTGGGAAAAATCAAAATTGTCAGGACATGTAGAAACTTCTGAATTTGACCTGATTACTAGTATTGAATATCTACGCAAAGCTGCCATATACAAACCAAAAGCAGCATTGGAACTTGGGCGTTTGTATGCAGATCTAAATGTTAGAGATAGTGCTGAGGTATATCTAAATAAGGCAAGATTACATTCAAGTGGTGAATTATACAAGGAATCTTTGTATAGATTAGGATTACTATACGAAGGTACGGATGAAGGAAATCAATTCATAAAGAAAGCTGCTTTTTTGGACTATGTGCCAGCTATACTATATAAGGCCAATAAAGAAGACGATCATAAGTCTGCTATAGAGTTGTATAATAGTCTAGATGGCTATCATGGATATAGATATATTTTACCCATAGCATTTCATCATTTGGCATTAGGACAAAGAAATAAAGCATTGAAGGCTTTACAGGATGGAAGACCTTTTGGAAAATTCGATATGAACTTCATCGTTGGAATAGATTCTATTATGCATTCATATGATGATGCCCAACAAGCAAAAAGCCAAGCAGATTCTTTGTTAAAAGAACACTGGAATCTTTTAGCAAAAAAAGATTCTACAGCCGCAATGAAATATATAATGGAGTCTGCGAAACAAGGTTGTCTTTATGCCGAAATGATTTGTGTTTTCAGAGATGCAGAGCGTAATGGAACTTCAGATCGTCAAGCATTTAGGCTAACAGAAATAGGTGAAGAAATTCCTTTTGCCTATGTTCTTCTTTCTTATCTTGCTCATAAAGAGGAACGTTTTATGTCTTTGGGGTTCCCCTTTTCTGATTATTTTGCGAATCAAGCAATTGGGAAAGGACATCCTGCTGGGAGACTGATGCTTGATGTCCCCTCCTATTATCTTGATTATATTCAAAAATCAATAAGTAATAAAGGTTTTGCTGCATATCAATATAATATAAGACAAAGAGCACTGCGCATAAACAAAAACAAACGTTTGAATATAATATATAGTTATAAAGCTGAGAAAACTATAACTGATAATAAATTAGAAGCTAAGAGTTATAACTTCTGGGATTATGTCAGTAGGGCCAACAATGTTGATTTACATGAACTAAATATGGATCCCATTGTATTTCCAGAAATATCAGATATCGAACTGCTAAATGAATTTAGTGACAAAATCATAGACAATCAGCAAGAAACACCTTTTATAAAATAATCAATTCACAATTTTATTAAAACCAGTACAATTATGAAAAAAAGTGTAATCGTGTTAGTTGTATTAATAGCAATGATGGCTTGTGGCACAAAGAGTGAAAATGCTTCTCAAAAGCAGAGTGAAGAAGAATTACGATCAGCTATAGTTGGTTCATGGTATGTGGTGACAGGAGAGAATAGGTCCATCACCGTTGATAGTACAGAAATAGCGCAAGCGAATCAAAGTGAATTTAAGGGCCTAGGAATGACTATGAGGAGAGAATTCTATAAAGATGGTCGATACTTTGAACGTGAGATTACTAAAGTAACTGCCTATGAAGATACGGCAGGACTGCTGTTATACTCTATTAAAGGGACATGGGAAATTAGTGGAGACACATTAATATTAACTTCAAGAGTGGAAGATGTTGTGCATCCTGAACATACAAGAATTACGGCGAAAAGTGGTGCAATAAGAGCAAAGGAGATTATTAAAAGGATCTCTAATGATAGTCTAATCATTCAGGATAATGTCAAAGATAAGAATGGCGTAGTTCAGGATTTAATTATGTTAAAAGAATAGACAGCGAGAAATAGCCATTCTAATAATATAGGTTATGCTAACAGCTGTTGACTGTTGTTTTGAATACACCTTGCGGATGCCTCAAAATGAACAAGAGGCGTTCGCAACGTTCTGTGCATTGAATGTGATCAGGGCTGGGATGAAGGAGGGTGTTGTTTCGAAGGAGAAAGGCTTTGGTATTACGAAGTCGTACGTTTCAAAATTGGCCACATTCATTGCTGAACACCCAGAGTTGAAGCTGGTTGATAATATGTACCTTGACAACAGCATCAAGCCAAACTGCGTCTTTTTCATCTGCATGGGGGTGCAGTTCAGTTATCATAGCGTAGCCCTCAATGAGACGCTTACTGCATTCAGCGCTTCACCACAGAACCAGCCTGTTGAATTCGATGGAATCCGAAAACAACTCATCGCTGGAGCAATGTTCATTTTGGCAAAGGAAATCCTCGACAAAAGGATTACAGACAAAGAATGGGTTGCTAACCAGGTCAGACAATTAGCTCAAAGATGACATCGGTGGGTTCTGTGACGACGTCGTCATGGGCGTAGCCCTGGGCGGATTCGTAGGCTTGGATCATGTTGTAGCCCCCGCTTCCTAAAGGGCGGGATGGACGGAAGACTTCTATCTGTGGGGCGGTGTCGCCGTCGAGGGAGAAGATGATGCAAAGCAACGAGTCATCGTCATCGTCGTGAAGCAGAAGGGTATAGGTGCCTTCCTGCCAGATGTTTTCGCAGGGAATCTGGAAAGAGAACCAGTTCCTCTTTCCGCGATATTTGCCGTATCCGCTCTGGCGGTTGACTATTGGTTGGCCATCGGCATCATACAGGTAGCAATAGAAACGGTCGAGCTTGAAGAAGGCATCTTTCCTTGCTTTGAGGTCTATTGTAAACTCTCCGTTTTTGCACCGTCGTTGTTTGTTCAGCGACAAATTCATGGAAACAGAGCAGACTTCGTTCCAGGCATTGTCAACTTCCACCTCGGGTTTCACGATGATCTTCATGTTCTGGAGCATGTCTTCCATTTCATCTGGGGAAATGGTGACTTTCTGGCCATTAGCTGCCCTGACGGTCTCCTTCTTGATGCTATTACCCTTTTTCATTACAATAGTTTTTAGTTGGGGCAAAGATAAGCATTTTTTTACAAGTAGACAACTTTTTTGCGAAGTTTCTTTCGAGAAACTTCGCTTTCCTTTCCCACACGGTGCTTTCTTTGTTACCATCGGCGGTAACTTCTAATGCGTTTCCGAAAAATCTTCCCCAAAAGTTTGGAATCATCGGAAAAAGTTCCTATCTTTGCAAACGTGAAGATATGAAGAAGATTATTACCTCACTAACCCTCCTTGTCCTTCTGGTGCTTGTGTCGTGCCAGCAGGGTGGGGGCGATGGCTCCGCGAAGAAAGCGATGCGGAACTACGAGCAGTCCGTGGAGATGCGCAAGATGATTGACGCCGCCGATTCGTACAGCGACGAGCGCTACTTTGCCTTCATCGACAGTTTGGAAGACGCGGACGTTATTCCTCCCGCTGAGGCCAACTTTCGGCGTGGTGAGCGTTATAACGATCAGGACCGCCAGAGGGCTACCATCCTGTATCTGCAGAAGGCGTTGCAGGGGACCGATTTGCGCGACTACAGCATACCCCACTATTACCAGGCGCTGATTGATATGGCCGCCGTGCAGAGCAATGTCGACAACGTGCAGGAGTGTTTGGCGGTGAGTACCCGGGGTTACGAGATGGCCAGTCTGGACACGACAGCCTTCGGTCGCGACTGGGCGAACTTGTTTTTGCAACGCATCGGCAGCTGTCAGCTGAAACTGAGGCACGACGGGGAAGCAGCCAAGACGTTTAGCCTGGTCAAGGAAAAAGCAGAAGCACTGGCTCAGGAGCATCCCGATTCAGTGAAATACCAGCGGAGTTGTCTGATTATCGCCAACAACATCATCAGTGCCTACATGAATCGCCGCGATTACGCGAACATCAATACCTGGCTCGCCATGATGGAGGAGGCGCTGGAACGCTATGCCACCACCGAGACGTCGAAGGGGAAGTACGAGAAATACCGCAGCATGCTCATCTGCAACAAAGCCATCATCCTGGCTATGACGGGGCATCGGAAGGAGGGTGAGGCCGCCTTCCAGGAATACCTGACGACCGACCGCGCCAAGACGTACTACGGCATCTACGACCAGGCGTTCTACCTGGAATGCAGCGAACAGTGGAATAAACTACTGGCCGTGCAGCTGGCTATTGACTCGATGGAGATGGGCGAGGACATCACTCCGTCGCTGGATTATCTGATAGGCAGTCCCGCCACAACCTTTAAGGCCATGTTGAAGACGGGGCGGAAGGAAGAAGCCCTGAAAAAGGCCGACGAGATCATCACGCTGTTGGACTCGGCCAGGACATGGCAGAACAAGAACGACGCCAGCGAACTGGCCGTCATCTACGAGACCCAGCAGAAGGAGGAACAGATAGCCCAGCAGAAAGCAACGCTGGCCCATCAGAAATACACGTTGGAACATCAGCGATACATCACGATGGCTATCGTTTTTGCCCTCATCCTTGTGGCCTTTGCCATCTTCAGCCTGTTCCGCTACCGTTCCGCCAAGCGACTGGCAGTAGCCCACGGCCAGCTGCAGGAAGCCTACGACCAGTTGGAAGAGACGACGACCGCCAAGGAGCGTATCGAGAGCGAGCTGCGCATTGCCCGCGATATCCAGATGTCGATGGTGCCCAGCACCTTCCCCGATATGGCCGGGCTCGACATGCATGCCGCCATGACACCAGCCCGCGAGGTGGGAGGCGACCTGTACGACTACGTCCTGGTGGACGACAAACTGTATTTCTGTGTCGGTGACGTCAGCGGCAAGGGAGTGCCCGCCTCGTTGTTCATGGCACAGACCATACGGCTGTTCCGTGCCATTGCCAAACAGAAACACTCGCCAGCGACCATCGCCACGCGCATCAACAGGGAACTGACCGAGAATAACGAGCAGGGCATGTTCGTCACGATGTTCATCGCACGACTGCACCTGACCACCGGCCATCTGGACTTCTGCAATGCCGGACACAACCCACCGGTCATACAAAGTGATAAACGAGAAGTGATCAGTGATAAACTATCCAACGCCATCACTGATCACTCATCACTGATCACTTATCACTTCTTAGAGATGCACACCAACGCCCCCATCGGTCTGTGGCCGGAACTCGATTACGAGGGCGAGGAAATCGACAGCATCAAGGGGCGTCCGCTCTTCATCTATACCGATGGTCTGAACGAGGCCGAGAACCGTCAGCAGGAACAGTTTGGCGACGACCGTCTGTTGGAAATCCTGAGGAACACCCATTTCGATTCCAGCCGTCAGGTCATAGAAACACTTCAGGCCGACGTTGAGCGCCACCGCGACGGAGCCGAGCCCAACGACGACCTGACAATGATGTGTGTAAGGGTCAGTTAATCTTTTACCCGAGGTCCTCGGGGGTGACCTCGAGGACCTCTTTGGGTGCGGCGCCGTGCTGGATGGCAGCGATGGCGCGACGGGTGTAGGCGGGGAGGATCTCACCGCGGATGTAGTGGCGGATGTCGGTGAGGGTCCACTGGCGGATGGTGCCCTGCTCGAAACGCTCTGTCAGCAGTCGACAGGCGGCATCGGTGGCTACGGGTGTGAACTGCAGACGGGCCTCTTCCACTTCCTGGAAGAACAGCAGAATGATGTCGGTGAGCGAGTAGTCCTCGACGGTCAGTCGGTTGCGCTGGGGGAAGTAGGCCTGCAACGAGGGTGCGCGCTGGAGCAGTCGGTCGATGTCGTCCTGTGTGCCGCAGAAGATGACGGAGTCGTAACAGCCCGGACAATGTGCGATGAGCTTCTTCAGGACGTACTCCCTACCGGGCTCCAGCAGTGCCCAGATGTTCCGGAACTCATACAGGCGGTCTTCCAGCACGGGCAGGTTCATGTTCAGCACGTTGTTGTAGCTGGACTGACTGCTGAACACTTCGTCGAGCTTTTCGTAGGGATTGGCCTTGGAGGGGTCGTAGAGCGTGGTGCAGTCGGCACTGTTGAACTCGCACTTGATTTGTGCGAGGTGCTTCAGCAGGGTGACGTTACGTGCGACATAGTCGTTGGACGGTGAGGCCAGCAGGAGGTTGTTGCAGAACTTCAGCACTGCATGGAAGTTGTCTGCCCGCAGGGTGTTCAGCTTGCATTCCTGCAGGCGGGTGATGAGCCAGCGTTTCCACTGCATGAGTCCCGGGGTGCGCGAGAGGTGGTACCAGTGACCGTGCTCCAACAGCACTCCCGAGAGGATGTCCTCGTCGCTGAGCGGGGCACACGGGGTGACGCTCTGTTGTGTGAAGAGGCCCTGCTCGTCGAGTTGCAGGTCGAAGCGGTGGATGGCGTCGCCATTGCGGAACAGCAGGAAATAGTGGCCTGGAATCCATACGCTGCTTTTGTTGAAGACAACAATGAACCGGTTGTCTGCTTGTTTCATCAGCTTGTCGCCCTTCTTGGCATAGTATAGCAACGAGAGCTGGTCGTTGTACAGTGAGAAGGTACAGGTGTCGGAGGGTTCCGGCGTCTGGTCGAGATCGAGGATGACGTAGGGTTTTCCTTTGAAATAGGCTAAATCGTTTCTGCCGCTATCGGGGACGGCTTTTAATATAAGTTTCATGGATGTTGTAAGAAATTAAAGGAGTTAACGAAGTTATCGAAGTTTGGAGTGCCTCAGGCACTGAAGCCCACCTTGTGGCGGGGCCTCAGTGCTGTGGCTCGGGGATTGAACTTGGCATATGCCTGAGCGACGTCGGCGACCTCGATGGTCTGATAGTCGTCGCAGGCGGTGCGAGAGATGCGGCTGGCCATAGCCGGGATGATGCCGTTGTTGACGAACTGCTCGACCCATCGGGCGTTGCTGAAGTGTTCGTCGCGCTGGGCCCATGCCTTGGCGACGGACTCGCGGAGCTGCTGTTCGGCATCGGGCGAGAGGATGTAGGCGTCGCGCTTCAGCAGGTTACAGGCAATCGCGTAGAGCTGGTCGGCATTGTAGTCCTCGAACTGATACTTGTAGGGGAAGCGTCCCATCAGTCCTTGGTTGGTGCTGAGCATGGCGTCCATCTCCTTCAGATAGCCGGCGAAGATGATCAGCATGTCGGGGTCGGGTTGCGAGAGCACGGTGAGCAGCGAGTCGATGACACGTGCGCCGAAGTCCTTGCGGTCGCTGGCACCATCGTAGAGCGTGTAGGCCTCGTCGATGAAAAGCACGTTGCCGCGGGCCTCTTCGAGGACGGCCTTCATGTTCTCCTCGGTCTCACCGATGTAACGTCCTACCAGTCGGGTGCGGTCGACGGCGATGACCTCTCCGCGCGAGAGCAGACCCAGCGAGCGGTAGATGCGTCCCAGCTTCTTGGCGACGGTGGTCTTACCCGTTCCGGGGTTGCCGGTGAAGACGCAGTGGAAGGAGACTTCCTGCGAGGTGGGCAGTCCGCGACGTCGGCGCTCAGCATAGAACTTGGTGTTGTCGGCCATCGCGTGGATGCCTTTCTTCACCTTGTCCAGACCAATCATCCGGTCGAGGTCGGCGAAACACTCTTCCGTGGTGGCCTCGGTGCTGGTAATCTGGTCGAAGCAGAGGTCGTCAATCTCGACGGCAGGCAGCTCGTCGCTCTCAATCTCGCGATAGCATCGGGCCAGATAGCGCGGCTTGACCTGATTGGTGACAAACTGTCGGATGTCAGTCAGTGTCCAGGTGGAGAGCACGCCCCGTTGCCAGCCTTCGATGAGTGCCCGTGCCAGCGCGTCCATCGCCTCGGTAGAGCAGTAGAGGAACTGGTTGCGTAGTTCGATGAAGAATGCCTGCACCAGTTCGAAGTCCTTGTAGGGCTCCTGCTCGAGTCGTCGGTCGGCGGGGAAAAACTCGTTCATCGAGGGGTACATGTTGAGCACGGCATCGATGTCCTGCTTGTAGCCGCACATCCAGAGCAGGTAGCGCTCTTCGTCGGTGCGGATCTTCTCGAGCACCTTCTTGACGATGACCTTACCGCCCGTCGAGAGCAGAGCGCCGATGTTGGTCAGACAGAAGATGCGCTTGCCCGTCATCGACATCTCCTCGAAGAGCTGCTCGTAGGGATTGTTGCGCGAGGCGTCGAAGAGCGTGCTGCAGTCGATGCGGCTGAAGTCGAAATCGCCCGCCACCATCCGATGCAGACCGTACAGCTGGTCGTCGAAGTCCTTGTTGCGTGTGGAAATCAGCAGATGACCTTTCGACGGGAGCGCCTCGCCGCTCATGGCCTTGCGGTAGTCGTTGTAGACAGCGAGCTGCCTGCTCTCGACCACAAAGCGTCGCAGCTGGGCATTGCCGGGCTTCAGGGCCATGACTTCCCATTCGTACTTCCCGGTGTCGACCAGCGACGTCAGGATGTCGTCCGTGCTGCAAATCTTGCAGGGTTCAGGCTGGCCGATGGTCGCCGTCAGCTGTGCGTCGAGTGTGAACGGCATTCGGATGAGTGAGTCATCGCTGGCGTCGCGCACATAGAGCGTGTAGCGTCCGGGCAACCACACCTGTCGGCTTAGCATCGTGGTTGTGATAACGGTAGGCGAGGGGTGATCGCACTTGCCGTAGCGCTTGGTGTTGGCCATCGGGTAGTCGCCTTCACCAAAAATGTTGAGTTGGAAACGGTCATCCGCGAAAGACGAATTCTCTTTCCCGTGGATGGTTACCACCACTTGACCGTTGACATAGAGAGAACCAGGAAGCAGAGGTTGGACGTCAATCTCCACCTTCGTGATTTCCGGCATGTAGTTGCGTTCGCCTCCGACCCGAATGGATAACTCCTCGGTGTCATTGGCGGCAAAGCCGGGGGACTCTTCTTCATCGGTATCAGCATCATCAAGGTCGTCGTCATCCTCCAGGTTGTCATCATCGTCGCTGTCGAATTCTTCGTCGATGAATTCCTGGAGCATCTTGTCAAACTCGTCTTCATTCGGCTCGTTGTCGAGCGTAAATAAATCCTTTTGCATAAAATAAGGTTGATAAAACGAATAATGAATGTGTTTTGGCATGCCCTTTGTGAAAAGGGCGCAAGAGATTACCGGGCAGTGACCCGAAGGTCGTTGCCCAGTGCGTTTCATAGAAACTTACCCGAAATTTCTATCACAAACCGAAATTGTAGCAATATGTCAAAGAACGCGCAAGCCGAACACAAAGCGAAAGCTCGCTTTCAGGCTTTGTTGAGGCGCAGCCGTTCTTCGAGGCAAAGCCTCAAAGAGCGCATGAGAGAGCAGAGAGGCGAAGCCTCAAAGAACGCGCAAGCCTAAAATAGCCGAAGCTACATCCTCAGTTAAACCGTTCGGCAACTGACAAAACGCTTGTTGATCTTAAATTGCATAAATGACTTTTGTGATAGATTATTAATTTTGCGGCGGCAAAGTTATGAAAAATCCCGATATCTTCCAAGAAAATATCGGGAAATTTTTCGGTTCTCCGTGCTTTTTAACACTTCCTCGCGTGCGAAGAAATAATAGGTACGCGCATCACTCGGCACGCTCTTTTCCTATTTGATGATGGCCACCCAGCCACCACCACTACTCAAGTGGATGGGCAGGCGGTCTGAGGCACTTACCGCCTGTCGGATGTGCTGATAATCGGTGGCCTCCTTGGTGGCGTTGATGCCGTCAGCGAAGATGTCGGCATGATGCTGTCCTGGGGCGAGGAACGACAGGTCGACGACGAGGTCGCGTGGTGTCCAGTCGGTCATGGCCGCCAGATACCAGGTGTCGCCTTTCCTGCGGGCTATGAGCGTGTATTCACCCAACTGTCCGTCGAGCGCTATGGTCTCGTCGAACGTCGTGGGAATCTGTGCGATGAAATCGGTACACTCCTGGTTCTGCATATACTTCGTAGGACTGTCGGCCAGCATCTGCAGGGGTGCCTCGAAGGTGGTGTACATCGCCATCTGGTGCACGCGGGTGCCTTGACTCATGGGGTGGCCGTTGTTGCCGAAGAAACTGTCCCTCATGGCGTTCGACATGGCTCCTGGGGTATAGTCCATGGGCCCTGCCAACATGCGCAGATAGGGTGCTGTGACATCATATCGGGGCTGGTTGTGCAGGGGGCCGTCACCCACACGCGGCTCCCACTTCGAGTTCTCCAAACCCTTCACACCCTCGAAATTGACGATGTTGGGATAGGCACGCTGTATGCCGAAAGGCTTCAGACCATGATAGTCGAGCAGCAGATGATGGCGTGCGGCACATGCGGCCAACTGGTAGGCAGAGGCGATGACCTGCTGGTCGTCGCGATCGAAGAAGTCCACCTTGAAACCCTTGATGCCCATGTCGGCATAGTGTTTCATGACCATTGACCCCCCTCCGTCTCCCCCGAGGGGGAGTGACTTAAAGCCTCCCCTTGGGGAGGTTTGGTGGGGGTCACCAATCAAGTTGCGCCAGCTGGACCACAGGATGATGCCCACGCCTTTCTGTTGGCCATAGGCAATGAGTTGTGGCAGGTCTATCTCCTCATTCAGCTCACTCATCAGCGACTCCTTGCCGCTCCATCCTTCGTCAATGATGATGTATTCCAGATGGTTCTTGGCGGCAAAGTCGATATAGTACTGATAGGTCTTGGTGTTCATGCCCGAGGGGAAGTCGACTCCCGTAATGTTCGTGTTGTTCCACCAGTCCCACGCCACCTTGCCAGGACGAATCCACGACGTGTCGCTGATGCGGCAGGCTGGTGCCAGACGCTGGGCCATATCACAATTCAGTATGTCGGCATCCTTTTCCGTAATCACCACAGCACGCCAAGGGAGTGCCTGACGACCGTCCAGTTTCGCGATGAAATCGGCTCTTTTTGTGGGCACCAGGTTCAGACGGTCGAAGCCGCCCACCTCCTGTTCAAGCGGGTAGGGGGCAAATACGGCTCTTAATTTATCACTTATCACTTCTCGTTGATCACTCCTAACGAGGAACATGCCTGGGTAGTTCTCCACGCCCGCATCCATCACGATGGCTCTCATGCCCTGTGGCAGACAAACAGCCAGTGGAGTGATGGCCAGCGAGTCGGCAAACATCTTCGAAAGGGGCTGCTCGTCGTAATACGACTCGAAGGAATAGCAGTACCGCTCGCCCCCGCGATTGTCGTTCACGTAGGGCACGAAGGCCTGATAGTCGGCATCGAAACAGTATTCCACCACTTCGTTCTTCACCACCGTCGGCTTCGTATGACCGCTGATGAGTCGATAGGCCGCACCGTCGTCGTAGGCACGCACCTCGATGGTCATCTTCTGGTTGGTATACATCATCAGCTGGCCGTAGTCGTCGCGAATGGTAGACTTGCGATAGAACGGATTCTGGAAACTGTCCCTCACCTGTTTCTTCGCCACCTTGCCCACTTTCCCAAGGCTCAGCGTCTTATTGCCCTGCTGCAATTCGATGTTGATCTCAGAGGGCATCAACACCGTCCGTCCGTCATAGGCCACCGACCACTTGACGACGTCGTCCGTCGTTACCGTTACCTTCACCTTACCGTTAGGCGAACTGACTTCATAACGCCCTGCCGATGCCCCCACGGCCATCAGCAAGCACACCATACAAACCATTAGTAGTTTTTTCATTGTTGTTTTATGAATTGATGATAATTAATTATCTGCTAACAAAACCTTTCTTGCGCCACTTTCCTGAGCGCCAGCGCTGCACAAGGATGACACCACGGATGTTCTCGTCGAGGGCAAAGCCAACCCACATGCCGATGAGTCCATATCCGAGGGGGATGCCGATGACATAACTCACTCCTACGGCAACACTCCATTGGAAGATGATACCAACGACAAAAGGGTAGACCACATCGCCAGTGGCTCTCAATGTGCTGCCTGCAAAGATGTTGGACGTACGACCGACTTCCAGGAAGATATCGACAAAAAACACCCAGACGCCCATCTTGATGATGTCCTCATTGTCGGTGAAGGCCTCGAGAATGCTTTCTCCTGCCAGAGCGAGAATGACAGAGCCGGTGAGCGTGATAATCATCGACCATCGGAAGAAGTAGTTGCCAAGGATGTAAGCTGCTTGATGGCGTTGCTGTCCTACGAGATGTCCGACGAGTATGTCGCCTCCCTGCGTGATGCTCAGACAGAACAGGTAGACAAACATAATCATATTGTGGCAGTAGGTGCGTGCTGCCAGCGCTTCGTTGCTGATCTGGTTGATGAAATAGGTGATGACCACCTGCGAGAGGCAGTACGATATATTCTCGCTCATGGCAGGGATGCCGATATAGAAGAGGTTCCTGAGTTCCTGCCAAGGCATGGGTCGGAAATATCGCAGTGGGAAGCGGGGGATGTGTACCTTGAAATGGATTGCGGCAAGCATCACCATCGCAACGGCACGACACGTGGCTGTGGAGATGGCAGCACCCTCGACACCCAGTTGCGGACAGCCCCAGTGTCCGAAGATGAGGGCGTAGTTGCCCATGATGTTAATAACGTTTACGATACCCGTCACCACCATCGGATAGACCACCTTGTCAGCACTGCGCAGCGAGGCTGAGAATGTCAGCGACAGCGCTTGGAAAAACGACAATGCCCCCGTCAGTCGCAGATACACTAGTCCGTCGCCCATCAGGTCAGGACGCAGGCCCATCACTTGTAACAGCTCTTCAGCAAAAAGATAGAGTAGGGCACTGACTACGACGCCAAGCACGAGGTTTACCGTCAGCGCTATGCCTACCACCTGCACCAAACGTTTCCTTAGTCCAGCCCCGATATACTGCGCACAGAGAATGGCTGCACCCATCGAGAAGAACTGATAGACGAGGAATACCAGCGAGATGAGCTGGTTGTCGAGTCCCACAGCAGCCACACTGTTGTCGCTATAGCGGCTCAGCATCACCGTATCGACGGCTCCCAGCATCATAACCAGAGCCATCTCAATGAGTACTGGGATGGTAAGCACTTTCAGCTGTCGTTTAAGGGATGTATCGGACATAGCAATACCGATCAATTCTCTTTAATCTGGCTGCAAATTTACGAAAAATCCTCCGTATCGCAATGATACGGAGGAATCTTTTGTGATTTATTCAGAATCCGTGTTTTCGTAAGAGACATTCTTCTTTTTCCCGATTGTTGTTTCGTAAAAACGGTTAAATTATCTCCTCTTTTTGTAGATTTTTGTTAATACATAAAGGTGTATTGCAAATTATTGTGTATATTTGCAGATGAGTCTATAATTTATTTGCCTAAAATACTACAATATACTAATCAAAAAACAGAATTAACATGAAAAAGTTTCTATTCCTGATGCTTGCCGCGACTTTTATGTGGTGCGGCAGAGCGAACGCCCAGAAGGTATTATTGCCTTACGGTCAGAACACCCAGCAGCCCTGGACGGGCAAGTATTTCTTTGCAGAGAAAGATGCTGCCGGACCCACTGACGACTGGTTTGGCAAGAGTTTCGATGATTCGTCGTGGGGCACCGTCGAGGGCCCGATTAGCAGTGTAGCAGGTTCCATAGCCTATTACAATACTGTGTGGCAAGCTGAGTACGGCACCTACTGGGTTCGCCGTCATTTCACCGTTGGCGACATCAGTCAGATTCGTGAGCTTTACTTCTATACCAGCCATGACGACGGGTGTGTAGCCTATTTGAATGGCAAACTGATTTATGAGACAGGAAATGTTTACAGCCGTTCTGTCCTGCTCTCTGACGAGGTGCGCGGCTATCTGACAGAGGGTGACAACCTGCTGGCCATCCGCGTCAGCGACACCAATGGCTCGTATGCATACCTGGACTGTGGACTTTACGGTTACTCCCTGATCAACAGTACTTTCGACAACGGCAGTGGCTGGACGGGCGCCTACGACCGTTACGGCTACGACGGCAACAACATGGGGTATCGTTACGGACAGACTTTCCGTTGCGAGCAGACCATCGAGAATGCCGCAACAGGACTTTATTGTCTGAGTGCAAACGCTTGCGGCATGGAATACTATAATGACCAGAAAACGGCTTTGGCTCACCAAAAAGACGAGTTGCCCGCCAAGTTGTTCGTTGGCACAGTCGAGAAAGCTATTCCGTCGGCCTTTACCGAGCCGTGGGATACAGATCTGGGCTACTGCTGGAATATCGATGGGAAGTTCGTGCCGTATTATGTAGATCGCACACCATGGGCTTTCAAGCGTGCCATGTATCACTGCGAGCTGTGGACTTTTGCTCAGCCCGACGCGAACGGCAAGCTCACCGTGGGTATCTATGGCAATGCCGCCAACGACATCTATCGCTGGGCAGCATGGGACAACCTGGACATCACCTACTATTCGGAAAGCGACGTCAACACGATGCTGGCCGACATGATTATCGTGTTTACCGAGCTGAACGCCAAGCCTCAGAATGCAGAGGTGAAACAGCACGCTGCTGAGCTGATTGCCGCTGGCAAGGCCGCCACAGGATATGAAGGCAAGGGTGCTGCGTTTGCCGACATCATGCAGTACGAGCCTATTGTCCGTAAGAGCATCAAGGCCTACGAAGCACTGAACGACACGCTTTCAGCCCTGAACACGAAACTGGCTGCAACGACCGCATTCACCTCGCCAGCCACGATTGCCGAGGCTACAGCGCTGAGCAACGAGGTGAAGAATGCCCACAGCAATGGCAGCTACGACAACGATGATGTGGCTGCTGCCATCAATAAGATGAACAAGATGATAGAGCGTCTGGGCTATACCTACGTCGACATCACCGTGAATGTGCCTGGTGCGATGGGTGACTCTATCCTGAGCAAGGTGGAGAACTTCGTGGATGTTGTGAGCATCAAGCTGTCAGGAACACTGAACGATGCAGATATCAACACGCTCCAGACGCGTTTGACACAGCTGAGGGAGATTGACATGACGGGCGTTAAGATGACCGTGATGCCAAACAATTTCTTCTATCAGCGTAAGCTGTTGGAAATCGTAAAGTTGCCAGTAGAGCTGACCACCATCGGAGAATATGCTTTCTATCAGTGCTACGGACTGACGCACATGGACTTCCCCGCTACGCTCACCACCATCAAATCACATGGTTTCTCTGAATGCGACAACTTGCTGGAAGTCATTCTGCCAGAGGGACTCACCACGCTGGGAGACGCCGCTTTCTACTCTTGCGATAACAACCTGTATGTGAAGCTGCCTTCAACGCTGACCGTCATTAACGGCTCAACCTTTGCTTATAACTACAAGCTTGCCCAAGTAGACTTTGCCGAAGGACTTACGCATATTTATGGCAGCGCATTCTATGATTGCTATGAATTGAACCACCTGAAGTTCCCCAATACCTTATATTATATAGGTGACAACTCATTTGCCTATAACCATGCCTTGTCGGACCTGCAACTGAACGAGGGACTCTACCAGATTGCCGACAATGCCTTCTACGATTGCGACGCACTGACGGAGGTGACGCTGCCCAGTTCGCTGGTACGTGCAGACTATTCGCCGTTCGACTACTGCGACAATCTGATGAAGGTGACCTGTCTATCCATCGAGCCGCCATACATGGTCGACCAGATTCCGTATGGCCTTGGCATGGAAGGCCGTGAGCTGTACGTTCCTGAACTGTCCATTAACGTCTATAAGCAGACTACGGGATGGGACAAGTTCCAAACCATCAAGCCGATTGACTATCTGCCCGAGAATATCGCTGTGGTCAGCAACCTCAAGCTTACCCTGCCGGAAACCATTCCTGCCGAGTATAAGCCCAACGTAACGTTGATACACGACCAAAAGGGCACCTCCTACTGGCAATACGGCAGCCTGACAGTCAATGGCGAGGGAACGCTGTCGATGTCGGACTTCTCGATGTTCTGGGATCCCAACTATCAATACGACCAATACAACCGCGTACAGAATTACTGTTCGTTGGTGAACAATTCGCATCTGCGTGCCGATCAGGTATATATCGATTTGTATAACCGCAACGACATCTGGACATTCCTCACGATGCCATTCGATGTGAAGCTGTCAGAGATTGAAACTTACAGCGAGGGTACCACGAACTGGATTGTCAGAAAGTATGACGGACAGAAGAGAGCTCAGGGCGAAGCCACTGAGACCTGGACGAAGCTGTCGGGCGACGATGTAATCAATGCTGGCGAAGGCTTTATCATTCAGGGAAGCCGATATATTGACAACAACAGGCAAGCCGGTAGCGGATTCCGCATGAAGGCCATCAACAACGCCAACAAGAACAACATCTTCAGAACGACAGACATCACCGTTGCCCTGAATGAGTATGAGAGCGAGTTTGCCCACAACCGCAGCTGGAACTTCATTGGCAACCCCTATCCCAGCTACTACGACACCCGTTTCATGGACTTCGAGGCTCCCATCACCGTATGGAACATGCGCAACAGCACCTATACGGCCTACAGTCCCGCTGACGACGCCTATATCCTGTGCCCAGGTGAGGCATTCTTCGTGCAGCGTCCCATTGCCAACGGCAACATCGTATTCAGCAAGGAAGGTCGTCAGACGGACCGCAATGCAAGAACCCTCGACGCTCAGGCAATAGGAAGAAGAGTTTCCGACAACCAGTCGGTTCGTACCATCATCAACCTGAGCATCACGAATGACAAGAGCACCGACCGTACCCGCGTCGTGCTGAACGGTCAGGCTACCATGCAGTATGAGCTCGACAAGGATGCCAGCAAGTTTGTGAGCACTGACCCGACAGTTCCTCAGATCTACACCATAGACAATGGCGTGAACTACGCCATCAACGAACGTCCGGTGGCTGACGGCAACGTGATACTGGCTACCTACGCCGGAGCAGAAGATTTCTATACCATCACCCTTGACAATGACGTGGAAGGCTGCCAGGTGGCCCTGGAAGACAAGGCCGAAGGCAAGACCGTAGTACTGACGAAAGAGGCAGGCTACACCTTCTCGTCGAAGGCAGGAACATTTGCCGACCGCTTTGTGCTCCACCTGACAGGCGGCACAACAGGCATCCAGACCATTGACAACGAGCAATCGACGATGAACAATGCTGTCTACGACCTGCAGGGGCGCAAACTGTCAACTGTCTTCGCAACGCCACACTCTCAAGGAGAGAACTCTCAACTGTCAACTGTCAAGAGAGGCATCTACATCAAGAATGGCAAGAAAATCATTTTGAACAAATAATCCATTAGAGTATGAACAGACTATTAAGCATTGCGCTCGTATGTCTGCTACAAGTATCGTTGGCCGTTGCTTCCACGTTTAACCTGACCGTGGAAGTAACCCCCGACGGTGCGGCTTCACTCAACACCAGTGGTGGAACATACGAAGAAGGAAGCAACGTCTATCTGCGAACATACGCCCACACCGGCTTTGTGTTCAAGGGATGGTATGAGGGCGAGACCCTGCTCTCGTCGACGACGAGCTTCAACTACGCCATGCCGTCACACGACGTCACGGTGCAGGCAAGATATGAATACGACCCCACCGTGCCCGGCAACCCTGCGATGCCCGACACAACAACCTACTATTTGCTGACCGCTCAGGTTTCGCCGACAGGTGCCGGTTCGCTGAATACGACCAGCGGCAAGTATGCTGCGGGAGCCAAGGTCAACATGCGCGCATATGCCAATACGGGCTTCCAGTTCGTGGGCTGGCAAAATGAAGTGGGCGAAACGGTTTCGACGGCTACTTCGTTCAACTACACGATGCCGTATCACGATTCACAGCTGACCGCATTGTTCAACTACGACCCGACGGTACCTGCCAATCCCGATTCTATGGCCACTCAATATAAGGTGACAGTAGCCTGCAAGCCCGTAGGGGGCGGTACGTTTAACACGACGAATGCTGTGGGAGCAGAAGGCAGCAATGTGCGCCTGTATGCCTATACCAACACGGGCTACCGGTTCCTGCGTTGGGAGAATGAACAAGGCGAGACGATATCAACGACGCAGAACTTCTATTATGTCATTCCGCACGGCAACTCGAAGGTCTATGGCATTTTCGAGTACGACCCCGCGCTGCCTGGCAACCCAGGCAAGAACTATTGGAATAAGGAGTTGGGCGAGGTGATTGTCGACGACTTCACGCCAGGTGGCCTTAACAGTGCTGTCTCTGCCGTCATCAGTGGCAGCGACCGCAGTGAGGTGGCTATGATTACCGTAGCAGGCACGATGAACGACAACGACTTCGGCATAGCCAACAACTACACCAACTGTACGCTGCTCGACCTGAGCCGCGTGACGGGTGTGACAGAAGTGCCGTCGTACGCCTTCGACAACACGAATCTGGAAACCGTCTATCTGCCGGCAACCATCGAGAAGATTGGCTACAGGGCATTCTATAACTGCAAGCAACTGTCGTCACTCATTGTTTATGCCATGACTCCGCCGACGCTTGACAGACAGGTTTTCACCAACGTCCCGGAAGGACTCGTGGTGTATGTTCCCGCTGCTGCCATCAGCCAGTATCAGGATGCTGACGGGTGGAAGGACTTTACCATTCTGCCCATTCAGGAGGATATCCGTAGCATCACCATTAACCTGCCGGAAGGCGTCAATGGTGCTGACTATGCGAAGATGTGGCTGGAACTGACCAACACGAAGAACGGTCAGCGCATGCACTATGTGATGACCGACCGCACGCAGTATACTTTTGCCAACATCATCCGCAATACGTCGTGGAACATCGTGCTGCGCAATGAGCGGGGCGACGTCTTCGGACAAATAGACAATGTAGAGGTGAAGGACGAGGACGTCAGCGTCACTTTTGCATCCCTGTCGAAGCCGCAGACGGTAGTCCTGACGGTGCTGACTGCTGACGGAAAGGACGTAACGGCACAGACGCAGATCTCGTGGATTGACCAAGAAGGCAACTACATGGCACAGGGAGCCACACTCGCCGGACTGCCTGCAGGCTATCAGGTGAACTACCGCGTGACGCTGTCGCAGCAATTGGCTATGGAATACGACACGCCAGAAACCACTGCATATACGTTTACGGACGGCAACAATGCTCCCGTCTGTCAGTTGCAAGCCATCAAGAAAGTGCAGATGGCAGGTAAGGTGAAAGATATGGCAACAGGACTTCCGTTAGACAATGCCGTTATCAGCGCGTCTCAGACCTTCGGCGGGAAGTACACCCAAACGCTGAGCACCAAGACCGACAAGACCGGCCAGTACTCGATAGAGGTATCCAACGTGCCTACGTCATTGGCCATTGCTGCGACGGATTATGTCAGTAAGACCATCAATTGTGATTCGCTGATGACGGGCAAGGATGTGATCTTGATGTCGGACGTGGCGCTGAGATCCATCACGGGTGCCATCATCAACCTGACCATCACGTTCAAGCCATGCGAGGGACAGAAGCACTGGTACGGCGACTATCAGAACGTGGACTACAAATTGGTGAACCAGACGAAGAATAAGACCATCAGCCAGTTCAACGTGCAGTATCCGCAGATTGTGTTGCTGGAAGAAGTCGACGATGGTGATGTGCTAAGCCTGACGGCCACCAGCCGTAACAATGCATTTATGCCCACGACGACGACAGCCACCATCAATGAACAGAAGGCGTTTGCAGAGATTGACTTGGTAGAGCTGGGTAAGATTCGCTCGACGTACCAGTCAACGGGTAATGCCTCCGTTGTAGGCTCGCTGTACGACGCAGCAGGCAAGCTGTTGAAGACGTACGACTATGAGCAGTCGTCGCTGACCATCAGCAACCTGCCCGACGGCAGCTATTCACTGCTATCGATGGGCAGCAGCCGCCTGTTCAACAGCATCTACGACTTGGCACAGCTGGCGCAGACGGGACTGGTCGAAAACGTGGACTACGTGGTGAACAAAGCAACGGTAGAGAGCGGCAAGATTACGGCCATCGACTTGGAGACGGTTCCTACACTCGACGAGAGCAAGCTTTACTACACGGGCGACAACACGTCATTCACCGTGAACAAGCCAAGCCTCGTGGCAGGTAACTACCTCACCCTGACGGGGCGCATCGACTTCAAATCAGCCTATGCTACCAGCGTCAGCAACGTGCAGATGATTATCGACCTGCCTGAGTCGTGCGAATTTGTGGAGAACTCCGTCATGGTGGGCAACTCGACCAGCAGCTACACGCTCAGCGGCAACCGCATCACCATTCCGATGGTACGATACACCGACCGTGTGCGCTTCTGCATCATCCCCACCCTCGGCGGTGAATACGCTCCCAGCGCATTCGCTCAGTTCGACCTGGACGGAGAGACCATCACGCAGCCTATTGGCTCGGCCAGCTATACGGCCAAGGACTTGTCGATTTCTGTTCCCGGAACGGTGGCCAAGACAACGATTCCCGTCAGCGGTACGGCTATCGGCACATCGAATGTCGAGATTTACGACAATGGCATGCTAATTGGTCAGACTACCTCTTTGGCGAACGGCACATGGGCTACAACGTGTGAACTGAATGAGCCGTATAACCTCTCGACACACAGCATCTATGCCAAGGTGACCACAAAGGCAGGATTGGAGCTACAGTCGGAGACAATGGAATGCATGTACGACAAGAATGCCATTCAGGTGTCGAAAGTCGTCATGTACCACGACAACCCCGAGCAGCATAAGACGTATGAGGTGGTATTCGACTTCATGAATCCCTCGGAGAAAACCAGTACCTACGTATACTACATTTACAATAAGGAATTCACCTTTACCATCGACTTCACGAACAACGACCCAGAGAAGGTGTCAAATGTCGTCCTCTTTGTGAAGACAGGAAATGATGGCAAGTGGAGAGGTCTGAAGGCCACTTATGACGAAAAGAAGCAAATGTGGGTTGCAGCTGGTCAGTTTGGTAACATGTACGACGGAAACATCCCCGTCAATGTGAAGGTCAGCTACGACATCGATTCTGAGCCGGTTGTTGATGCTGGGCAGTTTAACGACTTGTTCAACTTGAAGGATGGAATCCAAGAAGTCTTGAACGAGGAGGATGTGTTCGTAGACAACCTGATTGCCCAATACGATGCTGCCATCGCGGCTGACGATGAGGAAAAGGCCGACGAGCTGCTTCATGAGTTGATGACTGCCATGGGATATGGCGAAGTGGATCCCGACGAAGCCATGATGGACGAAACCGAGTTGCAGCAATTAAAGAGTGAGGTCCAGGAGGAAGTGGAACTGATGATGGCGGCTTTGAACAACTTCTCGAACCAGTCTATTTACCTCCAGGACGAGGTGAATAAGTACATGGAGGGAGTGACCATCGAACATGCACCCAATCTAACTCCGGAGCAACTGCTTGAGATGGGCTATGAAAAGGTAAGCAAGTCCGACGATACTTTCTACTACGTCCTCATGGACGATAGCGGCATTCATTTTGTTGACTTTGCTTCTGACGTACACATCATCATGGCAAATACTGATGCTGCGGCTATAGGCAGGAGAGCCTCAGGAGAATGGCTCGACAAGGTTCGCAATATGTGTATGACGATTGAGAGTTGGTGTACAACCATCATGGGAACATTTGACGATTGTGTCAACCGCATAGGAAAAGCAATTGCCAATAATGAAAAACTCCTGGCTGAAGCTCAAAAGGCTTTGGCCAATAAAAAGAAGCTGAACCTGAGCAAGAGCGAGGTGAAAGCACTTCAAGAGAGTATTTCAAAGTACTCCAAAGATATTAAGCATTGCAAGCACCTGAAGAAAGCCCTCAATGAGAAGGTTCGTCCGTATATTGGAAGCGGCACGAAGACAGGTAGTAAGATTGCAGGTAAAGTCTTCACGATATTCTCTCTTGCTGTCGATGCATGGGATTGTTACAAGAAACTCAGCAAGCTTTACGATATTAAAAATAACATCTTCCCGCCTTGCGAAAAAGCAGAAAAGGCAGCAGCAAGTCTGGAAAACGATGTGGACGGATGGATAGTGAAAGCAGGTGTCTACTATGTCGCCAAGTTGGGCGCTGATATTGCTGAGCTGGCTGGCTTCAGTGGAGGTCTCTTGGGTCTGATTCCTTCTGGAGGTACTTCGCTGACGGCTATCCTTGCAGCAGCTGCTGTGATGGTTGGTAATCTTGCTGCGTCATTCATCTTCGACTGGAGGTATGATGTGAATTACAAACGCTTCTGCAAAGAATACAAGGAACTGTATAAACTGTGCGACAAGGAGCCTTGTGATGGTAAGACACCATGTCCGCCAGGCAGTGAAGACGAAGAAGGCAATGGTGATGATGCCCAAGAATCGGGCAATCCTGACTCGAATCCTCAGATCGACCCCTCTGGCTATGTTTATGAAGGAGTGGCGTCCAATAGGATAGAAGGTGCTACGGCAACCGTATTCTACAAAGAGACCTACGAGGATATGTACGGCGACGTACACGAGAATATTGTGAAGTGGAATGCCGAAGAGTATGCTCAGGAGAATCCGCTCTTCACCGACGAGAATGGTATGTACCGTTGGGATGTGCCGCAGGGCCTCTGGCAGGTGAAGTTCGAGAAGGAAGGCTACGAGACGACCTATTCGGACTGGCTGCCCGTGCCTCCGCCACAGCTTGACGTGAACATCGCCATGAAGCAGAACATCCAGCCTATGATCAAGAATGCCCGTGCATTCGAGGAAGGCGTGGAAATGGAGTTCGACAAGTACATGATGCCCGAACTGCTGACTGCCGAGAACATCATAGTGATGCAGAAGGGAACACCAGTCGAGGGTACTGTTGAACTGCTGAACGAGGAAGTGTCTTACGAAGGTAAGGAGGAAACCTTTGCCTCGAAGGTACGTTTCAATGCCGCAGCGCCGTTCTCAGAGCAGGAAGTGACCCTGCTGGTGAACAACCGCGTGAAGAGCTATGCCGGCGTTCGCATGCAGGACAACTACGAGCAGGCATTCGCTGTTGAGCAGGAAATCAAGCAGATTGTCAGCGACTCGCTGAAGGTGGTCACTTATGGTGAATCCTCAACGCTCGTCGTACAGGTGCTCCCAGCTGCTGCCTCCAAGGGCAAGGTGCTGACTGTCAAGACTTCGTCGGCGATGATTCTTGGTGTGGAAACAGAGCAGGTTACCATTGGTGAAGACGGCAAGGCCGAAATCACCATCTCGGGTGAGTTGCCTGGCACTGCTGCCCTTACCTTCACCGTAGAGGGTACCGACAAGGAAGGTCTGACCATCGTCAGCGTAGAGGTTAACAAGATTGTTGCTACGCCAACAGCCAGCATTGCCTCTGGCACTGTGGTAGAGAAAGACACACAGGTAGAGCTGTCATGCGCTACGGAAGGTGCCACCATTTACTACACCCTCGATGGTTCCTGCCCCTGTGCCGACACGGATGCCCGCAAGGTTTACGACGGCACACCGATCACGATAGAGAAGAACACCGTCGTCAAGGCGATGGCTGCAGCCCCGGATATGGAAGAAAGTGCTATCGCTACCTTTGTCTATATCGTTACCAGGGGTGATGTAAACAATGACGGTGAGGTGAATGTCGGTGATATTGTGACTATCTGCAACGTCATGGCAGGTATAAGCACCATTGACCCACAGCTAGCTGATGTGAATGGGGACGGTGAGGTGAATGTCGGTGACATCGTTACAATCTGTAATATTATGGCAGGAAAGGGATGAAGAAAAATCGATCCGACTTGAACCAATACGCAGAGTAACAGGCACTGTGTGACCAATACAGAAAGGACCCGGGCAACTCATCATTGCCCGGGTTCTTCCTTTTTTGATGGATTCTTGTAACACCGTATCAGTCACCCTGTGAGGTCTGTTTGGTCGAGTATACAAAAGTCAACGTAGTTAATTTTCTGGATAATTTTTTGGGAGCGATTGCAACGCCCCCGCAACTCCTTTGGCTCCTTTACTCCTTGGAATTAGATGAGTTTGAAAGATTATTTATGGAAATCCTTTGAGTTTACGAAAATAATTATTATCTTTGCGCCAATAATACTGATAATGACAATCTAAAACGATACATTTATGAAGACTATATTCTATTCGGTCCTATTGCTCCTGGTGGGAGTTGTTCAGACCATTAGTGCGCAAGAGCCTTACGCTGCTCTGAGTGAAGACAATACGGTGCTGACGTTTTATTATGACAGCCAGAAAGCCGACCGAAACGGTATGGGTGTCGGTCCGTTTGGAAAAAAAGATCAAAGAGGATGGGATGAGATGAAATCAAGTATCACTACTGTCGTATTTGATCCGTCCTTTGCTAACAAGTCCGATCTGACAAGTACAGCTTTTTGGTTCAAAGGCATGGGCCATTTGGAAACTATCACTGGTATAGAATATCTGAAAACAGACAACGTAACTGATATGACGTCCATGTTTGCAGACTGTAGGACTCTACCCAGTATTGATTTAAGTCACTTCAATACCGAAAAAGTTGAAAGTTTCTACGAGATGTTTGAAGATTGTCTTGGGTTAACGAGCCTTGATGTAAGCCATTTCAATACGGAAAATGCAAAAAACATGAGCCTCATGTTTGTTGCATGTGGGAATATAACGAGCCTCGATTTGAGGAATTTCAGAACAGATAACGTCACTGAAATGTGGAGTATGTTCGAGGACTGCAAGAAGATTGAAAAAATCGATGTCACTAGTTTTAATACGTCCAACGTCAAGGATATGCGCTATATGTTCTCAGACTGCTTTGTCATAAAGGAACTCGATTTGAGCAATTTCAATACCCAGAGTGCAACAAACATGAAATGTATGTTTCAGGACGATTATGAACTTAAGACAATCTATGTCTCCTACGATTGGAATACCGACATGATTGAAGGCGATTACGGTAAGAGGATGTTTAATGAATGCTACAAGCTCGTTGGGGGCAATGGAACCAAATATGACGAGAACCATATTGACGAAACCTATGCCCATATTGATGGTGGCGTAAGTAATCCGGGCTATTTTACCTATAAGGAAAAGTCCTCCTCTGACATTCATTTGCTGAAAATCGGCGCTGAAAATAATACTTACTACGACCTACAGGGCCGCCCCGTCTCGCAGTTCTCGAAAGGCCTCTATATCAAGAACGGCAAGAAATACATAGTGAAATAGCTAAAACGATGCGATTATGAAGAAACTATTATTCCTTTTGGCAGTTCTGCTGACACTGACAGTAGCCGACGCCCAGCAAGTAAGTAAGCAGGAGGCATTTGCGAAGGCCCAGCAGTTTTTTAGCAAGGCTAGCCGAACTCAGATGGGGAAAGGTATGGCACCACGCAAAGCTCCTGTACTAACCCTTGCCAATAACCGCGATGAGTTTTATGTCTTCAACGACGAGGCTAATGGCGGCTACGTTGTCATCAGCGGTGAAGAGCGAATGCCCGATGTGCTCACCTATTCCCGCGACTGTCGTTTCGATGTCGACGACCTCCCCTGCAACATGCAGGCTTGGCTTGAGGACTATGCCGAACAGGTGAAGTATCTGCGTGCACACCCTGAAGCTAAGGCGACGAAGCGAACCTCTCCAGAACGAGAAAACGTAGGTCCATTGCTGACCTGCTGGTTTAGTCAAGGGAAGCCCTATAACAACAAATGTCCTGAAGTAAATGGTCAACGCTGTCCAACAGGCTGTGTCGCCACAGCAACGGCGCAAATTATGCACTACTGGCAATGGCCCAAACAGACAACCGATGTTATCCCAGGCTATACAACATCAACTTATAATATCGACATGCCTGCCCAACCTATTACCACAATTGACTGGGACAACATTCTTAGTGATTATCATTATTGGGAGGAGAACTATAATGAGACGCAAGCAGATGCCATATCCACTTTGATGTTGCTATGCGGTACAGCTTTTCATATGGATTATATTCCGGGGGGGAGCGGAGCTGATCCATTTAATGCGTCATATGTCTTATCCCAACTTTTTTGCTATGATTATTCAATTGGGGGAATATATCGTGAGAATTATAAAACAGACGAATGGGAACAGATCATTTTTGAAGAATTAAATGAAGGCCGTCCCTTACTTTATGGTGCGTGGTCAAATATTGGAGGGCATACTTTTGTCTTAGATGGTTATGAGAATGGCTATTTTCATGTTAACTGGGGTTGGGGAGGATCGGAGTCTTGGGTTTTGATGACTGGCGAAGAAGGATGGCAAGGTTTTACAATGGAACATAGAGCTGTTATTGGCATTTAGCCAGCACCAGTTGGTATACGATACGGAGTATTTGACAACGGGACAATGACATTATACTATGATAATGAGATGGCTTCTCGTCCGGGAATAGTACTAAAAATGGAAGAGTTGTCAGATTATGAAAAACAGGTATCCAAATGCGTTATTGATCCATCGTTTGCTAACATATCAATGAGAATTTTAAAAGATTTCTTCTCAGGATGGAGCAAATTAGAGTCAATAGAGGGAATAGAAAACTTGAACACCTCAAAGACAGTGGACATGGGTTTATTGTTTTGTGGCTGCTCCAAACTGAAGAGTCTTGATTGTAGTAGTTTTAAGACGGATAATGTCGAAAATATGTCTTGGATGTTTGATGGCTGTTCTGGCTTGACAAGTCTTGACGTGAGCGGATTCAAGACGGATAAGGTGAAGTATATGCAATCAATGTTCTCTAACTGTCGTAGTTTGACGAGCCTTGACGTGAGCGGTTTTAAGACGGATAACGTGACAGACATGAGTCAGATGTTCAATAATTGTCATAGTTTGACGAGCCTTGACGTGAGCGGCTTTAAGAAGGATAAGGTGACGTCCATGCCGGCTATGTTCTATAGCTGTCGTAGTTTGACGAACCTTGACGTGAGTGGATTCAAGACCGATAATGTGACGAATATGTGGGGCATGTTCTCTGGCTGTCGTGGCTTGACGAGCCTTGATGTGAGCGGGTTCAAGACGGATAATGTGACGAATATGGGTTCTATGTTCTCTAGCTGTCGTGGCTTGACGAGCCTTGACGTGAGCGGTTTCAAAACGGATAACGTGACGGACATGAGTTCTATGTTCTATGGCTGTCGTGGTTTGACGAGCCTTGATGTGAGCAACTTCAATACAGAGAACGTAAAGAACATGAATAACATGTTCTGCGATATTCCTACCCTTCATACGATTTACTGCAACGATTCGTGGAGTTGTGACTCCTCTGCTGATATGTTCAAGGGCTGTACTTCCCTGGTAGGCGCTATCAGCTATGACGACAGCAAGACAGATGTTATTTATGCTAACCCAACGACGGGATACTTCACTCCCAAAAGCCTCAATCTTGGCGACGTGACTGGTGACGGCGAGGTGACGGTAGCCGATGCAGTTAGTGTGGTGAACATCATACTCAGCAGTGGACATACGGGTGTTAAAGGGAAATGAAAATGATGAGGCGGTTATTCTTGATGGCAGCATTAAGCCTGTGCGCAATAGCATGTTTTGCACAAAAGACAACGAAAGGCGGGCGTCCGCAGCAACAGCGACAGCTGATCTATTGCAGTTGTGCCTATACGAACCACGGACTTCCTGTTGGCGAAATCAGCCACAGCTACTACGAACTGATTGCCGACAGCGGCAAGAAGCCTTGTGTGGTGTACAGTGAAAACAGAGGTGAAGGACCGGAACGGAAAACTTATGCCGTCGCAGAAAAAGACGTGACGGAACTCTACAACATGCTTCAACATCTGAAGGTCGACAGCCTCGATGGCTACAACGTCAGTGAAGACATGACCGGCGGCACGTCATACCGCATCCATGTGGAGTATGCTGATGGCAGAATGGTGACTGCCAACTGGTTTACCCACCATCCCCGTGGCGAGGCTGTCGTCGCCTACGAAGCCATTCTTCGTTTCCTGAGCAGTAAGGCCAAAACTCAGCGGAAACGCTAATGAAGAATCATTGTTGACTTGTACTGTCAACTCCCAGTGAACCTCACTCACGGAGGGGGAGTCAGGTGGCGGGTGATGGTGCGGAGAAGTTCCTGAAGCAGTTGCTGCTGGCGGTCGGACTGGTGGGCATAGTGTGCCAGGATGTCGCGCCAGATGGCAATCAGCGTGGAGGTTTTCAACTCGAAGTCCTCGGAAAGTGTTCCTTTTTAGACTCCACAAAAAGTACCGTTGGCCAGTCGGTACTGGCGCTCCAGGGTACGTCGCATTCTGTAGAAAGCGTCATCAGCTTTCTGGAGTGCCAGCCGAGTGAGCTCGTTGGCAGCAGCCTGCGGGGTTAAAAAGTCTTTTTTCATACTTTGGGGTTAGTTAATTATTCTGTATTGTGTCCTCGTGTAGGACACTTTTTTGTGGTTGTCATACTTTCTGCCGACCTTTACAGTGCCCAAGTCGACACAGGCAATCAAGTAAATAACGCAAAAAGTAAAAAGATATTGTAATAACATGAACGAACAATCTTTCAATCTGGTGAAGGATAGTCAGGCTCGCCGGCGTCAGTCTTCTGGTCCTGCCGAACAAAAGGAACCGACACAGCAGGAAATGGACGAGTTATACAGCGAACGAATCACACCCGAAACGGAGCTGCCGCCCATGCAGCCGCTATTTCGGATGTTTGATGTGCCGTGTTTCTATCGTGGGGAACTGGTGGCCGATTGTGGTAAAGCCAAAAGTGGCAAAACGACCTTCTTGTCGATTCTCATGGCTGCATGTCTCACTCAGAAAGTCTTGGCTCTGGAACGCTACACCAACCAGGCAGATTCCCCTTTACGTGTTCTCTGGATCGACACCGAGCAAAGTCAGCAATCCACGCAGGAAATTCTGAAAGAGAGAATCATCCCTCTTTCTGTGGAATCTGTGTGCGATTTAAATGATACGTTTTACGCTTTCAATTTGCGTGGCTTAGGTTTCGAGAAACGTGGAAAGATGGTCGATGTGGCCATTCGTGCCATTCAGCCCGATATTGCCATTATTGATGGTGTAAAGGACCTCATGACGGACATCAACGATGCCGTGCAGGCTACGCTCATTATGGAGAAACTCATGGCTTTGGCTAAGGAGAAGAACTGTTGCATAGTCTGTGTGCTCCATCAGAACAAGAGTGAGCAGGACCGGAATATGCGCGGTTCCATCGGAACAGAACTGACAAACAAGGCTTTCGAGGTCTTCCAGTGTGAGTGTATCGAAGAGTCGGACATGTTCAAGGTCACCCATACTTACAGTCGTAAGCAGAAGATGAAGCGTAGGCTCTACTATCGCATCAACAATGATGGTCTGCCTGAGGAGTGTTGCGACTATCAGGAAAGACCTCGTGATACCCAGGGACGATGGGTGAGTACGAGAGCTCAGCAGGAATCGGATGTCGATCTGCCACGCCTGTTTACAACAGCGATGGAAGGACGTACGCAGCGGCCTTTCAGCGAGGTGATGGCTGTTGCCCTGAAGAAGTGTGGCGTCATCGATGCCAAGGCATATTATGCTTACTTTAGCCTGGCCGAGGAGCAGGGTCTCATCCGAAAGCAAGTCCATCCAGAGACCGGCGTCACGTGGGTCGAACTGATTGACAACTCCATCCCCTTTTAATTATTTAATTAATTATTAGCCCCTATAAGGGGCTTAAATATATTAAATTATTATACGCGCGAAAATGAAACTGAAAGACATCCTTTCCCCCTCGTCCAAGGACTTTCTGAAACCCATAGAACCCATGGTTGCGGTAGAGTGCGACTCTGATTTGTGCCACGAAGTTGTTGCTAACGGCTGGCTTTCTGAGGAGCAGATGCGTCATGCTGCGGAGCGTTATCGTCTGGGTAAGAGCAAAAGTGGTAAGACCATCTATTGGATGATTGATGAAATGAATCAGGCACGTGATGGCCACCTTGGCGACGCTTGGGTATCCTCGCTGCTCAAAGCCCGCGAGCCAAAACTTCTGCGGTCGTGGCATCCCAGACATTGTCTCTTCGGTCTCCATTTATTAACTGTGTGCGAATATAAGCCAATCAGCGTGGTGGAGTCCGAGGCTTCTGCAGTCATTCTTAGCGAGCTCTTTCCTGAGAGCATCTGGATGGCATACGCCTATCCTGCCAATATGACGGTTGACTTGCTGGAGCCACTACAAGGCTGCTCGGTTAGCATCTATCCCCAAACTGATCCTCATATGGAAATCTATCTCTCGTTCCTCGATTTCGCTGACACTCTCCGCCGTGTCTATCCCTCCATAGATATCTCCATCGAGCGCATTCTAGAGGATAATGCCACCGATGAGCAGAAACAGCGTAACATCGACCTCGTCGACTTCCTCTTTGAGTCTCCCCGGATTCTGCGTGCAAACGCCTCGAATTCAGCGTAAATTCAACCCGTATTCAGCATTCATTCAAAACCGTAAGAATATACGTTATGAAAGCAATGACAAGAAAGCAATTGGCGGCTTATGCCGGGGTGGATCCCCGAACCCTGCGCAACTGGATAAAGCCCCATCGCCAGATGCTCATTAAAATGGGCATGCCCAAGGGCAAAGGTGCCCTGCCACCCAACGTTGTAGAATGGATAACCCGTCAATACTGCATCCATATCGACAAGTAACGACAAGAATCGACATGAATGGTCAGATAGCGGAAGACGCCCTTTCCGAATGTCGTAACTTTGTACATGGTTAGGGAAACTCCCTTTCTGAGTGATGATTCGGCCTTGCGCGCAGCCACATCTGACCTCTTACCTCTAACATCTTACTTCTTAATTTATGCCCGTACTCGTAAAGATTTCTCAAAACAAGAACGACAAGACGACGGCCTATGGCAAGTGGTACGGTCGCGTGGTCGCTACGAAGACCATGAGCTACCAGGAGCTGTGTAAGCACATGTCCGAGCACAACTCGGTGTATGGCGAGGACGTCTGTCTCGGTGTAGCCAACAAACTGCAGTACTGTATCCTCGAGCAGCTGCTGGAAGGCAAGAAGGTGCAGTTCGGTGAACTCGGCACATTCTACCTCTCGGTGAAGAGCACCGGTACCAGCAAGGAGGGTGACTTCAACCTCGGCAGCAACATCAACGGCCTGTTCCTCTGCTTCTCGCCCAGCCGCACCGACATCAACAACCTCTCGTCGAAGATGCTCAAGAAGAAGGCTACCTTCATGAATGTCAAGGACCTCGTGGAGTCCAAGCCTAAGACCACGAATGGGACGAATGGCACTACCAGTGGTTCCAACAGTGGAAGCGGTTCTGATAATGGTGGCTCTGGTTCCGGCAATTCTGGTTCAGGCAGCGTAACACCTACCGTGGCTGCTCCGACCATCAGCGGCACGAATCCGTTTGAGGAAACTACCTCCGTGTCTATCAGTGGTCCTGCCGGCGCCAGCATCTACTACACCCTCGATGGCAGTGTCCCATCATCGTCGAGCACGCTCTACTCTGAGCCCCTGACCCTCTCTGACACCACTACTGTGAAGGCCATTGCCATCAAGGACGGTGTGAGCAGCACTGTAACCACCAAGACCTTCGCCAAGAGTGATGGCGGTCCTGACGACCCCAGTGGCTTCGAGGAGTAGCCCTCTGCTCTCAGATTGAGTGGTGAGTGTCCGGGGGGATCAGCGATAGGACCCCCGTGAGAGCTCTGAACAGTCAACTCTCAACTATCAACTTTCAACTCCTATGTACGCGCCCTGCACTCACCTCTCATCTCTGCGAGACTCTATTTAGTAATAAAGTAAGAACAACAATTTTATTCTGTGTGAAATTATGAAATGGTCAACATTTAAGAAAGTCCTCCAAATCATTGGAACTATCATCACTACTGTCCTGGGTACCATCGCCGTCCAGAGCTGCGCTCCCCACTGGTTCTAATCTTTGTCGCTATGCCCCGAAAAATCAATCTAATCGTCATTCACTGCTCGGCGACCCGTAGCAACCAGCGCTTCACGGTCGATGATCTCCGTGCCTGTCATAATGCCCGTTTTCACGGCAAGGGCATAGGCTACCATTATTACATTGAGCGTGATGGTCAGCTCTACCAGACTCGCGACGAAGAAGAGATCGGCATGCATGCCCGACATTACAATGCCCACTCCATCGGCATCTGTTATGAAGGCGGACTGGATGAGAAAGGCCGTGATGCCGACACCCGCACTCCAGCCCAGCGTGCCGCACTCATTGCCCTGCTCCGCAGTCTGATGGTCGACTACCCTGATGCCCGTATCATGGGCCACTGTGAACTCGAAGGCGTCCACAAAGCCTGTCCCTGCTTCGAAGTGTCAGAGTACCGCGACTACTTCGCAAACCTCTAAATCTGTGTGACAGAAAACCAAAATCGCGAGGTCCTGATAAGGGTCTCGCGATTTTCGTTAATCACTCTTATCATATTACTTCCCTCTTCGTCATCTATTTCTGGAACAAATCCTCCATAGTGACTATCCTGTCGAAACGGGAAGCATATTCGTTTCTTTTTAGACCGTATGTGGTTACTAATACTGACATGACAGTTTTCCTGTTCCCGACAATCTCCTGTACACGCTCCATCCGTTCGAGGAGGGTCTTGTTGTAACTCTTGGTAACCTCGAAGTCTCCTCGCGTGAACTTCATTTCACACAGGCAAATGAAACGATCGTCCCTGTTAATAATCAGATCTATTTTTGGGCCGGTTTTGCCCGAATCGGAAACTATGTTCCAGGGAGATTCCTTTGTAATAACCCCGTCAATCCCCAAGGCGTGCTTAATCTGCCTCGTGTGGCTCCAGCACAGATCCTCGAAGGCAAACCCCATCCATGAGATGACGGAGGGCGACTTCTCATGCGTCTGCCAGTATGAAGGGGTGTCGATGTTATCTCGGACATGGTTCAGATAGAAGATACAGAACGGATCTGCCACTTTATACCTCGCAGTCGATTCGCCGAAAGGGATGTATTCCATAATCAGCCTACTTTTTTGCAACGCCGCCAAGTTCTCTGTCAAGGTGCCTCCTGAAGAGAACTTTCCTCGCTTGACGAGTTCATCGCGTGTAAAACCGATACGTTTCTTAGCGAGTGTCGTCACAATGCGCTGTAACTCATCCGGGCTTGAGAACTGGGATGTAAACAGCCGGTCGAACTCATCCTTGAGCGGCGCATTAGTGTCATAGAGGATAGCATCGATGTTTTGTGCCAGACTCAGGCCTTTCCTGAACAGGTCCAGATAGAATGGTATACCACCGAAAGCGATATAGGCCTGGCAAATATCGAACTCATCGAAATGGAGGCCGTCGGCCTTGAAGAACTCGCGACATTCATACAATGTGAATGGTGAGAGATAGATGGGTAACGTTACCCTTCCATACAAGCCACCCTTGTTGTTGATCAGTTTGTCCAGTATCCAGGATGTTGCGCTACCGCATACCACCATCTTGAAATTCTTGCGGGCAAGGCACCAATCGTTGCAGAAGTGCTCGAAGGCAGGCATGAAGTTCGACTTGGGGGTATCCATCCATGGAAGTTCATCGATGAAGATAACCTGACGCTTGCCGTTGTCTTTCTTCTCCAAGAGTTGTTCCAGCATATAAAAAGCCTCCTGCCAACTGGTCGGGACATGCTCATTGCTATCCAGGCCATACGTCCGCATGGAAAAATAGAACTCCTGAAGTTGTAGTTTCAGTATGTTCTTTTTCCTCTTCTTTGTTGCATCATCCACAGGGGATACGGCTGTGTGCTTAAAGATGAACTTGCCCTCAAAGAACTCATTGATAAGAAATGTCTTACCAACTCTTCTCCTGCCATAAACAGCAATCAGTTGTGCCCTGTCTTTATCCATGGCCGATTGCAGTTTCTCGAATTCATTTTTGCGTCCTATCATAACCGATATTGTTTATTTTCAGCCGCAAAGATAATAAAAACTATTTGTTTGGCCAAATATTTTTGCAATAATCAGCCAAACGGAATGAAATAATAATCATTTTGGCTAAGTATCCTCTTCGCAAACCTCTAAATCTGTACAATCCGTGCGATTCGTGTTCGTTTAAATCTTGGGGGTTTTTTATTTTCGAACGATAGAAAACGATGCGTTTTGCTATTCTAACAGATTATCCCAACGCATGGATTTATAGCGTATACCACCCATGCGGGTGAAGTCATCAATGCCGATGAGGTAGTCGTAATTAGTGAGCATACGTGTTGGCCTCCCTTCCGACTGGGCTGTGAGTCGCTCCCTGCGGTCAAGCAGCAAACGTCCCCAACGATCGGGGAAAGAATCCTTGACGAAGCCGAATACATTGTCATTACCACGAGGATGCTGCAACGAAGGAACATTCATCAGATCACCGCTCAGCAGAATGCCGCCATACTGTTTCAGCCATTCGCGCGAATACTCAAAGACAAAGTGGTCCTTGCCACGAACATATTCGTAGCCTAACGTCCCTATCTCCTGGGCATCAGAGAGGAAGTCAAAATCTGCGTAAACCGTAATCTTTTTCATTTCCTCAATAGTTCTGCATCCTGAAGCTGTCTGCCAAGAGCGTCATCGGCAGCAAGCAAGGTAATGTCGTTTTCCAGATTAAGCGCAAAGAGTACGCGTGCATAAATACCCATGGAAACCGTTGGGTCGCCATGTTCCACCTTAGAGACAGTCAGTCGTGTCACCGTAGCTCTGTCTGCTATGTCCTGCATGGACAGATGCCTGCGCTTGCGTGCCAGCATAATCTGTTCGCCCATGATCTGCAGGTTCTGACTTAATGTCCTTGGCATCGTCTTACCAAATGTATTCTTTCCCATAATTGTACTTTATTGGGTGCAAAAATAAGAAAAAATGTTTAACATAACAAACATTTTGAAGAAAATCTGCATTCTGCCCCTTGTTTTTGATTCATTTTGCCCCGTGGCACAATCTTTTCGCTCGAAAATGAAAATAAACATTAATTTATTTTGCATTTTGCTCGCTTATTCGTACCTTCGCAGACGGAATACTGAAAACTTAAAACAAGCAATATGAAGAAATGCTTATTGTTACTATTCCTGGCGGTGACCTTAGGGGCTGAGGCGCAGACGGAACAGCGGGACACGACGCGGACCATGCAGGTGGGTTACTTCAGCGGTAACCAGAACACACTGGCGGGTGCTGTGGACAAGGTGACGGAGGAACGCATGAACAAGGGTCTGGTGACCTCGTCGCTGGACGCACTGACGGGTCAGGCGGCTGGTGTGCAGGTGCAGACGGGCGGCAACCAGGAGGCGATGGTGAGTGCGGTGCGCGTCAGGGGTACTACATCGCTGACGGGCGGTAACGACCCGTTGGTGATTATTGACGGTGTGACGTCGGATCTGGCTACGCTGTCGACAATATACCCTGCGGACATCGAGAGTTTCACGATTCTGAAGGATGCCTCGGAGACGGCGCAGTATGGTAGTCGTGGTGCAGCGGGTGTCATCGAGGTGGCCACGAAGAAGGGCCGACAGTCGCAGTTTCATATCTCGTATGACGGTACGGTGGGTTTCGAGAGCATCTACAAGCGGCTGGAGATGCTGAATGCCAGTCAGTTTCGCAGTGCCGCCCAGCAGTTGGGCGTGAGCATCATCGACAAGGGCTACGACACCGACTTTACGAAGTCGCCCACGCGTACGGGATTCATCCACAACCACCATATTGCCTTTGGCGGTGGTACGGAGACGGCCAACTACCGTGCATCGGTGGGTATTCAGGACCATAAGACGGTGATTAAGAACAACCGTCTGCGCAACTATATTGCCAAGCTGGATTTGACGCAGCGGGCCTTCGACAATTATGTGACCTTCGACCTGGGCATACTGGGTTCGTTGCAGAAGTTCGACTACATCCCGTTCCAACAGAAGCTGCTCTACTCGGCAGCGACCTTCAACCCCACGTTCCCTGACGGTGCGAATGCCGATGGCAGTTTTAACCAGGTGACGGAGGCGCTGTGGATCAATAACCCCAATTCGCTGCTGAAGATGGTGGACGACGAGAACAACGGACACTTCAACGTGCACGTGAAGGCGACGGCCAATCTGGGCTACGGACTGACGCTGACGGCGTTCGGATCGTACTCGTATAACAGCATCGACAATGGGCACTACTATCCGACCATCGTGTGGAGTCATGGCGAGGCTTATAGGCGCCATACCAAGAGTGAGGAGTATCTGGGCAACGCGTCGGTGAACTGGCAGCGGGACTTCGGACGTCATCACCTAGACCTGCTGGGACTGGTGGAGGCATCGAACGAAACTCGCAAGGGATTCTACGTCACGGCGTCGAACTTTTCGACCGATGCCTACGGCTATAACAACCTGTCGGCAGGTGCCGTGAGACTGTGGGAAGGCACGAATTCATTCTATACGGACAACCATATGGCGTCGTTTCTGTTCCGAGCGCAATACACTTACGATGGCCGCTATACGCTGACGGTGAATGCCCGTACCGACGGCTCATCGAAGGTGGGTGAAAACAACCGCTGGGGTTTCTTCCCCTCAGTGAGCGGTGCGTGGAACATCAGCGACGAGGCGTGGATGAAGCAGTTCGGATGGCTGAACAAGCTGAAGCTGCGTGTGGGTTACGGCAAGAGCGGTAACCTGGGTGGTATCGACTCGTACATGTCGCGACAGTTGGTGCAGCCCAATGGTGTGGTGAGCGTTGGCGGTACCCCTGTCACTACGCTGGGCATCATCCGTAATGCCAACCCCGACCTGCGCTGGGAGATCAAGAAGACGTTCAACGTGGGTGTGGACATGGCCTTCTGGAACAACCGCATCGTGTTGACGGCCGACTTCTATACCTCGCGGACCAGCGACATGCTGTATGTCTACGATGTCAGTGTGCCGCCATTCCCTTATGCCAAGCTGCTGGCCAATCTGGGTAAGATGCGCAATCACGGTTTTGAGTTCGGATTCGGCATCACTCCTATCCGGCAGAAGGACATGGAGCTGAACATCAACATGAACTGGACCTTTGAGCGCAATAAGCTGGTGACGCTGAACGGCGACTATAACGGGCAGCATCTGACGGCTCCCGACCTGATGGGCATCAGTTATCTCTATGGAGCGGGCTACCACGGTGCCAGTGATGTGTGTTTCCAAATGGTAGGACAGCCGCTGGGCGTATTCTACTTGCCCCACTTCCTGGGTTTCAGAGAGAATGCCAACGGTGGCAAGGAGTATATGGTGTCGGAGGAGAAATACATCTGCGGACAGGCCACTCCGAAGGCCATGATGGGTTCGAACATCGCCTTCCGCTATCGCCAGTGGGACGTGACGGTGCAGATGAACGGTGCCTTCGGACATAAGGTGTACAATGGTACGTCGCTGGCCTATATGAACATGCTGTCGCTGCCCAACTACAACGTGATGCAGGGAGCCCCCGAGATGAATATCCAGGATCAGGACATCAGCGACTACTGGCTGGAGTCGGGCGACTACGTGAACATTGACTATATCACCGTGGGTTGGAACATTCCGATAAAATCGCGCTATGTGAAGAACCTGCGTGTGTCGTGCTCAGTGAATAATGTGGCGACCATCACGAGCTATTCCGGACTGACGCCGATTATTAACTCGACGGTTATGGATTCCACGCTGGGTGTCGATGACAAGCGCACGATTCCTGTCTATCGGTCCTACTCCGTCGGAATGAACATACAGTTCTAAATGAGAAATGAGAAGTGAGAAATTAGGAATTAGAAATTAGAAATTATGATTAGCAAGATAAACAGGAGAAGACCGCAGGGGGTATTATTTCTTATTCTTTATTTTTTATTTTCTGTGATGTTGACGGCGTGTTCGCTGGATGAGCATCCGCGTGACCAGATAGCTGAAGAGGAGGCGTACACCAGCGCTGATGCCTTGTTTCGCAATACCGTTGCCACTCTGTATAACTACATAGGCGGTTATCAGGACGGACAGGGTCTGCAAGGCACGTGTCGAGGTGTGTACGACCTGCAGACGTTCGGTTCGGACGAGGCCATGCTGCCCACACGTGGCGGTGACTGGTTTGACGGAGGATTGTGGCAGGCGATGTACAAACACTCGTGGGCAGCGGGTCACGACCTGCCCAAGAATGCGTGGCTGTATCTGTATAAGGTCATCACGCTGTGCAACCGTTCGTTAGAGACGCTGGATGCCAACCGGGAACTGGCCGGCGAGCGGTATGAATGGTGGACTGCGGAGGTGCGTGCCCTGAGAGCCATGTATTACTGGTATCTTATAGACTTGTTCGGTGATGTGCCGTTGGTGACCTCCACGTCGACGGAAATGAATGAGGTGAAGCGCAATCCCCGTGCCGAGGTGTTCCGCTTCTGCATCAGTGAACTGGAGGGAGCCATCGACCATCTCGGTCCCTTCAACAGTGTCAGAGAGGGTGACTACTACGGTCGCATCACCATTCCTGTGGCGTATTTCGTGCTGGCCAAACTGTTGCTCAACAGTGCCGTCTATACGGGGTCACAAGATGTGGCAGAATACTACCGCAAGTGCGTGGAATACTGTAACAAGCTGGAGTACTGGGGATTCGAACTGGAGGAGTATATGGGCAACAATTTCGTGGTATATAACCAGTATTCGAAGGAGAACATCTTCGTGATACCGATGGACAAGAACCTCTACTCGAACCAGATGCAGAACCTGTATCGCTCGTACCACTACCGTCATGCGGCTGCCTATGGCTTTACGGGCGAGAACGGTACGTGTGCCACGCTGAAGACGCTGTCGGTATTTGGTTATCCGCATCATCTCGATCCCCGATTCGAGGTCACTTTCTATTACGATACCGTCTACGATCTGAACTATAACGTGGTGTTAGACCGTACGGGGAAGCCGTTGGTGTATTATCCTTTAGAGGTGCAGCTGGACCTGAGCGGTTCGCCGTATGTCGAGACCGCTGGTGCCCGCATGAAGAAATATGCCGTCGATAAGAATGCCCCCAAGGACGGTAAGCTGATGGACAACGACATCGTGCTGTTCCGTTTTGCCGATGTGCTGCTGATGCGTGCCGAGGCTAAGGTCAGGCTGGGTGAGAGTGGACAGGAGGACATGAACCGGGTGCGTCAGCGCTCGTTTGCCGAGCTGCGTCAGTGTACGCTGGAGAACCTGTTGGACGAGCGCATGCTGGAGTTGTGTTGGGAGGGCTGGCGCCGTCAGGATCTCATTCGTTTCGGGCGGTATAAGTCGCTCTACGACGGACCGGATGCCGTCGATGAGCGTGACGGACATACCTGCCTGTATCCCATTCCTGCCGATGTGAGAGCGCTGAACCATAATCTGGAGCAGAACCCAGGGTACTAAAAATTTAAAAATGTAAAAATTGGCGTTTTTCTTTGACATTTTCTGATTTTTTGTTATCTTTGCAGAAAATATTGCTACGATGAGGCGGATAAGGTCTTGGATGCTGGTAGGAATGATGTGCTGTTGGGGGGCTGTCAGCATGAGGGCTCAGACGGTGGCTGACGAGTTGCGCGACGACGTGCGACGTGCGGCAGGCATGCACTATGCACTGATGCTACAGGATCTGCAAGACACCCCTCCACCTGCAGAGAAACGCCCTTTCTACATCAATCACTACGGCTGTCCGTCGGCCTACTATCTGGAGCGCCATGAATTCTATGACGATCCCTATCGTACGTTGTCGCGTGCAGACAGCTTGGGAAAGTTGACCGAGATGGGTCAGAAGGCTTTGCAGAAGGTGGCTCAGCTGCGAAACGAAGCCAATCACCGTACGGGAGAGTTGACGACGGTGGGCAAGCGGCAGGCCAGGGAACTGGTACGCCTGCTGACACAGCGGCTGCCCGAGATGATTACAGACCAGACCTATGTCGACATGCGTTCTGTTGTGCAGAACCATTGCTTGCTGACGATGGGTGAGGCCGTTGTGCAAATGTCGATAGCGCACCATCCCCTGTTCATCAATATCGGAGCCTCGCATCGTTCGCAGAACTGGATGAATCCGCAGGACAAGCGTCTGGAGGCCTTGCGTGACGATTCCACGGCCATGGCCCGTTATGACGAATTCGCTGCGCGCTGGGCACCAGACAATACGCATCTGATGGCCACGCTGTTCAATGATGCGGAGTATGCCAAGAGCGTTGATGCCGCAGCGTTGAGCAGGCAACTGTTCGACCTGGCAGGCAGCACGCAGTATACTGAGGAGTTCTCTCTTAGAGAGTGTGGCGTTGCGAAGAGGAGTAAGGAAATGGGGAGTAAGGAGACAGGTATGTCGCTCTTCGACGTGTTTGAACCAGAGGATATCCATCGCCACTGGATGCGACGCAATGCGTGGGCTTATATACGCTATGGCGGCTGTACGCTGAATGGCGGACACCAGCCCTACATACAGCGTAAGCCCTTGTGGAACCTGATACATCAGTGTGACAGCGTGATGGCTCTCGACTTTCCTGTGGTGCACCTGCGCTATACGCACGAGAGTACGGTGATGTCGCTGATTTGTCTGCTGGAGCTGAACGGATTCGGTTTGCGGACGGACAACCTCGACTCGCTCGAAGCATGGGGATGGGTGGATTATCGCATCGCACCACTCGGAGGCAGCATGATGATGATTCACTACCGGACGGACAAGAACGATCCAGACCCCCTGGTGCGTGTGCTGCTGAACGGTCGGGAGGCGCAGCTGCCTATCCCGTCGGATGTGGCACCCTACTACCATTGGCAGGATGTGAAACGCTATTATTTACGTAAACTGTACGCTTATGCAAGGGAGTGGGATGAGGAGTAAGAGTAAAAGAGTAAAAGGTAAAAAACGGATGGCGATGAGTTTGTTTAAAGATAATAAGGTGCTGATATGGTTGAAAGGTATTTTACCTTTTTACCTTTTTACCCTTTTACCTTTAACAACGCGGGGACAGGTGGTGCTCGACATCATCCGGGAGAGTCCGGGCTTTTCTTCATGCAACTACGATGTCTATCCAGACAGTGTTCCTGACAATCTGACTGCTGCACCTCGTGGTAAGAAGCCTTTCTATATCTCGCACTACGGACGTCACGGCTCGCGATATATCAACAGACGATCGGGCTATGACATTCCTTATAAGATGATTGTGCAGGCCAATGGCGTAGACGAGCTGACGATGATGGGCAAGCGGGTGCTCAAGGAGATGAATTTCATTCTGGACGACTCGGAAAACCGATGGGGTGACCTGACGGCAAAGGGAAAAATACAGCAGTTGCAGATAGCACGTCGCATGATAAACCGGTTTCCTGAGGTCTTTGCCGACTCGGCTCATGTGTCGGCAATCAGTACCGTCGTACCGCGTTGTATTATGTCGATGGAGTCATTCCTGATAGGGTTGAGCCAGCAGAACCCACAACTGAATATGACGATGGATGCCTCGAAGCGCACGCAGGGATACATGAACTATCAAGACCCCCTGTTGCGCGTCGGCAAGCTGACTCCCGAGGCACAGAAAGCCTACGATGCCTATATTGCCAGCCGTGTGGGAAACAGTCGACTGATGGAGATGCTGTTCAAGAACCCCGATCTGGTGAAGGAACTGGTGGACGAGACCTTCTTCAGCTATTACCTGATGAAGATGGGACTCTTCCAGCTGAACACACACTTGAATAAGGAGACCTTCATCACTGACCTGTTTACGGCTGAGGACCTCTACCGCATGTGGCAGATTGACAATGTGCTGTGGTATGTACGCTACGGATTCTGTCCGTTGAATGGAGGCGACTATCCCTACACCCAGCGTCACCTGTTGCGACAAATGATAGCCGATGCAGACAGTTGCCTGCGTCTGGACCGCCCTGGAGCGCAGCTGCGCTTCGGACACGAGACGGTGCTGCTGCCGCTGGTGTGTCTGCTGGGCATCAATGGTTACGACTTGCAGACCAGCAATCTTGAAGAAATCGAGGCACGTGGCTGGTGGAGTTCGAGTGTGTTCCCCATGGGGTCGAATGTGCAGTTCATCTTCTATCGCCGCAATCCCCAGGACAAAGACGTGCTCTTCAAGGTGCTGCTGAACGAACAGGAAGCCCGACTGCCCATCCGGACAGACTGTGCCCCCTATTACCACTGGCGCGACTTCCGACGTTACTACCTCAGGAAGCTGGACCAGTACGAGAAACGCAGAAACCGTTAACTGTCAATTGTCAACTGTCAACTATCAACTGTCAACTCTACAAGTATTCCATCAGCACATCCCACACAGCAATGATGTGGCACAGGCTTCCTGCCAGCACAAAGAAGTGGAACACGGAGTGCATGTATTTCTTCTTATTCAGTGAATAGAACACCGCTCCCGTGATGTAGCACACGCCCTCGGCGACAATCCAGATGAAGGCAGCCGTCGACACCGAGTCTATCAGTGGTTTGAAGGCCACGAGCACACTCAGTCCCATTCCAATAAAACAAAAAGTCTCGATGTTCGAGTGTTCTTTCAGTCGGGCAAAACTCACGATAGTGCCGGCAATGGCACACAGCCACACAAACGAAAACAGCGACCAGCCCCAATAACCCTGTGTGCGCAATGCCACCAGCGTCAGTGGGGAGTACGAGCCTGCTATGTGCCAATAGATGGCGGCATGGTCCCAATGGCGCAAGCGCTCCTTCCATTTCGAACGGGGTCCCACCAGTCCCTGTCCACGTCTGCGCTCGTAGATGGGCAGTGCATGATAGACGGTCGACGCCACATAGCTGGCCAGCATGCCAAACAGATAGAGGCACACGCCCAGACGCGCCCAGGGATTCTCACCCCGGAACGCCATCCACAGGAATACAATGCCAAAGGCGACACCCATGATGATGCCTCCTGCGTGGCTCCACGCATTCCACAGCTCTTCCTTATGCGTATATCTGATGGGCATAAATGCACTTTTTTGCGTTCAGCGTGCAAAATTACGAAATAATTCTTAATTCTTAATTCTTAATTCTTAATTTATTTGTACCTTTGCCCTCAAAAGAGAAAAAAGTGATGACACAAGAAGAAAAGACCCTTTTGGAAGAGCGCATCGTCGACGTGCTGAAAACCGTCTACGACCCCGAGATCCCTGTCAACATTTACGACTTGGGCATGATTTACAAAATCGACGTGCAAGACGACAGCAGCGTCGAGCTGGAGATGACTTTTACGGCCCCGAACTGTCCTGCTGCCGACTTCATCCTGGAGGATGTACGCACAAAGGTCGAGTCTGTCGACGGCATCGCCTCAGCGAATGTCAACCTCGTCTTCGAACCCGCCTGGGACCAAAGCATGATGAGTGAAGAAGCCCGCGTCGAACTCGGGTTTGACTAATCATAAAGTTCAAAGGTCAATGTTCAAAGTTCAAAGGCTATGAAGAACGTTTATTTCCTTTCCGATGCCCACTTAGGGTCGCTGGCTATTCCGCATCAGAGACAGCAGGAACGACGACTGGTGCGTTTTCTCGACAGCATCAAGGAGAAAGCTGCCGCTGTCTATCTGTTGGGCGACATGTTCGACTTCTGGTACGAATACAAATACGTCGTCCCCAAGGGCTTTACCCGCTTTCTGGGCAAGTTGTCGGAATTGACCGACATGGGTGTTGAGGTGCATTACTTCACAGGCAATCACGACATCTGGGCCTACGACTATCTGGAGAAGGAGTGTGGCGTCATCCTGCATAAGAAGGAAGAGACCACCGAAATCTACGGCCATGAATTCTTCCTGGCTCATGGCGACGGCATGGGCGACCCCAACAAGTCGTTCAAACTCATTCGCGCCATCTTCCACTCTCCGTTCTGCCAGTGGCTCTTCTCGGGACTACATCCACGCTGGGGCATCAGTTTCGGACTCACCTGGGCGCGTCACAGCTATATCAAGCACAAGGAAAAGGACGAACCTCAATATATGGGTGAGGAGCGCGAACACTTGGTACTCTTTGCCAAGGATTATATCGAGAGCCATCCCAATATCGACTACTTCATCTTCGGACATCGTCACATCGAACTCGACATCAAGCTCGCACGCCATACGCGCCTGATGATTCTGGGCGACTGGATCTCGCAGTTCACCTATGCCGTTTACGACGGAGAGCACATGTTCCTGGAAGAATATGTCGAGGGCGAGAGCCGACCTTAATAGTTCTTTGACCTAAAGGTACAAAGCGTTTCAAGAAACGATTAGATAGTTTAGAGTTTAGGGGTGAGAGAGAACTCGCAGCCGCAGTACTGTTGGTTGTAAAAATCGTATTCTTTCAATAGTTGGTTGCGGCGTTCGTAGAGACCGCCCTTGCGCCAGTTTTGTGCCCAGAATTCCGTATCGGGCACAGTGGCTTGTGCCTCGAGTCCGGCAGCCGTGATTTGCTCGATGCTCTTCCAACGGGAAGAGGCGAGGGTAGTGGTAAAGAATCGCAAGCCCTGTCGGCGGGCTTCACGGGCTGCTGCTGTCAGGCGAAGGCGGAAACAGAGTGCACAGCGGCTGCCCCGTTCTGGTTCACACTCCAATCCATGTACTTCACCGAGCCACGCTTCGTGGTCGTAGTCGCCATCAATCCAGCGGACGCCCAAGGAGTCTGCATGACGTTTGCTTTCGTTCTTGCGGATGTCGTATTCCTCGCGGGGGTAGATGTTGGGGTTATAATAGAATATGGTGGGGCGGACGCCGTTTTGCAGCATCCACTCTACGATGGCTGATGAACAAGGAGCGCAGCAAGCGTGCAACAGCACCTCGTGCGCTCCTTGTGGTATGATAATAGCGGGTTGTTTCAACTGTCAACTTTCAACTATCAACTGTCAACTTTCTAATCGTTTCTTGAAACGCTTTGTACCTTTAGGTCAAAGAACTTACTTCACGTACTCTGCAAAGTCCGTCAACTTCATGTCACCCTTACGAGCCAGCGTGTCGTGCATAGCGAAAGCTGCAGGCAGGTTGTGACGGGTCTGACCCATCTTGGCAATCTTCAGGTAGTCCCACAGCAGCTGCTTGTAGTCGGGATGTGCACAGTTCTCGATGATGCACTCTGCACGCTGGATGGGACCCTTGCCACGCAGGTCGGCGATACCCTGCTCCGTGACGATGATGTTCACATCGTGCTCCGAGCTGTCCTGATGAGAAACGAAAGGTACGATCGAAGAAATCACGCCACCCTTAGCCACAGAAGGACACGTGAAGATAGAGAGGTATGCGTTGCGGATGAAGTCACCCGAACCTCCGATACCATTCATCATCTTCACACCGCTGATGTGCGTTGAGTTCACGTTACCATAGAGGTCGGCCTCGATGGCGGTGTTGATAGCAATGACACCTAATCGGCGGATGATCTCAGGCGAATTCGAGATCTCGCTCTGACGCAGCGTCAGGTGGTTCTTGAAGTAGTCCATATTGTCGTAGACCTGCATCAGACACTCATTAGAAACGGTCAGCGAGCAAGCTGAAGCATCCTTTACACGACCATTGAGCATCATTGCAACGACGCTGTCCTGCAGCACCTCAGTATAGATGTTGAAGTCGGGCACGTGCTTGTCCTGTCCCAGGGCACCGAGGATGGCGTTAGCGGTGGAACCCACACCACTCTGCAGGGGCAGGAACTCCTTGGGGATACGGCCCTTATGCATTTCCTCGACCAGGAACTCTGCGGTCAGGAAACCAATCTTATCCGTTACAGGATCGCTGTCCTTGAAGGCACGGGCCTCGTCGGGGATGTTACACTCTACAACACCTACAACCTTCTCCTTGGGAATCGAAACATAGGGCTGTCCGATGCGGTCGCCTACGTGTTCGATGGGGATAGCCTTGCGGTAAGGAGGATCCAGCGGCTCATAGACGTCGTGGATATACTTTGCATTGGGGTTATGGAACGAGTTCAGCTCCAGGATGACGTGCTTGGCCAGACGGGCAGCTGTCGGAGAGATACCACCGGCAGCAGTCAGATAGACGTGATAGTCGTTGCCCACCTCTTCAATGTCGCATACCTCGAGGATAGCCCAGTCCAACGGACCATAGAAACCATAGCGCAACTCCTGTGCCATGTGACTCAGGTGCAGGTCGTTGTAGGGAATCTCACCCATATTGACGTGCTTACGGAAATCGGGGTTCGTGGTGTAAGGAGCACGATAGAGGATAGCCTGTGCGTTAGCCAGGTCACCATCGGTGCTCTGTCCCGTGGAGGCACCTGTGAAGATAGCCACCTTGAACTCACGGCCGGCCTCGTGCTCAGCCACAGCAATCTTTGCTAACTCTTTGGTCGTTGCCTTGGCCACACCAGCAGGTGTAAAGCCACTCATGGCGATGTGCTCACCATTCTTAATCAGCGCCGCAGCCTCTGCGGCAGTCATACGTGTATAAGCCATTTTATTTACTATTTGACGATTTACTATTTACGATTTGCAAATTTGCCTGCAAAGTTACGAAAAACGAGCGAAATACCAAAGGAAAACAAGTTTTTCTTTATTATTCGTTAATCTGAGCTGCCGTCCTGAGGATGTCAGGAATGTCTACGCCCATCATCAGGAGCAGGGTCGCCACGGGGTAGTCTTCATTGCCCAAGAGGGTAGAATGAATCATGATGGTGGGGTAGTAACGGTTGGTGTTGGAGTTATACTGTGTATCCATATAGAGCTCGCCTGCCGGAATACCGGCAAGTAACAAATTCAGCGTCAGGTTGTTGTTGAAACTCTCAACCAGACTCTTGCACTCCTGTTCTGTGGTTCCTTCCTCCATGCACTTGGCTATCTGTACGCCATGAACCACCAGATAGTTCACGTTGTTCGTCGTACCCACAAAAGTCAGCATATTATCCATAGCCGTTACCGTGAAATCGGCGCGCACATTCACGTCGTGCTTGATGAGTTTCCAAAGATCGGCATCGTCTTCCAGTTTGGCGCTCATCGTCAGCAACGGAGCCTCTTCGCCAACCTTATTATAACTGAGGTCGAGTGTCCGGCTGTGCATACTATTCTTGTCGTAAGTCAGGTTAATCTCGTAGTCACGATAGTACATCTGACCGGTATAGAAGATATCCTTGATGAGAATGGGGAGCCACACGGGACGGTTGTTCTCAGAACCAGACTGTATCTTCAGCACTTGTTCTCCGTCCTTGAAGATAAAGAACTCGCTGGCTTTTTTGACAACCACCTTCGTCTTGAAACCTCTGAACTGTATCGTAACCTCTTTGTCAATGAGGCCTTTCACCGTATAGAGGCTGCCGTCTTTGGCTGTATAGTCTACCTCTCCTTTCTTGGTAGAGTTCAAACCAAACCAGGAAGAGTCGCTCTCGCCCTCGTCGCCCAATATCACTGACAGGTCCCATGCCAGCTGCAAAACGCTGTTGAATGCATGGAACGAGAAACGGTGGCCCAATGCCAGAGAACGCGTAGTAGCCTGATCGGTCTGCAGTAGTGTCAGCAACGACGACAGCTTGGTCTCAAATTCGTTACGCACGCCATTGGCTTCAGCGCGGGTCGTCGACGGAACAACGGTTGCCAGAGGTGCCAACTCGTGAAAGTTCAGATCAGCCATGTTGTTGTTGATGGTGTTGGCCGCTTCCATCAGTGGACTTTCTGGCAGCGTCTTTTCGGAATTGCCTGCCGCGTCGTCATCCTTGCTGCAACCAGACCATACCATGAGCCCTGCTGTCAGCAGTAGCAGCGGAAATAAGGATTTCATAGTTTTCTTCATATCGCTATAATTTTTGGTGCAAAGTTAATCATTTCTCACGAAAAACTCGTATCTTTGCACCCAAAATTACAAAAAGTATGGAATCAAAGCTGGTTATTTATAATACGTTAACGCGCCAGAAGGAGCGTTTCGAGCCGTTGCACGCCCCCAATGTGGGCATGTATGTCTGTGGTCCTACCGTCTATGGCGATCCCCATCTGGGACATGCCCGTCCCGCTATTACCTTCGACCTGCTGTTCCGCTATCTGAAACACCTGGGCTACAAGGTGCGTTATGTTCGCAACATCACCGATGTGGGTCATTTGGAGCATGATGCCGACGAGGGCGAGGATAAAATTGCCAAGAAAGCCCGCTTGGAGCAGTTGGAACCCATGGAGATAGCACAGTACTACACCAATCGCTACCATCAGTATATGGATGCGCTGAACGTGTTGCGCCCCTCTATCGAGCCTCATGCTACAGGTCACATCATCGAACAGCAACAGCTGGTTCAACAGATTCTTGACAACGGCTTTGCCTATGAATCGAATGGCTCGATCTATTTCGACATCGAGGCTTATAACAAGAAATTCAAGTACGGCATACTCTCAGGTCGCTCGCTGGAGAATATCAAGGACGAGAGCCGTGAACTGGCTGGAGTAGGTGAGAAGCGCAACCAGGCTGACTTTGCCCTGTGGAAGAAGGCCCAGCCCGAGCATATCATGCGCTGGCCGTCACCTTGGAGCGACGGATTCCCCGGCTGGCACTGTGAATGTACGGCGATGGGTCGTAAGTACTTAGGCGAGATGTTCGATATCCACGGAGGTGGTATGGACCTCGTGTTCCCGCACCACGAGTGCGAGATTGCTCAGGCACAGGCTTCGATGGGACATCCTGCCGTGAAGTATTGGATGCACAACAACATGCTGACCATCAACGGTCAGAAGATGGGTAAGTCGTACAACAACTTCATCACGCTCGAGCAGTTCTTCACTGGCAACCATCCGTTGCTCGAGAAGGCCTACTCACCCATGACCATCCGTTTCTTCGTGCTTTCTGCTCATTATCGTGGCACCGTCGATTTCTCGAACGAGGCTTTGCAGGCTGCTGAGAAGGGTTACGAGAAGCTGATGAACGCCATCAGCGACTTGGAGCGCGTTCAGGTTTCCCCGCAATGTGATGTCGAAACCGAAAAGGTTGTCAAGACCCTGCGCGAGAAGTGCTACGATGCCATGAACGACGACTTGGCCACGCCACTGGTGTTGAGCTATCTGTTCGAGGCCTGTACCGTCGTCAACAAGCTCGTCGACCACAAGGCAACCATCTGTGCCGACTGTCTGGCAGAACTGAAAGAGGTGATGCATCTCTTCACTGAGGACATCCTCGGCCTCTCACCGGTTCAGGGTTCAGGGTTAACGGTTAATGGTTCTGAAGCTCGCGAAGAGGCCTTCGGTCATGTTGTCGACATGGTCCTCGAGCTCCGCGCTAAGGCAAAGGCCGACAAGGACTGGGCTACCAGCGACAAGATCCGCGACGAACTCGCTGCAGCAGGCTTCGAGGTCAAGGACACCAAGGACGGTGTCACCTGGAAACTGAACAAATAAGGTTTAATACATCAAGCGTAAAGAATAAAACGCCCGAGCGGAATGCCCGGGCCTCCTTACTTTCCATGCGTGCTTGATAATTCCGTCCGGAGAAACAAAAATTCCGCCCGCTAAAAAATATTTTTCGTTCGCTAAAAAATAATTTCTGTCCGGAGTAACGAAAAGCAACTCTAGAGTGTGCACGTGTTACCTCCGGAGTCTGCACGTGTTGCCTCGGGAGCCTGCACGTGTTACCTCGAGCAGTCTGCAAATACCCCTATTTCAAGGGAATTCATCACATTGCAATGATTTTCCTGCCTGATTTCTTGTATAATTCATTTTTATTCCCTACCTTTGCCAACAAGTATCGCCGATACGCCGTTAAAACGGCGCTGGCCCCACGGGGCCTGATTCCCCTGAGAGCAGGGTGGCGGTGCGATTTTTGAGGGTAAATAATAACAGCATTAGCAGTTATTCGGTGTGTCTGAAAGGTGAGAGTTTTAGTACACAAGTCTGCGTAACGGTAAATGACTAATGTCTGCACTTGATAGTGCGGACATATCACTTATCAACGCGGACGGGTATCTCACCACCTCAGACACGGATAAGCGGTCCGCGCTTTTTTCGTGTCAGTGGTTTTGGTGGGTTCCCGTTATTTCCGATAAGTGCTATGCTCCTAAAACTATCATAGCAATGGCTAATAAGAATCTGAACGCTGCCAAAACGGCGAAGAAAGATGAGTTCTATACGCAGATGACAGATATAGAACGGGAATTGCAGCACCACTGGAAGCATTTTGCTGGTAAGGTGGTGTTGTGTAACTGTGATGATCCGTACGAGAGCAACTTCTTTAAATATTTTGCTCTGAGATTTAACCAGTTGGGCTTGAAGAAATTAATCTGTACATGTTACAATGGCTCACCTGTTCAAGGAAATGAATTGATGATTGACTTTGGCGACTTTGAAGAGGAGCCAAAGAAGGTGGCGTATAAGGTTGAGATTACAGAAGTGAAGGACTTAAATGGTGATGGTGCTGTCGACCTAAGCGATGTGCAATACCTATTGCAGAATGACAAGAATGTTATTGGAACGCTGAAAACGGGAGACTTCCGAGACCCAGAGTGCATTGAGTTGCTAGAACAATCAGATGTCGTTGTGACTAATCCACCGTTCTCGTTATTCCGTGAGTATATTGGGCAGTTGATGGAATATGACAAGAAGTTTTTAATTATTGGTCCTTTAAATGCTTTACACTATAAAGAAGTTTTTCCGCTTCTCAAAGATAATGATATATGGCTTGGTTATAATAATGGTGCAAAAGAATATAATAAGCCAGATGGGACAAAACAAAAAATGGGTAATACAGGTTGGTTTACCAATCTTGACCATAATAAACGACACGAAGAACTTGACCTTGTATGTCGATTCTCCCCAGGAGATTATCCTACTTATGAAAATTATAATGCCATTGATGTTGGTAGAGTTCAAGATATTCCTTACGATTTTGATGGGATAATGGGAGTACCTGATACTATTTTAGGACAATACAATCCTGATCAATTTGAGATTATTGGTTTAGGCAGTGGAACTCTTGGTCAAAGTATAGGTGTTGGTGGAATTCCCAAAGAACATAAACGGTTGATGAAAGGGCATTCTGCAGCAGGAGACCTATATATATTAATAAAAGGAATACCTAAAGTACCATATTCTCGCATTTTAATTCGTAACAAACACCCCCAGAAGCTATGATTAATAACGACAAAATGATTATCAAGCAGATAGAAGTGACCGTTGGCGATATCGTCAAAGGTTATGTGAATAACGATGAACAAGGCGTTCGTGGCTATGACGGCAAACTCGACATCCGTCCACCTTATCAGCGCGAGTTTATCTATAATGAGAAAGAGCAGCAAGCTGTTATCACTACTGTACTAAATGAATATCCACTCAACGTAATGTATTGGGTGAAACGTTCTGATGATGCAGAATGTCCTTATGAGGTAATGGATGGTCAACAACGAACTCTCTCACTCTGCGAATATGTGGACGGCAAGTTCTCGTATAACTTTAAGAACTTCTTCAACCAGCCCAAAGATATTCAAGAAAGGATTTTGAACTATCCTCTGACGGTGTATGTCTGTGAGGGTGAGCCGTCTGAGAAATTGGAATGGTTTAAGACCATAAACATTGCAGGAAAGCCTTTGAACGAACAGGAAATAAACAACGCCATATTTGCAGGTCCATTCGTATCGGATGCAAAGAAGCATTTCTCGAAGTCAAATTGTGGTGCCTATCGTCTGGGAAAAGATTTAGTGAACGGTACTCCTATCCGTCAGGATTTCCTAAAGAAGGCTTTGGAATGGATGGCTGACCACGAGACGCGCAATGGCAAGCGTCAGACAGCAGTAGGCTACATGGCTGCCCATCAGCATGACCCTAACGCCAATAACTTGTGGTCATATTTCCAGACAGTATTGAATTGGGCCATTACAAATTTCGACATGAAGAAATTCAAAAAGATCATGAAGGGCTTGGATTGGGCGTTTCTTTACGATAGGTTTGGCTCAGAAACTTTGAATACAGAAGCGCTAGGAAAACGTATTTCGGAGTTAATGCGAGACAGTGAGATACAACGACAGACAGGTATTATTCCTTATGTGTTGACAGGTGACGAACATTATCTCGACTTGCGTGCATTCCCAGAAGATATAAAGCTGGCTGTATGGGAAAAGCAAAATCATATTTGTCCTGATTGTGGTAAGGAGTTTGATTTCGAGTTCATGGAGGGTGACCACATTACGCCATGGAAGGATGGTGGTCGGACTGTCATTGAGAACTGCCAGATGTTGTGTAAAGAGTGTAATAGAAGAAAAGGCGCGAAATAAACCAAAGATAATATGAAAGCTAAATCAAAATCTTATGTAACGTCTGCAAAGACGATGTTCGCAGCATTGACTATTCTATCAAAGAATGGAGGTACAATGCCTATACGCATACTAATGCAAGAAATTGAAAAAGCAGTGGAACTCTCAGCTTAGGAAAAAGAGACTCTAGAAAATACGGGTAATATTCGCTGGCAGAGCAATATGCACTTTACGTCTGTAGATTATGTACGTGCAGGATACCTTATAAAAAAGAAAGGCAACTGGACGATAACTCCTGAGGGCGAAGAGGCGTTGAAACTTGGAGCAGAAAGACTGCGCGACGAAGCATGGAAACGTTATAAAGCATGGTATCGCGGCAAGGAGAAGACAACAGATGAAAAGCCTGCGGCTCAACCAGAAGAAGAAAACGACCCTGCGAAGGAAACCATGATAGAACTGGAAACACTGGAGGAGAGGGCTGCCAATGGTATTCGTGAATTCTTGAAGAGTAAGAACCCTTATGAATTCCAGGATTTGGTGGCATCTCTACTCAAGGCAATGGGCTACTATATTCAGTCTGTAGCTCCTCGTGGTAAGGATGGTGGAATAGACATTGTGGCATATACAGATCCATTGGGTGCTAAAACTCCACGAATCAAAGTACAAGTAAAACATAAGCCAGATACAGCTACTGGTGCTGCTGATGTACGGGCTTTACTTGGCATATTAAAGGCTGGCGACATTGCCCTGTTCGTCACGTCAGGTACATATTCTACAGATGCCAAGCATGCTGCATCTAGTGGCGATAAGTTCATCCGTCTGATTGATGGCGATGAATTTATTGAGATGTGGCAGGAGTACTACGACAAGATGTCGGACGAGGACAAGAATATGCTGCCGCTGAAACGTATCTCGTTCCTTGGCAATAACGAATAAAGCCTCGTTTTAGTTGGTACTGTCAGATTATTATCGTATCTTTGCCGTCGTTAACAAGAAGAGCTATGAAGAAAAGATATGAATCAATAGAAAAGCCGGACAAGTGCCCTAGATGTGGGGCACCTGTATATCCGATACTATATGGATTGCCTGCGATGCCGGAAGAGGAATACTTCAAGACTTATCATGAGCATGTCATCTATGGCGGATGCTGCATCAGCGAAGATGATCCCGAATGGCAGTGCAGCAAGTGCGGTGCGGAGATTTTCAACGCAACGCATGTTCCATATAAAAAGAAAGATGCATTTGCTAAGTTAGATGCTATGCTGAGCGAGGAGGAGAAGAAGGAAATGACTAAGGGTGATTCTTGTGAATACCATTTCACGCTGGGGATGTGGATTCGGAATAACTGGATTTATGAACAGGATGAGGAATATGTAAAGCTCTTGGCAGAAATGTTTGGTGATGATGCTCCATTCTTCGAGCCTGATGATCTATCTGACAGAATTATCAAGTCATACCAGCGACACCTGAGAGGATTGAAGAAAAAGATGCAGGGCTAATGAAAGTCCTGCATCTTTACTATTGACATCAGTTCAGAGCCACGATGTACGAGTGATTGATGACTTCCTCTTGACTTCGGCGGTTTTAACATTTCCGAAGGCATAGCTCACTTGAAAGCCCGATAAACAGGGTGTTTTGTCTGCCGACTTGGGTGATTCAGGCCTTGCGGCGCCACTTGCCCTTTCACAAGGAGACCGAAAGGGGTTCGCAAGGGGGCGTACAAGGTACAACACGCCTTTGCACAGGGAGCGAGAAGGCATCTCGCGACCTTGCGGGCATACGCAAAACACCTTACGGGCATACGCAAAACACCCTGCGGGCATACGCAAAACACCCTGCGGGCACACGCAAAACACCTTAACCGCCTACGCAAAATAAGAAGTGTCTATTTTTTCAGCATGCGACAATTGTCAGATTGTAGCAGGGTTGTAGCAGGGTTGTAGCAGGGTTTTTCAAAACCCTGCTACAGGCTAAACGCCCTGTACATAAGGGTTTCAGGGGAATTGTAGCTATCATAGCATAGTTTTTCTTTTTTTATCTTTGTAGCGTACAGAATGTAGATGAAAACTGCCGAAACGTTGTTCAGGCTAACGGATGTTAGGATGCCACGGAAGGATGCCACGGGACAGGTGAGTGACATCTTTAAGGCACACTCAGAAAATCGCTATTCGTAATCGTCGATGACGGAGTTCATGAAGTCCATCATAGGCTTGGCGGCACGGAACATGCGTTCCATCTCGTCGAGCCAGGCGTCACCCTCGAAGAACGAGTCTGAGACGGCATGCCAACAGCAGTAGTCTTTCAGGCGCAGATAGTGGACGAGTTCGCTGTCTTTGGGAAAGCCTGCAGGGCAGGTCTTGAGCTTTGACAGTCCGAAGCCCTGAGGCTGGTCCCAGCTGTCGATGTTGGTGGGTTCCTGGGTGCTGCTGGATGCGTCGCTGCCAAAATACTGGAGGAACTCCGGACTCTCGACGCAGCGCAACCATTGGGCCGTATTGCCCATGATTTCGTGGCGGCACGAGGTGAGGATGTTGGTGGGCAGCCAGTAGTTGCCGATGGCCAGCAGACAGTGGTCGGGCTCGAAATGCAGGTAGTAGCCGCCTCGGAGTGCCTTTTTGCTTTTGGCGTTGATGTAGGCTCCGAAATGGTTTTTGTATGGCGACTTGTCGGCCGAGAATCGGGTGTCGCGATAGAATCGGTAGGTGCAGTCCTTGACCTGTACGTGGGCTATTTCGGGATCGAACGTCATGATGCGTTCGATGGCCTGTTGTACACCCCGTTCGAACTCGGCACGGGCGGCTTCGTAGTCACTTTTGTGTTCCTGGAACCATTCGCGATTGTTGTGGGTTGCCACCTGTCGCAGGAATTTTAAAATGTTCTTCTGATTCATTGTTTGTAGTTTATATTTGTTTGTCGTCTTCTGCTGTCAGGTCTTCGATTTGGTCGATGATGTCCTGATACTTGCGCTGGGTTTTGAAGTGGTACTTGTAGCCTGCGATAGCACCGATGATGCCGCCTACGCAACCGCCCCAGAAGAAGGGGTTGACTATGTCGCCTCCTTGAATCTGATAGCACTCATACATAAACCAGCCGTACCACAGGATAAGGGTGGGAATACCGAACTTCTGCCAGTCGGCATCGAACTTCTTGGCGCTGGCCACCTTTTGACGAGCCTCTAAGAGACTGTTGCTCATCATATCGGGGTCGCTGATTTTGTGGCTGTTGTAGAACGTGGCGCCTACGCAGATCAGCATGAAGATGCTCGAACCGATCCAGAAGGCCATTGAGAAGCCTGCTAACTTGACAAAGACCCAGTAGAAGTAGGGTACCATAAAGATGCCAAGGATCATAATGATGTTGTAGTTGCGGGTGATGGTGTTCACTTCGTTGCGCATGGAGCGGCGCATGAGGCGTTCGTTGACTATTTCCTGCTGGTTGAGCTTATTTTTGAGCGTGGTCAGCTGCTGACGCATGTTCTCTAATTCGAAATCGTTTTGCATAATGGGTGAAAGTTTTAATCGTTAGACATTTGTTTTAACTGTTCGCGGATTCTGAACAGACGGACGCTGACGTTCTTGGCTGTGATTCCCACAATCTGACCGATGTCCTCGTACGATAGGTTCTCGAGCCAGAGTAGGACGATGGCTCTGTCGAAGGGTTGCAACTTGGATATTCGCTTGTGGAGCATGTCCACCTGGCGCGTGTCCTCGTCGCGGTCTTCAAAGAGATTGATGTCCATCGTAAGCCGGACTTCAGACGAGCGTCGCTTCTTTCTGTCGAGAGAGATACAGGTGTTCAGGGCGACGCGATATATCCACGTCCTGATGTCACTGCGATGCTCGAAGCTGTCGAAACCCTTCCAAAGATTGACTAGTACCTCCTGGAACAGGTCGTTGACCTCGTCGGCATCTTGCGAGAACATGTAGCACACGGTGTAGATGGTGCTCTTATGTTCCGCTACGGTTTTCGAAAATTGTTGCTCTAATGCATTCATTGTCTCGTCTGTTTTTTGAATCTTAACACCCATTAGACGCAGCAAAGTTACAAAAAACTACGCGAAAACAAATATTTTTTTGAAAAAGACTACCGGGGGGAGAAAAAAATGCGATTGCCATATCGGCAATCGCATTGCTATTCTTATACGAGTTTTGAGAGGTCTGGCTCCTCGATGTAGCGGAGCTTGTTGTCGATAATGACCTGCTGGGCCTCTTCGGCATTCTCCGTACGGAAGACCATGATACCCTTTCCGCGAAGCAGGAAGGTGTACATGTAGGCAATGCTGATGCCAGTCTTCGAGAAGGTCTCTACGGCGTCGGCAGCGCGTCCGGGCTCGTCGTCGAGTTCGAGGGCGAAGACGTTGCTCAGGGCAACAGCCACACCACCTTTCTTGAGCTCCTCGTAAGCACGAATGGGCTCGCTGCAAATGAGGCGGTAAATACCATACTCTGCCGTATCGGCAATGGTGGAGGCGACAATCTGGATGTTCGCCTGCTTGAGAATCTGGAGCACCTTGATGAGCGTGCCCGAGCGGTTCTCGATGAAAATGGATAACTGATGGATAGTCATAGTTTTATTTTTTTCGTTTTTTCGGTATTCCGTTATACCGGTATTCCGTTATACCGAGTAATTTATTGATATACTTTTCTCTTGTCGACGACACGGACGGCTTTGCCTTCGCTGACGGGCAGAGTGCCCTTCGAGACGAGACGCACGCGGGGCTTCAACAGGATTTCGTCGCCAATCTGGTGACGGAGTTCCTTCTCCAGATACTGCAGCTTTGCGAAGTCGTCGGTACCCTCGTTCACCTCTACCTCGACAGTCATCTGGTCGTTGTTGTCCTCGGTGGTCAGTGTGATGAGATAGTTGGTGCCTACCTCGGGGAATTTCATCAATATCTTCTCAACCTGGATGGGGAAGATGTTGACACCACGAAGCACAATCATGTCGTCGGAACGGCCACGCATGCGGTCCAGTCGGATGTGGTTGCGTCCGCAAGGGCATGAATGTCCCAAGACACGCGTCAGGTCACGCGTACGATAGCGCAGCAGCGGCATGGCCTCACGACAGAGCGTGGTGAGCACCAACTCGCCAATCTCGCCATCGGGAACGGGTTCCAAAGTGTCGGGGTCGACAATCTCGACGATGTAGTAGTCCTCCCAGAAGTGCAGGCCGTTCTGTTCCTTGCACTCGAAACCTACACCAGGACCGCACATCTCGCTCATGCCAAATGAGTTGTAAGCCTTGACACCGAGCATTTCCTCAATGCGCTTACGCTGTTCCTCGGAGTGAGGCTCAGCACCAATGGCGAGCACCTTCAGCTTGGTGTCGCGACGGGGGTCGACACCCTCCTGCTGCATCACCTCATAGAGACGGGTGACATAGCTAGGGATGGCGTGAATAGCCGTCGTACCAAAGTCCTTGATGAACTTAATCTGACGCAGCGAGTTACCGGCAGCGGCAGGTACGGTGAGCATGCCCAACTTCTCGGCTCCATACTGGAAGCCCAGACCACCCGTGAACATACCGTAGCCAGAAGAGTTTTGGAAGACGTCGTCAGGGCGCAGACCAACCATCCACAGATTACGGGCTACTTGGTTAGCCCACTCGTCGAGGTCTTTCTTTGTGTGCAGAATCACCGTGGGATTACCCGTGGTGCCTGACGACGAGTGCAGACGAACACAGTCGCGGAGGGGAACACTGGCGATGCCAAAGGGATAGGTGTCGCGCAGGTCCTGCTTCGTGGTAAAGGGAATCTTCTTTAGGTCGTCAAGGCTCTTGATGTCTTCAGGACGGAGCCCGATCTCCTCAAAGCGTTTTTTGTAAAAAGGTGAGTTCATGCAATGGCGCACGGTCTTCTGAAGGCGCTCCAGCTGGAGGGCCTCAATCTGTTCGCGCGACATGGTTTCGAACTCGGGATTAAAAAAATTAGATTGTTCCATTATTAAAATATTATAGTTTACGATTATCAATGACGTGGGCACTTTTACCCTGTGAGCGCTCGATGGTACCAGGAGCCTTCAGCTGTACTTTGGCCGAGATGCTGAGCACGCTCTTAAGTTTCGAGGCGAGTTTTTTCTCCAAAGCATCGACAGCGGCAGGTGTATCGAAGATGCCGGTGAAGTGTTCCTGACGGATTTCCACCTGAACCAACAGCGTGTCGAGGTTCTTTTCGCGATTGACGATGAGCATGTAGCGTGGAGCAAACTCGGGCATGGAGAGTACAACGCTCTCGACCTGCGACGGGAATACGTTGATGCCGCGGATGATAAGCATGTCGTCCGAGCGACCCTCGATGCGTCCCATGCGGACGTTGGTACGACCACAGTCGCACGGTCCGTCGATGAGCGTACAGAGGTCGCGGGTGCGATAGCGCAAGACGGGCATGCCCTCCTTGGTGAGCGTGGTGAACACCAACTCGCCGGTTTGTCCGTAAGGCAACGGCTCGAGGGTTGTGGGATTAATGATTTCAGGGAAGAAATGGTCCTCGTTGATGTGACTTCCGTGCTGCATCTGGCACTCATAGCTGACGCTGGGACCCATCACTTCAGAGAGACCGTAGATGTTGTAACCCTTCAGTCCCAGACGCTCCTGAATCTCCTGACGCATGCTTTCGGTCCAAGGCTCAGCACCAAAGGCTCCGATGCGAAGCTTGATTTGGTCTTTCGTGATACCTATCTTTTCCATCGTCTCGGCCAGATAGAGGGCGTACGACGGGGTACAGGCGATACCCGTAATGCCTAAGTCGCGAATCAACTTCAGGTGTTTCTCTGTATTTCCCGTACCGGCCGGAATGACCGAAGCACCCAGATGCTCGACGCCATAGTGGGCGCCCAGACCACCAGTGAACAGGCCATAGCCGTAGGCCACAGAAAAGATGTCGTCGCGGGTGACGCCAAAGGCTGTCAGACAGCGTGCCATCGTCTCGCTCCAAATGCCAATATCCTTACGGGTATAACCGACGATGGTGGGGTTTCCTGTGGTGCCGGAAGAGGCATGCACGCGGATAATTTCACTTTGTGGTGCAGCCTGCAGGCCAAAGGGATAGTTGTCACGCAGGTCCTTCTTGGTGGTGAAGGGCAGCTTCTTGATGTCCTCGATGGTCTGGATGTCATCCGGGCGGATATCCAGCTCCTGAAGTTTATTACGATAGAACGGCACGTTGTGGTATACGTACTCCACGATTTTATGGAGTCGTTTGCCCTGGAGCGCGCTCATCTCGTCGCGACTCATGCATTCTTTATTCGGATTCCAAATCATAGATATAATTTACAATTTGACAATTTACGATTTACAATTTATTTGTAGCACTCGAAAATCTTGTCGACCATCTGTAAGGGGAGTTTCTTGGAGAAGAGACTTACCAGCCAGACGACGGGGAAACCACCTACCATCGCGATGGCACCGCAGTTGATGGGATTGATGGGGTTGCCTGCGAGCATATTGATGACGGTGAGTCCCACACCCCATACGAAGCATGCCCAAACAGCTGCCTTGGTGACACCACGCCAGTAGAGACCCAGCATAAACGGAGCCAGGAAAGCACCAGCCAGTGCGCCCCACGAGATGCCCATGAGCTGTGCGATGAACGTCGGGGGATTCAGCGCGATGAGCAGGGAGATGGCAATGAAAAACATGATGAGCACGCGCATGATGACCACCTTGCGTTGCTCGATCTTTTCAGAAACGATATCGTCGATGGTTCCTTCCTCCACCTCGCCAGGCAGCGACTTCTTGTCGCGATAGATGAGGTCTAGCGTCATCGTAGAACTTGATGTGAGTACCAATGAGGCCAGTGTTGACATCGATGCTGAGAGCACCAGTAACACCACGAGGGCAATGAGCACATCGGGCAGCGTTATCAGCATGGCGGGAACGATGGAGTCGAAGGCAATCTTACCTGTCGCTTCATTGATGACGGGCTCGTAGAGACGACCGAAGCCACCGAGGAAATAGCAACCGCCAGCCACGATGAAGGCGAAGATAGTGCTGATGATGGTGCCGCGCTTGATGGCACTCTCGTCAGTGATAGAATAGAACTTACCCACCATCTGGGGTAGTCCCATGGTTCCTAGCGAGGTGAGAATCACCACACCCAGCAATCCCCAGGGATCGGGGCCAAACCACGAGGCAAAGCCACCATTTAGCGTTGGATCTGCATCGGATGGAATCTGTGCCAGTTTGTCGACAGCGGCTGCCAGCCCTCCCTGTGCATTCAGCACAGCCAGAATCACGGCTACGATACCGAAGAGCATAATGATGCCCTGGATGAAGTCGTTCATAGCTGTGGCCTTGTATCCCCCGATAATCACATAGATAGCGGTGAGGATAGACATGATGATGACGCAATACTCGTAGGGAATGTCGAAACCCATCTCGAAGAGTCGCGAGATGCCGCTATAGACACCTGCAGTATAGGGAATGAGGAATATAAAGGCGATGACGGAAGCCACCACGCGCAGCCCCTGATCGTTGAAACGCGTGCCAAAGAAATCGGGCATGGTACGGCTCTCGATGTGCTGTGTCATCAGTTTGGTTCTGCGACCCAGGAGAATCCAAGCCAACAATGAACCGATGATGGCATTACCGATACCAATCCACGCAGACGAAAGACCATATCTCCAACCAAACTGTCCGGCATAGCCCACGAAGACCACTGCCGAGAAATAGGACGTACCGAAGGCAAAGGCAGTGAGCCAGGGACCTACAGAACGCCCTCCCAACACAAAGCCGTCGACACTGCTGGCCTGTTTACGTGAGTAGATTCCCACGCCCAGCATGACGGCAAAAAATACTATCGTTAGAAGAACTTTGATTAACATTTTTATTTTTCTTTTTTGACGTTATATTGTTATTCCGTTATTACGATTTATTTAAAATGCTACCTGCACCTGACCCTGCAGCCAGTTGTAGTCCTTCTGGTAGTTGCTCCATGTGCGGGTATATTGCAGCTGGATACGGCAGTTTTTATAGAACCAGTACTGCAATCCGGCTGTGACTTGCGTCTGGTCGTACTTCATCTCGGTGTTGCGGTTGAAATAGTCGACAGAAGCAACGGCATCGAGACCGTCGGTGATGGGAATGGTTGAGGTGACATAGCCACCCATGCTGCCCACTTCACCGTCCTTACCGCCTAACCACTCGGCGCGAATCTTCAGTGGACGGGCCTCTTTATATTTGCTGGGAGAGTAGGGGGCGCTCTTGATTTCCATACCTACGCTATAGCGGTCACGACGATAGTCGTCGCCATTTTGTATTGTGGGGTTCCAGAACACAGGCTTCTCATTGACGGCATGTCCGCGACCCTTTTGTCCGCTGACAACGAAACGGAACTGATCTGAGGGACGATATTCCAGTTTCAGGATGATGTCCTTGTCATCATTGCCGTCCTTGCGATTGATGCCCTGTCCGTTCATGATACCCAATTCGTAGTGCAGCTGGCCTTTGAACAGGTCGCCATAGAATTCCAGTCCGAGGTCACGACCGTAGTGCAGGCCATAAAGGGGGTCGTAGCAACCAGCATAGCAGGTAACGGCCTGCGAGCAGACGTCGATGAGTTCGAGCTGTACGGGCGACAACGGATTTTCCATCGAGAACGAGTTTTTGAACTGACCCAGGCGGACGGTGAGTTCATTGCCCTTGGTGATACGATAGTCGGTGTAGAACTCCTGTACCACACTGTTGAAGTCGTGCATGAAGAGGAAGAACCAGCGGTCGGTGATGCGAGCCTTTGCCCACAACAGGGTGCGCTTCAGGTTGTAACTGCTCTTAGGTGCTCCGCCGCGCATGGCGTCTTCTTGGTCAGTGTAGGAGTATCCGGCCTGAGCATAACCGTTGAGGGTGATGCGGCTCTTCAGCTCCTGAAACCAGTCAATCTCTTTAGTGGATTTCTTCTCTTGCGCCATCACACTCGTGCCGACGAATGCCAGCAGCAAGGCGAGGGAAGACTGTCTGAAAAGATTTTTGAAAGTCATTTTTTTGTTTTTTGAAATGAAACATTATTTGATAGGATTATTCTCTGCAAATATCTGCATGCGCTCCTCCAACTGGTCGTACTGGTGGTCTTCAATAAAAGATGTACACACGCGCAAACCTTCCTGATGGGAGCCCGTAGTGATGAGACAAATGGCCGAAACACCATAGTACATCAGTTCCTGAGCCAGCTGTCCAGAGGTCATACCTTTGTATCCGATGGTAAAGTAAAAGCCGTCGGCAACGGGCTGGTCGAGGTCTTTGTCGTAGACAATGTGGAAGTTGTGACGCAGGAATATCTCCTTCAGCTTGTGGGCACGGTCACCATACACCTTCACCTCAGAACGGAAATTGTACGTTCCGTCGCAGGCAGCCTTCAACATGGCAGCCATCGCATACTGGGCCGAATGGCTGGTGCCTGACGACAGGGCATAGAGCATGCGTGTGGAGAATACCAGTCCGAAGGGCAGACCTTCGTAGCGGTCCGAGAGGTCGTCGTAGTGACGATGGAAAAGCTTATCACTAATACATACCACACCGATGCGCTCACCGGCATAGCTGAAAGCCTTTGAACCCGAGATGAGCAGCATGTAGTTGTCCGTATAGCGGGCTACGGTGGGCTGGAAAGGTGCCTCGAAGGGCTTGCTCAGATCCTGTCGGAAGTCCATAGCGAAATAGGCCAAGTCTTCCATCACGATGGCATCGTATTTTGTGGCCAGTTCACCAATGGTCTTCAACTCATCTTCGGTCATACAGATCCACGCGGGGTTGTTGGGATTTGAATAGACGATGGCGCAGATGTTGCCCACCTTCAGGTAACCCTCTAACTTGGCACGCAGTTTATCGCCGCGATAGTCGTACACATCGAAGGTCTCATACTTTACCCCCTGTACCTGCAACTGCATCTTCTGCACAGGGAATCCTGGATCGATGAACAATACGGTGTCTTTTGCCTTGTTGGCCTGCGAACAGGTCAGGAACGAGGCGAATGTGCCCTGCATAGAGCCGCAAACAGGCACGCAACCTTCAGGAGCGATATCGACATTGATAAATGCCTTGACAAAGCGCGAGGCCTGTTTTTTCAATTCCGGATAGCCCTGAATATCGGGATAGGAATGTGCAATGCCGTCCTGAAGCGACTTAATCTGGGCATCGACACCCACCTGTGCAGCAGGCAGCCCGGGAATACCCATCTCCATCTTGATGAACTCTACACCACTCTCTTTCTCGGCCATTGCAGCCACCTGCTTCACCTCACGGATGGTGGCTTTGGCAAAGTCCTGAATGCCCAACTTGGCAATCAGTCCGTCAACGATTTCTTTTCTTATTGGAGTTTCTTTCATTTTTTTTTCGTTATGACGTTATAACGTTATTACGTTAATACGAAATTATTTCTGCGCCTCACGGCCCAGTGCCAACGCTTTGATGTTGGCTTCTACGATGGCCTCGCCCTTGCGTCCGAAAACACGGTGGATGGCATCTTCCAGCTTCTTGTACTCAATGCCGAGTGCCTTCTGGGCAGCACCCAACAGAATGACGTTAGCCGAACGGGGCACGCCATTGTCCTTAGCCATTTGTTCTATGTCGATGGTAATAACATTGGGTAACTTTGCCAGATCGCCCTTGATGACCTCCATATCGGGGTAGTTGGGGATGTTGACGAAGGGTGTCGACGACGTGATAATCCAACCCTCCTTCGACAGGAAGGGCAGATAGCGTAGGGCCTCCATGGGTTCCATAGAGATGATGACATCGGCGCAACCTTTGGCAATCAGGTCACTGTGGATAGGCTCCGACGAGATGCGCAGGTTCGACTGCACATCACCACCGCGCTGACTCATACCATGTACCTCGGCCTGCTTGATATATAGGTTCTCGTTCATGGCGGCTTCGCCAATGATGGTGGCGATAGAGAGGATGCCTTGTCCTCCTACGCCGCACAATATAATATCTGTTTTCATGAATTACCTTTTTACTTTTTTACCTTTTTACTTTTTCTCTGCCGCTTTCTTCTGCTTCAAGTGGCGCTGCAAGGTTTGCATGCACTCACGGCGTGGAATAATCACGCTGGTACCCTTGTAGTTAATCTCGTCGCGAATCATCTGTGTAATCTCGGGCATGTTCTTGGGCAGGGGAACAACCACTTTCAGATGTTCGTCGCTCAGTCCCAGACCACGACAGATAGCTTCGAACTTATTCGTTCCTGCAGAATCCTGTCCACCGGTCATACCCGTTGTCAGGTTGTCGCTGATAATGACGGTGATGTTCGCATTCTCGTTGATGGCATCGAGCAGACCCGTCATGCCGCTATGGGTAAACGTTGAGTCACCGATGATGGCTACGGCAGGCCACTGTCCGGCATCGGAAGCACCCTTGGCCATCGTGATGGATGCACCCATGTCGACGCACGAGTGAATGGCGCGGAACGGAGGCAGGAAGCCCAGCGTGTAGCAACCGATATCGCCGAAGACGCGAGGATTATCGTACTCTTTCAGTACCTCGTTCAGGGCAGCATACACGTCGCGGTGACCACAACCCTGACACAATGCAGGAGGACGGGGAGCCACGTCGGCACATGGATCAAAACATTCGCCAATTTCCATGCCCAAAGCCTTCTTCACGATATCCGGATTCAGCTCACCCGTACGGGGCAATGTGCCGTCGAGCTTACCCTTGATGTTCTGACTCTCGTTGACACCACGAATGATGTCCTCGATGAAAGGCTGACCTTCCTCAACTACGAGTACCTTGTCGCACTCGTCCAGCATACGGCGCACTAGTTTCTTGGGCAACGGATACTGCGAAATCTTCAGGATGGGGTAGGGGCTTCCCTGTGGGAAACACTCGTTGACATAGTTAAAGCCAATACCACTGGCAATGATACCCAGCGACTTGTCTTGACCCTCGCAAAAAATGTTGAAAGTCGATTTGGCGGCATCGTCCTCGAGCTGAGCCTGTTGAGCTGTTACCACGTCATTACGCTTGCGGGCATTGGCGGGAAGCAGTACCCAATTGGCTGCTACGGCATTGTAATTCAACTCGTTCTGCTGACGGGCCTCGTCCTTCACCACAACCACAGCGCGGCTATGAGCCATACGGGTGGTAACGCGCATTAGCACGGGAAGCTTCTGCTGCTCGGAATATTCGAAAGCGGCTTCCACCATGTCGTAGGCTTCCTGCTGGTTCGACGGCTCGAGCGTAGGAATCATCGCAAACTTACCATAGAAACGTGAGTCCTGCTCGTCCTGTGATGAGTGCATCGACGGATCGTCGGCTACTAACACGATGACGCCACCGTTGACGCCGGTCATACCGCTGTTCACAAACGGGTCGGCGCAGACGTTCAGTCCTACGTGTTTCATACACACCAAAGCGCGTTTGCCCATAAACGACATACCCAGAGCAGCTTCCATAGCCGTTTTCTCGTTGGTACTCCAGCGGCTGTGAATGCCGCGTTCCTTCGCGAGGGCATTGCCTTGGATGAACTCAGTAATCTCGGTCGACGGCGTGCCAGGATAGGCATACACACCAGAAAGACCGGCATGGATGGCTCCTAATGCAATCGCTTCGTCTCCTAATAACAGTTTTTTTGCCATATTTGTGTCATTTTGTTACGTTTTTGTTCGTTTAGGTTGCAAAAGTACACTTTTTTATCCAATTAAGCAAATGTATTAGGAGAAAAAGCAAAAAAAAGCCAAATCTCTTGATTTTTTGCTCACTTTTCGTACCTTTGAGCAAGCTCGAAGGCACTTTCGCTCGAAAATACAAAAAAAAAGTTTATTCCTTTTGTTTTTTGCTCACTTATTCGTACCTTTGCAGGCTGTAAAGTAACAAAATAAGAAGAAAATGAATTATCTTGATAGAAACGAATTTAATTTCGAGCCAAGCCAGAAAGTGCTTGACGCTGTGAAAAACTTCGATCCAAAGGATCTCTGTTTCTACACCCGTATCTACGATCAGGGTAAAAAGAGTGTGATCAGTGTACGTGTCAGCGAGATTTACGGTGTTCCCGAGGAGCAAGTGCTGCTGACCTACGGTGGCGAGGATATGCTGAAGAACTCCATCCATTATTTCCTGAGCAAGGGTGACAACAAAAAGATTCTCATCCCCGAGTTCTCTTGGTGGTACTACAACCGCGTAGCCAGCGAGTGCGACGGCGTGTTCGAGATGTATCCCCTGCACGAACAGGAGGACACCTTTGCCTACGATGTTGCCGAGGTCATTGAATACACCAACCGCGTACATCCCCGCATGCTGTTGCTTGCTTCACCCAACAACCCCACGGGTAATGGTCTGACTCCTGACGAGATTGGCCGCATCATGGAGAATATCCCCTCTGACACGATGGTGCTCATCGACGAGGCTTATGCCAGCTTTATCTCGATGGACACCGCCTATATCGCTCCGCTGATTGAGAAATACAACAATCTCATCATCTCGCGCACCCTGTCGAAGTTCTACGGACTGCCTGGTCTGCGCTGTGGTTTCGGATTCATCGGCAGGGGACACGATCAATTCCTGAGCTATGTCAATAAGTATCTGGGCTACAACCGTTTCTCTGAGGCTGTGGCGCTGGCTGCACTCGACAGCGACGCCCACTATCGTCAGGTGGCTGATGATATGGAGTGGGGACGTCAGCTGTACAAGAAGGAACTCGACTGCCTGCCCGGCTTCAAGGTTTATAAGTCGGTGGCTAACTTCATCCTCATCAAGTATCCGCTGGAAATCAAGGATGCTCTGATGGAAGCCCTGAAGGTGCAGGACTATAAGATTAAGTTCATGGGCGATAAGGGCCTCGAGTCGTGTCTGCGCATCACCCTGGGTCGTAAGGAACAAACACAGGTAGTTTGCGACACCATCAAGAAGTGTTACGAAGACTTGAAGAAATGACGGAAGGATTTAAAGCAACCCTAAAATCATCAGAGACGGAAGACTGGCTTGACCTCCATGTCATCCGTCCTTTCTGCTATTATTGTGCACTGGCTTTCAATAAGTTCGACGTGCATCCCAACACCGTTACCATCTGGTCGATGATTATCGGTGCTGCCAGTGCCTTCTTCTTTGCCTGTGGAAGTTTCTACTATAGCGGCACATGGGGCGTGATGATGAACGTCATTGCCATCTTCCTGTTGATGATTGCCGATATCTTCGACTGTACCGACGGTCAGCTGGCTCGTATGACGGGCAAGAAGAGCCGTATGGGACGTATCCTCGATGGTGTGGCAGGCTTTGCCTGGTTCATTCCCATCTATCATGCGTTGGTGTACCGTTTCTACCTGCACCACGACATTGAATTCGCATGGCTGGGCATCGAGAATACGGAGCAGAATACCATCATAGCTACTGTGATTGTCTATATATTGGGTGTCATCTCGGGTATTGCTGGATTGGCCGGCCAGCAGCGTCTGGCCGACTACTACATCCAGGTGCATCTGTTCTTCCTGAAGGGCGAAAAGGGCTCTGAGCTCGACAATTCCAAGCGTCAGCAGGAGATTTACGACCAGATGACCCCTGAGACTCACCAGTGGGCGGAGCGTTACTTCCAGAAGTCGTACATCGACTACACGAAGAAACAGGAGAAGGTAACTCCCCAGTTCCAGCGCTTGATGCAAAAGCTTCGAGAAAAATTTGGCGCTACGGAGAATATCCCTGAGAACATCCGCAAGGAGTTCCATGACAAGTCGCTGCCCGTTATCTTCTGGAACGGACTGCTGACTTTCAATTTCCGTTCCTTCTGGCTCTTCCTGTTCTGCTTGCTCGACGTTCCCGTCATGAATTTCCTTTGGGAGATTGTGGGCATGGGACTGCTCTATCTCTATGTCAATCGACGTCACGAGAACTTCTGTAAGAAAATAGCCGATAGCCTGTAAACCCAAAGTTCAACTGGATGACGTGGACTAAGCAACGACTGAACAACCTGTTCTTCTTCTTGGGCATTGCTGCTGTCTTGGTGATGCTGTTCACCTTCGACGTCAGTTTCGTCGAGCTGTGGGAGCACATCTGTCACGCTGGCTACTGGCTGCTACCCATCATCGGAGTTTGGTTCATCGTTTACGGTCTCAACGCACTGGCTTGGCGAGCCATCATCTTAGGTAACTGTAAAGAAGAAACGGTACATCGTAAATTGGCCAGTCGTCGCTTCTTCTGGCGTATCTACAGACTGACCATCACGGGTTACGCCCTGAACTATGCCACCCCCGTCGGTGGACTTGGTGGCGAGCCCTACCGCATCATGGAACTGTCGAAGGACGTTGACCAGCAACATGCCACGTCGAGCGTCATCCTCTATGCCATGATGCATTTCTTTGCCCACTTCTGGTTTTGGTTCCTCAGCATATTCATCTATTTGGGACTTGTACTCATTGGCGACCTGCCCATCAACACCGTCATTGGAACCACACTCGGTGTCATCGTTGTGTTCTGTCTCTTTGCCTTTTACTTGTTTTCACAGGGTTATCGCAAGGGTCTTGTGAAGTATGTGTTGGGTGTGGTGAGCAGGATTCCTGGTTTGAAGCGGTGGACATTGAAGTTCTGGGCGCGCCATTCGGAATCCATTCAGAACATCGACCAACAGATTGCCGCCCTTTACAGCCAGGATACGAAGGCGTTCTACAAGAGTCTGGTACTCGAGTATTTCTCACGTGTCGTACAGAGTTCCGAGGTCATGTTCATGCTGCTGCTCTTCGGAATTGACTGTGGAGGAGGACTGGGAGGACTCACGCTGACGTTCCTTCACTCTGTGCTGATTGTCGCATTCACCACACTCTTTGCCAACCTCATCGGCTTCCTGCCCATGCAGATTGGCGTGCAGGAGGGTGGCTTCGTACTTTCCATTGCTGCCTTGGGACTCTCTGCTGCCCTGGGTATCTTTGTGAGCATCATCTGTCGTGTGCGCGAAATCATCTGGATTCTCGTGGGCATACTCCTCATGAAGGTAAAATAAATTAATAATGATTGAGATATATGGATGCTATCAAAAAACTGTTTGCCCAAAAACTGATGGATATCAAAGCCATCAAGTTACAGCCCAACGAACCCTTCACATGGGCCAGCGGCTGGAAATCGCCCATCTACACGGACAACCGCAAGACGCTGGGTTTTGCTGATGTCCGCTCTTTTGTCAAACTCGAGCTCTGTCACGCCATTCAGGAACAATTCCCTGAGGCTGAGGCAGTGGCTGGTGTGGCAACAGGTGCCATCGCACAGGGTGCATTGGTGGCCGACGAGCTGGGACTGCCTTATGCCTACGTCCGTCCGAAACCGAAAGATCACGGCATGGGCAATCAGGTAGAAGGCGAACTCGTGAAGGGAGCTAAAGTCATCGTTGTCGAAGACCTCATCTCGACGGGTGGCTCCAGTCTGAAAGCCGTTGCTGCCTTACGCGAATATGGCGTCGAGGTTATCGGCATGGTGGCATCGTTCACCTACGGATTCCCTGTGGCCGAAGAGGCGTTCCGCGAGGCCGGTGTGCGTCTCGTCACCCTCAGTGACTATAATGCCGTCCTCGAGCAGGCTGCCGAGACGGGCTACATCAAACCCTCTGACATCGAAGTGCTGAAAGAGTGGCGCAAAGACCCCTCCGCGTGGAGACCCACCCCCAACCCCTCCCTGAATGGAGGGGAGTAATTACTTTTATTAATGAAAATGATTATTAGTTATTAATTTAATAGCAAGACTAACCACTCCCCTCCATTCAGGGAGGGGCAGGGGGAGGGTCTTTTCAATTATGACCAAATTCGAAAGTAGTATCAAGCCCATCAACTACCCAGTTGAGGCTGTTTATCGCAATATCAGCGACTTGAGTAACCTGGAGCGTGTTCGCGACCGTGTCCCTGAGGATAAGTTGCAGGACTTCCAATTCGACAGCGACAGTGTACAGGTTAACGTGTCTCCCGTGGGCGTCATTAAGCTGCGCATCATCGAGCGCGAAGAGAATCGCTGTGTCAAATTCGAGTCCGAGCAGTCGCCCGTGCCTTTTAATCTGTGGGTTCAGGTGCTGCCCGTTACTGCCGAGACTAGCAAGATGAAGGTCACCGTCCAGGCCGATATCCCCTTCATGCTGAGAGGTATGGTGGCTGGTCCCCTGCAGGACGGCGTCGAGAAAATTGCTGACGCCCTGGCACAGATTCCTTATGTTTAATAACTCCTAGGCTATCCTAGGCTTTCCTATAATAATCAAAAAACAATGGCTAACAAACTTTGGGAGAAGAACTTCGAGGTGAATGCCGAGATTGAGCGCTTCACCGTAGGTCGCGATCGTGAGATGGACCTCTATCTGGCCAAATACGACGTGCTGGGCTCCATGGCCCATATCACCATGCTCGAAAGCATCGGACTGATTGGTAAAGATGAACTGCCCCAGTTGCTGGCGGAGCTCAAAAACATCTATGCTGTCTGCGAACGTGGTGAATTCGTCATCGAGGACGGTGTCGAGGATGTCCACTCGCAGGTGGAACTCATGCTGACGCGCCGTTTGGGCGACATGGGCAAGAAGATTCATTCGGGCCGTTCGCGCAACGACCAGGTGCTCGTCGACCTAAAGCTGTTCACCCGCCACGAACTCAAGGAGGTGGCCGACGCAGTAAAAGTGCTATTCGACGAACTTATCCAGAAGAGCAACCAGTATAAGGACGTGCTCATGCCTGGCTACACGCACTTGCAGGTGGCTATGCCGTCCAGCTTTGGACTATGGTTTGGCGCCTATGCCGAGTCGCTCACCGACGACATGCTGTTCCTGCAGGCGGCCTATAAGATGACCAACCGCAATCCCCTCGGAAGTGCCGCAGGTTATGGCTCGTCGTTCCCCCTGAACCGTCAGATGACCACCGATTTGTTGGGTTTCGACTCGATGGACTATAATGTGGTATATGCCCAGATGGGTCGTGGCAAGACGGAGCGCAACGTGGGCTTCGCACTGGCCACTATTGCCGGCACACTGGCAAAGATGGCCTTCGACGCCTGCCTGTTCAACTCGCAGAACTTCTCGTTTGTCCGTCTGCCCAAAGAGTGCACCACGGGATCCAGCATCATGCCGCATAAGAAGAACCCCGACGTTTTTGAACTCATCCGTGCCAAGTGCAACAAGCTGCAGGCGCTGCCCCAGCAGGTCACGCTCATCATGAACAACTTGCCCGTGGGCTATTTCCGTGACCTGCAGATCATCAAGGAAGTCTTCCTGCCGGCTTTTGGCGAATTGAAGGACTGCCTCCAGATGGCCGCCTATATTATTAATAAGATAGAGGTACGCGAGGATATCCTCGACAACCCCATGTACGACCTGATGTTCTCTGTGGAAACCGTCAATAAGCTGGCTTCTGAAGGGGTGCCTTTCAGAGAAGCCTACAAGAAGGTGGGGCTCGACATCGAGGCAGGCACCTTCAGCCCCGACAAGGACATCCACCACACGCACGAAGGCTCCATCGGCAACCTTTGCAACGACCGCATCTGTGAACTGATGGATCGTGTGCTCGAAGGTTTCTCCTTCGAGCGGGTGATAGAAGCAGAAAAAGAATTGTTGCAATGAAACAGTTATTCTCTTACCTCTTACTTCTTACCTCTTACCTTTCCTTGACATCTTGCAATGCCGAAGGCGAGTACAGCACGTGGCCCTGCCGTTTTACCTATGACAACAGTCTGCACCTCGACGCCACGCTGGCTTCGGTCATGAATATCGATTCGCGCGGTGTCTATTGCAGAATTTGGGAGTCAAGCATGGGTGGTCTCGTTCTCCATTTTCAAAGCAGCCAAGGTGGAGATGCTACCTATCAGCCTGTTACTGAGATGGAGCGCCTTTCCAACTACATCCTCGGACTCAACAACGGCATCATAGTCGGTTTTCAAACCATGAACACCCAGCCCTATGGCGGTTTTGTGGCCTACGATGCACAATGTCCAAACTGCGTGCGACGTGAGAATAACACCATCAATCCTCGATTCCCCGTCTCGATGTCCCCCAGCGGCATCGCCTCCTGTGGTGTCTGTGGCAAAAAGTACGACCTCAACAACGGGGGTCTTGTACAGAATGGCGAAGCCGGTGACGTCGGACTACAGAAGTACCTTGCCACCACCACGGGCCCCCATGGTTTCCTTTCTGTGGGTACAAAACGGTAGTTTAAGTGAAAAGTGAAGAGTGAAGAGTGAAAAATTTGCTTTCGCATTTCTTCGTTTCACTTTTATTTTGTATCTTTGCACCCGATTTTTGCAGAAAGTCTGCTGCCGCGATGGTGGAATGGTAGACACGAGGGACTTAAAATCCCTTGGCCATAACGGCTGTGCGGGTTCGAGTCCCGCTCGCGGCACAAGATTTTCACTCGTTGTTCGTAACTCTCACCCTTCTTTGACCTGAAGGTACAAAGCGATAAATCGATGAGATGAACTTACTCGCGCTCAGAAAAACTCAAATAAATTTGGTTTTTCATTCACATATTTGTACCTTTGCAGCATGATGAGAAAATTGTATGTTTTGGCTGGCATGCTGATGTGCATGGCCAGCACGATGATGGCACAGGATTTGGATGCCAAGTATGCTACCGACTTGCTGCCAGTAGGGACACCGGCTCCTGATTTGATAGACCCTTTGGGCGATAAGCATCCGATAGCCGATTTTCATGGCCGTTGCGCGGTGCTCGACTTTTTTGCCACGTGGTGTGGCGACTGTCGCAAGGACATGCCTGAGATGAAGAAGCTATACCAGAAGTACGACATGGAGGGCGTAGAGTTCATGGGCGTATCATTCGATACCAGCTCTGACGTGCTGCAGAACTACATGGACAAGGAACCGATACCTTGGCGCGTAGTCAGCGAGCTGAAGAAGATGAAGGAGTCGCAGATGGCGAAAGACTACCACATCCAATGGATTCCAACCATGTATCTGCTGGATACCGAAGGGCGTGTGTTGTTGGCTACAGTAGAGATTGATAAGCTGAAGGCGAAGTTGGCAGAGCTGAAGAAGGCCAATCAGTTGGTGGCTCCTGAGCTGGCCGGTCAGGACCATGCTCCGCAGTATCCCGGTGGTGTGCAGGAACTAATGAAGTTCTTGTCAAACAACATCAAATATCCTGTCGAGGCAGAGCACTATGGCGTAGAGGGCCGCGTGCTGGTTAGTTTCTTCGTAGGGACCGACGGTATGGTGTTCGATATGACTGTGGCCAAAGCTGAGCTGAAGAACCGCCTGTCTGAGAAGAAGTTCAGCAAGTATTCTGAAATGGAAAAGTATGCCATGCGTGAGCAGGGCGAGGGACAACTCAAGGAAGAAGCCCTGCGCGTCGTGGGAAAAATGCCCAAATGGGTCCCCGCCAAGCGCCGTGGCCAGCCCGCCCGCGTCAAATACAGCCTGCCTATCACCTTCAAGCTGAAATAATTACGCTTACCTCTTACTTCTTACCTTTTACTTCTTACTTCACTTCGTATCCGGCACGGAGGAACACGGGGATGTGGGCCTTGGTAACGGGAGTGGTGACATACTGGCCGCCGTCGTAGTGTTGGCCGGTACGGTAGTCGTACCAGCCGCCCTTGTGACGGGGCAGATAGGTACGCCACGAGGTGACACCGGGCTCGGTGACGGGACTGACAAGCAGGGCAGGACCGAACATGTATTCATATTTCTGTTGCAAGGCCTCTGAATCGTCGGCAAAGTCGAACACGAGGGGTCGCATCAGTGTGGAACCTTGCTCACTGACGGCCTTGGCCTGGCGCTCGATGTAGGGCAGCAGGCGGTAGCGCTCTTTCAGGCAGTCGGCAATGATGGCCTGTGCCTCGGGACCATAGTTCCAGGGCTCGGTATTGCTCATGTAGCCGTGCACACGCATCAGTGGCAGATAGACGGCAGTTTCGATCCAACGCAGCATGCGCTCGATATAGGCGCTGTCGGAATACTGGTTGAAGGGACGGAAGAATCCGCCAGCGTCGTAGGTCCACCAAGGGATGCCGGCAGCCTGCATGCCAAGACCTGCGGTGAGCTGTCGACGGAAGGTCTCCCAGTCGTTACCCACGTCACCCGACCACAGTGCGGCACCATAGCGCTGAATGCCAGGGAAGCCACAGCGGGTCAAGATCATTGGAGAGTGTAGAGTGTTGAGTGTAGAGTTTGCTACCGCACTTGATGGGAGTGCAGATTCTGCAGCGGTAGCAAACTCTACATTCTCCGTTCTACATTCTACACTTTTGAGTCCTTCATATACGGTCTTGCAAACGAGGAGGGGGAATACGTTGCGGACCTGTTCGCCAGCCCATTTGCCGTTGTTGACGCGACGGCCCGCGAGGTCGTCGTTCTCGGGCTCGGTGGCGTCCTGCCACCAGGCATCGATGCCCAGGGGTACGAGGCGCTCCTCGAAGTTCTTCCAATAGAATGCGGCGGCCTCGGGATTGAAGAAGTCAATCCAGTCGGTGCCGGGAATGTAGTAGCCTTTATCCTTCATCTGACGGCCCACCTCGGAATTCTTGTCGACCTTCGACCAGACGGACAGCATGAGTCGCATGTCCATGCGGTGCAGACTGTCGGTGAGCGCCTTGGGGTCGGGGTAGAACTCCTCGTCGAAGCGCATGGCGTTCCAGCCGTATTTGCCCCAGTATTGCCAGTCCTGCACAAGCATGCTGACAGGCAAACCCTCGCTGCGGAAACGGTTGGCAGTCTGGAGAATCTCGTCAGAGGAATGGAAGCGCTCGCGGCAGTGGATGTAGCCCAGCGCCCACGACGGCATCTCGGGACAGGGACCCGTCAGTTCACGATAGGTGGCAATGACCTCGTCGGCAGAACCGACGAACACGGTGTAGTCGACAGCCTCGGCAACGGGCGAGCGGAACACAGTCTGATCGGTGACGCGACGATAGTAGACGACGGGCTGGTCGTCCTTGGTGAGTTCAGCGGAGAGACGGTGGGTGCCCTTTTCAAGACGGACTATCTTCGACGAGGTGGGTGGCAGCCACATATTTTGCATCTCCATGACGGGTTGGCCATCGATGGTGAGGTTGTGGCGACGGGCCATCTTCTGACCCACGTCGAGCAACAGGGCATAGTCGCCCGACTCGGGAATGGTGATGGTGCCCTCGAATATGTGGCGCTCGCGGATTTCCTTCTTGCCGCCCTCGGTGGTGGTCACGTTGACTTCTTCGCGCTGGCCCGCTCCGGCCTGTTTCTCAAGTCGCACGCTCTGGTCGCAGGGATTGAATTCGGTGAGTCCGTAGTTGTTCCACAGGATGCCGTAGCCCTTGCTGGACAGCAGCATGGGAATGGAAATCTGCGTGTTCACCTGCGTCAGTCGGCGCGACAGTCCGCGGACGTTGCTATAGCCGTCCTGGAACTGACCCAGTCCGAAGAGACTCTCGTCCTTCGGAGAGTCGAACACCAGCGTGGCCTCGCCATCGCGTAACTGATGGCTGGTGGCACGGAACACGATGCGTCCCTTCTTGTCGCGCACAGTGACGACATTGTCCTCGACGGTGGCTTTGATGTCGGGCTTCTTGACTTCGTCGTGCTTGACATACACCCAGTCGGGCAGACTGCTCTGAGTGCCGCTGGGCGCATATTGGATGCGGACGGCATTCTTGGCCACAAACTTCGCAGTAATGACGGGCTGGCCTGCCGATTGCGCATAACTGAAGACTGACACGAGGAAAGTCAGCATGAGGATAGTTGATAATTTTTTCATGTCCTTGAGTCGTATTGTTAGTTGATGGTTTACTGTACTTACAGCCGAATCAGTTGGGAGCCTGTCAGGGTCTTGTCCTTTGACGTCAGTTGGATGGCGTAGATGCCGCTGGCGGTGACGGGCAGGGAAAGCGACACGTCCCGACTGGTTGGTGTCAGCCATTGCCGATGCAGCAGGGTACCCGATGTGGCGTAAATGCTCAGCAGAACCCGTTCTGTGGGCTCTTGGGCGAATTGCAGGTGTAACAGGCCGTCGCGTGCAGTCACCCTGACGCCACCGGGCTGATGGTCGCTCAGCTCCTTGATGCCGGAGATGCCGAGGATGTCGAGCAGTCCGCGGTAGGCATCCACCTCGCCGAAGCCATAGAGATTGTTGGGATACGACAGCTGTGGGTCGGGATGCTGGCAGGTGCGTTGCAGAATACCACGGATGTCGTCTGGCGACAGGGTGGGGTTGGCCTGAAGCCACAGGGCAATGATGCCGGCCACGACGGGTGTCGACATGGATGTTCCCGACTGAGCCGCCCACACGTAGGTGCGCCCTCCGAAGTCGAAGTGGTTCACATCGTATTTTGTCTCATCGGGATGTTCCTCCAAGTAAAAGCTGCTTTGTGACGATATGACGTAATTGCCTGGGGCAGTCACGTCGGGCTTGGTCCGTCCGTCCATCGTGGGACCTACCGACGAGAACCACGACAGACGGCCAGCCTCTGGGTCGCGCGTATCGGTAATGACCTCACCATCGATGTTGGTGTAAGAAACGCGGTGCGACGTGCTGCCCACCGTGATGGCCGCATCGAAACAGCCTGGAGCCAGCACGTTGTGACTCTTCTCGGCGGCATTCCACCGCGTATCGGTACTATAATTCCCAAAACTGTAGGTGGAAGTGCCGAAAACCTCTGCCTGGCAGGTCGAGCCCTCTACCACCATCGCGATGTGGCCCAACAGGTCGAGCGAGCGGTTGGCTTTGAGCCTGATCATATATACGGTCTTGCCCTCGCTGAACGCCTCCTGCCATTTGGTGACGCTGACGGCACAGGTGTCGTCCTGGACAAACAGCGTGTCGACGAGCCAGTCGTCCTGCCAGTTCTCGTTGTCCAGAGGCAGGCGCAGCTCTTTGGCAACGACATTCTTTTCCTGATAGGCCATCAGCTTGAAAACGGGCTTGCCGTCGGACAAGATCTTGTAGTTGGCAGCGGGGTGATAGACCCTGATGAAACTGCCTGCGCTCTCGATGCCTGGGGGCTTGTTGAAGTAGGTCATTTCCTGACATTCGTTGCCAGCCGATGATACCAGGATGCGTCCTGGTCCGACCAAACGTTCGAGGAATAGGCTGTACAGCCGGTCGTCCTGGTCCATGTAGGGCGTATACCCCTCGCTGAACGACACGACACACGGCTTGTGCTGGCTGTCGGCATAGTCGAACAGGTATTTGAATCCCAGGGCATCGGAAGCAGAGGTGTAGAGATAGTAGTCCGACTCATCGATGAATGCGGTGTCGGCAGTTACCGCATTGGCCACCAAACAGAGGTCGCTTTCCCACGCCGCACCGCGATAGGGCGAGTCGTAGCCACTGCCTACGGCAATGCCTGTGGTGTGGGTGCCGTGGTTTTGCTCGCGTCCGTCAATGGCACATTGTCGCTGTAGCACTTCTTCTGGCGTAGTCCACGCACTGCCAACAGGAAAGTGGTCTTTATCAGTGTTGGGTGCCAACTGGTCCCAGAAGGCCTTGATGCGATAGTTGCTGAGCGATGCGTCGTTGTAGAAGGTGGGATGTGTCAGGTCGAAGCCTATGTCCATAATTCCCACGACGACGCCTTGTCCCGTAAAGGCCGGATGCTGGGCAGTCTGTTCGTAAACGGGCAACAGGTTGGTGATGCCCGGTACGAGGTCTAACGTCGGATGACCCTTGTCGTTGGCTTCTATGCGCAGCACCTCCGGCTGCATAGAGAGTGCGTCGACATTGTACAAAGGAATGGTGACGATGGCAATATCACCCAATTGGGCGTATTTCTTACAGCCATATTGTGCCAGCATCTCGTCGTTAATACCGTCTTGCATTTGCACGAAGACGGTAGTGAGCATGTCGGCAGCATCCGCTCTGTGCCCACTTTGGGTCGTTTTGCCCGTCTTGGCAAAGGTTTGCCGGTTATGCCTGATGGTGTTCTGAAGCCATACCGACAGGCGGCCTGTGCTGCTGGCCTGGGCGCTGACACTCGTGGCGAGCACCAACAGCATGATGGCAATATAACGTGGAAACTGTTTCATGTCTTATATATTTGTGTTTCCCTGTGATTAAATTCCCCGCTCGGCCCAGTCGCCACGGTCGAGATTACGATAACCGATGGCTTCGGCGATATGTTGGCTCTGGACGCGCTCGGAGGCGTCGAGGTCGGCAATGGTGCGGGCAACCTTCAAAATGCGGCTGTAGGCCCGCGCAGAGAGTTTCAGCCGCTCCATAGCCATGCGCAGCATGTCGAGAGACTGCTCGTCGGGCTCGGCAAACTGGTGAAGCATCTTCTCCGTCATCATGGCGTTGCAATGGATGCCCTTGAAGGGACGGAAGCGCTCCTCCTGAATCTTACGGGCAGCAATGACGCGCTCACGAATTTTTTCGCTGGGCTCGCCAGGCTGCATCTGACTGAGTTGGGCAAAGGGCACCGCCTGAATCTCGCAATGGATGTCGATTCTATCGAGTAGGGGACCGCTGATCTTGTTCATATAGCGCTGAATCTGGCCTGGCGTACATGCGCAGTTGTGGGTGGGGTCCCCATAATAACCGCAGGGGCAGGGATTCATCGACGCCACGAGCATGAACGAACAGGGGTATTCCACGCTATACTTGGCACGGGCGATGCTGATTTTGCGGTCCTCCAACGGCTGGCGCAGCACCTCAAGGACACTGCGCGACAGCTCGGGCATCTCGTCAAGGAAGAGCACTCCATTATGCGCCAGACTGATTTCCCCAGGCTGGGGATTGTTGCCGCCACCTACCAGGGCGACGACATAAGTATACGATTTTGATGTGGGATTTTCAGTCCTCAAAATAGCAGATTGAACAGGAACTATACCTATTATTATATATAGGAATAATAATATCCCTACTTTAATATGGTTTCCATTTTTTACTTCAATCATCTCTATTTTTGTGTAATTTTCCGAAATCACCTACAAAAATAGAGAAAAGAATTCAGAAAGATGCTGTTGGGACAAAAAATATAAGAATTATTAAGGAGTGTTATTTTCCTATTATTGTCGAGCACATAATATGAGATGCGATGAAGATATACTTCGATTTGACAAAAGTTGTTAAATATCGTGATAGTATGATGTTTTTTTATTATCTTTGCACAATAATAATTCTTTTTTCAAATGCCTTGACCCGACAAGTGATGCGAGAACAGACAGGACCAGAATACGGACTTGCCGAACTGCAACGCATCACGGCCGACTACCAGCATACCGATACACTGTCCACCCTGACAGAGAAGCGGCAATACAACATGCAGCACTCTCGCTATGTCAGTTGTCCGCGAGCCACATTCAGCATCAGTTATTTTGGCCAACAGCTATCGTGGGGAAGCCTGAAACCCTACATCTGCGCCGTTCACGCTATCTCTGAAGGGCACCTCATGCTGGAAATGATACCCGTCGGCAACAAGTTCTGTATCAGTTTCTATCAGGTCATTTCTAACCGTAAGTATATCGATGCCTTCACCAACCTGCTTACCCAAGAAGGCATTGCTTGCGAGGTCAGTGGGCCATTTATGAAGAATCTGCCTTGTGTTGAGTTGACTGAGGCATAAAGCCGTCAATGTTTAAGCAAGTTTAATAATCAGTCAGTATAGTTTAAGCGAGTTTAAATTCCGTGCCAGTTTGACTTCAAAGATTGTCATTCTGGCATGGATTCTTTCTATAGGCATGTACTTTGCTTATCTGTTAGTGAAAGCCGAAGCGAAAGCAGAGGCAATCAAGAACATACGTTAAATTAAAAGTATAATTAGGAGGTATTGATTATGTTGAACGGATTAATGAAAAGCAACGGTTGGTTCCCAACAATGTTTGATGATTTCTTTAACACTGATTTTATGCCTCG
>JAEEVW010000047.1 GCA_016291085.1 Prevotella sp.
CAGAGCTGCCTAACGTAAATCCTGCTATCCTTGATCCTCGCGACACTTACGCTACTGCTGCTGAGTGGGAGGAGAAGGCTAAGGATCTGGCTGCACGCTTCATCAAGAACTTCAAGAAGTACGAGGGTAACGAGGCTGGTAAGGCCTTAGTCGCTGCAGGACCTAAGCTTTAATGCTTAGGGCCGAAAGCAACGAGTAATCTTACTCGTCGCTGGTCCGAAACTCTAAGAATTAGAAATGTAAACATAAGGGAATATGGGTCTGCAATTGCAGATCCATATTCTTTTTTTAACTTTTTCCTCAAATTCTTTGTTTTCTCATAATTAATTCGTATTTTTGCAGCCGTATTTTCAATCCAAGCTTTAACAACATCAGACATATTTGCAATTTAACTGACAAAACAATGAAAAAGACGATGATGACGCTCGCAGCCGCACTTTGCTGCGCAATGATTTCGACATTATTCACCGCCTGCGGAAGCGACGAAGAAAAAAAGACAGACGATAATACACCCGTCGCCTGTGGCATGAGCTACATGATATCTATTGGCAGAGACTTGTTCGACCACGCCAATTTCACCGTCGAATACTACGATGCCAACGGCAAGCTACAGAGTGAGAAAATGGCTAACGAGCTCTGGGAGAAGGAAATTACGACAAAGCTCCCCGGCATAGTCGGTGTGCAGGTAAAGATGCAGATGAAGGACGGCGTTTCTACCGCCGACATTGACTTGTTCTCCATCGACTATCTGTTTCGCTACGAGGCCTATATCCTGACTGCCGACGGTAAAAAGACGACATGCAATCTTAATGCCGCCAGACCCGCTATCCAGATTAAAGGCAGCGACGTGCCCAATTGGGTGGAAGAACATTCCGTGCTCAAGGCTGCTTCGTTCTGCTACACCTTCGATGCTAATGGCAAGTACAGCAACACCGGTTTCTAAGACCCGTTGATACCACTTCCCAGTCGTTTTGATATAAGTCAAAAACAACGCTGGCGGCAGCAAATTATTTACTTTTCACTCTTCGCTTTTCACTTTTCTTCGTACCTTTGCACCCGTAATCGAGACGATTATACATGTTATTCATTAGGTTAGTAGTTTATTGATTTTAAGGTAAAGATTATGTTATTAGATTTTCAAACAACGGTCATGTTGGCCATTGTAGCGGTGCTCACCATTTTGAGCGTGATAACACTGATACATACCGACATTCGTTGAGAAGGAGCGCGGAGTGAGTGATTCATACCGCGCTCTTTTTGTTATGAAAACCTAAAATATGCCAAAATATGCCTTATTATCATATATTTAACTTAATAATTGTCGGAAAAATGCTCATTTTTGACAAAATGTGCGTAAATTTGCACCCAAATTTGAATTCAAGTAGACTCATGAGACAATTAAAGACGCTATTTATACTGCTCGCGGGCCTCTCTTTGATGGCTTCATGCCTGAGCGGTAGCGACAATGAAGTGACGCTCTATGGCGATGCAGCGATTACCAGTTTTACGCTGGGCACGCTGAACCGCTATACGGCCACTGTCACTACCGAAGGCAAAGACACCACCGTGAAGTCCACCGTGACAGGTTCCAGCTATACGTTCCATATTGATCAGGTCAACCACCGCATCTACAATACCGACTCGCTGCCCTACGGCACTGATGTCTCGCGCGTGCCTGTCACGCTGGCGACCTACCACAACAGCATCGCAACCATCCGGAGCCTCGAAAGCGAAGACTCGTTGGTGTATTACAGTTCTTCCGACAGCATCGACTTCACCAAGCCCCGTCAGTTCCTGGTCTGGTCCAGCGATGGCAAGGGATATTCCGAATATACCGTCAGTGTCAATGTCCATCAGGAACAGCAGGACGTCTTCTACTGGAAGCAGGTGGCCACGACCGACTATCCATCCCCACTGGACAACGCACAGTATTGGGGTGCAAACATCAAGCAATACCTGGGTCAGAGCACCTCGGAGATGTATGCCCTGTCCGTCGACAACAAGCTGATGGTGTCGCGCGACCATGGTGCCACCTGGGAAGAAGACCTGCTCGACGAGGATGCCTCCATGCTGCCCACACAGGACTTGGATCTCGTTTCCTACTATATCGACGACGTGGCCGCCAACACCGACTATGTGTTGCTGGTGGGCAACCGCTCCACAGAAACCTATCCACAGGAATCCATCGCGATGGTATGGCGCAAAATCGTCGACAACGACCCGTACGCCCCCCGTGGCCAATGGGTTTATATGGGCCACCTCAGCGACTCGCGCTATGCACTGCCCAGAATGGAGAACCTGTGCATCACCGAATACGCCGACTGTGTGCTCGCCATTGGCGGCAAGGGTCTGGGTGGCTGCACGCAGACACCCTACGAGGGCATCTACGAGAGCCGCGACAATGGCATCACGTGGAAAAAGAGCACGCGTTTCCTGTTCCCCGACTTGGATGAGTTCTCGACGCAGAATCCGCTTATCGAGATGACCGATGACGATATCTACCTGTGGCTCTACTGCGTGAACACCAATCAGGTGTGGCGCGGACTGCTGAACACTCTGCTGTGGAGGTACAAGTAAGGAGTTAGAGCATGAAGAAGGCGATAGGCATAGTGTTGCTGCTGCTGGCCCTGACGGATGGCGCACGGGCTCAGACCGAGCCGGAATACCGGCTGGAGGTGGGTGCTGGCGTGGGACTTGTGACCTACCTGGGCGACTTCAACGCAAACCTCTTCCAGGACATTCAGCCCATGGGGTCACTCCTGGCGAAGTATCGCCTCGACCCGCGCAGGGCAGTGGCCTTCAACGTGAGCTACGGACAGCTGAAAGGCTCGTCACGCAATGCAAAGACATTCTACCCCGGCATCACCGACTACACCTTCACGAGCAGTCTGGTGGACGTAGGGATGAGATTCGAATACAACTTCTGGCCCTATGGCACGGGCGAGGAGTATCGCGGCGCCAAGCGCCTTACACCTTATATATTTATAGGTCTGGGCGCAACGATAGCCAAAGCCGACACGGCCGACAAGACCAGTGTCGCCATGAATGTGCCACTGGGCGGTGGTGTGAAATACAAGATGGCCGACCGCCTGAACCTGGGCCTGGAATGGGCCATACACTTCACGGGCAGCGACGTGCTCGACGGAATTGCCGACCCCTACGGCATCCAGAGCAGCGGACTGTTCAAGAACACCGACTGCTACAGCCAATTGCGACTGTCGGTCACATACGATTTATGGGCAAAATGTAAAACCTGTCACAATGATAGATAAGAATAACATACCCCAGCATATCGCCATCATCATGGACGGCAACGGACGCTGGGCCACCGAGCGTGGTAAAGATCGCAGCTACGGACATCAGGCCGGAGTTGACGCAGTACGAACCATCACCTCAGAGTGTACTCGCCTGGGCGTGAAGTTCCTAACGCTTTACACCTTCTCTACCGAGAACTGGAACCGCCCTGCCGACGAGGTGGCAGCGCTCATGGGACTGGTGCTTACCTCACTCGAGGACGAGATATTCATGAAGAATAACGTACGCTTCCGCGTGGTGGGCGACCGTTCGCGCATCCCCGACGAGGTCAACAAGAAGCTGGCCGAGACCGAGGAGCATACCGCCAAGAACGACGCCATGACAATGGTCGTCGCGCTGAGCTACTCGTCGAAACTCGAGCTCACCAATACCACACGCCAGATAGCACAGGAGGTGAAGGACGGCAAGCTGCGTGTCGAGGACATCACCGAGGACACCATCAACGAGCGTCTGTGGACTAATTTCATGCCCGACCCCGAACTGCTCATCCGTACCGGTGGCGAGTTGCGCATCTCCAACTACCTGCTATGGCAGATAGCCTACTCGGAGCTGTACTTCTGCGACACCTACTGGCCCGACTTCGACGAGGCAGCGCTCCACAAGGCCATCGAAAGCTACCAGCGTCGCCAGCGCCGTTTCGGCAAGACCGAGGCACAAGTCGAGGCAGAAAGTGATAAGTGATAAGTGATAAGTGATAAACAATGCGATATAATAAATTAAGGTATAAGGAAGCGAAAGTGGGAATGATAGTGAAAGTGCTGCTGGTACTTATCACTTATCACTTATCACTTTTCACTTCTAACGCCCAGGACGTCATCGTCAACCCCGACATCTCGTATGCCGGCACGCCACGCCAGTGTGAGATTGGCGGACTGGCCGTCAAGGGTGTCGAGGGCTATGAGGACTATGTGCTCCTGGGACTCTCAGGACTGTCCGTCGGACAGACCATCAGCGTACCAGGCACGGAGATTACCGAAGCCATCCGTCGCTATTGGAGAAACGGACTGTTCTCGAAGGTCGCCATCACGGCCGACTCCATCGTAGGTTCCAAGGTCTATCTCTGCGTCCATCTGGCTACCCGTCCGCGTGTCAGCGCCATCAACTATACCGGTCTGAAGAAATCCGAGCGCGAGGACATGGACAGCAAGCTGGGCATCATGCGTGGCGCACAGATCACGCCCAACATGATTGACCGCGCCAAGATCCTGGCCAAGAAATATTTCGACGACAAGGGCTATAACAATGCCGAGATCAACATTATCCAGCGCGACGACGTCACCAGCAAGAACGAGGTCATTCTCGACATCATTGTCGACAAGAAGGCCAAGATGAAGGTGCGCCAGATTATCTTCGAGGGCAACGAACAGCTGTCCGACAACAAGATCAAGGGCGGTCTCTTCTCGAAGGGCGCCTTTGGCAAGATCAACGAAGCCGGCAAGTTCAAGAACTTCTTCAAGGCCAAGAAATTCACCCCCGAGCGCTACGAAGAGGCCAAGAAGGCCCTCATCGACAAGTACAACGAGCTGGGCTATCGCGACGCCACCATTCTCGAGGATTCCGTTTACACCTTCGACGAGAACCACGTCAACGTCTTTGTCAAGGTCGACGAAGGAGAAAAATACTATATCCGCAACATCACATGGGTAGGCAACACCGTGGTCACCAGCGACTACCTCAATGCCGCACTGGGCATGCGGAAAGGCGATGTCTACAACCAGAAGCAGATGAAGAAACGCCTCTCGGAGGACGAGGATGCCGTGGGTAACTACTATTGGAACAATGGTTACCTGTTCTACAACCTCGACCCCGTCGAAGTCAACATCGTGGGCGACTCCATCGACCTCGAGATGCGTATTCAGGAAGGTACCCAGGCACACATCAGCCACGTACGCATCTATGGTAACGACCGACTCTACGAGGAAGTCGTGCGCCGTGAGTTGCGCACCAAGCCCGGCGACCTGTTCTCGAAGGACGCCATCCAGCGTTCTGCCCGTGAAATCGCCTCCATGGGATTCTTCGACCCCGAGAAGGTCAACCCCGACATCAAGCCCAACTACGACGACGGCACCGTCGACATCAACTGGGAACTGGAACAGAAGTCCAACGACCAGCTGGAATTCTCACTCGGCTGGGGTCAGACGGGTATCATCGGCCGTGTGGGCATCAAGCTCACCAACTTCTCCATGCGCAACCTGTTTGGCAAGAACAAGATGCACCGAGGCATCATGCCTATCGGCGATGGCGAGCAGCTGTCCCTCTCGGCACAGTCTAACGGCTCCTACTACTATTCGTTCTCCACGGGCTACTCCACGGGATGGTTTGGCGGCAAGCGACCCAATTCGTTCAGCGTCAGCGCCTTCTATTCCAAGCAGACCGACATCTCCAGCACCTATCGCAACTCAGCCTGGATGAACAACTACTATAACTACTACGGTGGCTATGGCATGTACAATTCAGGCTACTACGACTATACGTCGCTCTACGACGACGACAAGTACATCAAGCTCATCGGTGTCAGCCTCGGATGGGGTAAGCGCCTGCGCTGGCCCGACGACTACTTCCAGCTCTCCACACAGCTGTCCTACACACGCTACATGCTGCAAGACTGGAGCTACTTCCTCATCTCCAACGGTAACTGTAACAACATCAACCTCGGCATCACGCTGGCACGTACCTCTACCGACAACCAGCTCTTCCCACGCCGCGGTTCCGAGTTCATGGCTTCCGTCACACTTACCCCGCCCTGGTCGCTCTTCGACGGCAAGGACTATGCCAACCTGGCTACTGTCGAGACCTACAACACCAATGCCGACCGCTATCGCCAGGAACAGCAGGAGAAGTACCGCTGGATTGAATACCACAAGTGGAAGTTCAAGTCAAAGACTTATACCGCCCTCACCAATGGCCAGAAGTGCCTCGTGCTCATGACACGCTTCGAACTCGGTCTCCTCGGCTCCTACAACAAGGACAAGAAGTCGCCCTTCGAGACCTTCTACATGGGTGGCGACGGCATGAGCGGCTATTCCACCAGCTATGCCGAGGAAACCATCGGACTGCGCGGTTACGAGAACGGCTCGCTGACACCCTACGGTGCATCGGGCTATGCCTACGACCGCATGACCCTCGAGCTGCGCTATCCCTTCATGCTCGGCAACACCACCATCTACGGACTCACCTTCCTCGAAGGCGGTAACGCATGGTCCGAGACGCGCAACTTCAACCCCTTCGACATCAAGCGCTCTGCCGGTATCGGCGTGCGCATCTTCCTGCCGATGGTCGGCTTGATGGGTATCGACTGGGCTTACGGTTTCGACCGCGCCTACGGCACCTCCTCGAAGGGCGGCAGCCAGTTCCACTTCATCCTCGGACAGGAATTCTAAATATAATTGATAATTGAAAATTGAGAATTGAGAATTATGATTAGAAAAGTAATAATGATGTTTGTTCTGTGTGCATCGATCTTGCCGATGCAGGCACAGAAGTTCGCGTTGGTCGACATGGACTACATCTTCAAGAACATCCCCGCCTACGAGCGCGCCAACGAACAGCTCAACCAGGTGTCAAAGAAGTGGCAGGCCGAAGTCGACGCCCTGCAAGTCGAGGCACAGACACTCTACAAGAACTACCAGAACGAGGTCGTCTTCCTCTCACAGGAGCAGAAGAAGGCCCGTCAGGACGCCATCGTCGCCAAAGAGCAGGAAGCCGCTGAGCTGAAGAAGAAATACTTCGGACCCCAGGGCGAGCTCTTCAAGAAGCGCACCGCCCTCATGTCTCCCATCCAGGAAGAGATCTACACCGCCGTCAAGGAAATTGCCGACCTTCGCGGCTATCAGCTCATCCTCGACCGCGCCAGCGACCAGGGCATCATCTACGGCTCGCCTAAGATCGACATCTCCAACGAAGTCCTCTCCAAGTTAGGATACTCCAACTAGTCCAACTAGAAAATACTAGAAATACTAGAAATACTAGGTATACTAGATATACTAGAAAACACTAGAAAACAACAATAAAAAAAACAACAACGAAAATGAAAAAATTCATCCTTTGCGCCATTTGCGCACTGTGCGGTTTCACCGCCGCCAACGCCCAGAAGTTCGGGCATGTCAACTCACAGGACATCATCCAGGCCATGCCTGAGTTCACCAAGGCACGCACCGACATCGAGGCACTCACCAAGCAGTATGAAGCCGACCTGAAGCAGATGCAGGAAGAGCTCCAGAAGAAGTCAGAGGCTTACGAGAAGGAGCAGGCTACCCTGCCCGCAAACATCAAGCAGCGCCGCGAAACCGAGCTGCAGGAGATGTACCAGAAGATTCAGCAGAGCTATCAGGACAACCAGCAGGCCCTTGCCAAGGAGCAGAGCGAGAAGATGCAGGCCATCACCACCAAGGTGCTCGAAGCCATCAAGGCCGTCGGCCAGGCTGGCAACTACGTCTACATCATGGACCTCGCCGCTGGCATCCCCTACATCAGCACCACGCTCTCTACCGACGTCACTGCCGATGTCAAGGCCAAGCTCGGCTTGAAGTAATCACATTCCAAAATTGGTAATAAACGAAATCAGCCCCCGTCTCCTTTCAGACCGGGGGCTGTTTCGTTTGTTAATTCTTGTTCTCAGCAAGGGTGAGTTGCTCGGATTCTATTTGAATAATACTCATTTACCAGGTAATATTCATACCCAAGTTAATGCTCGCTTTTGAGCTGAGTGGAATACCCTCTTTAGACTGTTTGCCCAGGATGTGGTCCGCTCCCACAAAGAAGTTAAAGCCTTTGGGATGGATGTTAACCAACCAACCGGCACTTGCTCCAAAGGAACCAACGCCCATGCTCAAACCTCCGTCTAGCCAGGCTAGTGGTGTCCAGTTCGCACTGAGACGAGCTTCCGTCCAAGAGTATTCTCCCTGAAGACGTGTATTGCTCAGCAGACCAAATGACAGTTTTCGGTACATAGGCAGCGTATATTCTGCACCCACGTTAAGTGTGGTGCCGATACCCGTGGTACGCCCCCCTTGGTCGCCTTGATCCTGAAGATGGGCAAACTCGGCTAGTTGGTCTGCATAGGTATCGCTGGCCTCACTCACACCACCATGGCGTGCAATGTCAACATCGTGGAAACCATCGAACGTAAACTGCTTGTTGATGTTACGCGCCTGTATATCGTTTGACCAGCTGATGAAACCGAGATCGAGAAGGGCTGCCGAGAACGACCAGTCATCATTAAGCTTATATGAAGCGCCGAGGTCAACTCCCAAACCAAAACCACCGACACCCGCACCGTCTACATCAACATCGTTGACATACTTATAGCTGCCTGGCTTCTGTTTGTATTCCTTTGTCTCCTGTTTGTAGGTAAACCCCTTCATAGAGACGTCTGCTTGAGCATTGGCAGTAATCAGCCACTGATTGGCATTATCTAACTGAGCCTGAACGTTCTCCATTTTTACGTCTGCTCGACCTACACCTAGCAGTACTTTTAGCTTGGCACCTGCACGCAACTTATCGCTCAGTTGGCGAGAGTGTCCAAAGGCAACCTCTGCATACGAAATGGCACCAGCGTTGATTTCACCGATATTGTAGTTTTTGTTGCCAGTATTCTTGGCAAACTCGAACAGCTCATAAGGCAGCGATACACCAAAGTGAGTTTTTGCATTAATCTCAATTGTGTTGTAGCCCCCCCAAGCCTTAAAACCGGCAGACAGGATGGTAACTCCCACGTTACCGACAATGCGGTTGTTGCCGTTTACAAATCCCTCAAGTGCAGTATTCACGTCGATATAAGGGTTCATAAAGGTTGTCATTGTCTTGTCACCATAAGGATTGGGATTCTTCTTGATAATAGCATCGTATCCAAAGTTACCTTGAGTGCGGATATTGATGTTACCCAATGCAGGAATAGATACGTAGCTCTGGTCGTTTCCGAAGGCGGGATTCATTGTATGACGGAACTTATAACCATCAGTGAAATAAGCCGAGTTCAGTGACTGGCCCATGGCTGTAACCACCGAAAGCATGAAGGTGGCAACAAATATCAATTTTTTTTGTATCATCTTTATTTTGCTTTTTCGGGGTTCAACTTAGTTTGCGTCGTAGATAATCCTACCAACTAGTTTGGCTGAGACATCTTTTAGCAGCAGGGTTTGTGTCGTCTTGTTTAGGGTAACGCCACGCAGTTGCTCGTTGCTCGTTGCTATAAGCTTTAGTGTTACACCATCCAAACGACTGATGTCGCCACTGATTTTGAGTTCGATGGGCGCTTCTTGGGGAGCATCCTTTGCACCAGGAACATCCTTCTTGATAAGGTCGACATTGATGGTACTTGAGTTCAATTCCTGTCCGTTTACGTCTAACGGTATGATGTCCAAAACCAAATCGGCAGGAATCTTGTTGACTGCCGTACCTAATATATGGACGTAAGCTCCTTTTGCCAGTTGTAACTTATCGATGTCCTCATGCCATCCATTCTCTGTATCAGAGTAAACAATAACGGCATTGTCGCCAAAGGCCAACGGACATTCGAACTTATATTCAGGAGCCAGATTATAGGTATAGCCAAGTTTAACAGTTGCCGGCGTTTGATTTGCCTTGGCACTTGTCACAGCAAATTGGATTTCCATGGGTTCCTTTAGCTTCTTGATGAGATCCGACAGGTTGTCGACAATCATTGGTGCATAACCTGTCAGACCATCAGGCGCTTGTCGGCAGATTACAATACGTGTTAAGACGGGGTTAACACCATCGGCAGAGGGTGCTACTTGAATGGGGTCTAACACGATAGGTGTCGGATGCGTATCAGAGGTCAGCTGTGCATTGATTGTTCCGCCTAATGGCATCGTTGAACTTAGTGTTAACCAAATTTGAGGGTTGTCAATATCAGCAACCACCTCTTCATCAGTCAGGAAGGAAGGTAGGCTGTTGATAGTCACTGTTCCGATATCCTTCAGATCGATGTCTGGATCAAAGACACCTCGGGCTTCAGTGATGATGATGTCGTCGAAAAGAGTGACACCGCTCACGGTCAACTTATTGGTGTTTGGCACAGTAATCTCGGAAATCTTCAGCGTAAGACTTACGTTGCTCTTCAAAATGAACTTCCCGTTCTCCAATTTGACGAAGTTGTTTTCATCAATAGTCTTTACGTTGATGCGGGTAGCGTTGAATACTATATGAATTGAGCCATTAACAGGATAATTTGTCAGAGTCAGCACGTTCGTCTTAGCATCAAACTTGTCTTCCATTGATGGACATGTCATGGTTAACATGTCTGGTAGATCAATTGTTAGGCTTGCTAGCTTGTTAATCGCATCAGGAATAGTCAAATCAAGTGTCAGATCCACGCCTTGTCCGTTTTCACCAATCTCTACATATTCCACCGATTTAATAGAAGAACCGGCATCAAACTCATAATCCAGCAGCGAAACCTCTCCTCCCACTTCCGGAATGTCGATGGGATCTTGCCCAAGCACATTATATGGCAGTACAATTTTCTGCCCCTGCAAAGAAGCGGGGATATCAGGCAGGTCAATGTCAAACGACATGCCCTGTGATTTGTTAGCAGAAATAGTGATACGGTCTACATTCACATTTATGGGAGCAATAGCGTTATCTGGTTCTTTGAATAGTTTGTAGTCACCATTAGCTTCCGTTGTGATGATGTCTGACGTGGTAATGTCCAGCAAATCGTCTAACGTAATTTCTTTAGTTGAACTGGTACCAGGTAGCGTGATTTCATCACCGCCAAACCCCAGTGTGTAGTCAACTTTGTCAAAATCGTAGTCTGAGTCGGTACAACCTAATAGCAGTAGACCACCACTAAGGGCTATTAGTGCTGGCAGTCGGTAAATTTTGAATTGTTTTTTCATTCTTTTAGTAATATTTTAGTAAGTAATAAATATTAATATTGGTATTATTGATGCTGCAAAGTTATGAAATATTTACGACACTTCCAAATTTTCGAGCAGCAAAATCAAAGAAAATTGTACTTTTGCTTTGCTCAGCCTTTGCATGCAAGCACCTCATCGAGCATGGATCTCCAGTCCTCGTTGTTCTGGGGACAGAGCGTTCGCATACCCATGGCAGCAGCGGCTTCGACGTTGCGAGGGCCGTCGTCGACGAACACTGTCTCTTCCGGCAGCGACTGCTGGCCGCGGAGCATGATGTCGAAAATCTCACGCCGCGGCTTCATGACCTTACACTCATAGCTTAGGTACATGGCATCAAAGAAATAGCCTATGGGATGCCCTTCACCGTCGAAATCCCTGTTAGCCCACTGCATCATGAAAGGATTCGTGTTCGACAGCAGACAAACCTTGTAGCCCCTGGCACGCAGGTCAAGGATGGCCTCCAGATTACGTCTGGGCACATGGTCCACATAGCCGTGCCACGCCGTGTAGCACTCCTCCATAGTCAGTTCCCGTCCAACCATGACGCTCAACTCGCTGCGAAAATCCTCAGCAGTAATCTGCCCCGACTCCAGTGCGCCGAAGATGCCCTTCTGCTCGAAGGCGTCCAAATGCCTGCGGGCATCTCTCAGCCCGATTTCCTCAAACCGTCTGACAGCCTGTTCATAGCTTAATGCCAGAACCACGCCGCCCAAATCAAATGCAATATTCCTAATCATGTCTAATCTTAAATTAAAATGCTGTCACCACCTGTCCCTTACCATCTTTGCACCCCCACAAGGCTTGTGAAAACTTGATTTTTATACAGACTCAGCCATTAAGTCCTTGCGTCCTATAAGGCTGAAGATGGTGATGTCGTTGTCCTCATTAAGAATACGAAGTGTTCTAAGTATCTTATTCAGTGTAGAGCCACTTGTAGTAACATCATCGATAACCAGTACATTCTGCTGACGTATCATTGACGATAGCTCTTTGTCCATCGGTTTTGACAATATTTCGTCAACTCTGCAAAGTCTTGGCTGGTTGAATCTATAGATATAGCGCAACATGTACTGATTAACCTTTGTCCTGTTTTCGGGCATAACGACAATATCATAGTGATAGAGATTAATCTTCTTGTGAGCAACATCAACAGCCCGCTGTAAGGAAAGTCCAACATCTTCAGCTCCGTCGTGCTCAAAGTCAAACACAAACTTCTTATCTTCTACGTCGTACGTAACGCCCATCTTATATATTTTGCTGCAAAATTAGGAAGAAATCCCGAAACTTCCAAATTTTGGAGCAGTAAACTCAAAGAAAAGTGTACTTTTACTTTGATGCGTCGTTGTCAACCACCTGTCCCTTGCCACCCAAGTTCGGCTTGAAGTAATCACATTCCAAAATTGGTAATAAACGAAATCAGCCCCCGCGTCCTTTCCAGACCGGGGGCTGTTCGTTTTCTCATTCCACATTCCACATTCCTCATTCCACAATCGGCAAAGCCGACCATTCCACATTCCTCATTCCACATTCACCAATCCTCGTGGCAGTTTGATGACCTTCAGCCGCTCGTACCATACGCGCGACGAACCTGCGATGTGCTTCTGCGTATGACTGCTGATGATGTAGTAGCTGGCGCGGTATTCGTCCATCAGTTCCAGGAACGCCTTCTTGATGCGCGAGCACTTCTCATTGATGGCGTTGTCCAGCGGATTCACCAGATGATCTACACCTTCTATGATTTTTTCCTTGTCCATCATCTTCGCCGTCGCCATGTAGTATCGCGTCAGCTCCTCGCGATAGTCCGCCAGTCGCTTGAACTCGATACCCTCGGGGTGCGTCAAAAACAGCAGATACACCGCCTTGTGCACCGGTTGCAGCTCCACCTCCCTGTTATCATAGTCCGCCAGCACGAAGCGGTAGTCCTTCGTGATCACCAGCCGGCTCAGCTGACCCTTCGCAGCCTCGATACGCAGCTCTTCCAGCATAGGCACACCGATGGCCTTCAACAGCAGGTCAGTGCGTCCCGCAGCCTGCAGCTGCATGGTGAGATGCCTCAATTGCTCAGCAAGTTCCTCTGGAGTATGATGTCCCGTTTCCATCATTCTGTCACATCCTTCATCAAGTCATTCAACCATCCTTTCCACTTGTCTACAATCTTTGCTTGTCTGGGAACTGCGTAATCCGTTTTCTCATCAGCCTCATCCTGTTCAACAGTCTCTTCTGGTAGAATCTCCTCTTCCTCCAATTCTTCATCTGCGACTACAGACTTCTGTTCTGTGGCAGACTCCATCTCCGTTGCAGGCTCCACCTCGAAAGGCAGTTCCTGGTCTTGTGCTATCACATCGCTTATCTTTTTCTCCACAGGCTTATACAACAACGGTATCAGGTCTTCATAAAAATCATCTGTGTTGTGATGCGAATCCTGTTCCACCTCACTGCGCAGCTCATCCTCCAACCCAGTAGCCAATATGGTTACCTTGGCATCCTCGCCCAGCGAGTCATCCGTCGCCGTACCCCATATCACGTCAATATTCGGATCCAGCTGGTCGAAGAAATCGTCTATCTCCTGCAACTCGCGCACGAAGATGGGATGCTCGTCGCTGGCATAGATGTTAAACAAGATACGCTTCGCCTTACCGATATCGTTGCCATAGAGCAACGGCGAATCCAGCGCATCCAGAATGGCCCGCTCCACACGATGGTCACCGCTGGCCCTTCCCATCGCCATGATGGCGCCGCCACCGTTCTTCATCGTTGTTTCCACATCGCGGAAGTCGCTCTTAATACCCCCGTCACTGGGCATGGTAATCAGTTCCGAAATACCCCTCACCGCATCCATCAGAATGTTGTCAGCCCGTTGGAAAGCCTCCTTTACCGACAAATCCGAATCAGCATATACATCACACAACCGCTCGTTGTTCACAATCAGCAGAGCGTCCACATTCTTACGCAGCTCATCGACGCCTTTCAGTGCCTTAATAATCTTCTTTTTCTTCTCAAAATAGAACGGTATCGTCACCACGCCTACTGTCAGCAGTCCCATCTTCTTGGCCACGCCGGCTATCACGGGTGCGGCACCCGTACCCGTACCACCGCCCATACCCGCCGTTACGAATACCATCTTCGTACCGTCGCTCAACAGTTTTTCAATATCTGCTACATTCGCTTCAGCCTCGCTGCGCCCCAATTCTGGGTTGGCGCCAGCACCAAGGCCCGACTCTCCCAGCATGATTTTGACGGGTACAGGCGATCGCGACAGCGACTGACTATCCGTATTACACACCGCATACGTCACGCCACTAATCTGATCGTTCCACATGTTACGCACAGCGTTACAACCTCCGCCTCCCACACCAATCACCTTGATGATGCCTTGCATCTTATCCTCAATGGGAGCCACAAAATCAATCATTCCATCTGCCATCATATTCTTTGTAATTTCGATTGCAAAATTACACATTTTCCTTGAAATAAAAAAATCTCCGCAAGGCTTGCGGAGAAAATAACTTCCTCATTCCACATTCCTCATTCCACTTTGCATGCAAGCACCTCATCGAGCATGGCTCTCCAGTCCTCGTTGCTTTTTCCCGCCAACAGCCAGCCGCGAATTATCCATGTTTTTACCCCGTTTTGCAGACTCCGGAGTCTGCACGTGTTACCTCGGGAGTCTGCACGTGTTACCTCGAGGGGGTCGCAAGTGTACCCTCGAGGGAGCTATAAAGGCTATTGCCATATCTCTTCTTTATTCCGCTACTGCCATATTCCTTGCTCTTCTTTTTAACCTTGCCGTCAAAGCCGTATGTAATATCCTCAAAAGCGAAATCCATTTCTGCCGAGCAACTCGCATTGGGCGTAGTACATCTGGTCATAGAAGCCACAGTAAATCCATTTTTCTCCAACTTTATCGCGGCCACAGCATTCACCAATTTGGCTTTAAGCGTCTTTGTATCTACCTGATAGATAATATAATTACTCACCCATCCTGTACTATTAGCCAAGATGTTGCCAACTACATATACATACCTTCCGTCTGGGCTTGCAAATCCAGACATTCTAGGAACTCCGTCATTCAGGTAATCATCAGCATTAAAGTCGATGTCATAGTACCGGTCCTTGGAAGAATCATATACCATGAATCGATAGCCGTCCTCTCCGCTAGTAATAAAGAAATCGCGGTACTGCCTATTCCCTATAGGCTTCTTGTAGACAGAGAAGTAACAATCGCTCTTTTCATCGACATGTTGCTTTTCTTGTCCTCCTGCCTTGTTGGTGCAAGACAGATTAGCGGCAATTAATCCTGCTATAATTATCAATACAATCCTCTTATCCATTCTTCCTCATTCAGTTTTTACACATTCGAGTCCGTTTATAGAACAAGTCCCTTTCCCTTGCTCGCTCTGCTCCTAACATTTATACTTTTTCCATAGTCTATAATAGTCTGTTTTATCCCAATGGTGTGCAAATATAATGTACTTCTTTGATGTCTTTACCGACTTTATATTGGTAGATATCTTCCAAAAAGAGTTTAGGCCCGCCTTGACATGGATAGTCTGATATCCGATAATGTTGGCGAAGTGGATATGAACTAATAGTTTCAGTAGTCCACTCAAAACCATCCGATTTGTATCTCAATGCATATAAGATCTTCGCATCCCAGTCCCACGCCTTCCATTCCCCTTCTTGATCATTTATTTTGGATTCCACTGGGTCAGATATTAATTGGGTTTTAATAGTAATATCCTTAAAACACTCATACAAGACATCTCCTTTGCAAAGGTGATAATTATGGGTAAACAATATTTTAGGCTGAATCATAGTTTGAAAACTTTAACATCATTATTATTCATTCGCTTTTTGATGCCATTGTATATGCCCTGGTGAGCATGACCATCAAGCATAGGATTCTTTTTCATAATTCAATATATTCTTTTAAAATCATCACCAATTTGATTCCAATGAATCCGTGAGAAGGAATGTCCGTTCACGCTCATGATTCTATTGATTTTGAACGTTCGTTCTTCGCCCATATCCAGACGATACGCCTGAATATACATGCCACCATAATAGTTGGAGTACCTAATGTCGGAGATACGACACGTAAACACCTTTCCGTTTCGCGTACAATACTCAATCTCTATCTCCTGATTCAATCGTACAGCCCTGTCAATCACTTCCTCGATAGCCATTTATTGCTGCCAGTTTAAATGGATCATATTCTTCTGGGGAGAAAATCATATCTCCATTGACCTTAGACCCGATAATTTCACCACCTTCCGTTGGAGGTCGGTTAGCCATTGTCGGGTCGTCATCATTCTCAAATCGCGTAAACTCACCAATAAATTTCATCATGACAATTCCCGTAGCGCCCTTACGATGTTTCGAAATAATGACCTCCGCTTTCTCATGATAGTCAATCAAGCCATCACTACTCATCATGATTCCATAATACTCAGGACGATGCAGGAAGATCACCATATCAGCATCCTGCTCAATGGCCCCAGACTCTCTAAGGTCAGACAATTGAGGGCGTTTCCCTTCAGCTCCTGTACGTGCTTCCACACCACGATTCAACTGACTCAGGGCAAGAACGGGTATGTTCAGTTCCTTAGCCATGCCCTTCAGTGAACGGGATATTAGTGAAACCTCCTCTTGACGGCTATTATAGTTCATACCGCTTGCCGTCATTAACTGCAGATAGTCTATCATGATCAGTTTTACACCATGCTCCTTCACCAGCCGACGAGCCTTCGTCCTCAGTTCCATGACAGAAAGCCCTTCCGTCTCGTCAATATATAAAGGTGCCTCCTTTAGTTTCTCGATGTTTTTATCCAGCCTTAACCAATCAGACCTGTCTAGTTGGCCACTCAACAGCTTCTTACTATCCACCTTACACGCATTGGCCATCAGTCGGTTTGCCAACTGTACATCCGACATCTCCAACGAGAAGAATGCCATAGGGATATTCTGGTCTACAGCAATGTTCTTTGCCAACGACAAGGCAAAAGCCGTCTTCCCCATAGCAGGTCTGCCTGCAATAATCACCAGGTCAGAGTTCTGCCATCCGCAAGTCATGTCGTCGAGTTGAATAAAGCCAGTAGAAATACCTGTAATACCTCCTTTGTTAGAATGGGCAATCTTAACTAGATCCATTGCTTTGTCGACAATGGGAGATAACACAGAATAGTCTTTCTTCATGTTCTTCTGCGACAGTTCAAAGAGAATGCTCTCAGCCTCTTGTACCACATCCTTAATGTCATAGGTTTCGTCAAAAGCCTTATTCCCGATTGTACCCACATAGCGAATCATCTGTCTGGCCAAATATTTCTCCGCCACAACATTGGCGTGATACACGATATTGGCTGATGTGGCGACTCTTGAACTGAGCTCAGCAATATATCCCGGGCCCCCAACATCATCCAGCTTGCCCATCTTCCCCAGCTTATCAGTCACAGTCAGCACGTCTACAGGACTCTCTTCCGCGTTGAGCTTCACGATAGCCTCATACACCATCTGATTCCTGGGCTCATAAAAGCTCTCTATGCGCAACAGGTTACTCACTTCCATATAGGCATCCCTGTCAATCATCAGCGCCCCCAGCACAGCCTTCTCCATCTCTATAGCTTGAGGCTGCACATGGGCAAGTTCTAACGGCATGTCCCTATACTTGCCATTACCATGATTTGTTCTCCTTTGTTCAGGCATACCTTATTTATTCTCCTTATTCAACTTTTTTCTTTTCCCCTCAGCCCAGTTTTGGTTGGCTTTCGTCGTTTCCGACAACGTGTCCAGGATCTTCACCTTGTCCGCATCGTCCAACGAGTCATAGCGATCTTTCATTTCCAGCACAATGAACTTCCCGTAACCATTCTCATCGTGCAGATTCTCAATCAGCTCATCCACGCTCATCGCCTTGATTTTCCTGTCCCTTTCCTCAATCCGCTCCTTGAACAGCAGATTAAAGATGGCGTCCTTCAGCGTCTTCTCGTGCTCTACCCACTTGCTGCGAAACAGCGCCACCTGTTGCTCTCTCGAAAGTCCAGGCAACATATCCACACACTTCCTCAACTCTTCATCGTCCCATCCAGAAAAATGGAACTTCTTCACCTGCTTGATAATGTACTCGTAATCCGTCATAACTCATCTTTCATCAAAGTATTCATAATTCTCATCCACAGACGAACGGCCATAGCAAGCCGAACGATAATAGAACCTCTTCCTGCTCTCTTTGTCTGTTTGCCACATATCCCGAACACCTTTCTTCGAATGTTCATACCCCATTCTGCTCCGTATTCCAATTTCTTCAGCGACGGCATCCACATCCTGATTCGTGCCGATATAGGCAAACACCCATCCCCGTTTCCTTAACTTTGAAACCATTTCCTTAATTTGTTTGCCGCTATACTTTTCCGACGCATTCTCCCTCCCGTCAGTAATAATAGTCACCAACACAATATCCTTTGGCGTTACATGTTTCCTCAAAGTGTCTATAGCATATCCCATCGCGTCAAACAAAGGAGTGCTTGTATGAGGGTGATAGTCATCCCACTTTAAGCTGTCTTTCCCTACAGGTTTCCTGTCAAACACATTGCGAATTCTTACACCATTGAATGTAACCAGGCTCACATAATGCTTTTGTTGCTTATGCTCCTCCTGAGCAGCAGCAATGGTCTGAAACGTCTCGTTCAATCCGCTGACGGCCTCTTCCTCAATTCTACTCATCGACCCACTCTCATCAATGATGATAAGATTATACACCTTCTGCTCCTCAGTCGCTTTCGTTTTGTTCCCGCCACAGGCGCATATCATGGCACATATCACAAATGCGCAGATAAGTTTCATTTTCTCCATAACTGGCGTAAACGCCACCTTGTTTTTCTGTTCCATAATCACTATATAATATTAATATTGTGCAAATATAGGTATTATTAATCAGCCTAAGTCACTATTTTGAATCACAAGGCTTGCGAACGGCCATTCACAAGCCTTGCGACTTTGTGTTCTACTCCCATATAACGAGATTTCGAGGTAAATCGATTCCCTTTGGTTCTCCTCGTGTACCCTTTATAAAGTAATGCTCTGCCATATCGGCTTCCATCACGCTAAGAAAGGCCTTCTTAATTCGAGCGCATTTCTCGTTGATGGAATTCAGAAAAGGATTTGTCACGTCCTCGATGCTCTGCAAAGCCCTATCCGATAGTCCCCAAGGCCTGACTTCTGAATATAGCTTTGTTAGTTCTTGCCGATAATCAGGCAGATCCTTAAAAATGATTCCCTCCGGATGCTTTAAGAAAAGCAGATACACAGCCTTTACCAAGGGCTCCATACGAACTTCAACACGGTTTTCACCTATGAATACCCTGTGCTTTTTGTTGACAGTCAGTTTAAGCAAAGGTTGTTCTGAACGTAAGAGAGAAGCAATATCCTTCTCACTTAGTCCATACTCCTTCAGTTTGTGAACCTTGTGCTTGACTTCCTCTATCAGATCGTTGTAGAGGTCCTGTGTTTCGATGTGTCGGTTTGTGTTTTTCATAGTAGCTTAGTTTTGGGTTGTTATTCTGGTCGTTTTTGTTTCCTGGGGTTGTGAACTAGGCTTCGAACACCTGCTTCCTGATGAGTCGAAGCAGGTATTCTACTGCCTTTGGCGCTTTCTCACGTGCCGTCACCAACTTCTGTAAGAAGTCATCCTCTGGCATGTCCGAGTTGAAGTCGTCCACCAGCTCTCGAGGGTCGTCAGATGTTTTCACCAGCACCAGCCCTTTCCGCTTCATCAGGTTGCGAAGCGACAGGATGCCTTTGTTGTACTTGGGCCGTGCCTTGGTCAGTTCCTGCATCAGGTTCAGACCAGGGTCTCCGATATGCAGCTCGTTGAGCATTGCTATCGAATAGAGCACCTTGGCATCTGGTGTTGACATGTCGAACACGTCGCCCATCAGCACGTTCACGGCATCTGCCTCCTGGTATTGCTCCATCTTGACCAGACAGCGCGACTTCACGTACAGCGCCTCTTGGCACTGATGCTGTGCCAGTACGCTATCCGCACACTCCAACGCTTGCTCGTAGTCGCCTGCATAGAGGCTCAGCAGTGCAACCAAGAACTTCGGTGCCCAATGGTCAGCCTCCTTCAGCGATGCAGGAACCTCATCAATGCATCCGAACAGCTCATCATCGCAGATGACTGTATCCAAGAATCGCTTGGCCTGCTGTATAGCTTCCTTGATGTCACCAGCTTGTGCCTTCTTCTGCACCAACAGCAGATACTGTTTGGCAGCTTCATCGTAGTCGTGATGATGCAGTAGCTGATAAACAGCCTTGCCGCTCTCTATCTCGCTGTTGATCACCTGCTCGTCGTTGTAGCCACTGGCGTATGCCAATATCTCGCGACTTGTATGTGCATACTGCGGTATGATAGGACGCGACAGGAACAGACCGTCAAGCGAACGCACACGGCTCAGTGCCACGTAGAGTTGACCTGCTGCAAACATACCCCTGCTCAGGTCAAGGTATAACTTGTCGAATGTCATACCCTGGCTCTTGTGGACGGTGATAGCCCAAGCCAGTCGAAGCGGATACTGAGTGAAGGTACCCATCAGTTCCTTCTTCATTTTCCGTGTCTCCTTGTCATACTCGTAGCTGTACGACTCCCACGAACAGTTAGGTACCACGTATGTGGATCCTCCGTCCGTAGTCACCTGTATCTCGTCCTTGCTCAACTTGGTGACGGTACCAATAGTGCCATTCACCCAACGCTTTTGCTGGTCGTTACGGGTGAACATCACCTGTGCACCAACCTTCAGTTTTAAGGTCAAGTCCACAGGGAAACGTTTCTCCTCGAACTTTCCTGTCACTGTTCCTTCGTACGTGTACTCCTCAGCCTCAATCTCAGCGAGTCGCTGCTGATTGATACCATCTACCGTACAATTACGTGCCGATAGTGTAATCACCATCCCGTCCTCCTTTGCCGGTGGACAGACACGCTCGTTCAGGTGCATCAGGTTCTCTGGTGTCGTCTTGTTCAGACGCACGTTCTCCAGGATGCGCAGGAAATCCTGATCCTCCTGACGGTACACCTTCTGGAACTCAATCTTCACCAGTCGCATACGCTTGATGACGTCCGCCTTGTAGAAGAAGCAGTCGTCCGTATGGTAGAGGTCGTTCATCAGTTCGCCTTCTGCGCCACGCTTCAGTACCGGTGGCAACTGGAACATGTCACCCACGAAGATGACCTGCTTGCCACCAAAGGGCAACGACGAACGCAATGTCTTACGCATCGTATAGTCAATGGCATCTATGATGTCGCAACGAACCATCGACACCTCATCGATGATAATGGTGTCCGTATGGATCAGCGTCAGGATGCGTGCCTCACTCATCTTACCCATCGTGCCTGGCGTGCAGACATCCATAGGCAGTCCGAAGAACGAGTGGATGGTATCGCCACCCGCTAAGATGGCTGCCACACCCGTAGGTGCCAGTGTGATGAACTGCTTGTCCACCATCTTCTGCACGTTGCGCAAAAAGGTTGTCTTACCTGTTCCTGCCCTACCTGTAAGGAAGAAACTACTGTTGGTGTTGGCAATCAGCTCGAAAGCCATCACCTGCTGCTTGTTCTGTGTGTCGATCATGTTCTCCATAGTCTTATCGCTGTTCAAGTTTTGGGAGTATCTGGGTTAAACGTGTGTTGAAGTCGGGGTCGAGGAAGCTCTTGTAGCATCCTGAGATTAGTGTCTGCGCCTGCTCTGCAATCTGCTCTACCGGTGTGCAGATGCGCTGGGTCTTTATGACGCCAGTCAAGAACTCTTTCACCATCAGTTCTGACTCCTGACGGATGAATGCCTCGTTGCGAAACACCTTGTCGTAGTCGCGCTTCTGGATCAGTTCCATCTTCTGCTCGTTGAAGGCATACAGCTCGATGCTGTCGATGTAGGTCCAGCTGTGGTACAAGCCCACCTTCTCGACGATGACGATACGGTCGCAGAATCGTATGCCAAGGTAGTAGCGGTGTCCGTTACTGCTCTCGTACTCGTCACAGATGAACATCTTCTGACTGTTGTCCCATGTAGGGATATGTACGCGAGGGCTGCCGTATGTTGGCAGGATGCTGTCAAACAGACTCTTGTTGATTGCTTTGGTCAGTGTAGCCATAGTCTTGTCGGTTTTTGTGGTTGAACTTCTTGTTATCCTTGTCGCAGGCAGTCGCCCTTAGGCTAACTGCTTGCGTTGTGTCTCTTCTACCATGCCTCGTGCGAAGCTGGCCAGTTCCTGGTCGCTGACGTGAGCTCCCTGCAACTTCAGTTGTCCTTCTAAGAACCCCTTCAGCATCAGGATGCTTTGCTCCTTGGCGAACTGCTCGTTGAAGATGCGGTAGTCACAGCCACCCCAGTATTTCTGCGCAATGAGGTTTGCCTTTTGTCCGTCGAAGCAAAACAGCTTGATGCCATTCAAGAAGGTATAGGCGTACCCCTGTCCCAGGTCGTAGTATACCATCAGCCTGTTCGAGAGACGAATTGCTTTGTAGTACATATTCCCTGCTGCGCTGGTATACCCCTGCGACAGAAATACGTTTTTAGCAGCATTGTAGGTCAATTGCTCTCCAGAGAGTGCTGGCAGAGCCTTGGTTGCGATGGTTTGGAGTGCTGTATTCGTCATAGTAGTTGTCTAGTTTTAGTTTCCACCACAAACATTTTGCAGTGTCAACTCTGGGGCGGTTTCAGAGATTGACGCTGCAAAATTAGGATGTTTTTCACAATCTTGCAAGAAAAACAACCTTGTGAATGGTTCCGTTCTACTTGGAACCGTTTTCCTTCTCTAACGATTGGACTCTTGCAGCAAAATACGGGTAGGCCTCTTTTGTTGCAATATCATTGTTTCTTCTTTCTTCTATAACAACAACTTTTTTACCAACGAGTTCCTTGCTGGTTGCATATTCTGCTGAAATACAAATACAGGATTCACGTCCTGGTCTTTTGCTCTTAATAACACAGATTGCTTCATTTCCTTCAACCTTCTCAATTGTACCAAATGTTTTGTGTTGTCGTATGTTTTTTGAAAAATCATTATTTGCAGCTATATATTTACCCATAAAAACTGCAATCTCACATATTTGTAGAGCAAGACTATAGATGAGATAATGAGAATTACATACATTTTCTTTGAAATACATACCCAATTTCTTTTGTTCATCATCATTCAATGTGCGTGAATGAGAATTAATATTGCCAAGATTGAGTACTTGGAACATCATATTTCTAATATGAGTGGGAACGACACTTTCTTTAGCTCCACCAAAACGGATTCCAATCCAATCAGCATTTCCTCCTGACAAGAACTGAACACACTGGCTCAAATTAACATCATCCTTCTCTTTACCTATAAATTCATGTGGAATGATGTTGGCCTTATTTGCTTTTCTAAAGATATATTCTAAAGTTTGTCTTAATGGATTGTAATATAGCAAAGGATCTATTTCTTTTTCAGGGGAATGCATTGCCTCCAATATGTCAAGTATTTTTTCACAGCACCATGCATCAATAAACTTTAGCTGTTCTATAGCATCAGTATAGAAAAACTTTACCTTAAACCTTTCGATGTTATCTATTGTATTCCTTATATCATCGAAAAGTTTCTCATCATCAATATCTTTAATATATATATGCTCGTCCTTAAGCATCTCGTTATCTTTAACTTTGTCTTTACCCGTAGAGATAAAACGAGGAATTTGTTTGTGCTTTTCAGCAAGATACATAAGAGCCTTAAGGAGCCCTTTAGTTGATGGTTCCTCGTGTTCGGATTTGTCTTTTATCTCTCCATCTAAAAGAACTGCATCCCATGAATTCGGATGCTTGTCTAATTCATCCATTGCAGCCTTTTGGTATGAAAATGGCTGAAGATGAATGTGAAGGTCTTCACACTCATCTTTAAACTCTGTCATTTTATCCCACTCGTCATCAATCCAGATGACATTATAGTCTTTCGTCATATGTTTTACTTTTAGGTAAATAAATACTTACAACAGTCCAATCGCCTTCTTGAGATATTGTATAGTCACCACTATAATGCCGCACATTTTCGGCCACTTCGTATCCGCCAATGCCAGTACCGCCTGTCTTCCCTGCATATTTTCTGTTTTCACCAAAACTAGCTTTTGTTAGTCCTTCTGGTAAAGGATTTCCATTATTGCGGAAGTCGATGCGATACATTTGTCTTTCTTTATCCCAATTAAGTACAATTTCTATTACACAATCCTTACGATTTTCATCAGTAAAGTCATCGAAGCCATGTTTTTTTGCATTCTCGAGAATGTTTCTTACGATCTTTCCAAAGTTGTATTCTGCAATATCTACATAAGCAAAACTGTTTTCTGCCAGAGTTGCTTCCAAATTCATATTCCGGCTCTTCTCATCAAGTACTTTTAGTTCTTCTTGATGTTCCGTCCCATATTGGCGAATGGCATCATTCGCTATCTCATTTATATATTTTATAGAACAGACATCTGATCCAAAGTAGTCTCGATAGTTTCTTAAACTATGGTCGACATCAAAAGGCGATGCCTCACCATACGTATTATCCTCATTAAGCCGCTCTATATCTTCTGAGAGATACAATCGATGAGTTTTGACGACATGCAATCTCTCCATTAAGAATTGTTTTATCTCTTCCGAAGTAGGGTGTCCAATTTGATGTACCCGTTATGCAACAAGTAAATTTCTCCTTTTACTCATAGGATTAGTCTTGAGGTGCTCAGTCTTCCATTGTTTTACCTCATTGACCGTTCTTCTTTCCATGATGGT
>JAEEVW010000016.1 GCA_016291085.1 Prevotella sp.
TATTATATCTGCAGAGGGGGATGGCCGATCGCTATAGGCAAGGACAGGGATGTATCTCTGGCACAGGCAAGGGATTACTATGAAGTTGTCGTTACGGATGATATCTTCTCATTGAAAGACATCCCGCTGAAGAAAGATGAACAGAAAGCGAGGAAACTTATGCGTTCATACGCTAGAAATGTTTCCATAGCTGCGGCTGATACAACGCTTTTGGAGGATTGTACGGGAAGCGATGATACTTTTGATAAGGATGTATTTGCAAAATACCTGAATGCCCTCAGAAATCTGTATGTCATTGAGGAACTTCCTGCGTGGAATCCGAACCTCAGAAGCCAGACAGCCATCCGAACGAAGGAGACAAGGCATTTTACGGATCCATCGATTGGCGCTGCAGCGCTGGGCATTACTCCGGAAGGGATATTTAAAGATATAACGACATTCGTATTGCTGTTTGAATCGTTGGTAGTACATGATCTCAGAGTATATGCTGATGCGATAGGAGCGCGAGTCTATAAGTATCGTGATTCAAAAAAACGTGAGGCAGATGCAGTGCTTCAATTTGCGGACGGATCATGGGCGCTTATTGAAGTAAAGCTCGGCGGAGAAGACGATATCCGAAAAGCGGCCGATAATCTGATAAAGATCTCCAACGATATTGACTGTGAAAGGACCGGTAAACCGGCGTTCCTTATGGTCGTTACGAAAAATAAGGTGGCTTATAGGATGGAGAACGGTGTTTATGTTGTTCCGCTGTGTTGTCTAAAAAATTAGGATAAGAAGGGCTGATCATATGCATTTTGTGTATGCAAAAGGGATCCTGACCGGCAGCGACGGGTTTTGCGGGATCAATGTTTATAGGGGATGCTCCCACAAGCAGTTTTCTTCATTGTCTTTTTGTTGTTTAGTTGTTTTTGTAGTTGCAAAGGTACAAAAAATAGTTGATATCAACAACCATTTCATTGTTTTTTTTAGCAGAAGTAAACGACAAGCGGCACCTGATGGTTATCAGATGCCGCTTAAGTATAAAGGTGCAAGATTATTATTTCTTGGTCAATGTTGCATCGTCAACGAGGATGTCTTTACCAGATGAGTAGTTTGACTTCTTCGGATTCATCACTACCAAGCATACAGTCTTTTCTGCATCGAGGGTGAACTCGTAGCTGAACTGCTGCCAACTGGTGCTGAGGTTAGCATAGTCGCCATAAGCATAGCTGCCAGCCTTTCCATCAGCTCCGATGGGAACATAACCCGGACGTGCCTGTGCAACATCAGAGGTCGTAGCCTTAATCCAAACCGAGAAGACATAGGTGCCTGCAGCCAAGGTTATCTCCTGGCTGGCCAGACGCTTATTCTGGCCTTCGTCACCTTTCACCAAGCATGAATAACTACCTCCATGAGCATCGGTGCTCTGAGCCAGCGTAGCAGAACTTGCTGTTGATGCAGACTTCCAGCCAGTAGGCAGTCCATTAGCCCATGTTTCAAAATCACCATTGGTCAGCGATGAAGCTGATGATCCACCACCAGAGGTACCGCCACCGCCGCCACCTTCGCCATCAAGCTCAGGAGCCTGGCCGTTAACGCTGACGAGATAAGCACCTGTGGCCGTCTCTGGAGTATTACCTTTGTAATTGACAACAGGGCCATAGACAATAATTGTCGCACCCTTAGCAATCTTGTAACCTTCCTTGATACCCTTGCCATCCTTATCTTTTACACGGAACACCTTAAACTTATCAGAAGAACCTGCTGCATCAACAATGTCTACCTCCACATTCTTATAGCTGGTGACTGTGTAATCTGCGTCAGCAATACCCTTGATGTAGTATTTTTCAGTGGAGGCAGTAGTACCAACTTCCTGACACTTGGCAATAGCAGCTGCCACGTTAAACGGATCGGCCTCTGTACCAGTACCTTTAGCTGCGCCTGATTCGCCTCCGCCGCCACCGCCAGCAGAGGTCTTTCCATTCAGAGAGTAAATATAGCTCTTGTTCGCAGCGGTTTCAGGGGTGTTGCCCTTGTAATTGACCACCTTACCACAAATGATAATCTCATCTTTTGCCTTTGGCGTTTCACCACTTTCATACTTAACGTTGCCCAGATAGAATGTGCGGAATACATAGAACTGCTCACCACTCTCAGTGCCATCGTCAGAGAGATAGAAAGAAGCATTTCCATATTGCGTGTTGAATTCGCCGTTGTTGGCATACTTCACCAACTTACCTTTGATATAAATTTCATTAGGAGACTCTGTGTCAGCAGCCAACGAGGAAATATACGCGTTTGCTCCTGCTGCATTGTACGGATCAGCAAGAGTACCAGTACCCTTAGCCTCGCCAGTACCACCGCCGCCACCTTTCGTCAGCTTGACGATATAGTTGCCCTGAGCAACCTCAGGAGTAACATTGCCGTCCTTCACATACTTAGTCAGTTTACCGAAGACAACCACCTCGTCGCCTACGTTAATCTGTCCAGCAGCTGTGAAGTCGGTATTATCCAGATTCTTGCCGCGGAACACGGTCAGTTCACCCTTACCATCAGAGATGACATAATCGATGTTCTTATACTGAGCAATATTGGCATCAGAAGTCTTAATCTTGGTAATCTTACCAGTAACATAAGCATCTTCCTTCGTGGTACCGTTGTCTTCCAGAGCAGCGATATACTCCAATGCCTTGGTAACGGTGATAGGAGCATCCTTCGTACCTAAAGTCGTTGTGGTGGTACCACCGCCGCCACCGCCACCAGTGCCGTTGATGGAGTACACATAAGCGCCATTGGCTTGTGTCTCAGGCGTGTTACCCTTGTAGTTAACCACCTTACCGCAGATAACCACCTTGTCGCCCTCCTTGATGTTCGTGGCTGACGGATCGCTGTACTTCTGGTTGCCCAGATAGAGCACACGATAGCAGAGGAACTTGTTTCCACCCTCTTGTGAATCCGAAATCTCGAAGGTTGCATTACCATACTGAGTACCAAAGGTCTCAGTAATCGAGGTGATATAACCCACGATATAGACTTCGTTGGGAGATGGAACGTCAGCGCCCAGTCCACCGAGATATTCGATGACACCTGCTACGTTGAACGGGTCTGCCTGTGTACCGGTTCCCGAAGGTTCGACGACTACGACGTCATCTGTTTTAGGAGCCACGATTTGTCCGAACGGAGAGGGGACATCCTCGCAGCTGGTGAATGTGAAGACCGCTAAGGCCAGCACAGTCAGATAATAAGCTATTCTTTTCATATCTTTTATGTTTTAGTTATTTCTTCTGTTTTACTTAATGGACACTATCGTACTTCCCTGAGCATACTGCGGGGTATTACCCTTGTAGTTGACCACATTACCCTTGATGACAACCTCGTCACCAGCCTTGATAATGGTGGCACCATCCTTGTTGAACTTCTCACCGTTCAGTCCAAAGCCACGATACACCTGGAACGAACCCGTTGCTCCGTCCTTGCGGTCGGAAATCAGATAAGTGGCATTGCCATACGATCCGCTGGTATCGATATCACTCACGCTGACGATATATCCCTTGGTGTAGATATTGTTCTTAGTACCATCTGCAGGCAGCGACTTGGTAAGTTGTGTCACAGCGGCTACGTTGTATGGATCAGCCAGTGTGCCAGATCCTTCGGGCGTTGCCACGGGAGCGGGCTCCGTCGTCGACTCGACGATGTCCTTTTCCGTACGCATCATAATCTGCCACGTGTCGTTGTAGCGGGCAGCCACACCAGTGATGTCGACACGTGTGGTAGGCAGAAGACGCTGTGCGAAGTCTGCATAAGTACTAGTGCGCACTACGACGTTGCTCAGTCCACTGATGACGCGGTGGGCACAACCGCCGTAAAGCGATACGCTACCATCGCTGGGTGCAAACACAGCCTTGCCGTCAGCCTCTGCCAGCGTGACACCCTTCAGGGTTACCAGCTTACCGGCATCCTTGGAAATGTCAAGCAGGTTGAAGTTCCACTTCGCCTCGATGGGCGTCACCATCAGGCCAGGAATGGGCGACAACAGTTTGTAGTGGTCTTTCCAGATGTAACGGCTCATACGACCCACCTGGGGCGTAGCACCCTCCTTGTTCGGATTGGTATAGGTCGTACCAATCTGTGGCTGCTTGCCGTATCCTCCAACATAGAGTCCCTGAAGTTCCACGAGCACCGTCTGTCCCACGGGGAAGGCGCCGTAGAGTCCGCTCTGCGAGATGCTGAGCACGATGGCTCCCGTATTGTCCTGGAGATAGAGGGCGCTATAGATATTTCCACCCTCGTCGTTACCCGTAACGATACCCTTGATCTGCATGGGCTGCTTCACTTCCTTCAGCGAGTTGTTGTTAATCTCATTACTATATAGGGCTATTACCTCGGCAATGGTCTTCACATTGGTTTCCTGCAAATACTTATTGCCATAGGCCTCCATACCCTTCTCCGATGGAGGCGTATCCCAATCCTTGTCTTGGCACGATGTGGCCAGTCCGAGAACTGCCAGTGCAAAGAGAATATATTTCTTGGTTTTCATAATCGTCTGCATTATTTAGAATCTATAACCGATGTTCAGCATACCATTGATTCCGTACGAGTAGAACTTATACGGGTTGCGGTTGAACTTGTAGACACGTGTGCTGCCTACGTCGCCAGTGGTAGAGTTGACCGAATAGTTGCTTCGGCTCTGTTCGAAACCGCCAGTCACTATTCTTCTATTGTTCAGCACGTTGGTCACCGAGAAGTTCACTGAGAGCTGTCCCTTCTTCATACGGATGCTCTTACCGATCGACAGGTCGAGCATAAATCCGCCCCTGCCCTTAGCCTGTGCTACAGCCTGATCGAGCAGCACCTTTTCGCCAGTGGCAGTGGTCTCGAAGACCTTCTCAGCCTCGATGCCGCTGTTCTCGTACGACTTCTGGCGGTTCAGCAGTGTCGAACCGTAACGGTACGAGGGCGAGTACGAGAGATAGATGCGGTCGTAGTAGTTACCCATGACGTCGATGAACCATCCCTTGGCGTTATAGCTCAGTGTCAGGTTGAGTGCCGTCAGCGGTGTACCAGCTTCGCGCATGTCCTTATTATATACTATATCATTATGATATGTTCCTTCCGTCGACTTCATATAGATGGCCTTGGCGTTGTTCATGTTCAAGGCGTCGCTGACGGTACCCAGCGTCTTGATGCTGATAGAAGGAGTAATCTTGAATTTCACACCCCATTCCAGTCCGTAGTATTCTTTCTGGATGTCTGTCATTGACACGTAGGTGAACGAGCAGGCATCGTCGTCGAAGAACTGCTGCCACTCGGTAGCATTGTTGATGCGACTGAAGTAACCGCCGATGTTGGCCTTCATCCAAGTTGTCTCGTACTGCAAGCCAGCCTCGCTCGAGAATACGCGTTCGTTTCTCAGGTCTCTCACGAAGTCGTTGTTCACCTCGGGCGATACGAAAGCGGTCTTGGGAGTCGGAGCGCGGAACTCATAGCCAATGCCAAAGTTCCAGGTAATGCCATACTTGCTCAGCGTGTGCGACGTGATGCCCAGCTTGGCACCGCCATCCAGGAATTTACCCGTCTCGCTCTTGCCGTACGAGGTAACGCCGTTGCCCTGAGCCACTGCGATACCGTTCTCCATCTTACCGTCGCGATACATCATCACACCACCGACGCGTCCTGCCAAGAAGCCCTGGTAGTTGCCCTTGCCGAACTTCAGCGAGCTCCACAACTGGGCTTTGCGTGTGTGCAGGTCATAATCCATGCTATACTTATCGCCCTCCTTAAGCTCTGCTGTCGGATTGCGCATGTCGTAGTACACGTGCGGGTCACCCATGGGGTAGTTACCCAGTGCATAGGTATTGATGTTGCTCACATGGGAGGCTCCCAACAAATCGTCAATCTTCTGATAGTTCTGACTGATGTTGGCTGCCAGTTGCAGACCCACGTTCAGCGCGGTGTTCTTGCCCAGCTTGGTGTTCAGCGTCGATGCCAGCGACAGGTTGATGTTGTTGTTATACCTGGCTGTCATGAAGTACATGGCATCGCTTCCGTTGGCATTGCCCTGCTGGTTGGCATAGTACAGGCGGTCCCACTGAATCTGGCGAGCTTCCTCACTACCCGACAGGTACGACCAGGCGCGATAGAAGTCATTGTAGCCTGCTGCGGTGCGTCCGGCGACATCGTCCTCATACCACACATCGTAGTAGCTCGACGGCAGGTTCTTCCAGTAGTCGGGCTTGGGGTTCTCGCTGTTGTTGTAGTTCAGGCGCGTCGTCTTGTAATAAGAATAGCGACCCGACAATGCGGTGGTCAGCTTCGTGTCCTGTCCGATCTTCCAGTCCCAGGTCAGCAAGGCTGTGGGAGCAAAATCGGTAACCACGCGGGCACTGCGCTTCTTGCCGTTCTGGTAACCCCAGTTGGGATTGTAGAAGTAGGTATTGGCAATCCAGAACATTTCGTCCGTCGAGGGACCCTGAGCGGCGCGCTCCGTGGGGTTACCCCATGTGACGAGCGAAAGGGAGTGCCTGTCGTTCAGCTTCTTCTCGGCACCAAGGTAGTACGAGAGCGAATTGTAGAACGTGCCCGGCACATACGACGTTTCCATGTTGGCCCAGCGATAAGTCACTGTGGCCGAGAGTGCCCATCCGTCAGGACGCAGACCGGTATTGTATGCGTACTGCGCACGTACCGTATAATTACGGTTAGCGCCAGAAACAGCCGCATACTGTCCTGTGGCCATCTTGCTGGGTCGGAAGTCGAAATTGTTTGAACCACCCATGCCCGGCATAGCAAAGTTGGTAAACTCGAAGGGCAGTGCATTCTCCTTGCTTCGGTTGGTGATGCGGTTCAAACCACCTACCAGCGAATAACGGAACTGTCCGCTCTCCATGTCGTTCATGGAAACACCATTGATGTAAATCTCGTTGTACTTTTGGTTAAAAGCACGGTAACGGAAACGTGCGGGACTGAAGAGAAAACCTACCGTTGAAGCGTAGATGTTCTGATTCGACGAGATGATGGACACGTTCTGCGACATGTCATCGTCGTCACCCAACTGAGCTTCCGTAAAGGTGAAGGCCTCCTCGCTGACAACGTCTTCCTGGGCCTCAGTCTGCTTGGGTTGTTCAGTCTGAGCCAGCGCCGTTGCTACGATGAATAGTGCCATCACTGTTAATTTCACCTTTTTCTGCATAAGTCAGTTTTTAGTTAGTTATTTGTAATATTGCTGCAAAGATAATAAATAAAATGTAAAAAACATACATCTTTTGTATTTTTTTTGTGAAAAATTTGATTTTTCGAAAAAATATCACTATCTTCGCCACAAAAATCTGAAACTATTATGAAAAAACTGTTATCAATTATTGCAATCATGTTCCTGGTGGGAACGATGAATGCCCAGGCTCAGGAGAGAAAATTCTCAGTTTATGCCATTGGTTTTTATAACCTTGAAAACCTTTTTGACACCTGTCACGATGTAGGTCACAACGACTACGAGTACCTGCCCGATGGCCGCAACAAGTGGACGGGCATGAAGTATACCCATAAGTTGCGCAACATGGCGCGCGTGCTGGCCGACATGGGAACCGACAAACTGCCCCTCGTGGGCTGTGCTGCCATCGGTGTCTCCGAAGTCGAGAATGCGAAGTGTCTCACCGACCTTTGCGAGCAGGAGCCCCTGAAGCGTCGTAACTTCCAGTTCGTACATATTGAAGGTCCCGACCAGCGCGGCGTCGACTGCGGACTGGTCTACAACCCCGCCCTGTTCACCGTTCGCGACGTCAAGCTAGTACCTTATATATATGAGCGCCAGGAAGACATCGAGAAGAACCGTGCCACGCGTGGTTTCCTCGTTGTCAGCGGTACACTGGCCGACGAGCACCTCACCATCATCGTCAACCACCTGCCTTCACGTGGTGCCACCTCTTACTATCGCGAGCTGGGTGGCAAGCAGATCCGCGTCGTGAAGGACTCGCTGCTTCGCGACGACCCCAACGTGAAGATTATCATCATGGGTGATATGAACGACGACCCTGCCGATGCTTCCATGTCCGAAGCACTGGGTGCCCGTCGCGAGATTGCCGATGTCGAGGACGGCGGACTCTTCAACCCCTTCTGGAACATCCACGCCAGCGGCACAGGCACGCTGACCTATGGCGGCTCGTGGAACCTCTTCGACCAGATCATCCTCTCCAAGTCATTGCTGAACATGCCTGGCAAGCGCGACTTCTCGACGCTGAAGTACTACCAGCCACAGATCTTCCGTCGCGACTACCTGTTCCAACAGGAGGGCAACTACAAGGGCAACACGCTGCGCACACATGCCGGTGGTGTCTGGCTCGACGGATATAGCGACCACCTCCCCACCCTCGTCTATCTCGTCAAGGAGCAGAAATAGTCAATCGGCAAATAGTAAATCGCCAAATAAATCGTAAATAGTAAATCGTCAAATAGTAAATTAAGGTGACTATCATCGGAATCGCTGGCGGAACCGGATCTGGAAAGACCACCGTCGTCAAGAAAATCGCTCAGGCACTGCCGCCCCATTGCGCTGCCATCGTACCCCTCGACTCGTACTATAACGACACGACGGGCATGACCGACGAAGAGCGCCGTGCCATCAATTTCGACCATCCTGATGCCTTCGACTGGAAGCTGCTGACGGAGCATATCAATATGCTGAAAAATGGGCAGGCCATCGAGCAGCCTACCTATTCATACATCATCTCCAACCGTCTGCCTGAGACGATACACGTCGAGCCCAAGCCCGTCATCATTCTTGAGGGTATCATGACGCTGCACTACAAGAAACTGCGCGACATGATGGATTTGAAGATTTTCGTCGATACCGATTCCGACGTGCGACTCATCCGCAACATCCGTCGCGACGTGGTGGAGCGCGGACGCACCGTCGACCAGGTCCTCGAGCGCTACGAGCGTGTGCTCAAGCCCATGCACGACCAGTTCATCGAGCCCACCAAGCAGTACGCCGACCTAATCATCCCCTCCGGGGGCGACAACAAGACCGGTATCCACATCCTCCGAACTTACATCGAGGGCATCGTCACCAACGTCTGACGGTTTGCCGTCGTCAGTGCCGAGTCGTGATTCAATTTCCTCGGCCCCATATTCTCCGTCCGCCTTGCGTCTGGCCTCCTCGGCATCACGCAGGCGGTCGGCGTTTTTACGCACACGGTAAATCTTCAGCGCGTTCACCAGTTCTATCACACCATACACCATCGAGCACCAGCCCAATACCTGGAGCGACGTTTCCGCAGACTCGAAAGGTTTTAGGACAATAAACAGCCCCACCAGCAGAATCAGCGACGGCATCACCCAGTATCCGAAGGGAATGCTGCCCAGCCTGCGTGCTGCCACCAGCGCCATCAGCTGCGTCACGCCACCCAGAATCAGCACCGCTGCCAGCATATACATCAGTCCGTTCACGAAGGCGTTAGGCGACAACGTCAGCACCAGTCCCAATATCACACTGCCTGCCCCCACGATGGGGAACGTAGGCTGTCCGCCCCTGACCACGCGACCCTGCTGGTCGGTAATGGAATATTCGCCAGCATGCCGCTTGGCCTGCCAATAGGCTATCAGGGCAATGATGCCCGACAACAGGAACAGCGCCCCGATGGCCATTGTCAGCCACGTCACACCGTCCTGTGGAAATTTCACCAGCAACACGCCAATCACGATGGCGCACAATGCCCTGAATATCGAACTCTGGAATATCTTCATCATTGTTTTTTACACTAAACTCTTATCTCTCACCTAATATCCCCAGTGTTTACGACTGGCTGTGCCGAGTCGTCACCACACAGAACCACGAGCAGGTTCGACACCATTGCAGCCTTCTTCTCGTCGTCCAGGTTCACCACCTGTTCGTCCTTCAGCTTGTCCAGCGCCATCTTCACCATCGACACCGCACCCTCCACAATCTTCTCGCGCGCAGTAATGATTGCCGACGCCTGCTGGCGACGCAGCATCACGGCAGCGATTTCCGGAGCATAGGCAAGGTAGTTGATGCGAGCCTCCACGACCTCGATGCCAGCCAGTGCCAGACGCTCGTTCAGCTTCTGCTCCAGCTGGTCGTTAATCTCCTCGCCACCACCACGCAGGGTCAGCTCATTGGTTTTATTATCTTCATCGTCGTAGGCATACTGTCCGGCCACCTGACGCAGGGCAGCATCGCTCTGCACGCGTACGAAACGCTCCAGGGCATTCATAATCGAGCGCACATCACCACCAATCTGTCCCTGAGCCGTGGATGCCATCGTCTGCGAATCCACCTCAAACAGCGCCTTATACGTATCCTTCAGCTTCCACACCAGCACCAGACCTATCATCACCGGGTTGCCCGTCTTATCGTTCACCTTGATGGGTTCAGCGTCCAGGTTGCGGGCACGCAGCGACACCTTCTTCATACCATAGAACGGGTTAATCCAGTAGTATCCCGCCTGCGTGAATGTGCCGGAATATTTTCCGAACCACGTCAGTGCGCGCGCCTCGTTGGGCTCCAGCATCATAAAGCCACACCACATGATGATGTTCACCACCAGCAGCACACAGCATCCGGCCAACAGCCAGCCACCCAGTGCCCCATCGCTGTCGTTCAGCAGAATGACGCTCTCTACGATGCCCCAGATGGTCAATGCCAGCACGACAAAGTTCACGAACAACATCACAAAACCATTCACTACCATGCCCTTAAAGGCAAACTCCTTGTTCTCCATTTTTCAGTTTTTTAGGGTTGATAATCATTTTGATGCGCTCACACGGTGCCTGTCACCCTGTGTACCTTTAAGTTTGCTGCAAAGGTAGACAATATATTCGAGATTTCCAAATTTTTTTCTGTTATTTAATCAATTCCTCTGGTTGATCAGGTTAACCACCACCTTCACCATCACGTCCTTCTCTTCCGTCTTGCGTCGCGAAGACGGGCCCCAATGATTTTCCCTTGAGACAGAGTCCCAGTCCCTGATGTCTTATCGCTAGTCTTTATTTCCAACAGATGATAATTCTTCCTGCTAAACGAATACTTTCTACCGCTTTCCTTCAGCAATTTTTGCTTTCATATTGCGAAATTACGGAAAATAAATTAAAAAAGAGCATTTTTATCAATTTGTATTTGGAAAATGTAGGGAATAAAAATGAATTATACAAGAAATCGGGCAGGCAAATCATCGCCATCTGTTGAAATCACTGCCTGAGGCGGAAATTCGGCTCGCCTTCCTATGGCATACTTCGGGGTTAGTGTTTTTATATATATAAGAATAAAAAGAAAAAAACATAGCCACAACCCCGCCCCAACAGTGCCCCCTGCAAAAATCCGAGAATAGCTTTTGCGTATACGCGAACGGTCGTTTGCGTAGGCGCAAACGGTTGTTTGGGCTAACGCAAACGGTTGCGAGAAGGCTTCTCAGTCCCTCCCACAACGGCTTTCGCACCCGACACGGACGGGGTTTGTACCCTGAAAGGAACTATCTGAACAAAAAGCGGGTGGCAACGTGTAGGCATATACCCGTTCGCAACGCCACACGTCACCGTTTCTCTAATAGCGAGAGGCCGTTTCTCTGCCAGAGAAAAGCCGTGTTGCTAAAAACGGGGAGAAGATTCTTTGACCTAAAGGTTCTCACACCTGAAGGTATGAGTGTGGCTTCGCATTCAAAGTGTGGCGTTGCAATGGCGGCATCTCAGAAAAACTCAAATTAATTTGGTTTTTCGTTCGATTTAATCAACTTTCTCACGCTCAGAAATGAAAATATATTCTCATTTCCTTCGCTTAATCGAAATTTTGCACTATCTTTGCATCATGGATTTGAAAGACAAGAAGATTGCCGTATTGCTGAGTGGGGGTGTGGACTCGAGCGTGGTGCTCTACGAACTGGTGCGCCAGGGGTTGCAGCCCGACTGTTTCTACATTAAGATTGGACCCGAGGAGGAAGAAGAGTGGGACTGCTCGAGCGAGGAGGACCTGGAGATGGCCACCGCTGTGAGCCATAAGTACGGCTGCAGGCTGGAAGTCATCGACTGCCACAAGGAATATTGGGACCAAGTGACGAAATACACGATGGACAAGGTACGCGCGGGACTGACGCCCAACCCCGACGTGATGTGCAACCGCCTGATTAAGTTCGGCGCATTCCACGAGAAGCGCGGCCACGACTACGACCTCATCGCCACAGGACACTATGCGACGACTGAGGAGGAAGCTATTAGCGATTGGCAGTTAGCTGTTAGCCAAAAGCCAAAAGCCAAAAGCCAAAAGCTGAAATGGCTTTGCACCAGTCCGGACCCAGTGAAGGACCAGACGGACTTCCTGGCGCAGATTTACGACTGGCAGTTGGAGAAGGCGCTGTTTCCCATTGGCCACATGATGAAGGAGGAGGTGCGCGAGATTGCCGAGCGCGAACACCTGGCACCCGCCCACCGACGCGACTCGCAGGGCATCTGTTTCTTAGGGAAAATCAACTATAACGACTACATCCGTCGCTATCTGGGCGAACTGCCTGGCGACGTTGTTGAGCTGGAGACAGGCAAGAAGATAGGGCAGCACAAAGGCCACTGGTTTCACACCATCGGCCAGCGCAAGGGCATGGGACTGGGTGGCGGCCCGTGGTTTGTCGTGAAGAAGGACACGGAGCAGAACATCATCTACGTGTCGCACGGCTACGACCCCGAGACGGCCTACAAGCAGGACTTCCCCATCCGCGACTTCCACAGCATCAACGGCGTGTTGCCACCAACGGACATCACATTGAAGATACGTCATACACCTGAATACCTGCCAGCGCGACTGGAAACAATGGAGGACGGCAGATACATGGTACATGCCGCAGCACCCATTCATGGCGTGGCACCCGGACAATTCTGCGCCGTCTACGATGCCCAGCACCACCGCTGCTACGGCTCGGGGGAGATTACCATATAAAGTTGAGAGTTTAGAGTTTAGAGTTGAGAGACAACTGTCTTCCGACCTGCGTGGATGTAAAGGCCTCGCTGCTGCGGGCGACCACTCAAGCGGCGCCCATCAAGGGTGTACCATGCATCAGACGACGGGTCGGAAACCTTGATGGTATGCACACCTGAAGTTTCCAACAACGCATTCACTGTAAGCAACTTACACGAAGGCATCGTGAAAGTATACTGCTCGCCTTCGACTACGTTCTCCGTCGTCGAACCGTCGTTGTTCACCTGAACGATCTGCCAGCCTTTCACGGGCTGTTCACCACCTTGTGCGCGCAGCACCACGTCACGCCCCGCAAAGAACTTCCCGTCGAAGAGGGGCTGGCTCAAGGGAATATTGTTGATGCTAACGGTAATGCCAGCCAGCTTGTCAGACGGAATTGACTTGTTGACAGTCAGCGCAGTAGGCGTGCCGTAGTGGTAGTAGTCAGCCAGTTGCTGATAGAAATGTGCCGTACGCTCGGCCACCCAACGACGGGCGTTCTTCAACTCATTGTCATAGTTGACCCAGCCACTGACAGCCTTTTTGTGGTAGGGGAACTCCTGTTTGATCATGTCGACCATCGGATCCCAGACGGAACGGGTGCCGCGCTCGTTCAGGAAGTCGCCCATATAGACGGCAGCGCGCTCGAGGAACAGCTGACGGAACCCTGCGTCGTCCATCAGATGGCGGAATAGCATGGTCTCATTCTCGCCATTGGCCCAGTTGGTAGACGGGTCATAATCGTGATTGTTAATCCAGGCAATGGTGTTGTAGCTAGACGAATGGCCATAGAGTCCCAGTCCGAAGTCGGTATCCTTGGCGATAAAGCGCCAACGGCCACCCTCGGTACGGGGTCGCCAAAGGACGATGTTGTTGCCTGGGAAATCGCGGTTGCTGTAATAGAGGTTCATTATCATGAGGTTGGCAAACTCCGTACAGTCCATCCATTGTTCGTATTCTGCCAGCGTGTGCCCCGTCTCCTGATAGAAAGCCTTGAAACGATTGAAGTTCTCCCAGTCGCCCTCTTTCAAGTCATACCAGTTCTCGATCATGTCAAGATCCTCGAGCTTGTCGTAGTGGGTATAGATATTGTCCTCGTTGGAACGCTCGCGGATGTTGAGAATGCCCTTATACACGCCATTCTTAAAGACGATGGCCGGGCGCCAGGCCTGCCAGTCGAGGTCAACATGCTGGGCCACCGTGCGCTGGATGACGGCATCGCGCATCAGGAGATAGTCGAAATCGTTACCCGCATTACGCAACACGAGCGACTTGAACTCCGTATCGCCAGGACGCTGGTCGGGGAAGAACTCGTAGGACAGGCGTTTCTCGCCAAAACGCTTGTTGGCATAGACAGCCAGCGACTTCAGTTTGGCACCTCGTGACGCACCTCCCTGCACGCGCGTCTCGCCCAACTGGTTGAGTTGGCTGTCGCTGTTGGGCGTCTCAAAAAACTCGATATTGACAGGGCGTCGCCAGTCGTTGCGCTTGTCGGAAGTGTTGTTGGGCAGGATGCCAATCTGCGAATCGTACCAATAGTGGCCGTCCATCACCAGCGAAATGACAGGCAGCGTCATGTCGCGACCCAGGAAGATGTACGACTGCGTGGCACTGCGAGGCGACAGGTATCCGTCGCAGAAGGTCGTAGCACGCACCGTCATCGTATGATTGATGGTCAGGGGAGCCGTATAAACAGGGCTGTTGGTCGTGGGTTCGCTACCATTCAGCGTATAGCGAATCACGGCACCTTCGGGTGAGCCATCGGGCAGCGACAGCTGAAGCTGTAGCGTTTCAGCACTGGTCAGTACCCTACCCTTCTGGCTGAACACGGGTTCACCCAGCAGTTGTTTTTTCGTACATAGCGTACCGCAATTGGCTGCTCCGGGCGTGGGCTGATACTGGTAGCCCCACGACAGGTCGGTTTCAGTCTTGTAGCCTAACGAAATGTTGGGAGCAGGTTGTTTTTCAATGTTCTCGCGCTTGTCGTCCACTTCGCCATCGAAAAACAGATAGACGGAACCGCCCTTGCCAGAGTCCAACCGATAGTCGGTGTGCAGTTTGTTGCCCACCTTGTCACAATAGACCACGGCATACTGGCCAGCCTCCAGGACCTGCATAGGCAACTGCCAGGCCGTGTTGACATCGTTTGTCAGACCCAACCTGTAACGTCGCAGGTTGACGGGCGTCGGGCCGCTGTTATACAGTTCTACCCACGAGTCGGGGAAGTCGTTCAGATCGTCCATGATACAATCGATGTTCGACTGCATCAGTTCGTTGATGCGCAGCTGGCCTTTCTGCTCGCCATAGTCCTGCATAGGTGCCTTGACCAAATAGATGCGCGTGATGACAACTGTTGCAGGCTTGCTGGTCTGAAAGGCCACCTGCGTGACATGCTGCCGTTTGTTCTCCGACAGTTCAACAAAGGCTTTTGTCGTACCCGTCTCCATGTAATGATGATCATTGTCCACGCCTTCGGGATAGAGCACCAAGGGCTGTACGGCACAAGGTGAAGGCTCAGCCAGTTCGAACACCAACTGACTATATTCCGACCAGTCCTCGTCGCCAAACCAAGCCACCAGGCCGCCCCATTGTTGTCCGTAAAATGTGATACTACCGTCAGCATTGCGGGTAAAGCTTTCTGATTTTCCCCAACAATACGTAAATTTCGACGAGATGTCGACAATTTCCTCAGCCTGAACCGAGAGAGTAAAGAAGGTCAAAAAAAGTAATGCTAGTCTATGTTTCATGTTGATAATAAATTGTCTTATTGTTACTCTCCCTACTCTCCCATAAGGGAATTCAGATAGACCTCAAGGGCGGTGTATCCGGCTTTTGAGATCACCTTGTTGCGGTCGTCTGGAACGTTGGGATTCAGCCCGTGGGCACGCTCCCACTCGTCGGCCATGCCGTCGTGGTCGTTGTCGGCAACAGGTTGTGCATCAGCATATTGCGGCCAGCCTTCCGCATCGGCTGGCGAATCGATGATGCCTGGTTTATGGGCTGACTGGCCTTGATATCGGGGTTTTCCGCTGCGCACATCCTCGATGATTCGGCGTTCGACGGCGTCGCGATGAATAGTGCCTGCTTTCGCCAGCACTTTCTTATAGGCCTTCTTGGCGGATTCTGCCTTGGTGAGATAAGGCTGATAGTCAGCCGTTTGCAGGCGTTGCATGGACTTCTGTTGGTCAATAGTGAAGCCCGTCTGATTGCTGACGAGTGCCCAGCTGTCGCGCGCCTTCACACCCTCCATCACGTTGCCGTTCATATACCAACGGGAAGGCGACGTAAGCTGTTTGCCCTTGCGGGCATTGCTCAACTCGATGAACACATTATCGTCGGGATGGGCAGGACCGGGCTTGTAGTAGTTGCCCACGAAGTTGCACTCGTGCGTGCTACCCTCGCCAGCCTCGTTCTCGCCACCATAGCAGGAATTGCGACGGCCCCAGTTGAAGTTCACGTTGTTCTGGTATTCCAGGAAGACATTGCGGTCGCCCTTGGGATTCGAGGCACCATTGATGCGTGGCGAACGACTGTCGTTGTGGGCCAGCAGGTTGTGATGGAACGTAGCAGGCGAGCCGCCCCACTGACAACCATAGCCGCGAACACCCTTCTTGTGGCCTGCGTCATGGAGTCCCTCGTGAATGATGCACCACTGAAGAGTGGTATAGTGGTTGTCGTACATGGTGACATTCTCCTCGCCACTCCAGCCAAAGCAGCAGTGGTCGATGATGATGTTGCGGGCATTCTCGATGCCAATGGCGCCACCTTCGATGAAATTTTCTTTCTTTGACTTCGCTGGGTCACCAATGGTACCCAGTCGCGAACGGATGTTGCGAATGATGACATTCTCGGAACCGCCCAGGTTCAGCTTTCCACCACGTAGCAGGATGCCCTCGCCAGGGGCTGTCTGACCAGCAATGGTCACGTTCTTCAGTTTGGCGCGGATGGAACGTTCGTGCTTACGCTGCGGATCAGGGCCGATGTCGATGATGCCTCTGACGCGGAACACGATGGTGGCATTCTCGCGACCCGCCTCCGTCAGTGCCCAGCGCAAAGAGCCCTCGCCAGCATCGTTGAGATTCGTCACCTCGACCACTTTGCCCCCGCGTCCGCCCGAGGCATACTTGCCAAAGCCCTCAGCCGTTGGGAAGGCCAGCGTCTGTGCCAGACTGTCTAAGGCTATTACCGTCAGGGCAACAAAAAAGGTCACTATCTTCTTCATTTGCATCAATTATCGTATCAATTACTTCACTATTATCTTCTTGCCATTCTGGATGTAGACTCCACCTTTCTTTAGCTCACTCAGCCTACGGCCCTGCAGGTCATAGAAGGTGGGATCCTTGTACTGAGGGGTATGATTAATGGTTTGAACTCCTGTAGCAGCACTGCTTACGGCTACGCCAAAGCGCTGTGTCCATTGGGTCTCACCATCGTCGACAGTTACATTGACATAGCCAAAACCAGCATTCTGACCCGCAACGACATTCAGTTCTGAACCATTGATAGCAGTTGTAAACAAACTGCTCTCAGCAGTCACTGTATAAGCTGGAGTAACTTTGTCATAATTAGCGTTCTGTCCATAAAAACCGGTAAAGTATGGCTTCACGTCCATTGTGCCTGTGGCACCGTGTCCTACTATCACATACGGATGGGCCATGAATTCAAGATAGTCTTCCAACAGCGTCCAGCCATCATGGTCTGGGTCATCGTTTTGGTTTGCCACACTAGCATTGCTGCCAACCATCTGTTCCCACCAGTCAGGCATACCGTCTTGGTCAGCATCCCAATTGGCATCACGATGTTCCTCAGGATAGTTCTCCCAGCCACCAGCATCGTCCTCGTGGTCTATCTCACCCTTGATACCCGAACGACTACCTATATAGGTCCACGTACCCTTCAGCGTCTCCTGGATGTTACGCAGATGATGATCGTCACGCATGGGCATCGTGGCACCCGCATCGCTGGTTACAATCTTGAAGGCTTCCTTGGCAGAATGGATGGTAGCATAGGACGTAAAGAACGGAGCGTCGTACCACGTCAACTCAGGTTCAGGACCCGTAGCCCTATAGGTTTCTCCCTTTTTGTCTTCAGTCAGCGTATGGTTCTTATTTTCACGGATATTACCACTGACATAGGCAAACTGTGAGCGATGGTCAAAGTCTTCGTTCTGGGCAGTAAACAGGTACTTGTTTGACGAGGCCTCACCCATTTTATAATAGTTGTTGACGAACTGCATCAGACGGGCACCACCATCAGTAGTACGCCCGCCCCAGTTGTAGCACACGTTATTGAACATATCCAACTCGCCAGCAGCATTGCCTGCACCATCGAGTCCACCACCCATCGACCAGTTGCGTCCCTGACAGTTAACCAACAAATTATGGCTGAATGTGCCCACGCTACCACCGATTGTAGCGGCAAAGCCGTGATTCTTGCCATCTTCGTAGTTCTTATGCCCCGTAATACCCAGGGCCTCAGTAATCATCGAGTATTGGAAGGTGATATTTTTGGCTCCACGACTGGAGAATGTCTCGTCACTGCCCCATGCCGCTGTGGTGTGGTCGAGAATCGTATGGTCATTACCTGCACCCAACGCATTGCCAGTATTCTCACCATAGACACCCAATCCTCGTTTGAAACGCATGTGGCGACAAATTACATCCGAGCCCAGTCCTATGTTCGAAGCTTTGATGCAGACGCCCTTGCCTGGTGCCGTCTGTCCGGCTATGGTGATGTTAGACTTGGTGAAGTGCGCGTTAAAGTCCAGTTCTATGATACCACTCACGTCGAACACAACATAGTGGGGGGCATCAATATCCATCAGACCATAGAGTAGTGTACCAGGCTCCCTTCCACCGCTGAGGCTGGTGACGTGATAGACAATGCCCCCTCGTCCACCATTGGCATAACGTCCATAGCCCTCAGCACCAGGAAATGCCAGTTGACGGGGCTTGAAACTCCACACATTACCCTTATGTACGGTACCATTGTCGTCCACCTCGTCAACACGCCAGTAGTAGGTCTGCAGAGAGTACAGCCCTGTCTTGGTGTATTCCGTAGCAGCGCCCTCGTATTCATAATTGGTAGAGGTGGCAACGTCGTTCTCGTCAGTACCCAATACGAGTTTGTGCTTGGTAATGCCCTCGGGAGCCTTCCATGAGAAATGGACAGTACCATCGTCTGTACCCGCATGAAAGTCCATGTGAGCAGGTTGCGGATCAGTGGCGGCAATAGCAGCCACGTCAAACTCCAAGCCACAAATCAACATTCGTGTACTGGTATAACTCTCCCCCTCCTTTAGGCGAGTAGTATAGGTAACGACAACAGGCTGTCCCTCAGTGGCTGTAAAGCTGACAAACGACTGCCCAGCCTCGTTCACACTCCGTGCCGACGAGGTCATCTTCTGGTCTGTGGCGACTACCTGTCCGTTTACGCTGACATCAAAGTCGGGCTGTACCTGATTCTTGTCCGAATTGTTATGGTAGGCCCTTAGGGTATGCTCTCCTGGTGTCAGCCCCTCAATGGTCAGGGTCAGCGAGGTCGACTTGTCATTAATAACGGTCAAGTTGCCATTCTCCAGATTAGTCACCAGCACATGCTCGCCAATCAGCTTTAGCTTATTGGTTTCCACATCCTGCTTGCTCCAGTTGCTGCCCAACGATGTGGCAGCTCCACCTGGTGTCAGCGTGATGGTAACACCATTGTCAAAGGTCTTGCTGTCTGATGCTACTCGCCCTACTTCCCATGAGGTGAACCCCACCTCGGTATGCTTGTCTGGATTCGCCTTACCAGGAAAGTCGAAGTCAATCTTCTGTGCCAACAGCGTGGTTGAACAGATGAGACCGAATGATATCAGTATCTTTCTCATCTCTTTCTTTATTTGCAGACAACTTTTGTGGTGCGTGTCGTACCATCCGACAGTGTTTCACGAATCACGTTTATTCCATGCTGCAAACGCGACACTTGGCGTCCGTCGGGCGTGAAGTACTCGCGACGAACGACTGGGGCAGAGGCGGTGGGTAGCGCAATGCCTGACGGGCTGCCTAAAGATGCCATTTCGCCACAAACGCCATACGCACTGATGGCCTGCACGGTGACATGACTGCCTGTAGCAGAGGTATTGGTGGTGATGGTAGCCACATCGTCGGCCACAACCAGATACGACTGGGCAAAGCCTGTAGGATCGCTCCACGACACCGTATTACCATTAACGCTGAGCGTGGGGGCTGGCAGAATGAAGCCCTGCCAGTCGGCATCCCAGCCATCTGATCCACGCAACATATAGTCGAGTTGATAGCTATTCACTTCGACAGGTGTCAACACGGCCTTGCTGGCCTTGGTGGTTCCTGCTTCATTCTTGAACGAAGTCTTGCGCTGACTCAGGTCAACAACATTGCCACTGGCATCCATCGTGTTATATTCAGCCATCTGCGAGGGCAGTCCATCCATATCGTTCCAACCCTGAGCGGTGATGCTGACACCGCTAGTCAGCTGGGTGTTGATGAAGGCTACCTTAGGCGTATTGCCCCAAGGGCGTCCCAATGCAGTAGTAGAGCCCGACTGGGCAGCGGTAATGGTAGCATTGCGGAACACATAGCCATAGTTGGGAGAGATATGGTCTGGAGCCACTATGACGTTCGAGGTACGCAGAACATGCAGGGTAACATCGTCGAAGAAGGCCTCGCCAGCACCATAAATAAAGTCGGTAGTACCAGTAACCTTGCTATTACGCACCAGATGGCGATGTCCGTCCTTACCCGTACGATAGGTGTCCTGCCAACCTTCTAGATTACAGTTGGTTATGATGATGCGGTCTGCCTTGGTATAGAGTGCCAGTGCCTGACCTTCATTGGTACGTGTGTTGCGGATAGTCAGATTGTCGAACGAAGCATCATTGGCTGTCACATTGATGGTTGAGGTATTATCAACGTTACCCTCAGCAGCTATCTTATTCCACGAGATAATGGTATTGTCGCGCGACTGACCCATCAGGTGGACATTCTGGCGATTAATCTGAACATGACCTTCGTAAGTACCTTTCTTTATAAATATATAATAAGGTGTAGCGTCGCTGGGAGCAGCATCAATGGCTGCCTGGATAGTCTGATAGGTCTCACCCTCGCCCACAACGGCATTGAAGGAAGTAAAGGTGCCGCCACCGGGCTGATGCTTGGTGTAGAGTTTGGCGTCAATTTGTCCGTCAGCCACACCATTGAGGAACAGCTCCAAATTGCTGTATCCGCTGGCAGTCAGCTTCATGCCATCACTGGCATCATTGGGGTTCAAGCCCACAGAGGTTTCGTAAGCGTCGGGCAGTCCGTCGCCATCGGTATCGACTACAGCGCAGTCGGTGTCGTCCATCTGGAGACGGGGATAGCAGGTGACATCGATTTCCTTATTATCTGAGGCATTGTCGCCTTCGTAAAGTGCTGCAAAGTCGTCGTGCGACTGAAGCGTAATGTCGTAGGGCGAGTCGATGATGCCCAACTTGGCACCACGGGCACCTCCGAACTGTGGGTCGATGGTGCCAGCAGCCTCAGCGAGAATGCGTGCGTCGACCTCGTCATAGCGTGGCAGCGAGGCACCAGCCTGACTAGTGACTTTCTTAAAGGCCTCATCAGCTGTCTCGTAAGTGGTATAAGTGAGTTCTCCTGCAACGGGCTCTGTGAGCAGTGCCTTGTCTGCCAATGCCTGCGAGGGTGAGAGTGACCAGAAGTTCATGGCTCGTGAGGAATTGTTGCTGACAAAGCCATAGAAGTTGTCATCGTTGACCTTCTGCAACTCCTCGTCCTTCCAGATATTGGCTGATGGAGCCCATTTGCTGCTCAGTTCAAACTTGTTTCCTTTCAGATACCACTGTCCCACATCATTGATGGTGCCTCCACTGGCAGAACACCAGTAACGACGACTGCCTGTAGCATTCTTGGTGGCAGGACCTGGACGATAGTAGTTGTTAATCATGTAGATGCGGTCGTAATCTGTTTCGCCACCAGCAGAATTCTCACCACCATAGATAGCATTCACGCTACCCCAGTTGTAGATGACATTATTGGTAAACTCATTGACTGCCTGCCTATCATGGTTCTCTGTACGTACACCATTAAAGCGTGGCGAACGGCTGTTGTTATGGGCAAACAGACAGTGGTGCATCGTGCTGCGTTTTCCACCCCACTGGGCTCCGTAAGAACGATTACCCTTGTTGTTACGTGAGTCATACAATCCCTCGGAGAATATGCACCACTGGGTAGTGGTATTGTTGTTGTCATAGAGGGTGATGTTCTCCTCCATCGACCAGCTAAAGGAGCAATGGTCAAGGACGATGTTCTCCACATTTTCCACACCCAAGGGCGACATACTGTTTTTAGGCAGATCGCCAGCACGGAAACGGATGTGGCGGATGATGATGTTAGAGCCCAGCTTCACCCTATAGCCTGCCAGACAGATACCACCGCCAGGAGCCGTCTGACCAGCAATCGTGGTATTCGACCTGACGTCCACATTCCTGGTCAGGAAAATGGTGCCAGCGACCTTGAAGAGTACTGTACGAGGGGTGTCGTCGCCAGTTGACACTGCCCAACGGAAGGTACCCTCCTCGCCAGTATCATCGAGACGGGTGACGTAATAGACCTTCGATCCACGACTGTCAAACATGCGTCCGCCCGTCGTAAAGCGGCCCCAACCCTCACAGCCTGGGAACGCGACGAGGTCGGGATTATAGTTTGGCAACTTCGAGAAGACAGCATAGACTGTACAATCCTCCTTCAGTGTGAACTGATAGGTAGACGATGTAGACAACGTCGTGCCATTGCCGTCCTCCCAACGGTCGAACTGATGCCCTATGGCTGCGGTAGCCTTCAATGTCACGTTGGTGCCATAATTGAATTTATAGCCTCCCTCGACAGGAGTGCCTTCAGGGCTGACACTCACAGTTCCCATGCCTTCGCAACCCGGCTTAATGAAACCCAATACGGTGTTTGCTGGTTGCTCCTTGAACTGAGCCGTAATGGTGACATCGGCATTCAGCGTGAACTTGTGAGGATTCTCAGTAGACACTAGTTCGCCATTGATATACCACCCTTCGAAAGAGTAGCCTGCAGAAGCTGTGGCAGTAATATTACCCGTCTGTGTACCAGTCAACACCTTCGCACTAGTGGGGTTGACGGTTCCTGCCCCCTCAGGAGCAACAACAAACGTGGCCGTTACATACGTGAAAGCCTGTATGCCCGGGATGACTGTCAGTGCGGAGACGACAGTACACACCAGAAAAAAAGTCAATAAAGTTACAATCTGTTTCTTCATATCACTCATTACGTTTTGGTAGTTTTAATATATAGACGCACAAGTATTAGTTTTGTCCCCCATATTCACGACAAAAAAAGGAGCCACCCCAAAAGGCAGCTCCACATGCTTTTTATTGAAAAAACATTACTTCTGAATTCTCTTATGACCATTCTGGATAACTACACCCTTGTAGTTCTCAGCAACCTTCTGACCAGCAAGGTTGTAACGAGGAGCATTGCTGTCAAGTTCAGCCTTCACATTGGCAATACCTGCAGAGCCTGCTGAAAAATAGAAGCCGTAGATACCAATCTGGCTCTTGGGGTTGAACAGCCAATAGGTCTTGCCTGCCTCCACATCGAAATCGATATAGCCAAGGACAGGACGGTTCTGGGTAACACCATTGGTGTGCTGCAGCACGAAGTCGTCAGCCATCTTACCAACGTTGAAATACTTCTCAGTGCCAGGAATCACATTGCCCTCCTCATCTTTCTGAGACTCATAAGCAAAACCAGTATTCTGGTAATAGATGCTTACATTAATATTAGCAGGAGCCATAGGTGTCAGGGTAGCTTCGTCTACGACATAAGTAGGATTGGTATTCTTGTTACCATAGATAGCTACACGAAGAGCACCGCTGGTAGTAGCAGCAAATTTGTAATATGCGCCCTTAGCAGGCATAGCTGTTGCTCCTGGCTCCCAAAAAGTGTCGTAAGCGCGGAACACCTCGTCACCATCAGAATTCAGTTCATAGAACTCCCAATGCTGGAAACCAGGATTGCCCTTCGGCATCAGATACTGGGCGAACTGTGGCGTGCAATCGTCAGTAATCAGAGCATCATTGCCATCAACAGAGCCTTTCAGTTCCCAATAAACCTGTGTTTTTCCGTCTTCTACATCCTTCTTGCTCAAGCTGTTAGGAGTAGAGACACCTGTCATCGTGATACCATCAACAGTGGCAGTAATCGTAGATGTCTTAATAGTCAAAGGAATACTTGTGTCAGGACCTTCGGCAGTACCGCCACCATAAACGCCTTCTGTCAGATCCGTCTCGACAGCGGTAGCAAGGTCAAACTCAGCAGCCTTCCAGATAGACTGTGCCTGAACACTCATAGCTGCAACAGCTACGGAAATAAGAGTAAAGATTTTCTTCATAATCGTTTTGTTTTAATTATTTGTTAGTAAATTTGTTTGTTTCGTAACGTTTTGCATGACAAATGCACGTACTTCGTTGCAAAAGTACGTGTTTTCTTTGAAACTACCAAATATTTTTAGGATTATTTTTCCTTTTTCAGTCGGAACGAGTTCTCAATGCTGTTCAACTCAGCCATAAAGGACTTGTCGACCTTCAGACGCTGCTCGATGGCGCTACAGCTATGGATGACGGTAGAATGGTCGCGTCCGCCAATAAGTTGTCCGATGCGTCCAGCAGGCATATTGGTGTACTTCTGGGCCAGATACATAGACACCTGACGCACAATGACAATGTCGCGTTTGCGCGAACGGGTAAAGATGCTCTTCTGTTCGACGCCGTAGTGTCCACAAACCTTCTCCAAAATGTCATCAATGGTCAACGGCTTGTTGTCCAACTTCACAGCACGCTGGATGATGCGCTGGGCCAGACGGATGTCGACATTGGAATTGTAAACCACCGAATAAGCCAGCAACGAATTGATGACACCCTCCAGATCGCGCACAGAGCCATTGGCTGTCTCAGCGATAAACTGAATAACGTCCTCGGGAATCTTCAAGCCATCACGACGACACTTGGCATTCAGAATATCGATGCACAACTGCACGTTGGGCTGTTCGAGCTCGGCGATAAGTCCACAAGCGAAACGCGTCAGAAGACGATCCTTGACACCCTGCAAGTCAACAGGAGGACGATCGGAAGCCAGAATAATCTGTTTGCCCAAACGGAACAGGTGGTCGAAGATATGGAAGAACGTGTCGAGCGTCTTCGTTGCTGTTGCCCACTCCTGGATGTCGTCGACTATCAGCACATCGATGCTCTGATAGAAACGAATGAAGTCGTTGACCGTATTCCTGCGGGTAGCATCCGTAAACTGCACCTGGAAGAGACGGGCAGATACATATAGTACGCGTCTGCGCGGGTACACCTCTTTACAACGTACGCCTATGGCATTGATAAGGTGCGTCTTGCCACAGCCCGAAGGACCATAGACAAAGAAGGGATTGAAGGTCGACTTGCCCGGATGCTCAGCGATGGAGATACCAACTGTACGCGGCAATTTGTTGGAATCACCCTCGATAAAGCTCTGGAATGTCTTATGCAAGTCAAGCTGGGGATCCAGTTCCTGATGGGGCACCGCATCGAGCAATGTTGGCGACTTGTTAATGCCTTCGCGCTTCACGGGGACATCGATATCGACTGGTTCACTACCCGCCTCATCGATTGTCAACTTATGCTGCTGGTCGACAACAATACGGTAATTCAACTGCACACTATTACCAAAACAACGACAGAGCCCTTTACTCAACAAGTTCACGTAGTGCTGCTCCAGATACTCATACACGTACCTGCTCGGCACCTGTACGAGGAGAGTCCGGCTGTCGTCGTCGTATTTCTCGAAGACGATAGGCGCGAACCAAGTTCTGAATTGCTGCTCCGTGACGTTGTCTTTTATGAATTGAAGGCAGTTGTCCCAAAGCGCCTTTGGATTATTTCCCATGCGGCGATCGTTGTTCTTTTAATAATTTACACTAATGTGCGGTTAATAATGATTTCGCTTGCAAAGTTCGCTATTATTTTTGAAATATGCAAATCTGTATTTTTAATCAACAATCTTTCAAAAGTGCGTAACTCGCTTGTTTTTCGTACTTTAGAATGATTAGGAATTTTTCTTAACAATTCGCCCTCTTGCAAATATTCAAGTTCTTAATCCACAACTACTTACACACTATCTGCACACCTCACAATCATTGTGCACAACAATCTTTTATACACGTCAGAAAGTATGAATTATCAAGCAGTTGCGAGGCATTGAGTTGAAAGTATTTCCAAACGCTCCTTATTTAGACAAAATAAATATAGAGAAGAATTTTTATTTATCTTTCTTACCGAAAATGGAGAAGTGGACGTAGCGTTTCGGATGGGCTTTCAGATCTATGAGCAGAGAATCGGCAGAAGCCATCGTTGCAGTCATGTTATTGTAAAGCGTTGCATCACGCATCAGCAGCCCCAAAGTACCCTCAGTACTATTTAGCTTACGTGTCATCTCGTTGACATTGGCCAGTGTCTGGTTAATGCTTGCTGTCATAGTAGCCACGTCGACAGCTGCCAGATTGCTGGTGAGCTGCTGGGTGTTATCGAGCACGCCATTGGCTTTATTCATCATGGTAGGCATCTCGCGATTGAGCGAAGCAGACAAAGAACGTAAATCGCGACTGGTGGCATTCAGATTGTCTGTCATCCCCTCCACGTTATGCAGGGTCTGACGCAAAGCAGGGTCTGCCAACAGAAGGTTCAGGCTGGTCATGATGCTGTCCAGCTTAGGCATCATAGCCTCTATGGCAGGAACCATTGCACCCAATTTCTTCATCATGCCCTGTTCTTCACCACCCGTGATGGTATCGCCCATAGCAACCATATGGATAGGATCTTCGCCTAACACCAGATTGATTTTGATATTTCCCAACAAATCGCTGGCAATTTCCGCATGCGAACCCTGAGGCAAGCGCATCTGTTTGTCAAGTCCCATCTCAGCCACAATCTTTCCCTGAGGATTGTAGTCATACTGAATGCCCTTGATAACCCCCACCTTATAGCCATTGGCATAAACAGGGGTAGAAGCTGACACGCCACTGACATCGGTGAACGTCACGTAATAGGAATCGTCGCTGGAAAACACGGTAAGCCCCTTCAAGAACGTCAGACCGTAATAGAGCACGACAATGCCAAGAATGGCCACCAAGGCTATTTTAACCTCTTTTGAAAAGAACTTCATATCGAATAATATTTTTGTTTCTTACTTCTTACCTCTTTTAAATTCCTGTATAGCCTGCTGGACATCCACCCGCTTGCCATCCTTAAAGGCAATAATGAAGCACTGCGGGAAGCTGGCAGCAAGTGTCTTGCGCAGCTGATAAATCTCGTTATAATTCTCAGACGAACCTACTGTATATTTATACAATCCGCCCTCTTCATAGTACGCAGCGTCTTTCTGACCCTTCAAACGAGAATCGGTAGTCTTCAGTTTTGAACTGCTTGTCAGAATCTGCACCTTGAAGACGGGTCTAGAGGAACTAGTTTGACTAGTTGGACTAGTTGTACCAGGAAGACTAGTAGGACTAGAGGGACTAGAAACGTTGGCGGACTTGGCCGGTTCAGCAGGTTTGACTGGCTCAGCGGGTTTGACCGGTTCAACAGTTTTGTTCACAACTGGCGATACAGGCTGTGAGGTCTGTGAAGTATTTGCACCCCCGGCAGCAAGGATGGAATCGGCATTGGGAGCTGCGGGTTTCTCTTCTTTCACCTCTGGCACACGATTCTCACGAGCATTAGCCAGTTCCTCTGCCACCTTGCTCTTCTTTTCCTGCTTCTTTACTGGCTTTGCCTCCTGCTTTTGCTGGGTATCCTTGGGAACAACAGTAGGAATCTCGACATCCTTCTTTGCTTCTGCCTGAAGGGGAACAGTGATACCACCATAGTTCTTCTTCTTGTAATCTAAGAAAGCCTGATAGATGCCTTGTGCCATCTGGCTGACGCCATTCGTCGAATTCAAAAAGCGCTCTTCGTCAGGTGTTGATATAAAGCCCAGTTCAATCAGGCAGCTAGGCATAGAGGTCTCGCGCAACACCAGGAAACCAGCCTGTTTCACACCTTTATTGATACGCCCGGCAGAAGCACAGGTGCGTTTCTGGACGTATTTTGCCAAATCAACACTTTGCGCCATGTTGTGGTCCTGAATGAACTCGAACATGATATAGCTCTCCGACGAATTGGGGTCAAAACCCTGATAACGCTGCTTATAGTCCTTCTCATAAAGAATGACTTCGTTCTCGCGCTTAGCCACCTCCAAATTATCAGCAGCACGGTGCATTCCCAGCGTATAGGTCTCCATGCCTCGCGAGATGCGCCCCTTGGGCAAGGCATTGGTATGAATGGAAATAAAAAGATCTGCCTTATTCCGATTAGCGATATCGGCACGGGTATGCAAGGGAATGAAGACGTCCGTCTTGCGGGTATAAATAACTTTCACATCCGAGCAGTTGCGCTCTACCAGTCGTCCAAAAGCCAACGCTACATTCAGGTTGATGATTTTCTCCTTCGTAATGGCACCAATAGCACCAGCGTCGTTGCCACCATGTCCGGCATCAATAACCAGTGTAAACTTGTTCGGCTTGGCTGTCGTAGATAGGGTTACTGTCTTGCCAACGGCAACAATCGTCACCATCAGCAGCAGTATGAATATAGTCAGAAAACGTTTATTATCCTTCATTGTGGGTGCAAAAGTACATATTTTTCTGAAATAATCCCTGATTTACACGCCAGTTTTATCATTTATTAAATGTAATTCCACACCAGCACCTTTACAGTCGCCTCCCATGGGAGGATTCAGTTTGGTAATGGTGAGGTCCAGGGAGGTAACCATAGGGAACTCGCTAAACACACATTTGGCAATTCTGCCTGCCACGTGTTCTATCAATTGGGACGTCTTGGCCATCTCGCGTTCTATCAGCTGATAGAGTGTTCCATAATTCAAAGCCACCTCCAACATGTCGTGCTCCATAGCTGATGAGATATCTACTCCACAACGGGCAGACACCAGGAAGTCGTGCCCAACCTCGTTCTCCTGAGGAAATACGCCATGATAGGCATGTATGCGCACCTCGTTCAGAAAAATATAGCTCGATGTCACTTTCATTTTGCTTTCCCTCACGCTTTTATTGATGATTGTCAGGAGTTTCGTTCTCCAGAGGAGCGTCATCCAGATACTTCTTCAAGGCGCGTTCTACACCCACCTTCCAAGTGTTGATGCTCTCCGACTGTAACTGCAAAGAACTAACCAGTTTGATGACATGTTCAAGAGGCATTCTATAACGTAACACACCTGAGATGAGTTTGGCATAGTTCCAGTATTCAGGATTGAACTTCTCCGACAAACCCTCAACCGTAATCTTATAGCCTCGCGTATTCTCGAACTGGAAATCGTAACGCTTCGTGCCATCCTGATTGATATGCTTGATGATTTTGCCTTTGGTTACCGATTTGGGCAAGATAATACCTTCCTCGTCGTCCTGAAGGCCTGTAAAGATCTCATAGGGATAACCATTCAGCAAGCCCACCAACGCCACCCACTTATCCTTATTATTCTGAAAACGGACCACGTCACACTCCAATTCCTGAGGACGAACTTCAGTCACCTCAGGTCTAAGCGTTGCCTGATAGCGTTCCAACAATGGAATAATCTCCTCTTCAGTCAGTGGCTTTCCTGACTGTTGTCCCATCTGGGCCAGTTCACGGGCTATGCGCTGAAGACTCTCTTTTTGCGAATTTGCTTCCATATCCTTATTTTTTGTCTGCAAAGATACGAATAAATAAAGAAAAATACGTATCTTTGTCCCAAAATCTATAAAAATGAAATCAATTCTTACTCGAAAGACCATCCGCAAGTACGCCGACCGCGAAGTCAGCGAAGAACTATTGAACCGCCTCATGACAGAGGCCAGTCGTACACAAACCATGGGTAACCTGCAACTCTACAGCGTTGTCGTCACACGCTCTTCAGAGATGAAAGCCAAGTTGGCTCCTGCCCATTTCAACCAACCCATGGTGACGCAAGCCCCCGTGGTATTGACTATCTGTGCAGACTTCAACCGCACCAGCACATGGGCCCGTTGTCGCAAGGCAGAACCCGGCTACGACAATTTTCTGTCGTTCATCAATGCTGCTACAGACGCACTACTCTATACGCAGACACTGTGTAACCTTATGGATGAAGAAGGACTGGGCTATTGCTATCTGGGTACTACCGTCTACCAGCCACAACAGATTATAGACATACTGGAACTGCCTAAGCTGACGTTCCCCGTTGCCACACTGACTGTTGGATGGCCTGACGAAGAGCCTCCCCTCTCCGATCGCCTGCCTTTGGAGAGTTTCGTTCACCAAGAAACTTACGCAGACTATCTGGCCATGGATATCGACAAGCATTACGAGGCCAAAGAGCACCGCCCAGAGAATCTGGAGTTTGTGCGTATCAACGAAAAAGAGACCCTCGCACAAGTCTTCACCGACATCCGCTATACGCGAAAGGATAATGAAGCCATGAGCGAGGGGCTCATCAATGCTCTCAAACGCCAAGGTTTCCTGCCTTGGACGGTTAGAGGCTATTAATCTTCCAGTTCAATGGGCTTGTACTTCGGTACGAGGGCCTTCATGATACACCAGCCAATAAGGTAGGCCACTGCACAGATACAGAACACCACCATGTAGGCTGCGGGCTTGCCGTCGAATCCGAAGAACGAGAAGTTGGCGCCCTGCTCAGCTGCCCAGTCGAAGAACATACCTGAGCCCTTATTGATAGACATAGAGCCCAGACCACCAGCCATTGTACCCAGACCTACAATAGTACCAATAGTGCTCTTGGGGAACATGTCGCCAATGGTTGAGAACAGGTTAGCAGACCAAGCCTGATGACCAGCGCCCAGCAAACCAATCAGGATGGCAGGCCACCAAGGACTATATATGCCAAGAGGCTGTGCAAACAGACCTAACAAGGGGAAGCAAGCGAAGATGAACATCGCACGCATACGGCCCAGATAGGGGTTCATACCTTTCTTATCTACAAAGTATGTAGGCAGATAGCCACCACCAATCGACAGAATCGTCACGATAGCATAAAGTGTAAAGATCAGTAGGATACCCATCGTCGAGTCAGAGGTATAGCCATACTGGTCAGAGAAGTAGGCAGGAGCCCAGAACAGGAAGAACCACCATACGCCATCCGTCATGAACTTACCAACGAGGAACGACCAAGTCTGCTTGTAGGTAAAGCACTTAAAGAACGGAATAGTCTTCTCTTCCTTCACTGCATCACGATCCTGAACCTCAGCCAGGTCGTTGTCCTGCTCGATGTAATTCAACTCAGCCTGATTGACACGCTTGTTCTGACGGGGCTTCTCATAGAGCCACATCCACAAGCCCATCCAGATGAATCCCAGGGCACCAATAATGATGAAGGCCATCTCCCAACCCCATGCACGAGCCAGCAAGGGAATGGTTGCAGGAGCAGCCAAAGCACCTACGGAAGCACCGCTATTGAAGATAGAGGTAGAGAAAGCGCGGTCTTTCTTGGGGAAATACTCTGCCGTAGCCTTGATGGCTGCGGGGAAGTTTCCAGCCTCACCGACAGCGAGAATCAGACGGCACGAGAGGAACAACCATACAGAGATGCTGGCAATAGCCACAGCGGCATCACCCGTCAGCTGACCCAGCTGAGCCACAGAGTCGTAGCCCTTGACAGTCATAGCCACCCAGCCGCAACCAGCGTGCAGCACGGCGCCCAACGACCAGACGAAGATGGCGATGAGATAACCCTTCTTGGTGCCCATCCAGTCGATGAACTTACCAGCGAACAGGTTGGCGATAGCATAGAACAGCGAGAACATACCGGTAATCGTACCGTAGTCGCCGTCCGTCCAATGGAACTCAGGAGCGATAAAGTCTTTCCAGGTGAGCGACAGGACCTGACGGTCCATGTAGTTAATGGTGGTTGCCAGGAACAGCAACGCACAGATGACCCAACGGAAGTTGGACATTTTCGATGTTTGAACAGGTGTCATATTTTTAGTTATTTCGTTATTACGTTATATCGTTATTACGAGATGTCGACTATTTGATATCGATCACAGGAATGTTGTCCTTGTCGTTGTAATACAGGTTCTCGCCTGCCATACCCCAAATGAAGGTATAATAGTAGGTGCCTGCTGCTGCGTGCATCGACCACTCAGGCGACATAATGGCCTGCTCGTTGTGCAACCAAACAACGCGACTTTCCTGAGGTTCACCCATGATGTGTGCAATGGTTTGCTCCTGAGGCAGGTTGAAATAGTAGTAAGCCTCGATGCGACGACCATGGGTGTGAGGAGGCATCGTGTTCCAGGCAGCACCAGGGTTCAACTGTGTCAGTCCCAACTGCAACTGGCAGGGACCTTCCTCCAGCACGTCATTAACGATGAGCTTGTACACAGTGCGGTTGTTGCACTCTTCCAGCGAGCCGACAGGACCCCAAACAGCAGCCTTCAGCGAACCCTTACGTCCGTCCAGCGTCACCCACTGGGTTTTATAGTGCTGATGGGCAGTTGCGCTGTTCAGATAGAACTTGGCAGGCTTCTGAGCATCCTTCGAGCGGAAGATTACCTCCTTGTTAACGTCCTTGTCCTTGCCAATATGACCACGACCGATATAAAGGGCCTCCTTGGGAGAGAGGGCATACTCCTTGCCATCGACAATCACCCAACCTTCGCCTTCACCACAGTTCACCACACCAAGCTCACGGTTATAAAGGAAATACTTATCCTTGATGCCCGGATCCACATCAAGACCCAAATCGCGGAAGTTCTCCAGTTTCAGGTCTTTGTTTACTGGCATAGCACCACCGAAGATAAAACGGTCGTAGTGTGAATAAGTCAGATTGATTTCATCAGCTACCATCACCTTCTCCATGACGAAGCGCTCACGAAGGGTCTTCGTGTCGTAATGCTTGACGTCCTCAGGGTGACAGGCCGTCTGGAATTTCACATTTTGCTGGCCAAAGCCACTGGTCATACTACTCATAAGCAATAATGTCAAAATCGTCTTTTTCATATTATTTATTCGTTATTATTGTTTTTCTCTTCTTTCACAATACGCATGCGGTTCCACACCACCATACCAACGGTAATAATTGTCAGGATGCCTGCGCCCACATATTCCAGCGAGTTCACACACTTGTAGATAACCCATCCGAAAAGCGATGAGGCGAAGTCGAGCGCACCTCCCTCGAAGCCTGCAGGAATATCGGCAGCCTTATCACCAGTCTGTTCGAACACGGTATGGGCAGCCTGCGTGAAGGCAGGAGCCATATCGGTAACGAAATACAGTCCGATAGCCAATGCCACAAGACCAATGATAAAAGTCTTGACAACATTACCCTTGGTAAACGGCAACACCATGGGGAACAGGTAGAACATGCCTGCCAGCGAGGCCAGCGGCAGGAACTGGTTGCCAGGCAGCACTACGGCCAATCCCAATGCCACGGGTATCAACAGCAAGGAAACAACAAGCGTCGTGGGATGGCCAATAACTACAGCTGGCGACATTCCGATATACACCTTCTTGCCATTGAACTTCTTCTTCACCACCTCCTGCGTTTTCTCGGCAATGGGTTTCAAGCCCTCAATAAATAAAGATGTGATGCGGGGAATGAGTTCCATCACTGCACCCATCGTTACACCCAGGAACAGGATTTTCTTGATGTCAAGCTGAGCCAGTGCACCAATCAGCGCACCCACAATGACACCCAGAATAAGCGGTTCACCCATCACGCCAAACTTTTTCTTCATACCCTCTGCATCGATGTTCAACTTCTCGAAACCGGGAATCATATCGAGTGCCTTGCCGATAATCAAGGCGAAGGGTACAAAGCTCTGGCAGAACGGCTGGGGAATCGAGATGCCCTGCCACTCAGGGTAATACTCCTGGAACTTGTCTGCCGTCAAGTCAGCCATCACCAATGTAATGATATAGCACACGATGGCAGCAAAATAGCCCCATACCAGACTCTGATCCATTACGAAATAGGCCACAGCACCAATGAAGGCGAAGTGCCAGTAGTTCCACAGGTCGATATTAACCGTACGTGTACACTTGGTAATAACCAACAGGAAGTTGACACCCAGGCAGATGGGGATAATCAAGGCTCCCACTGCCGTGTTGTATGCCACAGCGGCTGCTGCGGGCCAACCCATATCAAACACCTTCAGCTGCAGGTCGTAGAGTTGGGAAATCTCAGAAAGCGGACCACCAAAGTTGGTAGTCAGCAGGGCTGTCACAATGCCCAGTCCCACAAAACCGACGCCTACATAGAGACCACTCTTCAGCGAGCGTCCGAATTTCAGTCCGATGGCGAGTCCGATGATGGTAAACAGGATAGGCATCATCACCGATGCGCCCAAACTGATAATGTAACTAAATACTTGTTCCATTTGTTCTATTATCGTATTCTTTTGTTTGTTTTAGCGTGTCGCAGAAAACTTTGACGCTGCAAAGTTAATAAAAAAATGGCGAAACATTGCACATTTCGCCACTTTTTCTTACTAAATCGTTAACGTAAAAACTTTTTTTACTTGTTCAACACCACTCGACCGTTGCCAATGACCAGTCCACGACGGGTGGCGTCGACACGCTGTCCCTGCAGGTTAAATAGCTGAGCATCTGTCTTTTCGTCGAAGATTACAGTCCTAATTCCTGTATCCACGACTTTCTCTACGTCGAATGTGACGACTCCATTCTCCATAGCGATGTTTTTCAGTCCCAGCTCTGTTAGTTGGCCACTCCAGCTTTTCAGATGGGCTGGCGTGGTAAACACGTCTAAAGAGCGAACATTCTTTGAGCCAGGGAAGACATCAGCATCCGTCGAAATGTATTTGCCATCCTTATCCTTGTGAGGTCCATCTGCCCTTATAACCTCATAATAATTGTGATTGGGATTTATATTGACAGCATTACTGTTGAGACTCCAAACGTCCATATTCGTCTGATCTACACGATGCACCAGCATACCACTGCCAGGCAGATATTCATCCCACTTGAAGGCATTCTTCTGGCGATTCTCAAAAAGGAAAAACTCATCGTCAACAGGTGAGTCAATGCGATAGCCCGTGAAACTGCTATACAAGGGCTCTAACGTATAACGGCCCTCTTCTGTTATCTTCTCTGGAGCATCGCAAAACTGAACCGAATAGCGTTCGTATAAGGAAAAACCTACTGGAGTTCGTGCGTCGTTCTCATAACAGCCGTAAGACATCACTGACCAGACACCAGGATGGTTGCTCTCACCCCCACTCATCGCGTAGTCTGCATCATAGAAATCGGGCAGTCCCAGCACGTGGCTGAACTCATGGCAAATGGTACCAATACCATCCATCTTGATTGATTCGGGTTTCGATTGCCATCCCAATAGTTCAACACTACTGAAATAGTCCCAAAACGAGACGTCGTCTTTTCTAGCCCACATAACACCACGATGAGGCCACCACAAGTTTTCGTTGTTACCATTATAGTTAGCACCCATGCCGGCTACCATATAGAACACCAAATCGACAAAGCCGTCATTATCGCCATCGTAATCCTTGAAATCCAAGCCCCCGACGACATCAGCAGAGTCAATAGCAGCCTGAAGGACATCACGGAACTTACCCGTTTGCACATTACAGTCATACTGGCTGTAGTCTACTTTGTAAGGGCCAACAATATCGAACTGGGGTTTGAACTTACCATCAGAGTTGTCAGAGAAATAGTCACGAACACTGCCAGTAAACACCTCATCATCATACCCCTCATAGTTCTCCTGGTTCACCATACCGGTAATGATTTCCTTATAGTCTTCACGCGAAAAGCTCTTGTCTTTAAACTCTATGAGGATAATCAGTCCCTTGAAATTGGCATAGTTGGTGGCACGACGGCCTTGTGCACGATGGTTGGCCAGTGTCGCCTGCTGGTACATGGCAGCCGCCTGCTCCGTCATCTCCGGAGCCTGACACTTGCTGACACCAGCCAAGAAAGCCCGTTCCGACGCAGTACGTTCTGCCTCATCGTGAGCCACTTGGGCAGTCGGTTGCAGCTGACCACCCTGTTTCTGGGCATAGACATAATATCCGCGTGTGTCCTTGATGATGGAATAGCCGTCAAGTGTTGTTTGGAAATGGCACCACTCGTCACCAACCAGTCTGAGTGTCACGTAAGTGCCATCGGGCTGCTGCACCTTCACTGGCAGAGGATGTGCTGGTACGCCCTTCATGCTACTTACGCCAAGAAGCAATGCCATGAACAACAACAGACAACACTTTCTAAACATTATCCATCAAAGATGTACGCCTTTACTTATTTATATATTTACGACCATTCTTAATGACGAGGCCCTTGAAGTTGCCGTTCACACGCTGGCCAGCCAGATTGTAAACTGCGTCGTTGCCTGAAGGTGTATCACTCATTACGTCAGCAATACCTGTGGGAATCTTGTTATCAAAGAACGTTGCGGCAATATTATCCAGATAGCAGCTTGCAGAAGCACTGGTGGCTGAAAACAGGAACTGTATCTTGCTGTTGGCTGGAATATTTCTGTACATGATGTAGGCTTCCTCGTCTTTCTTGATATCCACAGACGTCTTATTATCGATAGTCCTGAAGTTAGTAAAGCTGCCACCATCAGTGCTCACTCTCAGACTGAACTTCGCCTTGACACTACCGTTCTTTACAGTAAACGCCAGCGAACGGACGCCATTCTCGAAGACGGAGGATGTCAGCGTACCAGAACGCTGCATATTGACGACATTGCTGCCGTCGACCTGTTCGATAGAGGCTTTGTCCAAATCCCACCAACAATAGACGCCCTTGACATCTGTGGCGCCCGATTCAGACAATGGCGACTCTTCGAAATCCTCGACCACAGTCTGGAAGAGGTCCTTGCCAGCCTGGAACGTCACAACGCCGTTTTCCTCTGTAATATCCCACAGATCCATCACTGCTGGTTGGCCTGCCCACGATACCAACGCAGGATCGGTGGTGCTGGTGAAATCTACGAGCTTACCACTATTGGGAGCCGTTGCAACCATGACAAAGTAATTATGGTTGGCATCACAGTTCACCTTATTGCTCTTCCATACATTGGGGGTCGACGTATCGGCACGCCATACCAAGAGTCCATGACCTGGCAAGAAACGGTCCCAACCCTCTTTCTGACGGTTTTCCAAATAGAAGTCATCGTCTTTAGAACCTGTCTTCAGGATAAAGGTCTGGTTCCCAGTGGCAAAGGCCTGAAGCTCATAGTTACCAGACTCTGTCAACACTGTGGGTTCAACAAAGCCTAACACATGGCGCTCGAAGGCGTTATAGCCCACAGGCGTCAGACCATAATTCGGGTCTGCCCCGTTTGCCATCACGTCCCATTCACCTGGATCATTGCTTTGTCCGTTCTCCTCATAATCAGCATCGTAGTGGTCGGCCAGTCCCAACACGTGGCTAAACTCATGGCACATGGTGCCAATGCCGTCCAAATACTGGTGCTGTTCCTTCTGACTTTCGTAATCTTGTATCTCTACACTACAGGCATAACGGCCAAACTTCTTGCCATCATACTTCAAGTTATAATAATTGGCTAAGTAAGAAAAATCATTGGCATGAGGCCACATGTAATGATTGTCATTGCCTTGCACATAACTTCCATAACCGGCAAAGATAAAGTACACCATGTCGATAGTACCATCGTTATTCAAGTCGTATTGGGTAAAGTCAACGGTGGTATTCACCTCTTTCATCACAGCCTTAATGATATTCAATTGACGTTCAAACCAACCTTCAGTCACTTTTCCCTCCTCATCTTTTGGTTCAGGATAGGTACAGGAGTAATCAATGGTGACGGGACCGACCACATCGAACGTAGGATCGAAGATACCCATCGAGTTATCACGGAAATAGTCGCGAACACTACCATTGACATCAACTGGATAGTGTTCCCTAGACGTATCGCTGAGATTACTCGTATTGGTCAGTTGCTGATAGAAAGCCGCAGGGTCAGCCATCGTAAACTTGCAGTCGTTCCATTCAACGAGAATCACCAAGCCCTTGAAATTGTTATAATCAATATGCGACCAAATAGCCGAGGGCGAACGATGTGTACCCATTGCAGCATCCTTATAAGCAGGAGCACACATTTGGGCAGCCATTTCCTTCATCTTGCGCTGGCTCTCAGTCATCTTTGGAGCCACCATTTTCTTACGGGCAGCCAGGAACGACAGGTCTTGAGCTGTGCGGGCCTCAGGATTACGGGCAATTACGCCAGTGGGCACCAATTGTCCGTCAGCCCCTTTCTCAGCATAACGATAGAATCCGTCAGCGCCCTTGACGACGGTATATCCGTCGATGGTGGTAGAAAAACTCAAAAACTCGTCGCCATGCAGGCAAAGTGTAATCACAGTGCCGTCAGGCTGTTTCATGTCGGCAGGCTTGGATAAAGCAGGTCGTGCCCACAACGATGTCGCACCAAGCAACATCAGCAAACAAATTGAAAACAGTCTATTCATATGTTCTATTCTTTTTTTGTCGTGAATTAGGTTCATTCTGCAAAGGTAGTGAAAATCGAGCGAAACACAAAGAAAACCGCCCAAAAACTTGCATTTCTGCAATTTTTTTTGTATCTTTGCATCTAGAAAAGCTACGCTCAAAGTCAAGAAAGCCTTGTCTTTCGGCGGGCGCCGCAAGACATTCGCACGCCCGCCACAAGATATTGCCCCGCCCGCCGCAACAATTTGCCACGGGCGGGGCAAATTAGTAACATGCCGTCTCGCTCCCTGTAAACCCTAGTCTCGCTCCCTGCAAATCCCTAGTATTTCCCCCTGCAACCTCTAGTAAAAAAATCGGGAGGACTTTGTCAGTTCTCCCGATTCATATAGTAGATGTATATTAACACTTACTTAACCACGAACTTGACCTATGGTCGAGTTCGTTCACGTTCGGAAATGAGAATGCATTCTCATTTCGCTCACTTAACCACGAACTTCTTACCGTCGCGAATGAGCAGACCCTTGGCACCAGCGCTAACCTGCTGACCCAGCACGTTGTAAGTCTTGCCATTGCTCTGGCGAGTATTCGCATTCACCTCGTTGATGCCTGTTGATGCTGCATGCTCATCGGTTTCGACAGACATGTTGCAAGCATAGCCAATAACATAAGCAGCACCTTCAGCGTCGTTTGCTGTTGCAACTGCCACGTAGCGAATATAATCCTCATCAGTGTCTACGAAGTAATAACCAGCATCATGTTCACCATCTTCATCAGTCCAAGCATCCTTCCATTCAGTTTTATAGAACTCAGCTAAGCCTGGCTCCCAGAAACCGTTAAACTTGGTCTTCTCATAATTACGAACAATATACTGGCCATCAATTGAAATACCCACTAAACGATACATACCATAAGGCTCATCGCGGTCGTAGTCGTACATCTTAATACCAAAAGGAATAGAACATTTATGGTCAGCCTCAAGCGTTACACTTACTGGACACAGACCCAGGAAATTATTAATTACCCACTCTGTCTCGTAGTCCTCTAATGCGACTCTCTTTTCAACTTTTTCCCAACCTTCGCCAGTGCCACCCATAGCTGCACTCGTCGTTCTATAATACATTGTAGCATTGGGCTTCAATAATGCGATATCAAATCCGTAGTTCCACAGACCACCATCTTCATAGTTCGGCAAGAAAGAAACCCAACCTATTGTAGCCTGGTCGCCTTCTTCCTCGACATCGGGATCGATATCCATGGTTCCATCTTCGTTGACAATCAGATAGATGGACTTTCCATAGCCAACATTGGTCTCACCTATACGATAACCACCAGAGATTACAATCTCCTTATAGGTTGCATGTACAAAGATGGTCTGAACAGGAATGACTATCACAGCAGTCTCTTCATCGTAATAACCATAGACAGTAGCACCTGTATAAGTAAAATCCTTAAGAACAACGTTGTAATTGAATTCAGGATTACCATCATACTGGTCCAAATTAATCGTACCAGTCTCAGCAACAACCTGGAATGAACTACTTTCAGTAAAATCACCGTCAAAATTATCTGCATTCAGGATATATTCTCCTGCCAGACCTTCAGCTGCAACACGGTGTGTAGCCTTCATCGTCTTGACATAGGGAGTAAAGTCCTTAGTCATCACGTTCTCCATCTTTACATCGCTAGGTACATCCAGCCATTGGGCTTTTTGTGCCACACGTACATACTGTGCATTAGCACCTAATGCCACGAAAATCGCAGCAACAGCAATAAGTAAACTTTTTTTCATATTCATTGTAGTTTAATAAATTAATATTGACCCTGCCAGAGTATTGCTCTGCTCCAGCAGGGCCGTTAGTAAAATCTCTTTTCTTTAATTGTCGTAATAACTTTGATCGTTCATGAAGTACATGGGCGTAGCATAAATCGTAATCACATTAGTCGGATTTTCCATGTCGGTCATAGTAATATACGATGGATGACGCTGATTGTCACAAGTCAGTCTGAATTTATGACCATAGATGGTGTTCAGCACATCCTTCCACTTGTAATTGTTATAATATGCCTTATCGGTTTTGTTGGTACCGGTACTCTTCTGGCTGAAGATGGCAATATCCTCCGAGTCACCAGTCTCAACGTTCATGTACCAATATGGAACAGCATCCGAAGTAGAAAGGCTCGAACCAAGTTTCGTATCACTAAGCTTACCGATGGTTGCAGTGTAGATTGTGATTTTCTGCTTATTCTTTCCAGCAGTCTTTAGGATATCCATCATGGCATCCCACTTGGGCTTGGCATACTCGCCTACAGAACCATAGTTCAGATACCACAGACTGGTTGTCAACTGGGTTGCCAATGGTGGAACATAGGTATCCAACTGCAACTTCGGATTGTTGCGGAAGAGGAAATAGTCCTCCGTGTCGCCTTTGTCAAGACCGTCAAGCACCATTCCGTTGACTTCAACAGGAGCATAGAAGGTGAATCCGTTTTTATCAACAATATATGGTGCCGTTACCGTCTGCTTCAGGTCCTGAGAGTCAGTGTACCTGAACACCAGGCAGCGGTATCCGCCATTTGACTTGACTTCAATCTCTATATCGTCTGTACGTCCCTCGCCAGTCAGGTAATACTTACTGGAAGCCATGAACTGCTCTGTCTCTTCAGCTTCATGAATGTAACTCTCCCACGTCTTGTCTGCGGGAATAGGCGTCATGATGATGCGGTTGTTGTGTTTCTTGCCACGCAGTATGATAGAGTCGTTGGTTGCCTTCATCACACGGAACTCAAAGTCACCATACAGACCATCGGCTTTTTCGTAGGAATAGTCGGGATTGTCAGGCATGGAGAAATAGTGGAAAGTCGGGTTGAAATCGTCGAACGACAGGATGCTACCCATTGACTGTTCCATCTTGTAATGACTGGTTGAGGTAATAACCTTTCCGTCAGCACCGATACCTGCAAAATGGCTGGGTCCCCACTTCTCGCTGGCAATAGTCACCGAGTCACCCACAAACTTCATCATGACGTTATAACCACCGAAACTCAAGTTTCCGTAGTACTGTACAAGCCATCCGTTTGGGGCTGACGGCAATAACTTTCCAATTTCCACAAGATGGGCCTCCGAACGCTGGGATGCCGTCTCACCGAAATCGGAATCTTCCTTCAGCGAACATGCTGAAAGGCCCAATATCATGATAGCTGATGCTAAGAAATAATATATCTTCTTCATATTTCGTCGTTATTTTGATAAGGGTTTTATTCTTATGGCAGTTTCCGTAAATTCAAAGAAGGCACTTGTGCAGAATGCTCCATAATCGTCTTGCGCAGATTGTCAAGCTCGTAGCCCCAACTGTTTTTGAAATAGTCTTTGACGATGTCGAGCTTTTGGTTCAGAATAGCAGTGCCCTCAGGGCCTGCTGCATCCAAAATTTTCTGCCAGCCTTCTGCAGAATTAGTAACGTAGGTAGCATAGATCTCAGCGAAGTCCTCATTGTATTCACTAGAACCGTAGGCAGAGACAAAACCTTCCTTGGCCACCTTCTTGTCCTCCAGGTTAATCCAGTCGGTAGCATGATAGGTAGCGGCACTGATGCTACGGAATGACGTATCGTAATTCTTCTTTTGTGTCAGGATGTGACAGAATTCGTGGTGCATCGTGTGGAAGAACCAATAGTTCATGTCCAACGGGCGCACATAGTGACTCTCGTATGGATTATCTGAATTCACACGGGCATTGTCAAGGTCCAGTTCGTTGACACCATAGAACATGATTTTCAAACCACCCTCAGCCGTACCGAGCACCTGAGAGCCATTAGAGTTCCACTTGTACGAACCCGTCAACTGAATAATGCGAGGCACGTTAGTCTTCATGAACTCCATGTTAACAGTCTCAGTATAGACATCCAGCCACATGTACTTAACGAGAATAGCCAAACCCATTGACTTCTCAAACTCAGCAGGAATGACATTGTACGACAAGTCAGACTCCTTATCGCTATAGCGGTATTTGAAGTCGATGTTAAAAGGCTTACGATAATTATTCTCCAGCCACGTGTCAAATTCGTTCTTCTGCTTGGTGGTAACATCCTCAAACACGCTGGTAGAGCTAATCTCATCGTCGTCGGAGCAACTGCTCACGGCAAAGAGAAGAGCCATCAGCATAAGCATGAAAATATTATTGTATTTCATATCTTGTTTCTTTTAATAGGTTTAACGTTTACCGACAAGAAAGATTTATTCTTCCTCTTCGTTTGCATATTCTGACTCAGTATCCTGTACGAATTTGTCAATCTCCTCTGCCGTCGGACGCGGGTTGGCTTCAAGACCAGCAGTGATAACAGCTTGCGGCAACTGGATAGCTCCGCGGATGTCACCACGAATGAAATAGAAGGGTGATTCACCTGCCATCGGGTGAGCATATTCTATACCATAGCGTTTGATATCCATAAAGCGCAGACCATGATATAATGTCTCAAGACGCTTCATGTGAAGGATAAACTGCAAGAGACACTCTTGGTCGCTACCTTCTGCATCAATCGTGAAGCCCTGAGGATGCATGTGTTTACGCATCGAACGGTCGCGATTTCCTTCAGGGTTACGCTTTGCATAGTCAAGTTTGCTAACGAATGCTACGATATCAGCTACGGTAAGTATACCAGGAGCAGCCTGTTTCAATTGGTTGCCCTCGTATTTGTCCTTACAGTGTGTACCAATCCAGGTATTAATGTCCTGAACAGCTTCATTCAAACGACCAGACAGCGCATAAGCCTCAGCACGCTCCAAAATGGTCATATCGCCAGTAAATGCACTCTCCACAACGTGAGGATAACCAATGTCTGCCACCTTATCTGTGTATTCGAACTCCTCGTGGTATTCAGGGAACGACACACATTGGTTGGTGCCATAGAGTTTGTTGGCATAGATGATGGAGTTGGCATCAGAACCGTCACCCCAAGGCATGGTCACCCAGTAGGTCTCATAGGAGGTTATTGTGCTGTTGTGCACCCAACGATGACTATAGCCACCAGAAAGATAACGTGAAGAAATGGAATTTGAGATGAGCAGCAACAAGTTTGCCTCTTCGTCGCTGCGAATCCACTTGTTAGCAAAGTCAGCACGTCCCAAATCACGATATGGATCATAGTTACGCATCACTGCTGTGGGATCGTTGCCCAAAACCACAGAAGCATACTGGATAGCTTTGTCCAGTTTGTTGTAATAGAGGTTGAAACGGGCAGCAAATGCATACGCAGCCTTAGTATTGAAGTGATACTTAGGAATCTTGTAACGCTGAGAAGCCAGCTCTATATCGGGCAATGCCTCTTCGATATCCTTGTTGATAGCCTCGTAAAGCTGACGCAGGGTTCCACGTTCATACTGTGTATTGATGTCCTGCTCGGGAATCAACGGATAGGGAAGTCCCAAATACTGGTCAGCCTTTGCCTCATCCCATGACATACAGAAAGTGACAGCCAGCTGGAACATACTGAAGGCACGAATCAATTTGGCCTCAGCCATAGCAGCTTTGAACTCAGGGCCACTACCCATAGTACTGATAGCATATAAGGACTCGTTGGCTGTAGCCACTGACTGGTAAAAACCATTCCAAACGGTATAGGGTGTTTCCCAGCTTTCTTCCGTTGTGTCTTTGAATTTGTAGAGGTCATCACAAATAACGGGTGATGAATAACTACGTCCATTATCGCCCACATTGTCCGATGACAGTTCCATCATTACATGGTTGTTGACAGTTGGGTAGGCTGACACCAACAACTGGGTGACTTTTTGCTCAGTATTCAGTTCAGCACGATCGTCGGGTAGTTTGTCGAGATAGTCGTTACAAGACGAGAGTGCCAACACTCCCAGTCCCATGACAAACATCTGATATATCTTTTTCTTCATAATCATTTCAATTTTTCCTTTTTTTACCTTTTTACTTTTTTACCTTTCATCAGATTCCCAAGCGGAGCGTGAACGTAAACTGACGGGCCATAGGCACGGCAACACCACCAGAGTTGAAGAACTCAGGATCCTGACCGTTCAGTTTCTTATCAGCATAAATCAAGAAGAGGTTGGTAGCCTGCAACTTCATGCTCATATTGCTCAAACCGATATGACCAATCCACTGTTTGGGGAAGTCGTAAGCCAGCGAGATTTCCTTCATACGGATGAAGTCACCCTTGGCAATACGGTCTGTAGAGTAGTTGTAAGCATTGTAGGCATAGCCCAGACGCGAGTCATTCTGAATAGCGCGCAAGTCAGCCATCGCAGGAATCGTAGTACGAGTCTCGTCGCCAGGAACTACCCAACGGTTGGCAAACTCACGAGGCATTGCAGTAAGGTCAGAATAAGACACTGCAAAAGTCGGATCAAGACGTACGACATTACCAAAAGCATAGGTAATAAAGACGTTCAGATGCCAGTTCTTATAACGAAGCGTGTTACCCAACGAGCCTGTTACAGTAGGATCGGTCGGACCCTCGTAGATGAGGTGGCTGGTGTCATACGACTGGAAGTCGATGTCACTGGTAACCAGGTCGCCGTTCTCGTTGATGAATGTGGGAAGACCATACTGGTTCAGCCCCTTGAAGTCCATCGAGAACAGTGAACGGTAGGGATATCCTTTCTCTGTAAAGCCATTACCCGTAATGAGATCGATAACGCGGTTACGTGAATCGAAGTCGGTAACTTCACAGTGCGTATGAGAGTAAATAAAGTCTGTTGACCAGTCGAAATCTTTACCTACAATATTACGGGTAGAGATTGAGACTTCTTCACCATGCGACTTCATCGATGCCACGTTGGCGTACTTCACGATAGAACCGCCCACACCTGTTGTGCGCTTCGGACCAATCAGGTCGAAGTTGTTACGAGTATACCAGTCGAACTGGACGTTAATACGGTTGTTCAAGAAGCCAAGGTCAACACCTACATTGAACTCATGCTTCTTCTCGTATGTCAGAGCCGGGTTAGCAAAACTTGAGATATCGAGTCCAGACTCCTTGTCAGCTGAATACGGACGGTAGGGGTTGTAGGCTTCGATGATCACCATGGAGTTCGTGATGGCAGGTTTATCACCAGTCAGCGAATAACTGGCCTTCAAGGTGGCATGCGTCAGCGTATTTTTAAAGGTACGGAAGAACCAAGGCTCCTCGTGAGCATTCCATGCTCCCGATACGTTCCATGTGGGCAACCAGCGTGCACTGGTAGCACGTCCAAGACGGTTACTTCCCTCATAGCGAACGGTACCATTGACGATATAGCGACGCTTCCATGAATAGGTTGCAGTACCGAAGAACGACACCTCACGGCTGTAAGTATTGCGCAAACCATAATAAATACTATTCTCTTCGCTGGCCTGCTTGAAGTACTTATAATTATAGGTACCAAGCATACCCTGATCGTAGAGTACTCCGATTTTCTGGTTTGAAGAAGACGTACGGTCGATGTTGTTAATCTCCATACCGCCATATGCATTCACAATATGGTCTTCGTTGAACACATCATTATAGCTGGCCGTAAAGCGTAAGTCCCAGCTATTCATTTTATAAACAGTCTCACGTTGGAAACCGCCCTCGTCAAGCACTGTCTCAGGCAATGCATTGATCACATCTGGATCGGTATAGAGCCAGGGGTTTGCGTCACGCATGGTGGCATCATCCATCATACGGAAAGCCATAGCTTGGTTACTGGTTTCCTTGATAAAGTGCTGCTGGGTCGTCGTTGAATACTTATAGGCTCCGATAGCGCTCAACTCTACTGTGCGCACAGGCTTGTATTTCAACTCACCCTGGAACTTCAAGTCGACCACATCGAGCTGCATGTAGTTGTTCTCCAACTCGTGATGGATATTGAACGGGGCATAGTTACGAACGTAGAACTCGTTGGGATCCAACGTACGTGAGCTGTTGATGGCATACGAATAGGGGTTGATATCGAAATCACGTCCTACGGCACCACTGACTACGTCGACGCTCTGGTTCGATGTACCAGGAGCTTCCTGCTTACGATAGCTGGTGTTACCAATCAGGTTCAGCGAAACTCTCTTGTTCAGATTGTAGTTAGCATTGATGTTGGCGGTATAGCGTTCCACCTTACCACGCTCACTCCAACCTGGGTCGTTCATGATGGAGAACGAGGTATAATACTGTGCCTTGTCAGTACCCGAACTCATAGAAATAGAGTGGTTATGCTGAATAGCGTTCGAGAACAACTCCTCAAACCAGTTGGTATTACGCATTTCTGCCTGACGCAGGTAGTCGTACATAGCTTCCTGAGTGTTGGCCAACTTAAAGTCACCTGTAGAAGCGTCATACTCGTTCATCAAGTGATACATCTTACCAAAGACACCACTGGAGCTGGCACGATAGCTGCTCATGAACGACAGGAAACCGTTATTCTGCATCTCGCGATAGACAGACATCTGTTCCTGAGAGTTCATAATATTGAATTGTGAGTAGCTGGGGCGCAGACGCATCGTATACTCACCGGTATAGCTGATTTTTGACGTACCAGACTTACCACGTTTGGTGGTAACGACAATCACACCAGCCATAGCACGAGCACCGTAAATTGATGTTGCACTACCGTCTTTCAGAATCTGGAATGATTCAATATCGTCAGCGTTCAAACCGGCAATGGCGCTCGAAATCAGCGTAGCAGCATCACCCGATGACAACTGGTCAGCGTCAACTTCCGTCACGTCTTCCATGATAACACCATCCACCACCCACAGGGGCTTCGAACTACCATAGATGGACGTAGCACCACGTACTCGAATTTTTGGTGCAGTACCAAAGGTTCCTGACACATTCTGTACCGACACACCAGCAGCACGGCCTTCCAGTGAGCGGGAGATATCGGCAACACCATCAAGTTTAGCCTTTTCAGCATCAACCTTGGTGGTTGCACCAGTAAACAAGCGCTTGTCCTGCTTCATCATACCTACAGCGACAACTTCGCCAAGGGTCTGAGCATCAGGCTGCAGCGTAATCGTCATGCCATCTTTGGCCTTTACTGTCTGCGTGGTCATACCCACATAGCTTATCACAAGCTTCTTTCCTGCAGGTACGTTAATGGTGAAATGGCCGTCCAAGTCGGTTTTTGTGCCTTGCTTGGTTCCCTGAATCATCACAGTAGCCCCAATACATGGTTCTCCATTGTCTTCAAAAACAGTACCTGTAATCTTGTTCTGTGCAAAAGCCAGTCCCATAGAAAGGACCAGACCGAACAAAATCAGCGTAATCTTTTTTCTCATATACTAAATCTATTTTTAATGATTCACCTATTATTATATACGCGCGCATAGACGAGCGGACATACGGCAAAATAACGTGCAAATATACTACATATTTATGAAAACACAAATAAATTTAATTAAAAACGTACATTTTTAAGCAAAAATTTAACGCTTTTGTTGTTTTTGCAACAAAAAAGCACGTTTATAATTAAATTTATTAGCGCTTAGCTAAAAACGCTGCGAGTTTATTTTACCAAGATAACCAAATACTTGCTGGTCGACCAGAACTTCGAAGGATTCTCAATGCGCAGCACATACTGTTTATTGGCATCCTGTTCCAGTTTATAGCTTGATGCGGGGTGATCAGTCAACAGTTTAGCTGAACGGGAATACAATTTAATTTCTTTGTCGACGCGGATGTCAATTTTAGTAAAGTAGTCCTGATTGAAGTTAGAACGGAGTATCTCACCATCCTCGATGATATGCTGCTCCTTCAACTCTTTCTTCGTACCAAACACGAACCATGCTGTATTCAACTGCTTATCCTGCTGAGAGATGGTCTGCGACTTCTCGTTGCTCTCCTCCTTCAGATTGCTCACGTTAGTGGACAAGTCGGAAACCTGCTCTGTCAACTCTTCAATCTGAATATTCTTGGCCTGAAGCTCAGCCTGCAAAGCCTTCAACTGAGCATCTTTCTCTTCCATCTGCTGAGTCAGAGATTCCAGCGTACGACGCAACTGGTCACCCTTCACAGAACTCTGACGCAACTGATTACGCAGCTTATTAATCAACTCACGATTCTGCTGCATAGTCTGCTTGATGAACTGCATATTCTCCTGAATACGCTCTTTGGCACTAGATCCTTCTCCCTGACGAGCAACACTGACGCGATCCTCGGCTGCATTGATGGCACGGAAGCCTTCCTCAATGTCGTTCATCGTACCAATCATGTCGTTAATCTCGTTGTCCTTCTGGGCAATAATACGATTCAAGGAGTCTGCCTGCTGAACAAGTTTCGACTCACCTTCATTTTTCTGGTTGCAAGCTGTCAATGACAGCAGAGCAACAACAAACAATAATACTTTTTTCATCTTCTTGTATTTTTTATTTATCTTTATTATTCTCTTTTTTATTTTCATTTCCAGCCAATACGATGACGAATTCTCCACGTGGCTCGTGTTCAGTAAAATGAGCGATAGCTTCTGCAAGGGAACCGCGCACACTCTCTTCATGAATCTTCGAGATTTCACGACACACACTGACTTGTCGTTCACCTCCAAACACCTCCGCAAACTGCTGAAGGGTCTTCAATACACGATAGGGTGATTCGTAGAACACCATCGTACGCTCTTCGTCAACCAGACTCTGTATCTTAGTCTGACGTCCCTTCTTCTGGGGCAAGAAACCTTCGAAACAAAAACGGTCGCAGGGCAATCCGCTCGACACCAACGCAGGGACAAATGCCGTAGCACCTGGTAATGTCTGTACCTCAATGCCAGCACGTACAGCCTCCCGAACCAAGAAAAAACCCGGATCGGAGATGCCCGGTGTACCAGCATCACTGATCAAGGCCACCGTCTGGCCTGCCTGAAGACGCTCAACAATTGAGGCACTCGTGCCATGTTCGTTGAACTTATGGTGAGACAAAAGGTGTTGCTGAATGCCGAAATGTTTCAGCAAGATGCCCGACGTACGCGTATCCTCTGCCAACACTAAATCGGCCTCCTTTAGGATCCGAATGGCACGCAGCGTCATGTCCTCCATATTGCCCACAGGCGTGGGTACTATATACAATATGCCCATTTCGGCTGCAAAGGTAAGAAAAAAAATGAGAAATGAGAAATGAGAAATGAGAAATGTAAATAAAAAAATGAAAAATGTTGATGGCGGTAGCAAATTTTTCACTTTTCATTATTCACTTTTCACTTAAATTGATTATCTTTGCACCATGATTACTTATCCTACATCGGGCGAGGCACGTCGCCCAGGCAGAATAGAAGTGGTATGCGGTTCCATGTTCTCAGGTAAGACAGAGGAACTCATCCGCCGTTTACGCCGTGCACAGTTTGCCAAACAAAAGGTGGAAATCTTCAAACCCGCCATCGACACCCGCTATAGTGACGAGGAAGTGGTGAGTCATGACCACAATGCCATTCCCTCCACCCCACTCGACTCCTCTGCCAGCATCTTGCTATTATCCTCCGACATTGACGTAGTGGGCATTGACGAGGCTCAATTCTTCGACGAAGGACTCGTCGATGTTTGTAATCAGCTGGCTTATAGGGGAGTACGAGTTATCATCGCTGGACTCGACATGGATTTCCGAGGTATTCCCTTTGGCCCAATGCCCGCCCTGTGTGCCATAGCAGACGACGTCACGAAGGTACATGCCATCTGTGTCAAGTGTGGTTCTTTGGCTTATGTCAGCCATCGTACTGTCAAAAACGACAAGCGTGTTCTTTTGGGAGAAACACAGGAATACGAGCCATTATGTCGCGACTGCTACCAGCGCGCCATAGAGGAAGAAAAGGAGAATGATGAAAAAACATCCCAATAAATTTGGCTGTTTCATCAAAAAGTCGTACCTTTGCAGCCGATTTCGATGAAATCGCCTTTAATGGCTGATCCGCTAGCTCAGTCGGTAGAGCACAACACTTTTAATGTTGGGGTCTTGGGTTCGAGCCCCAAGCGGATCACAAAAAGAATGAAAAGCCACTGATTTTCAGTGGCTTTAAAAGTAAATATAAGATGATGACAGCCAACGAGATTCGCGACTCGTTCAAGAAGTTTTTCGAGTCGAAGCAACACGCCATCGTGCCTTCTGCACCGATGGTGATCAAGGATGACCCCACGTTGATGTTTACCAACGCGGGCATGAACCAGTGGAAAGATATTATATTAGGTACGCGCGACCCAGAGCCGCGTCGCCGTGCGGATACCCAGAAGTGTCTGCGCGTCAGCGGTAAGCACAACGACTTGGAAGAGGTTGGTCACGACACCTACCACCATACCATGTTCGAGATGCTGGGAAACTGGTCGTTTGGCGACTACTTCAAGGAGGGTGCCATAGACATGGCGTGGGAATATCTGGTGGATGTCTTGAAGCTGAATCCTGAGGACCTTTATGTTACTGTATTCGAGGGTTCACCCGAAGAAAACATCCCTCGCGACGACGAGGCTGCCAAGTATTGGGCCAAGCACGTGCCTGAGGATCATATCATCAATGGCAACAAGCACGACAACTTCTGGGAAATGGGCGACACAGGTCCCTGCGGTCCCTGTTCTGAGATTCACGTCGACTCTCGTACTCCCGAGCAGAAGGCCGCTTCAGGCAAAACGGGTCGTGAACTCGTCAACCAAGACGACCCACAGGTTATCGAGATCTGGAACCTTGTGTTCATGCAGTTCAACCGCAAGGCTGACGGCAGTCTCGAGAAGCTGTCGATGAATGTGATTGATACTGGTATGGGGTTCGAGCGCCTGGTACGCATGATGCAGGGCAAGCACTCGAACTACGATACCGACGTCTTCCAGCCCATCATCAAGGCCGAGCAGGACATTACAGGTCTTAAGTACTTCACCTTTGAAGAGGAGGCTAGTCAGACTAGTGAGACTAGTTCTACTAGTCAAGAGCAAATCAACGTGGCTATGCGTGTCTGCGCCGACCACCTTCGTGCTGTTTCGTTCTCGATTGCCGATGGTCAGCTGCCCTCGAACGCCAAGGCCGGCTACGTCATCCGCCGTATCCTGCGTCGTGCCGTACGTTACGCCTACACCTTCCTCGGACAGAAGGACGGTTTCCTCTATAAGCTCGTCCCCACCCTCGTTCACGAGATGGGCGATGCCTTCCCTGAGCTGAAGGCCCAGCAGCAGTTGATTACCAAGGTCATCAAGGAGGAGGAAGACTCCTTCCTGCGCACCCTCGACAAGGGTATCTCCCTGCTCGACAAGGCGATGGAGGAACTGAAGGCTCAGGGCAAGAACCAACTTGATGGCGTTCAGGCCTTCCGTATGTTCGACACTTATGGTTTCCCCCTCGACTTGACAGAGTTGATTTGTCGTGAGAATGGTTTTACCGTTGACGAGGAGCAGTTCAACGTGGAGATGCAGAAACAGAAGGAGCGTGCCCGTAATGCCGCTGCCGTTGAGAATAGCGACTGGGTAGAGCTGAAGGCTGGCGAACAGCAGTTCGTAGGCTACGACTACTCGGAATATGAGTGCGAGATTCTGCGCTACCGCAAGGTGACGCAGAAGAAGAATGAGTTCTACGAAATCGTGCTGTCTGCCACACCATTCTATGGCGAGATGGGTGGACAGGTTGGTGATCAGGGTGTGCTCGTCTCTGAGAACGAGACCATCGAGGTTATCGACTCCAAACGCGAGAACGGCCAGACTGTTCATATCGTCAAGCAGTTGCCTAAAGACCCCGCAGCCCAGTTCATGGCTTGTGTCGATACCGACAAGCGCGACGCTTCGGCTGCCAACCACACCGCTACCCACCTGCTCGACTATGCCTTGAAGCAGGTACTGGGTGACCACGTGGAGCAGAAGGGTTCGTTTGTATCGCCCGACACGCTGCGTTTCGACTTCTCGCACTTCGAGAAGGTGACTGACGAGCAGCTGCGCGAGGTAGAGCGTATCGTCAACGACATGATCCGTCAGGACCTGCCTCGTGACGAACATCGCGATATGCCGATGGAAGAAGCCAAGAAACTGGGTGCTATCGCCTTGTTTGGCGAGAAATATGGTGATAAGGTGCGTGTCATGCGCTTTGGTCCGTCGTGCGAGCTCTGCGGTGGTATCCATGCCACTTCAACAGGTCGCATCGGTTTCTTCAAGATTCTCTCTGAGAGCAGCGTGGCAGCAGGTATCCGCCGTATTGAGGCCAAGACAGGCAAGGAGTGCGAAGAGTTGCTATATCAGTTGGAAGACACGCTGAAGGTCATCAAGTCGTTCTTCAATAATGCCAAAGACCTGCAAGGCGTGATTCAGAAGTACATCGAGGAGCACGACTCGATGAAGAAGGAAATCGAAGGTTTCCAGGCACAGGCTGTAGAACGTGCTGCCAAGCAGTTGGTTGAAAAGGCTCGCGAGGTGAATGGTGTGAAGGTAGTTTCTGCCGTATTGCCTATGGTTCCTGCTGCAGCCAAAGACCTTGCTTTCAAGATTCGTGCTGCTGTCGAGGGTTCACTGCTCTGCGTCATTGGTTCTCACGCTGACAACAAGCCTCAGCTTTCTATCATGATGAGCGACGACATGGTCAGTGAACACGGACTGAATGCAGGCCAGATGGTTCGCGAAGCCGCTAAGCTTATCCAGGGCGGTGGCGGTGGTCAGCCCCACTTCGCTCAGGCCGGTGGTAAGAGCGTCGACGGACTCTCTGCTGCAGTCGATAAGGTCATCGAACTGGCAAATCTGTAATATAGTACACATTGTTCACACTTTTTAACGGCATGCGCTGTCATATTTTTCAGCGCATGCCGTCTATTTTGTGAAATGAGTACAGAAATCAGCAAAAAGGACTTCGCCCGATTGGTGCAGCTACATGCCCCACAGGTGCTCGACTTCACGGCCAGACTGCTATCTGATTGCAGGGAGGCTGAAGAGGTGGCACAGGATGCCTTCGTCAAGGCTTTCAGGCAACTGTCGTCTTTCCGTGGTGACTCGTCGTTCGTGACATGGGTACAGCGCATAGCCTATCACGAAGCCATTGACCATCTGCGACAACGAGCGCCCTACACGGTAGACATCAGCGAAGTGGCTGCAATATCGGACGATGAAGAGCTGTCAATGGGACGTGAGGAACGTATAGCGTTGATGGAAGAGGCTATCGACGACCTGCCAAACGATGAGCAACTGCTGATACATCTCTATTATTACGAAGACCAACCGTTGCGAGACATCGCCTATATCATGGATGCGGAGCCGAATGCATTGGCACAGCGACTCCACCGAATCAGAAAGAAACTATTACGGACGATTAATCAGAAAGAAAATGAACAAGCTGACAGATAACGATATACGCGAGGCCCTGAAACGAAGGGAAACACGACGGACAAAACCCGAAGTGCCAGCAGACTTCATGACCAACGTGATGCAGGAGATAACTCCCAAGCCTGTACGTAGAGCACGATATGCCTACATCGCTTCCCTTGCCGCAGCAGCCTGCATAGCCATTGCCGTGCTGATGGTTTGGCCAAAGGAAGATGGTCTACAGTCCGACGGGAGCGAACTTGTAGTCCGTAAGGAGTACATTCCCAGTCCGTCGCCTAAGACCGAGCAAGATTCAGTAAGTCGAGTGCTGCCAGTAAAAGCGGTAGTGCGGCAAGCAAAAAGAACAGACAGACAATTAGTAGCACAGCGAGACAAGCCCGCTGCTTCATCTGCTGACAGCCTCGACTATTATATTAATAAGATAGAACGTGAACTGGCCCAAATGGATGATAGCCTCTATATTGAGCATATTCATCGGGTGATGCATGCTGACGAGCGACTGCAGCGTATCGTCAACAATTACATCCTGAATGAATTGCATAAAGATGCCCAACCCCATCAAGCCGCAATTATTAACAACGTAACAACAGACGATTATGAAGAATAGGAACATTTTGATGGCAGTATGCCTGATATGGGCCATGTCAATCAATGCACAGGTGAGCGACGCGGCCCGTCGCGTCCACGAAGCGTTACAGGCTTTCGTAGCCTCTGGTGAATATAATGTAGGTGAAGGCCGTGTGGTCTGCAAGGACATAGTTACTGGCGGCAAAGCTACGGCCTATGACTTTAGCCAGGTGTTTTCCGTTGAGGGCACTAATGATGCCAGCATACTGTTTCCACACATGCAGGAGTTGGAGCAGACCCTGCGCAGCGAAGCCGTGCATGCCAAGGAAGTCATGATTCACGACGCCCAAGAAGGTGTTCCGTTGACCTCTGGTGTACTATGGACCTTTGGCAATCCTAATGGCGCGGTCAGCGGGAGGTATGTCTTCGGCACCCGACAGAACATCCGCCTGCTGTCTTTCGACGAGTCTGACGGGCAGCGCTATGCCGTCCTGTTAGTGTGGGAACAGCAGATTAAGCTGGACCAGCAGGCTGGAAACTTTTGGATGATGAACGGCACCGTTTTTGAGATTGCGGCTAAGAAGCGCGACGGCATGCCTTTTATTCTGCCTTATTCCGAACGGCAGGAAATGACAGCAACCATCAAATACGACACAGACCCTACAGCCCCACAGACTTACGACGAACTGTTAGCCAAAGTAAAGCAGACCTGCCAGATCTACGACCGCGAGACCTCGGGTGGCAAGACGGCTGCTGTCGTGGTGCTCCACAAGATGTGCGACGCCTATCCCAACAAACTGACCCAAGAGCAGTACAACACGCTCATCGGCATCCTAAGTCCTTATGCTGAGACCGCCTCGGGCCAGAAACACAGGGAGATGTTTGGCTACACCTGCTACACGCTTTACAAGAAGAGTGAGCAATATCAGGCGGAAGGCGGTGAGGTGAAGCGTCGACCAGCCATGATAACCTCTTCCACCATATCTACGACGCAGCTGCGAAAGGTCGTTTCATACAACGGACTGATTACCAACGGTTCTGAAGACCTGCAACTGGTGGACTGCCAGATTAGCGGCACGGCTCCAGCCGATGCCGACAGCATTAGCGTTCATCGCAGCGTGTCCTCTTTCGAGGAACTTGGAAAGTTTCCTGTCCGCAACGGACGTTTCTCTTTCACCTGCCGATTGCCGAAAGACGAGGTGTGCGGCCTGACCACAGAAAACCGCCATATCACGTATTTCTGGGCAGACGGCCAACCCATCAGAGCAGACTTGGTAAAGAGTACCGTCAAGAGTCAGAAAGCCTCTCAGCAGCGCAACAACTTCCTGAACGAAACGGAGGCAGAACGGTTGCGCATGCTGAAGATAAAGGACCGTGCCGAACTGGATGCCGCCCTCGCCAAGCAGCGCGAACGCTATCGTCAGGTCATCTTCCAAGGCAACGACGACCTGCTGAAAGCCGACGCCATCTACAAGGCATATACCGAACTGACTTACGACGAACTGAAGCCCTTTGTCAGCGACCAGTTCCGCTACTCTAACCATCTGCTAATGGCTCCCGTCAAGGAATATGTGGCTGGATTGGAGAAACGCCGTCCGGGGAAACATTATGAAGACATGCTCGTTGCAGACACGCTGGGCAACCCTCACCAGCTGAAAGAGTACGTCGGACGCGGCTATGTCGTGCTGCACTTCTGGGAAAGCTGGAATCGCGACCAGTTCGACATCCTGCCCCAGTTGCGCACACTCTACGACCAGTATCATGCGAAAGGCCTGCAAATCCTCAGTCTAGCCATTGACGGAAACAACAAGAAACAATGGATGGACCGACTGAAAGAAGAGAACCTGCCTTGGCCACAACTGTCTACCAAAGCAGCTAAGAATCTATACGGCATCCTCTCATGGCCCGAAACCGTTGTCATCGGTCCTGACGGCACCATCGTCGCCAGTCCCTCAACCGTGCAAGAGTTAGAGGCAGAACTGAAAAAGATTTTTAGTAAGAACTGATTTTGGCATCCATGTTACCGCTGTTCATAGACCACGTATTCTATACATACAATTCAAAAAAACATAGCCCCTTGTGCCCCCTTTCTCTGGGGATCCCTTTGTACAAAGGAGATTTTCGGTTCAAACAGTATGAGGGCAACCGCATTTGCGATTGCCCTCATACTATAGTTGAAAAATAAAGCGCGAGATTACTTGAACAGGCTCTGGGCCATCTTTTCGAGGCAGCGGCGCCAGGTCAGGAACTCGTGGGCAGTACCCTCGGAAACGAGACCCTCAGCATTGAAACCGGCAGCTTTCAGGGCTTCGACGCTCTTGTTGATGCCGTCGGGATTCTCCTTGTCGCCACAACCTACGAAGATGTACTTCACAGCCTTCGGATCCTTAATCTCGTCGGGCATATAGGTGCCGCCAGAGAGCAGTCCCCAGTAACCAAACACCTCAGGACGACGCAGGGTGATGAGCTTCGTTTCCATACCACCCATCGACAGACCAGCCATAGCGCGGTTCCACTTGTCGGGCTTGGTGAGGAACTGTTTGTCAATGACGGGGATGAGCTCGTCAATAAGCACCTTCTCGAACTCCTCAGCAGTGAACTGGCCGATAGTACCGAACTTGAAGTCGTTGGTCAGACCATAGGCCATGACAACGATGAAGGGCTTGATCTTGCCGTCGGCAATCAGATTATCCATAATGATGCCAGCCTTACCCTGTACGGGCCAGCTGGTCTCGTTCTCACCCCAGCCATGCTGCAGGTACAGAACGGGATAGCGCTCCTGCTTGCCCTTCACGAGCTTACCATAGCCATAGGGCAGATATACATTGGCAGTCTGCATCTTGCCCGTACTCTCAGACCAGAAGTTCACCTGCTGAATGTTTCCGTGAGGAATGTCCTTGCGCCAAGCATAGAAGTCCTGATCGGGAGCGGGAATCTCGATACCACTCTCCCAACGGCAAGAGCCGAAGTAGTTGTGCGTGCCAGGATCGTTGAACACACCACCGTCGATGGTCAGGTGATAGTAGTGGAAACCAGGATCCATCGGACCCTCGGTAGTACCAGTCCACACACCGTCCTTATCCTTGCGCAGCACCGTACCGCCACGACCACCAAGGCCCAGGCTGACGATAACCGACTTGGCATCGGGAGCCTCGATACGGAAACGGGCATAACCCTCGCTGTTCACCTGCGGATACTCCTGACCAGGCTGGTTGCAGGGATTGGGAACCCAGTCGTCTTTCGGTGTTGCATTATCAAGCTTAACGTCGAAGTCACGAATAACCTGGAACGAGCGCTTTGCCTTCAGGTTCTCGTCGATGGGCAACGGATGGTTGCCGAGGCCGAGCCAAGAGTCCTTGTCGCTAAGGTTCCAGAAGGTCACATTCTTAATGACATTCTTATACTTACGGAAAATCTTGAAGATGCGGTTGTACTGGTCTTCCTGCAACGTAGCGATATAGGGAGCCTGGGGCTTAGCCTCACCACGCGAGAAGCGCAGCTGACCACCACTCTCGGTGTTGGTACGGAGGTCGAGCTCGGTAATGTGGATGATATTCACAATCTCAGAGAAACGCTGAATAGCCTTTTCAAGCTGGTCCTCTTCAGGGAAATAGATGTTGTAGTGGCCCTGCATACCAATACCGTCGATAGGCACACCAGCGTCCTTCATCTTCTTCACCATCTCGTAGATACGCTCACGCTTGCCGTTATCCACACAACTGTAGTCGTTGTAGATCAGAACACCTGTGGGATCAGCCTCACGGGCAAACTCGAAAGCCTTGGCGATGAACTCATCACCGCAGAGCTTGAAATGACGGCTCTGACGATAAGGGCTGGCCTTGACCATCTTGCCATCAACAAAGTCGAATGGACGTCCGTCGTCGGCCATAGCCTCGTTCACCACATCCCAAGCATATACCACGTCCTTATAGCGGTTCACCACCGTGTGGATGTGGTCGCGCAGGCGCTCGTAGAACACTTCCTTCTTGACGGGCTTACCCTTCTTGTCGGTAAACATCCAGTCGGCAAACTGAGAGTGCCAGCACAGGCAATGACCACGCATCTTAATACCATTCTCGCGGCAGAAGTTGGCAATCTTATCGGCCTTCTCAAAGTTCCAGACACCCTCCTTCGGATGAATCTCGCCGGGCTTCCAGTCGTTCTCGGCTGTCACACTGTTAAACTGTTTCTTGACAATCTCGCTTTGAGCAGGATCAGAGATATTGTTCTGATTGACAGCCACACCGATTGTGAAATAATCCTTGTAGGCATCCTTCAGACTGGGCCCTGCGAAATAGTCGACAGGACGTCCCCACTGAGCCAGCATTGGTGTGATGCCAAGAAATGCCAGCATCAGACCGGTAATAATTCTTTTTTTCATACTGTTATGGTTTAGTTAGTGTTAATGATTATTATTGAATGTCTATTATCTGTTTCTTCAAATCCTTGTCGAGTGAGCTGTTGCCGATGAGAATCTCATACTTGCCTGGCTTCACACGCATGGTGTTCGTCTCGGCATCCCAGAATTCGAAACTTTTACGTTCCAACTTCAGCGTAGCAGTAGCCGTCTGTCCAGCCTTTACGCTGACACGTTCGAAGGCACGCAGCGACTTCAGCGGACCATCGGGATCCTGTAGGTTGCGGATGTAGAGCTGTACGATTTCCGTGCCGTCCTTTGTGCCCGTATTGGCCACCTCAACAGAACATGTTCCGTTACCGTCACTTCTTACCTCTGACCTCTCACCTCTTACCTCGAACGTCGTGAAACTCAGTCCATAGCCAAAGGGGAACAGGGCATCGGTGAAGTAACGATACGTGCGTCCCTTCATCGAGTAGTCTTCGTAGTCGGGCAATTGGTTGCTTGACTTATAGAACGTAATGGGCAGCTTGCCACTGGGGTTATAGTCACCAAACAACACGTCGGCCACAGCCGTGCCACCCTCCTGGCCAGGATACCATGCCTGCACGATAGCCTCGCACGTCTCCGTCTCAGGTTGCAGGGCGATACACGAGCCTGAACAGTTGACAAAGACAATCTGCTTACCGGCAGCCTTCAACGCTTTCAGGAAATCGCGCTGCACCTTGGGCAGTTCGATATGGGTACGGTCGCCGCCTTTGAATCCATCAATATCCACGGGCATTTCCTCGCCTTCCAGACTGGGGGCAATGCCACCTACGAAGATGACCTTGTCGATACCATTCAGCTGGGCAATGTTCTCCTGATAGTCAATGGGATGCTCCTTGGCAATGTTGATAGCCAGATTGGCATTATAGGTATGGATATGCGAGAAACGCACCTCAATGTTGTAGCTCTTGCCCCTCTCAGCCTGAATGGCCACACGGTTGGGTGTGGTGCGCCAGATGTGGTGCATAAACTTCTGTACGCCGTCGATATAGAGTTCGAAGTGTCCGCAACCGTCCACATTCACCACATATTCACCAGCCTCCTTCGGGGTGAATACCGTCTCATACTTCGCTGAGAAATCCTCGAGCTGTACGCCAGGGGCAAAATTATGCATGCCAAACGTGGTGACAGCCAGTGGCTGGGTGTAATACTGCGTGGTGACGGGCTTGCCCTCCATCTTACGATTGTTCCAAAACGTACCCTTCATACCCTTCTTGCCGTCGAAGCTGCACTGCGAGGCCATCAGGCACTCCATCACCTTGTCGTAGGTCAGGTCACAACCCGGATAATAGATTAGAGTTGAGCGTTTAGAGTTTAGAGAAGAACGTTTTACCTTCATCTTCTGGCAGATGCCGTCGAGAATGGTAATGGTGTGGTTGGGCTGTCCATTATAGTTACCCCACATCATTGGAGTATTGTCAGCATTGGGACCAATGACGGCAATTCTTTCGTTCTTCTTCAAGGGAAGGATTTCGTTCTTATTCTGCAACAGCACGATAGACTGACGCGCCATATCCAACGACAGGTTGGCAGAAGCCTTGGTAGACATGGCAGAATACGGAATCTTCGACCATTCCACCAGCGACGGGTCATCCATCTCACCCAGGTCGAAACGGCCTTCCAGCAAGCGGATGACATGCTTGTCGACCTCAGCCTCAGTGATGAAGCCACGCTTCACGGCTTCAGGAATACTGCGATAGGCATAGCCGTAGCCGCACTCCACGTCCGTACCGGCAATGGTTGCTTTGGCAGAAGCATGCACAGGCGACGACGAACTCTTGTGCGACTCATAGAAATCCGAGACGGCGCCACAGTCGCTGACAACGAGGTACTTAAAGCCCCACTCGTCGCGAAGGATGGTTTGCAACAGACGCTGCGAACCACAGCACGGATCATCGTCCAGTCGCTGGTAGGCACACATCACCTCGCGCACCTTCGCATCCTGCACCAGCGTCTTGAAGGCGGGCATATAGGTTTCCCACATATCACGCGGCGACACATTGGTCAGGTTAGCCGAGTGGCGCGTATACTCAGGACCGCTGTGCACTGCATAGTGCTTGGCACAGGCCCACAGCTTACGGTACTTCGCCTCCTCAGGACCTTGAAGGCCCTTCACCACCTGCACACCCATCACTGAGGTCAGATAAGGATCCTCGCCATAGGTCTCCTGTCCCCTGCCCCATCGCGGGTCGCGGAAGATATTTACATTCGGTGTCCACACGGAGAGGCTATGGAATTTCTCGTCCTCACCCGAGCCACGATACATGCGCTCGTTATACTGCGCACGGAACTCCGTCGATGCAGCGTCGAACACCTTATATAATAGTGCGGGGTTGAACGACGACGCCATAGCTATCGGCTCTGGGAACACAGTGACGTTGCCCATGTTGGCAGCACCATGCAGGGCCTCGCTCCACCAGAAGAATTTTTTTATTCCCAGACGGGGTATGGCCGGACTTTCGTCCAACATCAGTTTCGCCTTTTCCTCCAGCGTCAGACGTGAGCACAAGTCCTTGGCACGTTCCAATGCCGACAGGTTGGGATTCTGATAGGGATACGTTTGTGCCGACACCATCAGGCCGACACAGCACACCACGATTGTTGATAATAAGCGTTGTTTCATATCTTTTGTTTTATTCTTCAATCTTGATGATAAATCCGCCGCGAGGCTGACACTCCATCTCAGAGGGCAATTGGCTGACACCACTGATTTGCCAGTTTCCGTTGGCATCGTCAGCAAATACTTGCGCCTTCTTCCATTCCTTGCCAATAAAAGCAAGATCAGTTAAAAGCACCTGCAGTTCATCCAATCCATTGATACCTGCCACATACCACGTCTTTCCACTTCTGCGGGCCAGCACGGCACTCTCGCCAGGATAGCCCGACACGAAGCGCGTCTCGTCCCATACGGTAGGCAACTGACCTAAGAAGTCCTGCACCTCTTGGGGCTGCGACAAAAAGCTCTCCGGACGGTCAGCCAAATGCTGCAGTCCGCTCTCGTACAGCACTGTCAGCGCCAGTTCATGGGCATTCGACGTGATGTGCGGATGCTGCGAATCGCTAAACGCACAGGGTGTATAGTCCATCGGACCTATCACATTACGCGTATAGGGCAATGTGGCGTTATGACTGGCGGCCTTCTTCGTAAAGTGAGGCACGTTGTTATACCACTCGGCACCATAAACGCCCTCTGTAGAAAGGAGGTTCGGATAGGTACGCTGCCAACCGCGAGGGATAGGAGCCCCATGGAAATTCACCAGCAGGTGGTGACGGGCTGCACTCTCCAGCAAGTCCTGACAGTAGTCCATATTCGCCTGGTTGTCGCCGCTGAAGAAGTCAATCTTCACGCCTGCCACACCGATCTTCTCGCACCAGGCAAACTCCTTCTCCCTGTCTTCGGGCTTGTTCAGGCGGAACTTGGGCCCAGGGGCGCCGTCTATCCAACCAATGCAGGAATTATACCAGATGAGTGGCTTGACACCTTTCGATTTCGCGTAGGCTACGGCATCCTCAATGGTCTTGCCCTCGTTCGTTGCCACCTTGTCCATCTCGTCCCATTCGGCGTCGATGAGCACGTACGGCAACTTCAGCTGAACGGCCATGTCGACATATTTCTTGATGATGTTGAAGTCGTTCGAACCGTGGTTGTTAGCCCAATAGATCCACGACACCACACCAGGCATAATCCAATGGGTGTCGGCCAGTTTCGACGACTCGCTGACGTCCGTTACGAGTGTCGACTCGACAATGTCAGCCAGTTTGCCAATGATGACGACGCGCCACGGGGTGTGCCAGTCGCCTGTCAACTCCAGGTCGTTCTGGTCTTGCACCACGCGGAACACCTCGCCATCATTAAACAGGCTCGACGCACTCTGCCGGCGCTCGATATTGGCCTCGGTGATCAGGGCAAACACCTTTTCGTTTTCGTTTGCGTTTTCGTTTATGGCCTCCATCAACAACGGATAGCCCCAGTGGGTATTAATCTTATCAGTGACCATCGAACCGCCAAAGCCTCCCAGCGTCTTCACGTTGGCAGTGGTCGACATGGGGAAGAATCCCTCATAGCCGTCGCTCCACTGTTGCATCCACCGTTTCGTACCCTCGGGAATGATATAGGCCGTCTGCTCCTCAGGATGTTTCTCGTTTTGCAGGTTTGCATACTCATAACGGAAAGCAATACCGTCGTTATACACCCTCAGCACCAAATTGCCGCAACGGTACTCGTTGGCTTCGTTCACGCAGTGCAGGCGCTTGCCTGACAGCATCCAATAGTCATTCTTCACGGGGCCCGTCCAATTCACGAAGTCCGTATTGCTCAGGCCCACACCGGTCAGTTTCAGCGCCTTCTGGCCGTTGTAGTTCACCACGAGATTTGCGCCCTTCACGTCCAATGTCAACAATCCGTTGGGCGAAGCCATCGTCTGATGCTCCTTAGGCGCCTGGTCCAACAGGAAGCGGTCCAGGAACGACTCCACAATGGGGAACTGGCTCTGGGGCAGCTGACAGTGTCCGTGCCCACCAACCACACTCCACGACATGCGGTCGGCAATGCCGAAGCGCTGCCACACCTGGTAGGCGGCCTTTGCTGAATAGAACATAGAGCTGTCAGCCAGCCATTCGTAGTCGGTATTGCCCAACAGCAACAGGGCGCGCGGACAGACCATCGCACACAGCTCATGCTGGTCGTAGGGCAGCTGGTAGACGCTGTCACCACGGAAATTCTCCTTCTGACTCTCCAGGAACCAGTGGTAGTCGGTCTTGTCGATATCCTCCAGATTCTTGCCTGCCAGCGTCAACTCGTGCGACTTTCTCCAGGCTGCCGCACCACCACCGCCAGGCTCCTGGGCAATGGTCAGGGCGATACGCTCGTCGAAGGCACCACAATACAGGGCCATCTTGCCGGCATACGAACAACCCGTCACACCAATGCGCTTCACGTCAATCTTGGTCTTCTCGGGACCCAGCTGTTGCAGTCCGTCAATCAGTCGGCTCATGCCCCACGCCCACTCACTATAGGCACCGTTGTCCTTCAGCTCAGGATACAGGCGGTCGAAGGCGTGCTCACCCCTGTCGTGATGCTTGCCGAACTGCTTGTAGTCGTTCACCTGCGCCGAGGTGAAGGTCGTTGTGGCAATGGGCCTGTCCTCAAACAGTTGTCGGGGCAGGGCTATCATGTCCGTACCAATCATCAGCGCATAAGGCGGTTGGCCCACCTTCGGATAGCGTATGTGCGACTTCAGCGTCAACGTCTGCTTGCCCACCTTCACGTCGACAAACAGTGTGTCACCCACCATGCGGGCTTTCACCTGCTTGGGTTTTACGGCAGGCTTTTCCCCGATACCGTAGTGCTGAATCATGTGTCCGATATCGCTGCGGCGACGGGTCCAATCGGCAAAACTCGTAACACTCTCCAGGGCGTAAGGCAGTTCGCGGATGATGGGTAACTGGTCGGCAGCAGGCATCATAGGCTTAGGTATCTTGCTGCCCGTGTGTTCCACGTCATACACCAGGGGGACGGTCTGCGACCATCCACCCAGTGTAATCAGAGTAAATAAAATAGTTGATAATAGTTTCTTCACAATGGGTTAGTTTTATGGAAAAGGAAAGGGGTTAGTCTACTTCAGTTTCTGGAACAGTTTGTTCTGCTCCAGCGTCCAGTCCTTGCGGTCGAGCAGCTGGGGCTTCTTGCCGATAAACATCTTGGCGGCTTCCTTGTCGCCCTTCAGTTGCCAGTTCAGCCAAGCCAGTGCGGGGATAGTGAACTCACCGCCATGAGCCTCGCGATAGGTGCCGCCGTGACCCACGGGGAAGTTGATGGCAACGGCGGGCACGTGGCTGATGCGCTTGAAGTCGTCCATACCGTTCTCGTAGGCAATGTCTTCCTTACCGCCCAGCATATACATAATCGGGGTGTGCAGCTCGGTCAGCTTATCCTTCTTGGGCATGGGCATACCGCCTACTGCCTGTCCGGCATTCTCATTGTTGAACAGTCCGCTATTGCAGATCATGATGGTCGTGATGCGCTTGTCGGCACAGTTGAACAGGGTCTGCAGACCACCGCACGACATACCGGCTACACAGATATTCTTCACGTCCAGCTTCTGGTAGTACGGCGACTGGGGGTCGGCATTCTGCTTGAAAGCCCAGTCAATGCTCTCAATCTGCTGCTCAGAACGCGACATGGGGCCTTTATACCACTCGTCGGTCAAGGGGATGTTACCCGTGGCCACCACGATATATCCGTTCGAGGCAATCTCGTTCAGGAAATTCATGTGTTCCCAAGGCGAATTGGCACAGGCACCATTGCCCCATACCAGGATGGGCAGGGGATGCGTGGCGTCGAACTTCGACAGGTCCTGAGGCACAAACACCGTGTGTTCCTTCAGGTCGCTCTCCTCTTTCAGAATGGCCTTGTAGGCTCCCGTACCGCCGTCCTCGATGATGCGGGTCTTGGCGCAACATCCGGATTTTCCAGAACATCCGGATTTTCCGGACACTTCATTGAGGAAACAAACCATCTTCTTCAGGTTCTCCTCGCTGTACATACCCATGCCGTGACCACCTTCAGGCACGAAGGTTGCCTCGGTCTTCACGCCAGCGGCCTTCAGCAGTTCAAAGAATAGCTTACCCTGGCAGCAAGGCACCACATTGTCCTTCTCGCCGTGGAAGATGATGATCGGAGGGTTGTTCTTGTTCACATAGTACGTGGCACTCAGACTGCGATACTTGTCCGGCTCCTTGGCCAGCTTCGAGTTCAGCAGCACGTCCTCGGGCGAGTTCTCACCCATCTTCATGCCTTCGCCACAGTCCATGGCTGTCAGGTCGACGGGGCCCGACCAGTCGCAGGCGGCATTCACCGTGCTGCTCTCGTTCAGGAAGTTACCCACCGAACCTTCCAGGTCGATGTCCACAGTACCCACCGTTGTCTGCTTCAGACCGCTGGTCGTAGCTGCTGTAGAAGCCAGGTGACCACCGCTTGAGAAACCGCTGGTGGCGATGAAACTGGTGTCGAACTTATACTTCTTAGCCTCACCACGTACGAAACGGATGACGGCACGGATGTCGTGAATCTGAGCAGGCCACTTGGCATCCATGCTCGAACGGTGGTTCGGACAAACCACTGCATAGCCGGCTTCCAGCAGGCTCTTCACGATGGTACCGAGGTCGGCAGCACCCTTGCTGCTGTTCGAGAACCACGCACTGCCGTAGATATGGATCACTACGGGATAGCTCTCTGCCTCCTTCTTCGGCAGATAGATGTCACAGGTGTGGAATGCCTGGTCGTCGCCGGCATAGTTCACGTCTTTCCACTGCTGGCTGGTCTCCAGCTTCACTTCCGGCATCTGGAAACCGCCGAACCCTCCGGCGGGCTGTGCCTGCGCCAACAACTGGCCGCACAACGCACATACAATAATCAAAATCTTTTTCATAGTTGATAACTGTTTTATATTGTTTTACTTTTTTACCTTTTTACCTTTCAACAGATATGTCCGAGAAGTAGTGGTCGCGCAGGGGCTTGCTGACAGCCTCACCAGTCAGCGTCAGGTGCTGCTCCATACGGATGTCCTCCGACGAGGCTCCAATCTTCACCACATACTCGCCGGGCACAATGTTCCAACGGCGCTCACCACCCTCGCTGCTGTAGAAACCAAACTGCTCGAGATAGAGTTTCACACGTACGCGCTTCGACTGACGGGGTTCCAGCGGCACGCGGGCAAAGCCCTGCAGCTTCAGGGGTGAGAGGTGAGCGGCAACGGGTGAGTTCTCTGCGGGTGACACATAAATCTGGGCGATCTCCGTCGCACTGACCTTGCCCGTATTCTTCACCTCGAACGACAGCTCAATGCACTCATCGGTGGTCTTCGCCTCGTCGTCCAGCGCCAAATGCTTATAACCAAAGGTGGTATAGCTCAGACCATAACCAAACGGCCACTGAATCAGTGAGTCCTGCTTGGCCTGATAGCTGTAGCAGATGGGCTCGTAGATTTCCTCGCTGGGATAGCTCACTGCCAGCTTGGCCGACGGCGACACGTTGCCAAACAGGATGTCGGCAACGGCATGTCCGCCTTCCTCGCCCGGATACCACGCCTGAATGACAGCGGCACAGCGCTCGGCCAGTCCCGAGATAACCTGTGCACGACCACCGAACACCACCAGCACGACGGGTTTGCCCGTGGCCAGCAGGCGTTCCACGTATTCCTCCTGTTTGCCGGGCAGGCGCAGACCCTGACGGTCGCGGTTTTCGCCACACAGCATCACGTTCTCTCCAACGGCGGCAATGATGACGTCGGCAGAGTCGGCCATGGCAAGCGCCTCAGTACTGTCGGCAGGCTCGCCGGCATCCACCTTACGGTGCAGCAGGGCATACTCCCAGGCACGCTCGTCGCCACCCTTCGAGAACTTCGTCTCTATCTCTTCCGTCCAGTCACACCCGCGGCTGTACATCAGCGTGTCACCCTCGGGCAGACGGTCGCGCATGCCTTCAAGCAGCGTAATCACATGGGGATGATCCAAGTCCTGCTCATTCATCTTCCAGAAATAGGTCATAGCAGGAAACGAATAGTCGCCGCACATAGCCCACATCGTATTGGCGTTAGGACCGGTGAGGAGGATTTTCAAACCTGAACCCCTCTCCGTCGAAGCCTCCCCTTGGGGAGGTGTGGTGGGGGTCAGAGGCAACAGATTGCTGTCGTTTTGCAGCAATACTATCGACTGCGTGGCAATCTCGTAGGCTGTCTGGCGCTCCTCGGGGGTATCCAGCACTATCTTCTCCTTGCCGTACAGGTAGGGCTTCTCGTCCATCAAACCGGCACGGAACTTATAGCGCAGCACGTTCTTCACGGCACGCTCCAGCGTCTCCTGAGCCACCAGACCGTTGTCGATGGCCGCTTGCAGATATTTGAAATTAGCACCGAACGGGAAGTCGACGTCGCAACCGCCATTGATGGCCATCGCCGCCTTCACCACCTCCGGAGCCACAGTCTTCTTTCCACTTTCCTCTCTCCACTCTCCATTCAAAGGTAGCTGATCTATCGCCGTATAGTCGCTCACCACCATACCGTCGAAGCCCAGATAGCCGCGCAGAATGTCGTTCAGAATCCAGCCATTAGCCACACAGTTCACAAGTCCCTTCCCGCTATTTTTCTCGCCTTGAGACAAATCAGAATTCTCAATTCTCAATTCTCCATTCTCAATTCGCATCGCATGATATCCCGGCATGATGCACTTGCTGTCGGCCAGACGAATCATCGCCTCGTGGGGCAACAGGATGTCTTCCATCAGCTCTTTCTCGTCGGCATCACCACCGCCGCCATAGCCCAGGTAGTGCTTCGAACAGGCTCCCACACCCTTGCGCAGGTCGCCTTGCTGCAGGCCACGCACAAAGGCCACACCCATCACCGCCGACAGGTATCCGTCCTCGCCGTACGACTCCTCCAGGCGGTTGAACGACGGCGTGCGACACACGTCGACCATTGGCGACAGCGACAGCACACCACCCATCCGGCGCATCGTCGTACTCGTCTGACGGGTCTTCACCTCGGCCAGCTCAGGGTTAAACGAACACGCCTGACCAATCTGTTGCGGATAGATCGTCGCACCGCGGGTATTGATGCCCGACAGCACCTCCTCGTGAAACAAGGCGGGAATGCCGCTCGGTGTGTGCTTCATGAGCCACTCCTGCACGGCAGCGACATGGTCGCGCAGCACGTTCGGGTCCATGGGCTTCTGACTGGCATACTGCGAGAAATGTCCGATGCCGTTTGGTATCAGTTCCTTGCACTTCACGGTGTCCAGCCGGCCCTGTTCGTCAAACAGGCCGTCCATATAGCAGCTGCGCAGTTGGGCGATGCGCTCCTCTTGCGACATCCGCTGGTAGAGTTCGTCTATTTTCTGTTCCATATCTTTATTCTCCAAAGCAGGCCGGCAGGCAGTCATCAACACCGCCGCACCAGTCATGATGAGGTATCTCATTTTCATAGTTATTACATTTTGCCTGCAAAATTACGAATTATTTTCCAACCGCCCCACCCCGTCATGTAACACAAACTATTGCGTATGTAACATTCCACTTTACAACAAGAAAAGTCTTGGAGTTTTTTACGCCCAAGACTCTTCTTTTTCACTTATTTTTACATTTAATTCTTTTACCTTTTTACTTTTTTGTATCGCGGGGTCTGTCCGGACAGTCCCTCTGTGCACTTGAGATCAATTCCTTTGGTTGATCAGGTTCACCACCACCTTCACCATCACGTCCTTCTCCTCCGTCTTGCTTTCTGCTATCATCAATGTCAAGGCCACGAGAGTATTATCAGCCAGACGCTTGGAACCATCTGAGCGATAGAGGATGCCATTGTTGTTCATAAACCACAAGAACAACGTGGCAGCAATGCGCTTGTTGCCATCACTGAACGAATGATTCTTTGTTACAAGATACAGCAACATGGCAGCCTTCTCCTCGACGCTGGGATAAAGTTCCTCGCCACCAAAGGTCTGATATATCTGACCTATACTGCTCTTGAACGAATCATCCTTCTCGTTGCCAAAGAGCGAACTGCCACCAAACTTCTCACGCAAGCCACTGATGGCCTCCATCGCATTCTCATAAGTAGCATGGAACTGCTCCAACTTCGTGGTCTTGTCAATCGTCAGCCGCTCGTAGTCGTAGTTGTCGAGCGTGTCGAGCGCATAGGTGTAATCCACTACAACATCCAATAGTTCCTTCTTCATTACAATCTGATTTTGTTTCATACAACTTAATTATTTGAAAAGTTAAACTTCTTTTTCTTATATAGTATAGAAAAAACAAAAATGTTATATGTTCAGGGCAACTTTTTCAAAAAACAGCTGATACAAGGAGGGTACAAATTGTACCTCTGTTCTGTGACCAAAGGACAAGCGAGGTTTTGCTATTGATTTTCGCCCGTTCGCTGAAAACATTTGCTTTCATAGCATAGACTTCGTACCTTTGCACCAGAAAACAAACAATAGTACTTTAGATTCATTTAGTTTACACAGGTTAGTTTTTTTTGGTAAATAGATTGATTAAGGAATCATTGGGGCTCGTCGCGAAGACGGGCCCCAATGGTTTTCCCTCAAGACAAGTCCCAGTCCCTGGTGTCTTATCGCTAGTCTTTATTTCCAACTGATGATAATTCTTCCTGCTAAACGAATACTTTCTACCGCTTTCCTTCAGCAATTTTTGCTTTCATATTGCGAAATTACGGAAAATAAATTAAAAAGAGCATTTTTATCAATTTATATTTGGAAAATGTGAATAATATGGTTATTTTTGCAGAGTTAAAAGCTACAAGCTCTTTTATCAGAGGAAGTGGCAAGAACTTAATTATTTAGGAGGAACATGAAGTCATCAAAGTTAGAAAAGAATCTTTTCAGCAAAAAAGACCTCTATCTGATGAAATGCCAGCGTAGAGAATTCCATCAGTTGCCTAAGCGGAAACGCTCAGCTAAGGCAAGAATGGAAACGTTTAATAATATGCATCTGGCAAAAGACATGCAGTTCACAACTACAAATGGAATACCAATACTGCAACCATATCAAGGACCAGTGGATTTCGAACTTTATTCATACTCAGAAAGAAAAGGGTTAAGTGATGAAAATCAGGCAATTCACTTCTTCCAATACGACTGCACTTTTGACAATGCAGTCTGGAAAAATCTGGAAACGACCACCTACGAGTTACGCCACTTTGACTATCTATTCACACCAGATTATTCATTGTACGTTGACGATTTCCTCAGACACCAGAACATCGACTTCACCTACAGGACTCGATTTGTGGGTGCCTATTGGCAGGAGTGTGGGTTCAACGTCATTCCTACTGTCAGCTGGGGTAACGCCAACTCACTACCCATTGCCATTGAGGGATTTCCTAAATACAGCATTCTTGCCGTTTGCGGCATTGGGAACAAGCGAAGCCCTGTTCATCTTAATTTATGGCGATACGCCATCAAATACATAGAAGAACATCTTGAGCCACTCCTGATAATTGTATATGGAGAGCATGTGGAGGTTCCAGGAATCCACACTCCCCTCAAGTTCATTCCTGACTATATTACCAAACATTTTAGATATGAACGAAATAGCAAATAAACTATGGCCCGAAGATTTCAAACTCTTCGCCAACATGGAAGGCCACTATATATCGGATAACGAGAAGGCTTTCTTTGAAAAGATGAAGTTTAAGATGGAAAACGAAATTGCCCCGTCTAACGACCTCATCATGTTTGAAGAAGATAACGACGAACAAATTTATATTGTGCGTTGCATCTACGATGAATTCATCGTCGGACATGGCACAAAGAGCCACTATGATGAAGAGTATCACGTGATGAACCTATCAGAAGCCTTGAGCGCAAATCTCAAAACGCTAGGATTTATCGACCGCGACATCACACTTCTAGAATGGCTTCGCGAGAGAGATTATGAAGGAATAAGGTATAATCACAATTATGCATTCATGTAATATGGGAAATCAAAGAGAATATCTAGCAAGCGGGGGCTTCACCCAGTATCTTTATAAAGATGAGAGCCCCAAGGTTACAATCAACGGAGTTACAGGTAAGATGATTAGCAAAGTCACAGACCCGACGGGTACACATGATGGTTTACCAACATACTCCAATACATCAGACATGTACTTTAAGAAAGGGAAGGACGGCTTAGCTTCTCAGGGCAAGGTCTATAAAGACAGAAAAACCGTCCTTGATTTCGATTGGAGTCATGAGCACAAAAATAGTGATGGCCGAGTATTCCCAAAAGGGACCGTTCACGTTCAAGTTTACAAAGTCAATCCCGACGGAAGTATAACAAGACTTTCCAAATATGCTCGATTAATGAACAACCACGAAATGAAAAAGTATGGTCCTCTCATCAAGCACTTCAATCCGAATGCGAAGTTTAGATAAAAAAAGAGATGCAGGACTTTCATTAACCCTGCATCTTTTTCTCATTTACTCTTCCTCACACATTTCATCCAACTTTGTAACTATCTCCTCAGAGAGCAACACCCCAGAGTGTCCTTTTGCCCACTCATATTCAGGAATGGCTTCCTGTAGTTTTGCAAGTGAGACGCGAGGCATCGCTCCTGGTTCCACGGAGTTCGTGATGATCATGTCCACATACATTCTGCGTTTCGTAGAGCCTGCCCAGTCATCGCCAGGATATGGATCAGAGATGAATTGTCCGCTGAAGACAATGCCAGCCTTATCGTCACCTGTGCGCATCATAAAGAACAGGTCACCCCGTCGAGCCTCTTCCCACTCGTAGATGCTCCAATTCATACGGAACATACCGTGTACCATATTCTCCACACATTCCTCGAAGTCCTTCTCTGTAAAGGAACTGATAGATGGGTTCCAGCGCATCAGGTATGACTTTGCCTCTGCAGGCACAGGCACCACCTCAAAACTCACTTCCCAGATGCAACTGTCACCATCGGCATCCTCAACAATAGGCTTGCCTGCACCTTGGTAGTTAAAGCGAGTACCGGGCGTCGTTTCTACGTCGATGATGCGGGTAAGACAATCGCCGTCACCACTACTCAGAACCAAGAAGCTAAGCGAGTTTTTGATAGCGTAAGGGAATTCGCCATTATTATACAGATAACACCCGTGGAAAGTTGTTGGCATCTCGTCAGTCACCAATATCAGATTCCCGTCGATAGTCTCTAAAACCAGGCTCTGATTGTCCTCGCTGATGTCCATGAGGATGTGCGTAATCTCGCCACTACGAACCTTGTCAATCAGCTCACTATCCACCTCCAGCGTGATAGCGACCTCGTTAATGTCAACCTCGTTGTTCTTCTCTTCAGCATTCATAGGCATCTGTGTAAAATTCAACTTAGTGCTGCAAAGGTACGAAAAAATAATGAAACTAAGTCACTCGCTTCTATATAATTCATCCAGCGACTGGCCTTCATCGTTAATCCAATGTATCCAGCCGTTACAACTGCGACCTGAGCAGTAGCTGGCTGCGGTGCTAGGGCTGGCCAACACATAGTCACGCTGCAACTCCCAGAAACCATCCTTGGTGGGTTTCGACATGGCAGCGATGATGGCGTTGCGCTTTTCGCCGTCTCTATACGAGGGCACTGTGCTTTGTGGCAACAGACTGCCCTTTAGAATACGCATCGAGTGGTCGGTCTCGTTGAAGATGCCGTGAGCATCACAGTCGCGCACTTTGATATGGAACAGGTTCTCGCCGTTCTTCATCTTCGTCTTTTCTTGCTTCTCGAAGATAGGACAGCCAATGAACGATGCCAACAGACGGACATCATCGAAGAACTCTTCCATTATGTCTATCTGGTAGTTCGACAGCGAAATCTCCTTGCCCGACTGCTCGTTCATCACACCATACTGCGAGCAATCCGTAGCCAGGTCGATAGCCTTGCGCTCCAGATATTGCACATCGGCCTTGTTGATGCTCTCGTCCTTGGCTACAAACATCAGACATTTGTTCCAGAACAGTTTATGGCTTTTGTGGTTATAGATACGCTTCACCCCATTGGTCGATTCCCCAATGTACGCTTGTGCGCTACCGTTCTCGTCCTCGCCCAGCAGGATGTAGAGCGCAGGACGCGAACTCTCTTCCATCTTGCTCACCATCTCAAACTCCGACTTGGGGAACACAATCATCTCGCAGATCTTGTTGCTGATGAACACTGTTCGAATCCCGTTGGGGTCGCCTGTACGCAAATGCGTTGTTATAACCTTACCTCTTGCCATAGTCTTATATGTTTATACACAACTGGTTTCTTTAGAAGTTCGAATCAATGAAGCTATGTGGGTTATACTCCCAAGCCCACGGAAGCTCCTCGTTTTCTTTTATCTCTGAAAAGTGTCCGTTGCCCAATCGTGCTAATGCCTTTGGTTCATCAAAATGTTTCTGAATGAACTCTTTCTGTTCTGGTGCGATTTCAATTACACCAACAATATAGTTGTAGGCATAGCAAAAGAGCTTCCATTCTTTCCGAATATATTCTGTAGTATAAGGAGGTTGTTTCAAGGCTTCGCGTCTATGCAACTTGCATTCCATTATATTGCCAAATACCCCGGCCTTATCTTCATCAGTATATGCAATGGTTTCCCAGCCGTTGGTATTGGGCTCCCATTGAGCCCTACGATCTCTCACCATATTATGATGAAATTGCCCTGTCTTTTCCTTGTATTCAAGTAACATTAAATCTGCCATATCTCTTTTGTTTTATCTATTCCCTTTCATTCTGTTATGACTCTTGCATAACATCTGGCAATTCTCAATAGTGGTAGCACCGCCCTTGCTCCAAGCAGATACGTGGTCTGCATCCATTTCATTGAACTTGTAGATCTTGGTGCGTACGTTGTCGTGACCTTTGGCGCACTCCGGGCAGTTGGAAATGCCTTGTGCCTGTGCATCATTGGTCTGACGGGCATAAACCGTTTTCTTCACGCTATCCTCGAAGATGCGAATATTCAGTAGGCGCTGGTCGATTTCGCCACCAAGCAGATACTCAAAGATACCACGTTTGTTGGTCACATATTCATCAGCATACAATTCATTTACGCGCTGTTGCAATTTGGCTGGGCTGTAAGAATTGGCATGGTACTTTTCATAGAATGCACCCCATTCCAAACCTCGCATTTCACTTTTCGGCTCACCAAATAGTGTTTTTGCCCATTCTATCACTGTGTCGAAATAGGTCTTCAGTTCCTCTATGTTGTCATCCTGCCTATGCAGGCTCATATAGCCGCCAATGTTGTCCTCGCCTTTAGCCACCCAAGCCAGTGCCGCATGCAGAATATCCTGACGGTTGGCATTACCACTTACATAGCATCCCCACTTCTGAAGCTGCGGACTGCGCGAATTGCTGAACACCTCTTTGGCTTTTGTGACGAATGTTCCAGAATAGGTAGCGTTTAGCAGTTCCTGCTTGTTCAGAGGTACACCGGCAATATTGATGGTCTCGAACCATTCCTTGATTTCCTTCTCCGGGCCATTGCAGACGTAGATGAGCAACTTGTATGAGAGAATCTGTTCCTTTTCCTCATCTGTCAGACCAGTGAAGTATTGCTCCATCCCGAACTTGTCTTTAATTGCGAACTTCTCCGTAACAAAACGGCCTATGCTGGTGATACGTTGCTGACCGTCGAGAATCTCGTATCTGCCTGGCTCTGGCTCATTGAAATAGATTAGTCCTATGGGATAGCCTTTCAACATGCTATCGATGACCGCCACCTCTTTCTTGCCATCGTTCTCAGCATAGAGGTAGTTACGTTGGTAAGCTGGTTGGATAGTCAACTTACCTGCCCACCCATTGAGACCTCTGCCTTCCAACTGGTTATAGACAAAGCCCTCGCATATTTCCTTGACCGTCAGGTCGGTTAGTAACGTCGTTTGCATAGCTATTGTTTTTTGCGGATTAGTATTCTTGCGTATGGTTTCTGAGGTATGCCATCTTCATCGATGTAATAAAGCTGACCATCACGCAGACTTGGATTGAGTTTCTTTAGTTCACGAGGATATGGCTTTAGACCAAGCTCTTTACCAGAATCGCCCTGCGTTTGTCCTATTATCTCAAATTGTTCAGGACAGTACTTGTCAAGAAATGAAATTGGCACTCCCATCAATCCTTCATAGTCAGAGGGAATGGCATCAGAATAAGGGACATCTATAGCATCATAATTCTCGTAATGCACATATTGCTTTCCTTTTACCTCCTTATGCTTTGAATAGATAATATTGTCTTCCATCGTCAGAAGAGGTAACGGTTCATGTCGACGACCGTGGTCAAGATTCGTAAACCATCGCACTCCTTTGACTCTGATATACTTTTTGCCTTTTTCATCAATGCGCCATCCAGCAGCTTCAATGGGGTAGGATTCTGGAACCATAAACTCCCTGTCCCCACTTGTTATAGATGGACCATACCAAAGCTTATTGTCTCTGATAAGTGGGAAAACCTCTTTATAGGTTATGGCATTCATATTGCCAATAATCAACATCTTTTTACCAGCTTCTACAATCCAGTTCAAAAACTCTCGGAAAAGCGAGAATGGTGGGTTGGTTACAATTATGTCAGCCTCGTCGCGCAGAGCTTTGACTTCATCGCTACGAAAGTCACCATCGCCCTTGAGATATGACCATTGTAGGTCATTAATGTTGAAACGACCATCACCATTGATGTCCTCATCTAATACGAATATTTTCCCATTAGTTCGACTCTTATCAGCATCATAATAAGGACTGTCCGTCTCAAAGAGCGTCGGCTGCCAGTCCTTAATCTTCTTTGACTCTACAGCATAACTTGTAGAAATGAGTTTCTTCAGCCCAAACGACTCAAAGTTCTGTGCAAAGAATTTGGTGAAGTTACTCCATTCGGGATCATCACAAGGCAGAAGCACGATCTTTCCACGGAACACATCAGGGTCGAACTCCAAATAGGCATTGATTTCCTTTTGTATATCAGTGTACTGCGTATAGAACTCATCGCTCTTCGCTGTTTTTGCATTTGCTAAATTTGTATTTGCCATATACGATTGATAGTTTTAAGTCTGCATCGACTATCAATCGCTAACACGTATAAGAAAAGCGTGACACAATTCCTATCGCGTTAAGCACGGGGCGGCCTCGGAATGGTACCCCGGTGTTTCCTCTCCTAAGAATGCATCACGCCCTATGGCGTATGCATCGCATATTTGGAGAGGATTGAGGCCACCAACTTACGTCAGCCACCTTCACATATTATTTTCGTGCTTATTATACCAACATGAGTTTCCGAGGCTCTTGGCTTAACGCGAAATAATAGCGAATGCTTCTATTAGTCCGGATTTCTCCCCGAACCGACGGCAAAGTTACAAATTTTATTTGTAAATTAGCGTAGTATTAACAAAAACTTGAAGAAAAAAGTTCAAGACTGAATCAATTCGTTACAGAACCAAAACCGCCATTAGATTCGTACAGCACTGATTATCAAAAGGTTGCGTATATTTTGGAAAAGAATAATGTTTTTATCCATTCATGTATAATCATGCGGAATTGCACCTTTATTGATTCAAATCAATTGTGCGCACTTTTTTCTTAAAACATTTGGAAGTTTCACAGAAAACCTGTACCTTTGCGGCTGGAAAGGGGTGCAGGTTAATCCGGGGAGGGGCCTGATGGCTACCCCCCGTTTTTTTGTTGTTTCAGGCCAAGGCTTGAAGCAACTTTTATTTTCGGAAGGGGTTTTATGCGCGCGCGTTATGGCTTTACAGATAAGGCTATAGTATAATTATTATAATATTCTTAATAATATATTCTTAGAATAATAAATTTTCGCGCGTACGCACATGTGCTCCGGCGTCGTGTATGCACGCGCGACCCCTTCATTTTTTCTCAGTAAACCCAGAACAACAAAACGCCCGTATTGCAACTTGGATATTCAAAATGTTCAAGCCGCAAGGGTGAATAGTCTCCCTATGCAACTTAAAACTTTCAAGAAATGAAGAAAAAGAAAGTTTTCAGTGCTGCCCGTCACGGCAGCAAGCGAGTGAAAGGGATTTCGAGAGAAGTCCGAGTGTTGAATCCGTCGGTAAACCTGTACCACCAAATTGACCGATAGGTGTAGAACTTTAAAAAGATTTGAGTTATGAACACCAATTCGATTATCAATTCCCCACAAGGGGTACAGAACGAGAGCGGAGTAGCCATTGCGGCTACTCCCAATGTCAGCCTGTTTAAAAACCTGTGTTCCTACACCAGCAAAACCATAGGTTTTGAGGAGATTGTCAGGCTGGTAAAGTATGACAGCGATGTGAAGGACAAAACGGAGACTTACCGTAAGACACTTCAAGCTGTAGGCAAGAAAGAGGCTGATGACAGAATCAAGACCAAGTTGGTTCCTGCCTGCTCTATCGCTGTGGTCTTCAACGGTGCTGGCCGACAGGTCACACATATCCTTGGTTTCACGAGTCTTGGCTTCGTTGACCTTGACGGTCTTACGGATGTCGCTACAGCCTATCAGCAGGTTATAGCTGACCCGCACACGCTCATGGCTTACATCACTATTGGAGGAAACGGAATACGCATCATTTATAGGTATTCACGTGAACAGAGTGATGCTCATCTTGATTCCAACTCATGGCCTGCGGCATTCCAGAAAGGCAACAATCACTATGCCGCTCTGGTTGGTCAGGAGTTTGACGGACAATGTGCCGACTACAGTCACCTTTGCGGTTTGGCTCACGACGAGAATGTCTACGTCAACCAGAACGCCCAGCCCTTCATCATCACTGACGAAGAGATCCTGCAAGCCAACTTCAAGCCTGGCTTTGAAGGCGGGAAACCACGCAAGGATCATCCCGCAGGAACTGCACAAGCGAGCGTAGAGGAGGCATGGCCAAAGGTGAAGGCTATGTTGGAGAAGAAGAATCTGGCATTCCAGGCAGGGCATCATCACGACTATGTGATGTACGCCAGTTTCCTCTTCAACCGCTTTGGTACTGACCTTGACGAACTCTTGGAATGGGCAGAAGAGGAATGGAACGACTACGACAACAAACAGCGTGAGAGTACCATTCGCAGCTGCTATAAGAAGACCGACGAGCACGGCACTTGGAAGATGAGGAAACCCAGTGGTAAAGATGCTAACTCAAAGATGGTTACTCTGCCCGAGATTGCAGACTGGTTGAATAAGTCATACGACCTGAAGTATGATGTGGTGACAGACATGACCTATTACAGGCAGAAAGGCGATTCCGAATGGAAAACGGTTGACACCCGCACCGTCTGTACTATGCGTCGTAAGATTGCTGAGGAGTTTGGCAAGCGTGTGCTGAAAGGCGATGTTCAAGATGTCATCTGGAGCGACGAGGCAGCTTTGGTTCATCCCGTCAGGGACTATATCAACGCGTTACCGAAGTGGGACGGCAAAGACCACGTGGCAGAGTTGGCATCGTATGTCACCATTGAGCCAGCTCAGGCTGAGCAGAGTGCTGACGAAGCTCAGCGTGAGTTTACTGAATTCTTCCATAAATGGATGCTGGCTAACGTTGGCATGTGGCTGAGAGACGATGTGGCCAATCACGAAATGCTGATATTCGTTGGTCCGCAAGGCATCTATAAGACCACCTTCTTCCGTAGGCTGCTACCTCAAGAACTCAGTAACCTCTATTGGGAGAACAACCATAACTCCTTCAAATCGAAGGATGATAAGATTGCCCTCGGCGAGAACTGTCTGGTAGAGGTCGAAGAGTTCAACATCACCAAACCTGATGATGTCGGTGAGATGAAGTCGCTTATTACTGCTCAAAACATCAAAGAGCGTCGTCCCTATGCCCGTCAGCGTGAGGAGAAGCATCGCCTGGCAGGATTCTGCGGTACATGTAACGAGCAGCACTTCCTGACCGATGACACAGGTAACCGCCGTTTCCTCTGTTTCCTTGTCAGCAAGATTATTCATCCCGACGAGTGGGCCGTCAACTTTGATCAGCTCTATGCCCAGCTGCGCGACGAGTTCAAGAATGGTGAACGTTTTTGGTTCAACCACGAAGAGGAGCAGCGTTTGGAGTTACAGAACGAAGAGTTTAGGCTGATGAGTGACGAAGAGATGTTGATACTCAATCATTTCAGGAAACCCAAGCCAGGCGAAGTTGGAGAATGGATGAACTCTGCCAGCATTGGTCAGCACATCAATGGTGGAAGACTGGGCTACGGAATCTCAACAAAGAAGATAGGTTCGGTATTGACAAGGCGTAAATTCCCGTTCAAGCACGACTCTACAGGTAACTTCTACATGGTCATTGAAATCGACCACAAGCAGAAGAATACTGGGACTGCTGAAGGCGACGCTCCAGAACCCGAGCAGAAACAGCCGCAACAGACCGAATTGCCGTTCTGAAAAATCGCGGAATGAAGGATGTGAAGGATTAAGGAATAACTTTCGTATAGGAATTGCATTCACTTCTGAGGTGAATGCAATTCTATAGAGGAAGTCGCTAAAACAACCTTCACATCCTTCACAACTCTGTCGGGCGAGTAAACCCCAGACACTAATTCGCCCGTATAGTGGATAGGGATGGAAATCCAGCGCGAGTGCGGTCGGGAAATTTCTGCTCCGAAGGGTAGATTTTTCTGCACCGAAGAGGAGAAAAAGTAGTCCCAGCGGGGGCGCACCGGCCAGCGCGCACACTCAAGCGGAAGAAGTCCAGTCCATGTGTTAGGTAACTTATTTATTAACGCTTAAAATTTTGACGCAATGGCATTAAAAATTAAAGCAAAAGAACGCAAGTTCAAAATCGGCAAGTATGCCGGTGATTGGCGTTACGTAATGCAGCCCGAGCTGTATTCGTCGCTCACACAGAGTAAGGTAATCAAAGAAGCTGCGCTACGTAGCGGTGTATCCGAGGGGGTCATGCAGGCCTGCTGGGACGCTGCCGGCGAGGTCATCAAGGCATGGCTGCCCGAAGGTCACAGCATTCCGCTGCCTGGTCTGGGTTCCTGTCGCTTCGGCCTTTCAGCATCGAGTGTCGATGATGTGAACAAGGTGAAGACGTCGCTCATCAAGACGCGTCGCATCATCTTCACGCCCGCCGTCGAGTTGAAGGACGAATTGAGGAACACGGCTGTGGTCATAACCTGCTACGACCGCGAGGGCAACGAGGTTAAACGTGTGACCAGTGCTGATGATGGCACCATCGAGGAGCCTGAAAATACCACTGAGACCGGTGAGAACGACGGCGGTAACGGTGGCGGTTCCGGTAACGGTGGCAACTCCGGTGGAAACGGCGGTAACAGCGGAGGCAGTGGTAGCATCACGACTGGCGTAGCGGCTCCGACCATTGACGGTGAGGCGGCATTCACCACTTCGACGCAGGTGACGATGTCAGGCCCTGAGGGCGCTGAGATTCGCTACACCACCGACGGTTCGACGCCTACGGCCAGCAGCACGCTGTACACCGAGCCTATCACCGTGAGCTCGTCGGTGACCCTGAAGGCCATCGCCATCAAGGACGGTCAGTCGAGTGAGGTGACCACGAAGCAGTTCGTCAAGAGCGACGGCGGTGCCGACGACCCCAGCGGATTCGAAGGAGCGTAAAAAGGTTTGGCCTTCGGGCCAATCCTTTTTAAATTGAGAATTGAGAATTGAAAATTGAGAATTATGATTACTTTAAGCTTATGAAAAAGAACAGTTTTTGGGAGACGGTGATT
>JAEEVW010000017.1 GCA_016291085.1 Prevotella sp.
AGATACAAAAATTACCCGACATACGCAAGCTTTTTAGGCGTTATTTTATGACTTAAAGTGTTAAAAATCAATAAGTTACAGGGGCTCTTGCTTAGGCATTTGGGGACATCAAATTGGACACCCTACTTCCGAAGATTCCATTTCATTTATAAAGCGTTCCATACGACGCACAGCAGAACTTATCTGTTGACTATGTTTTCGCATCGCATGCTGATAATTTTCCAACGTTGCTTTGTACCTTGCCTGGGCAGCCACAAAATTGTCTCCCATATCTTTAGTGACAGACTCTTCCCTCTTCATCCGATAGAGCTCGTCACCAATGATGCGCTTGTCGGTAGGAACAAGTATCTCGTTCAGATGATTGCCAAGCCCATATTCTTGATATGCTATCAATTGTCTATACACAATAGGCAATCTCAAGAGAGCAGCCAACGAGTTGGCATCAAAGCCATTTATAGGACAGAAAACATTGATACCACTGCTCACAGCATAAGGTTTTTCTGTCGCACGAACAACAGCAACTTTAACCCCTGACTCAGCAGACCGCTCATAGAGAACTGCATCATTTTTGCCATCAAGGTAGGTGCATCTCCTATAATCCATAACGTGATGTCCTTTGGACTTTCCAATTTGCACCCAAATGGAATCAACGAACTTGCCGTCCTTATCAAAGCCATACTCCTTACTACCTTCAACGAAAGGGGGATTGTTTGGACAATCAGCTTTTCTTATACCAGACATGTCTAAATCACCTGTGTATAATGGAGTTAAGTCGCTCATGGATATCCAAGGTGTGTCTTCTGGTAAATCAAATTGCACATCTCGAACTTTTGCTGACACCAAAGAACAAAGTGATGAAAGCGGAACCGGATGCTCTGCTACTGATGGTCTCTCTATCACATAAACCTGCGGTAAGAGAATCTCTGGTGACAATTTCTCAGAGGACACCTTAACCACTTTTCTTAATCCCGTATTAGGATCAATACCATCGTTCTGCAAAATTGCATTGAACTTAGCATTGTCGAAGGTCAACATATGATGCTTTGTGTCAAAATCACTACTTGCCACACGAGCATCAATGAGAACTGCGCCTGATCCAGAATGCCCTTTTTCTGCAATCAGCAAGCAATATGTATCGAAAGACGCATTATTGCTCATCACCTGAGGCAATTGAATAATCTCCTTAATAGATTTGTCTTCCACTAGCAATCGTCTGAATTGGGCATTAATAACTGCAGAAGACTCTTCCTCATCAAGTTCTTCCTTAACAGAAGGGAGTTCTTTGTATTTCAACGATTCAGAAAGATTCCTTCTATACGAAGTATTTCCCTTGTCCACAAATACACTTGGCGGACAAATCAGTACTAATTTGCCTCCAACAGACAAATTCTTATATGCTTCACATAAACGAGCAATTGCCTTGCTGTTATCATCATCTTTGGGAAGATATGACACAATCGCATCATATGATGAAGGCGTTGCGTTGTCCTCAGCATCGATATTGTTAGCATAGACGGCAACTTTTGTCCACGCATAAAACATAGTGTCGCAATAATACTTACAACCATCGAATAGATTCGCTAATTGAGCAAATGCTGTATGAGGATAATACACCTTTGAATTAGCCGGAATCTCAACCCGAGCTTTGACAAGTTCAAGCACTTCCTTCGGGATAGTATAAGCATCCTTTCCGTCATGACGATGAACCCATTCAAGACTATCATTACATGGAGTAAGAATGATATAATTCACCAGGTCCTTAAAGTGAGCCGTGAGGAACGATTCTTCTTCTTTGGTAAAGATAGTCTTATCATAGACATCTGGCAATAACTGGTCAAGTATCTCTTTCTCAGCATTCTCTCCTGCAACGAGTGTATAGAAATAGCCTAGCAACTGTTCATTGACCATTAGATGCTTTATCCACACTTCTGTATGAGGGCCTTCTCCCCATCCTCCTATCGTTCCGTCCCCATACTTCTCAAATTGTTCAACTTGATAATTATCCCAGTAATCACAATCTGCTTTGGCATCATTTGCTATCTTACTCTCCTTACCAACCTTAGTGCGGTAAAGCTCTACGAGGTTAATCACTCTCTGCTGGATCTCTGCTGCGTTCTGTACGTTCTGCATAGTCTCTTGTGTTTTTGTTGGTTAGTACTCTATGTCCTGCACTTGTGTCTCAAATGCGCTGCAAAGGTATAACCGATTTCTGAAAGCTGCAAGCATTTTTGTCTCACGAATGGTTCCGTTCTTCTTGGAACCATTTTGAGTAACAGGGTGATTGTAAGGAATCACAGTATGAATTATAACAGCTACTTGCATAACAATCATTTATATGCGCAAAGATACACAAAATTTGTAAAAAAATGATGGTTGCAATAATAGTTATAACACTTTTTAAGCCAAAAAGTTGCTAACATCTAAAAATAATGCTTACCTTTGCACCAGTTTTATTGGTTGTCGAAGCGAGCCACAGAGCCATAATCAATAAAATGGGATGAGTAATGGTGCTCATTCCGACATTAAATATATTAATTATGGGAAAAGAAAAGACGCTGTTAGTAACAGCAAAGTACGGCTCGCTCGAATTTTGTAAAACAGCATGGCCGTACAATGAGAATGCTCAAGACGAGCAAGTAGAAACATGTGTGGAAAGCATCCGTCGACAAATTATCGATGCAGGAAGAGCAGAGATGATGGATGCGTTTCAGGGACAAGTGAGTTAATCGAATAGTCACTTACCTCTATTTCCCAAGACGGAGTCAGAATGTCTCCGCCTTGGGATGATATCAAGTAGAAAAAGGGCTTTATAATAACACGACTGGTGCAGTTGGCCCCTGCATTAAAACCAGTCTTAAAACAATTCTAATATGGACAAATTTTTAGTTCGTGCTTAGGTTGAGTGTAGAAGGATCGCTCAATCATTAATGCACAAGGTTGGAAGAATGCTTCTTCCATTATCCTTCGTGTTAAGTTTCGGGAATCTCCAGTCTGCCTACCATGAGTAGCTGTAGAATCCAACGCTGAGCAACAAACTCAAATATGAGTTTAGGCAGTTGGGGGCTGCAGAGAAAATGAGAAAATAGAGCAAGACGTATGTAATGGAGCCAAAACGTTGACATCCTTAAAATCGGATACTGGTAAATGGGCTATCCTATTTGTTGCATAGGAAGGGTGGTTCGAGTCCACCTACCAGTTCAATTGAATCTATACGGAAGCACTCGTTATCTATACCGTTATCTCACTTTATCCATACTATAATCATACTCTAACCTGCTTCTATGCTACTTCTTGCCATACTCAAACAGCTTGCATGAGTATGTCTACACCTTGGGTAGGGCTTGCCATTTCCTTGCCTTGACTATGTTCTGAATACTCACGTTTTCCATTTACCCACAACGCGTATTTTCAAAACTATAACTATTACCATTCAGAGTGAGTTAAATACGAGTCTTGGTATTCCATCTGCTCTGACAATTATTTCACTAATTCATATTTAAACATCTTATCCAGTATATGACTTCGGTAATACGCTTTTAGGTTTTCTCTTAGGGAATCCAAATCGCCATTTAAGTCAACGTAGTCATACACTTTATGCTTATTCCTGCCAGTACCTTCTATTCTGAACGTGTTTAGTTCTTCACCTATCTGATAAACTCCATAAGAATAAGTACTCACATAGTTGTTTGTTGCCTGGGCTTCTGCAAGTATCTTTCTCCAAAGTTCCATCAGTTCTTCTTCATCCGAGTCTAATTCAAATCCACCAAGTGTTACCGATGCCAATGTGTCATTATCAAAACACAACTCGTTGCGATAATATCTTTCATCGGAGCCGTCAAAAGAAATACACTTGTTTTGATTGGATAGACAGGTGTATATCAGGCAACTCTTTAGGAAATCTCTGTCTTGAACATAAGCATCTCCCTTGTCAGACGTAGTGAAATGCACTTCTTTCTCATACCACTTATCCATGGGCAAGAGTTTGGCAACAAACATCGGTAGTTTCTCCAAGAAATTTTCCCTTCTAAGCCAGAAGCCATACGAATTCTTCAAGCCTGTGTCAAAATTGGTGCGAACAAGATTATACTGCTTAGAGTCTATCATAAAGCTCTTCGACACCATGTAAGCAATAATGTTGTCATTGTACTTAGGCTTTCTGCCTTTTGAGTAAACCCAGTCTTTCTTCTCGTATCCATCTGCGCCAACAACTGCTATCGAAGTTTTCGACTCAATATCCGTTGGATCTTCACTCTTGTCACTCAAATCAGAAATGTTATGGTAGACTTTCGGTACATTGATATCATGTTCTGCTTCTCTGACGATGGCATTCTTGTTGGTGTCAATATCATAGGCTTGCAGAAGAATGCTTTCTGACTTGGGTTCATCTTCGTTGGACCAATAAATACAAGATATTACGCTGGGACTGGCGTGAAAATGATCACGATTAAATGCATAGCCACCCATGAAACGCTTATCCACCAAATGGATGTTCTTATAGTATTTTACAGGAGAGAACAATATGTAACTGTCGGTTGGCTGCCTCAGATAATACTTGAAGGCTGACCAAATGAATAGATTCATAATGTCTCTTGCTACGGCTTGTTGGCCTCCAAGTCCCATGGCTACTATTTCCTTCTTAAACTCTTTGGATACAAAAGAGTCTTTTCGTGTAGTTTGTGCTCTTTTCGATGGATCTCCATCCTCTACGAAAGTGATGGCAGAGCTGTCCTGGAAAGGAGGATTCTCAAAAAGAATGACAGAACATTTTTCATCATTGAGAAATGCTGAAATAGTCGGGTTCTTTATAAAGTCTTCGCTGGTTGCATCGGCATTTGACACCTTGCCGTTTGAATAAACGACATTAGCTTCCGTAGGAGGAATAACCTCCCTTACCAAATCGCCAATTCTTTCTTGCAAAACCTTGTATTCGTAATATTCATAGGTGGACACGACACAATGTTTGATAATATCATCTCCCTTTGCGTCCTTTAATCCTATCAGCGAAGCTTCGAGGTTACCGGTTCCAGCACTTCTGTCCAAAATGATATAATCATTGCCTTCTGGTATACGTTCGATTGCAGCCATAACAAACTCTGCAGCCTGACGAGCATAGATGACAGGTGTGTAATATGCGCCAAGTTCTTTCTTAGAGAGTCTGTCGTTCAGGCAATCCATCAAAAATTTGAAACGTTCGTTTGATTTTCCCTGATAGGGTGTTATCAATCCTTCGAAGTGGCGTGGTTTTCTGATTTCTCCAGTCAGTTTGACAGCTGTTCCGCTGGTGTCGCCAATAAAATCGCCCTTGCTGGCATTTGGCAATTCCTTGTAATAACGCTCCGACCAGCCGACAATGCAGTTTTCATCAATATCGATAGGGATATACATCTCTTCTGGATCCTTCTTTGTTCCTTTCAGTATCTTCTTTAACTTAGCAGATTCTGTGTCTATACTATAATTCAACTTTTCTGCAATGGCGTTGGAAAAGAATCCTTTGTTCTGTTTTGATGAAGCGCCAGTGTAAATCTTATGTATCTCCTCTCGGAAATCAGACGAGTGGAAGACATAGGCTAATGTTGAGTTCAAATCAACCAAGATGATAGTTGCAGGAACCGACTCACCATGAACTCTCATTTTTGACAGATATTTGATGGCCTGAAATAGAACTTCATTTGTGTTCGGGATGTCCTTCTTGAACTCTAAAATATTCCCATTATAGACACCATCGGTATAATCTACCAACACAGAATTGTCATCATCGTATGGTATGCCAAAGTTGTCGAAGAATTCTATTTGCCCATCCCTCTCAAGATAATACGGAGTATTAAAATTTGCCATAAGTATCAGCCTCTATCTTTTATCTCCGACTGATACCCAAGTGCCAGAAGGGTTAGTAATCGCTTGTAAGAACCACATACGAAAAGCGGGGTATCCACACCTGCCCGTCCCGCAACTTCGGCCTACCACAGCCTTCCGATAGAACGAACAGAGTAAGATACCCACGCAGAAGTATATACTAATGCACCCAAAAGTGTGCTTAGAGGGCATGGTTAGCCCTCGGCACACTCCGGCTGCGTATATACACATCCGTAGGCGTCACCTCTGCTATTGTCTTTGATCGGTCTTTGATTGTGGTAGTTCAAGCTGCCAAAAACAAAGCGTACAGTGTCGCTTATTCCGCAATGTAGTGCTCCCCCTTTGGCTCTGTCATTCTCAAATGACATCACAGCCACAACAGGCAGATGCAATTGCAAAAGTACAAAAAATATCCTTTATTCAGGTTATTAAGGTGGTATTTTAAGATAAATTTAACGAACAGGGGTACATCGAACCATCCGGCTTCCTTCCCCCTTACCACTCCCATCCTATAACCTTGCTACGCCTACGCTTTGCCTATACTCCGCTATTTAAAAGATAGTGCAAATTAATCCCGGAAACATTACTGTTTCTCACAATAATTTAGTACCTTTGCAGACATATTCAGTAAACTATGTATTACATCTGGACTGACGAGAGTGATTCTACAGGTAAGTACTACGCCAATTTCTATGGTGGTATACTCATCCGTTCTGAGCATTATGAAGAGGTGCTCCAAAGGCTTTCTGCTATTGTTAGAGAGGTTGGATTAGAAGGCGAAGAAATAAAGTGGCAGAAGGTTAACGAGTACACAGAAGAACGATATAAGAGAATCATGGATGTCTTGTTTGAATTGCTGAGCGAAGGGAAAGCAAAAATTCGGATATTTTTCCGTCATCGGCAATACAAAGCCTTTGAGTTGAATAATGAGCAACGTAGACATGAATATCAGATTCTTTATTATCATTTCATCAAGAACGACTTTGGACTAATTTATAGCAACCCCAAAGGAAAGAGTGTAAGGGTAAGGTTGCTTATTGATGATATGCCACTGAAAGGACCTGATAAGGACAGTTTCCTGAAGGCTATCTACCATCTCAATGATTTGATGCAATTCCAAAAGGCTAATATACATATTCAGAATGGCGATGTGGCTGAAGTTGATTCAAAGAAGCATTTGCCACTACAGGTAATGGACGTAGTTCTTGGGGCTATGTGTTTCCGTCTGAATGACAAACACAAAGAACGTGGCATTGACGGAAAGCGTGCAAAGCGGAACATTGTGAAGGAAAGACTTTACAAGCATATCTCCAAAAGGATCTTTGAATTGCACCCAGGCTTCAATATCGGTATGACAACACCCATCACAAAGAAATCCGACTTGTGGGAAGAACCATATTTACACTGGAACTTTGTCCCAAAACGTTTTACGAAGGATAAGGAATTTACGAAGCATCATAAAAAAGAAACAGCCCCGTACAACCTACACAAGTGAGCTACGTCAACGTAACCTTTCAGTTGCAAAGGACTTATTTCTGGTGCAAAGATACAACAATTTTTTGAATCTCCAAAGAATTTCATAGAAAAAATGTTATCTCTCTATCATATATAGTTCCATCTGCTTCGTAATAATCTCCTTTATTTGTTCTCTCAGCAATAATGGTTTCATCACTTCAAGGTTCTCTCCATAGAGGAGAATCTTGCCTCGTAGTTCGCGATTGGGCTCAATCGTTAGCGTGACTTCGCCATAACTGCCATCTTCATATTCACCATAAGGAAGTGATTCTCTCTGGCTATGATGTAAAGGCTTCGTCAGCAACAGTCCATGCTGGTATTCCGTTTTTGTGCGGATAACAACTTGTTCTACCTTTGCATCCTTCTCATGTGTCACACCTGTTATATTATTAAAGAAATCCTGATAGAACCCTTTGGGTGCAGGGATGTACTCTACATCATTTACTTCAATGAGTTCACCAACAATTCTGTCTAATGGTACATTGTATGCCTGATGCGGTTCACGATCTGCCTCACCAAAAACAAACCATCGACCATTATACTCTTTAAGATACTGAGGATGAAATAGCAGTTCAAAAGGTTGTTGGCCAAAGCGCTGATAAGAAAACTTTAGAACTTTCTTATCGGTAATAGCCTTATTAAATACCGGCAACAAATCAATATTGGTAAGGTTCTGCTCCAAACTGGAACAGATATGACTGGCACCACTTTCTACTTCCCTGTTGGTGTCAAGCAGCAACTGTGTGTTTTCAAAATATGAAGAGAACCAACTTGAAGGCAGTATTCCTGCTGACGCCTTGCAAAATGCTACATAATCTTCCAATCTCTTCTGTTCTATAGCCTGACGTTCTGCCGCCAAAGGATCATCTTCCTGGCCAATATACCTGAATGCCTTACCCTTGCCACTCTTACCATTATCTTCTATGCAACCTGGGTATGCAAGTTCTAATGCCTTTATAACCTCAGATGATGCTTTCTTCAAGTCACCATAAAACTTTTCTCCAGACAAAGTTCTCTTTGGGTTATTATCATAGAAGCCTTTAGGGTATCCACGTTTTATGCACATGATGTCTGCAAGGGTTACAAACTCTCGCTTCATCAACTGTTCGTAAAGGATATTTACGAACGTTGTTCTAACCCCGATTCCGGCAAAGATATTCTTAGTAGGCATATTTATTACGATTAGGACCCTGCAAAGATACAAAATTATTTTATAACGGAACTTCTTTTTGAAAATAAATTTGTGTTCGCCCAATGGATTATCCACCAAAGAGTTAAAAAGGAGGGGGATCGGGTGAGTCATTGATAGCAGGGAATGGGGGCAAATCGAGTTCGTCAATGAGATGCTCAAGGCTGGGGCACTCATTCTTAAACTCTTCATACGTCTCCTTGTCTACTGGGTCTTCTAAAATCGTGGGATCGATTGGCGCTATACAATATGTGACTTGGGGCAGCAACAGGTCTTCAAAATTGGCGGGTGAGGAGGTCTTGTACTTGGCTGGGAGGGCATTGTAACAGAATCTGCGGGCGATTGTCAGGCGTTCTTCCTTATCTAAATGGCCATCTCGAATCGCAGCGTAGTATGGACTATGAGTGATAGCCTCACAAATGGCATCATTCCATTCAAGGAAAAGGTCAACGACCCGAAACTGCTCCATATGCATTAGAATATTGATGGCATCCGTCACTTGGTTAAATGAAAGTGCACCTGGTACCAAATAGCGGGGATGATAAGGGATGGATTCTTGGCGAAGCGTTGTAATCGAATCAATGCAAATCGTTCGAATTAACCCGTAGAGCGTGTCCGTTGCCTCTTCTTCTGTAATGGGCTGCTCCATCAGCCAGAGTGCCGTGAGATAGTCGAGGTGGGACGAAAACCTAGCCTTGTCGACGGGAATGGTCTTGCCCTCACTAGCGAATCGTTTGCAGATGAAATAATAGTTACGCCCAACACTGAGTTCTTTCAGATGATCCACGATATAGTCTAATGGGAGGTGACGGATAACCGTCCACGAACATTTGATGTCGTGGGTAAATTCCCATAGTGACTGAACCTTTGGGAGAAAGCTGTCGTCCCAATAGTATAGCAGTTTTCCGCAGGCCCATTGCCAGTCTGTCTTGCAGGAATCCAAAAAGACTGTGAGTATCTTTTTCTGGTCTCTCCAGTCAAGATAAGCAAATCGCCGCTGAATTTCTTTCCTTGACTCAATGACTTTCCTGCTCCGTTTGTTGCGGAAGTCCTTGATTAGCCGTGCTACTGGGGTATTTCTCTTTATTACAAAGTCGTCCATATTGCTTTTAAGTATCTTTTACGACGCAAAGATACGAAGATAAAACGAAAACGCCACCACAATTGCCTTTCACAAGCCTTGTGGACACATAAATGCAGCTCCGTCCTGAGATTGTCTCCGCACCGTCCAGAGATTGTCTATGCCTAGGGCAGTATAGCCTCCTGGGGAAGAAAAGAATCGTTAAACCACAACGACAAGGAAGTCCGTGCCGTCGGACTGCCAGTTCGCTCCTTACGGACTGCGAGTCCGAAGGCATTACATCGCCTCTACCGTCATATTCTTACGGCCGATGTGGCTGAAGATAGTGATTCTTCTCTCTTAACGTTTTTAAGGGAATTCTGTTAAATTCGTTAAATCGGCAAAAGGCGTGAAATATGCTAATGGATTTAACAGAAGTTTATCTCTTTTAACTATAAATTCCCAAGCTACCATAGCGTGAGTCGTCAGGCGTTTCCGCTGGGAAATCCTTTGTATAAAGGGGGGAGTCTTCATTTGGCATCTAAAGTGGTCATGGTTAGCCTTGCTCCCATTGCTCGCTAGTGTCTCGCCTATGTCTCGCCCATTTTTATTACGGAAAAGCGACCGGATTTGCATTTTCGTGAAAAAATTCATGCTTTTTTCCTGGAAATGCGTCCTCTGGGTTCAAAGAGCGTTACTGTATCAAGAGGACATTCTTTTCAAATAGCGTATTTAGTTGCAAATAAGGAATTATTCTTTACTGGCCAACAACTTTTCCTTGATATACTCCTGAATATTGTAAGGAGTCACGTCATATACTGGAAGTAATTCTTCGAAGCCCTTTTCTTTGATGAATCGGCTGCCATTGGTTAGCATAGCCAATAATCCACGAGTGCGTAACTTGTGACCAGAATGTTCCAAGGCTGCATCAATCATTTTTTGAAGATCCTTGCCCTCTTTTAGAATGGAGTATATGTCATAATAATCACGGAACTTTGAACGACGAAGCATTGCTTCCATCTTCATCGCACCAATGGATTCCATATCTGCTATGTGCATATTATTAAGAAAAGGAATTCGTTGCATAGATGGTTTGGCTTTGCGAGGAGCTGCATAAAATGACAACTTCACTCCTTCAAAGTTGAATGAGACGAAATCAAAGCTACCGACCTCATATTCTCTTATCTCACCAATGCTTTCCAACTCTTTCTTGATGGTAGGCCAAGCGACTTCTGGCTTTTCGTTTCTTTTCGTCAACCATTTCATGAAGTTCAGATCCTCGCTCTGACGCTTTTCAATTTGTAATGAAAGAGCCGTTCCTCCGACCAAAGTATAAGGTTTAATGCATTCCAAACGGGAAATGGCCTCAAAAACCTTACCGGTATGCGGTGCCAAAGATTTCGAGTATTCCATATCAAGCTGCCATTATACGGTTGAGGTGGCGAGTCTCGATGCTTTTGACATAAGCTTCAGGACGTTTGGCTCCAAAATAATACCAAGCATATAGAATATTGAACGCACGGAACATCTCACCCTGAGGAGCTACTCGGTCCAGCCATACGCGCTTGACTTTTTTGTAGCCAAATAGTGGAAAGAGCTTGTTGATGTCGTCAATGTCGAGATAGAGCAGCACATGTTCAATGAGGGATTCATCGGAGATGGAATCCATCTTCGATACATCGTAAGACCAGAAACAGTTTTCTTCCTTCAGCTTACGAAACAGCAACTCCCTTACATCTTTTTCCATATTATCGTCTGCAAAGATAGGAAGTTTTTCCGATGATTCCAAACTTTTGGGGAAGTTTTTTCGGAACGCATTAGAAGTTGACGCCGATGGTGGCGAAGAGGGTACCGGTGTGGGAGGTGTCGAAATAGTCGTGGCTGATGTTGGCAAGGCCGATGTCGTAGCCCAGCTCGGCGTATAGAAACTGATACTGCACGCCACAGCCCAGACGGAGGCCGCCGTCGAAGCGGTTGAAGCCGTCGTTGTCGAACGAGCTATAGGCCTGGCGGTGGGCGAAATCCTTGATCTTGCCTGCCACACCAACGGCCAGATAGCCACCGGCAAAGGGCTGGATGGTGCAGTCGGGGGCGACGGGAATGGCGTATTTCATGAGCAGGGGCATCTCGAGATAGTCAAGGCCATAGGTGAACTTGGAACCTTCGTAGCGTCCCTGGCCGCCCTTCTCGACATACGACAGGCCTGTCTCGAAGAAGACGGGCGAGTGGTAGCCCAGCTGGAACCCGACGACGGCACCGAGGTTGAGGCCGGTCTTCAGGGAACCGCCATCGAGGTAGATGTCGTCGGAACTGACCGTCGCGAAAGCAGCACCGAGGCGGAGACCGTAGTAGATGTCGGGGGTGTAGTGATGGCTGGGGGCTGCATGAGGACGCGGCGGGTTATAATAGCGGGGCCTGCCATACTGTGCGAGGGCAGGCATGGTGAGCGCAAGGCTCAACAGGGCAATCGTTAATCTTTTCATAAGCGTACTCTTTTTATAATGACACTGCAAAGATACGCCAAACAGAGGTAAGAAAAAAAGGGATTTCCCCTAAAGAGCACGGGGGAAATCCCTAAGAATGACGTGGCGCCGGCATCAGACGAGGCCTTCTTCGTGGTAGCTGTAGTAGGCGCCGTCGGTGACGATGACGTGGTCGAGGAAACGGATGTGCATCAGCTGGCAGGCACGGGCAAGGGTCTGGGTGAGGTCGTTGTCCATCTGGCTGGGGTGCAGACTGCCCGAGGGGTGGTTGTGGCACACGGCCATGATGGTGGCGTTGGCCAGCAGGGCTTCCTTCATGAGGATGCGGATGTCGACCAGCACTTCGCTGATGCCGCCGTGGGCGATGCGCTGCTTCTTGATGAGGCGGTGGTTCTGGTTCATGAGCAACAGCCAGAACTCCTCGACATCGAGGTCTTGAAGGACGGGACGCATGTGGTTGTAGATGCGCGTAGCCGTTCCTAAGTCGGGACGTTCCTCGGGAGTCTCCATCTGGCGGCGCTTGCCCAGTTCGCAGGCTGCCAGGATGGTGATGGCCTTGGCTGGCCCTACACCGTTGTATTCACAAAGTTCGCGGATGGTCATCTTGCCCAGCGAGTTGAGATTGTTGTTGCAGTCGGCAAGTACTTGCTGCATCAGCTCGACAGCGCTGGTCCCTGGCGTCCCTGAGCCAATCAGTATAGCCAAAAGCTCTGCATTGCTGAGAGCTTCAGGACCCTTGTCACGCAACTTCTCGCGTGGCTGATCGTCTTCAGACCAATGTGCAATGGTTAGTTTCTCGTTCATTTGTAGAACGTTTTTTCAAAAGCCTGAAATTCGTCTTGTTTGAGGACGCAGCGCTTCCACCAGGACTCGAGGAAGCCGAAGCCATAGCCCATGAGCTGGACGAAGGCAGCGGGGACGGAGAGCAGTCCGACACGGAGGCTGCGGTTCTTCAGCGACGAATCGATGAAGATGAGGGCGCTATATAATAATAGAGGTAAGAGGCCTAAAACACAGAATACGAAGCCAACGCCCTGGTGCATGTTATCTGTGGGCCGTAAGCCATTGGCATCGAGCCACTCGCCTTCGATATAGAGCCCTGCTCCCAATGCGAACAGCAACAGACAGCCGATAACGCCCAAGGTAAAGACCATGGGCAGCAGGTGGACGAGCTTGAGGGTGCCGGGGTGGCGCTTCTCGAGGTTGATGCGGGCAATGCCGCTGTTGTAGACCTGACGGAAGAACTTGCGGAAGTCGGTGCGGCGCTTGTGCCACACCCAGGCATCAGGAAAGAGGCGGGGCATGTAGCCGGCCTCGACGATGCGATAGGAGAAGTCGATGTCCTCGCCAAAGCGCATCTTCGAGAATCCGCCCAGCTCAAGATAGACATCGCGACGGATGCCCATATTGAACGAGCGGGGGTAGAACTTGTCTAACTTCGCCTTGCCACCACGGATGCCTCCGGTGGTGAAGAACGACGTCATGGAATAGCTGATGGCCTTCTGCACGGGGGTGAAAGAAGGGTGCGCGGCATCGGGACCGCCAAAGGCTGTGAATTGAGAATTATGATTACCTTTATTCGCAGTATGAATGTCTTGAGACATATCACAATTCTCAATTCCTAATTCTAAATTCTCAATTTCCTGATTGACGGCAGCGAGGTAGCCTTCAGGAAGGACGACGTCGGAGTCGAGGATGATGAGCCATTCGCCATTGGCACGCTCGGCACCGTAGTTGCGGGACTGACCGGGGCCGCTGTTGTCTTTAGCGTAGTAATGCAAAGAAAGGATGTCTGCGTACTTGTCGCAAACATCCTTGCAGGGTTTCTGGCTCCCGTCTTCCACAATGATGACCTCAAAGTCCTGAAGCGTCTGATGTGTCAGGCTTTCGAGGAGTTCGTCCACTTCATCGGGACGATTGAAAACAGGAACTATGAATGAATATTTCATTATTCTTTGGCTCTTGCCAAGTAGGAGCCGTCGCGGGTGTCGACCTGGATGAGGTCGCCCTCGTTGATGAACAGGGGAACGCGAACCTCGACACCAGTCTCGAGCGTAGCGGGCTTCAGGGTGTTGGTAGCGGTATCGCCCTTGATGCCGGGCTCAGAGTGGGTGACGCGCAGAATGGTCTTCACGGGCATCTCAGCATAGAGAATGGTGCCATCGGTGGTGTCGCTGACAACAGACACAACGTCGCCTTCCTTCATGTACTCATGGCCAATAACGAGATCGTTGGCGATGGGAATCTGTTCGAAGGTCTCCTGGTTCATGAAGATGCGGCCTTCCTGATCCTCGTAGAGATACTGATAGTCGCGGTGTTCGATGACGACGTCCTCAAGTTTCTCACCGATGTTGTAGCGGCGCTCGAGCACGCGGCCGTCGGTGACGTTCTTCAACTTGATGTTCATGATGGTGTTACCCTTACCGGGCTTGCGGTGCTGGAAATCGATGCAAACCCAAATGGCACCGTCCATACGAATGGCGGTTCCTTTCTTAATGTCTTGTGAATTGATCATAAAAAATAGCTATTTAATAATGTAATTATCACTTTTGCGGGTGCAAAGGTACGAAGAAAAATTAAAAATGAAACATTAAACATTAAAAATTTAATAGAAAACTTGCATAATTCGAAAATAATGCGTAATTTTGCAGCCCGAAACTCTGATTGCGTCATTTTTTTGACCACGGATGTCACGGATTAAACGGATTCAATAAATAAATAACAGATAGAACAATGAAAAGAACATTTCAGCCGCACAATCGTCGCCGCGTGAACAAGCATGGCTTCCGCGAGCGCATGGCAACAAAGAATGGTCGTCGCGTACTGGCTTCTCGCCGCGCTAAGGGCCGTAAGAAGTTAACCGTATCAGACGAGCATCACGGAAAGTAATCGTGACAAGTCACAAATAAGAATTGGGTGTATTTCATAAAAATATACCCAATTTTTTTGTCGTATCAATATTTATTAGTAATTTTGCGGAGCAAAATGAAATGGTTCATGGACACGAAGAAATTCTTTGGTAAATTGGCCAGTGGCTACATGTGGGGCAACCTGTTGGCAATGGCCGTTGTCGTGGTGCTGCTGTGCATAGGCGTGAAGTATGGTTTGGAATTCTATACGCACCACGGCGAAGGCATCATTGTGCCGAAAGTGCAGGGCATGACCTATAACAAGGCACGCCTGCTGTTGGAGCAGGAAGGGCTGGTTATCCTGGTGACCGACTCGGGTTACAACAAGACGCTGCCCGCCGACTGCATCCTCGCCCAGACACCAGGCTCGGGAGCAAAGGTAAAGCAGGGACACATCATCTACGTGACGGTGAACTCGCCGCAGTCGCCCTCGTTTACCATCCCCGATATTGTGGACAACTCGAGTGTGCGCGAGGCCGAGGCCAAGCTGATGGCCATGGGGTTCAAGCTGTTGCCGGCTCAGACAGTGCCTGGCGAGAGGGACTGGGTGTACGGCATCGTGTGCCGAGGACGGCGCGTGTCGAACGGCGACCGCATCCCCATCGACTACCCACTGACCCTGCTGGTGGGCGGTGGCAGCATTAGCGATACGGATGAATTTGAATATGTAGACCAGTCGTATTCTCAGCCTGAGGACATGCAGCCAGACGAATTCGAGGTGGTGACGGAACCCACGACAACAGAAGAATAGCACGCAATGACGGACGAACTGGATGACATCACGCTGGGTCTCGATGAAGAGGCGCTGAGTCTGGACGACGAGGGCGACGGCCAACTGTATGAGCATCTGCGCATGGAGGTGGACCGCGGTCAGGAACCCGTCCGCATCGACAAATACATGTCGGAGCACGTGCAGCACTCGTCGCGCAACCGCATCCAGAAGGCCGCCGACGCAGGCTTCGTGCATGTGAACGGCAAACCCGTCAAGAGTAACTATAAGGTACGCGCGGGCGATGTGGTGACGCTGATGCTGGACCGTCCGCACTACGACACAACCATCGAGCCCGAGGACATCCCATTGGACGTGGTGTATGAAGACGACGAGCTGATGGTGGTGAACAAGCCCGCAGGGCTGGTGGTGCACCCCGGAGTTGGAAACTTCCACGGTACGCTGGTGAACGCCATCGCGTGGCACCTGAGAAACCTGCCCAGCTACGACCCCAACGACCCCAGCGTGGGGCTGGTGCACCGCATAGACAAGGACACCAGCGGACTGCTGGTAGTGGCGAAGACGCCCGATGCCAAGACGGAACTGGGGGCACAGTTCTTCAATCACGACACGCACCGCTCGTATCAGGCGCTGGTGTGGGGCAACTTCACCGAGGACACGGGGCGCATAGAGGGCAACATCGGGCGAGACCCGAGGGACCGCCAGCGCATGGCGGTATTCCCAGCGGGAGGCGACGTAGGCAAGACCGCCGTGACGCACTACCGCGTGCTGGAGCGATACGGATATACCACACTGGTGGAATGTCGCTTGGAGACGGGGCGCACGCATCAGATCCGTGCACACATGAAGCACATAGGGCACCCACTGTTCGGTGACGAGCGCTATGGCGGTACGGAGATACTGCGCGGCGAGCGTACAGCCTCGTACAAGGCGTACATCCAGAACTGCTTCAAGCTGTGTCCGCGTCAGGCACTGCACGCCAAGACGCTGGGTTTCGTGCATCCCACGACGCACGAGCAGATGGACTTCACCAGCGAGCTGGCCGACGACATGCAGGCGCTGATAGACAAATGGAGAAATTATACCCGGAATAACGATATCACGTAATAACGAAATAACGAAAAATAATAAGATAATGAAACAACTGAAACGCAACATTGCCATCGTCTGTGGTGGCGACTCTTCGGAACACGACGTATCACTGCGCTCGGCACAAGGACTGTATTCGTTCTTCGACAAGGAGCGCTACAACGTCTATATCGTCGACATCAAGGGCCAGGACTGGCACGTGAACCTGTCTGACGGCACAACGGCCAAGATAGACCGTAACGACTTCTCGTTCATCGAGAACGGCAAGGCTCGTCTGTTTGACTATGCCTATATCACCATTCACGGCACCCCAGGCGAGAACGGTATCCTGCAGGGATACTTCGACCTGGTGGATATCCCCTACTCCACCAGTGGCGTGCTGGTCGAGGCCATGACATTCGACAAGTTCGTGCTGAACCAGTATCTGCGCGGCTATGGCGTGGCTGTGGCCGACTCGTTGCTGATTCGTCGCGGCTATGAGCATCTGGTGGACGAAGACGAGATAGAGCGCCGCATCGGCATGCCCTGCTTCGTGAAGCCTGCCACCGACGGGTCGAGCTTCGGCGTCAGCAAGGTGAAGAACAAGGACCAGTTGGCCCCTGCCCTGCGCAAGGCCATGCTGGAGAGCGACGAGATTATGGTGGAGCAGTATCTGGAGGGCACGGAGATCACCATCGGATGCTACAAGACCAGCGAGAAGGAGGTGCTGCTGCCTATTACGGAGGTGGTAACGCAGAACGAATTCTTCGACTATGATGCCAAATACAACGGACAGGTGCAGGAAATCACCCCTGCCCGCATCAGTGAGGAATGGGCGCACCGCGTGCGTGAGATTACGAGCCATATCTACGACATCCTGCACTGCAACGGTATCATCCGCATCGACTATATTATCTCGAAGGACGGCAAGATTCGCATGCTGGAGGTAAACACGACACCAGGCATGACAGCCACCAGTTTCATTCCCCAGCAGGTGAAAGCCGCAGGCATGACCATGACGGAAGTTTTGACGGACATTGTGGAGAACCAGTTCTAACTTTCTAATTGAGAATTGAGAGTGTAGAATGTAGAGTTTGCCACCGCTATGGAGTACGATATCAAGGAGTTTGACGAGATACGGCCTTATGAGGCTGGGGAGATGAAGCAGGCGTTTGAGGACTTGATTAACGACCGCCAGTTTTCGTTGGTACTGAAGGGTTTTGCCCCTTGGTTACCGAAAGGCGTGCGCAACGGACTGTTACGGTTGGCCTTCACAGGCATCAAAACACCGCTGGACTTCCAGAAGCGATTCATGAAACCCGTCGTCAAATGGATTATCCGCAAACATACCGACGGCACCACGTTCGATGACTCCGCCCTCAGAATTAATAATGGAGAATTGAGAATTGAGAATTCTGATATGTCTCAAGGCAGCAATTCCAACAGCCAAAGTAATCATAATTCTCATTGCGCGCCACACTCTGACCTTCAGGTCAGAGAATTCTCAACTCTCAATGCAACGCCACACTCTGACCGGAGGTCAGAGAATTCTCAATTTGAAAAACGCTATACCTTCGTCTCGAACCATCGCGACATCGTGCTCGACTCAGCGTTCCTTGACGTGCTGTTAGTGGATGCCGGCCATCCGACAACGGTGGAAATCGGCATTGGCGACAACCTGCTGATCTATCCGTGGATCAAACGACTGGTGCGCATGAACAAGGCCTTCACTGTGCGTCGCGGTCTGACGGCTCACGAGATGATGCGCTCCAGCCAGCTGATGAGCCGCTATATACACTATGCCGTGACACAGAAGAAGGAGAACATCTGGATAGCCCAGCGCGAAGGGCGTGCCAAGGACTCGAGCGACCAGACTCAGGATGCCGTGCTGAAAATGCTGGCCATGGGCGGCGATCTGCGGGAGTTAAACATTGTGCCGCTGACCATCAGCTATGAGTTCGACCCGTGCGACTACCTGAAAGCCCAGGAGATGCAACAGAAACGCGACGATCCCAGTTTCAAGAAGTCGCGCCAGGACGACCTGGACAACATGAAGACAGGCATCTTCGGTTATAAGGGCCGTGTGCACTACCACTGTGCCGCGCCCATCAACACATGGATCGACGAGTTAGGCGACCAGCCCAAAAAGGAGTTCTACGAGACGCTAAGCCACCGCATCGACAAAGAGCTGCACCAGCACTATCGGCTCTATCCCTGCAACTATATCGCATTGGACATGTTAATTCAGAATGGAGAATTGAAAATTGAGAATTCTGATATGTCTCAACTCAGCGAGCACTACACCGCAGCTGACGTCGAGCGATTTGAGAAATATCTGGCAGGACAACTGGCCAAGATTGCCATCCCCAACAAGGACGAGGCTTTCCTGCGCGAACGCATGCTGACGATGTATGCCAACCCGCTGAGAAACTATTTAAGGGTAAAAAGGTAAAAAGGTAAAAAAGTAAAAGGTAACAAATAAGTATGAATAAGCAACGAGAAACGACAGGCAAAAAGGCAAGGTATGTTATTTTACCTTTTTACCTTTTTACTTTTTTACTTTTTGCCTGCGAGACAGATAGCTACGAGACGGGGCAGGGCAAATATTCGCTCACGCAGGCCGATATGTGCGAACTCGCTGTGAACGGGCAGAAACAGGGCGCATCGTTTGTTACTGACGACGGTGACGCATACACCCTGAAGCCCCACTATACTGCCAAATGGATAGAAACGGCCGACACCACCTATCGCACGATTATATATTATAATAAGGTAGACGCTTCGCAGGCAGAACCGGTAAGCATTGGCGAGATTCCCACCTTAATACCCCGCGAACACTGGAAATTTAAGGAATTACGTCAGGACCCCATCGGCGTTGAGAGCGCCTGGCTCGCCAAGAGCGGCAAATACCTGAACCTGGGTCTGCTCATCAAGACAGGACGTATTGACGACAAAGAGTTGCCACACTCCGTGGGACTGGCGCAAGACACCCTGCTTACCTATCCCGATGGCCGCAGTATAGCATACTACCGTCTGCTGCATAACCAGAACGGCCTCCCCGAATACTACACCAACCGCCGCTATGTGAGCATCCTGTTGCCCACACAGCGCCCAGACACCATCCGCCTGCAGATAGAGACCTACGACGGTCCGCTGGAGCGGATTTTCATACCATCACATAATTATTAATGACTATGGCAACAATTAACGAGATACAAGACGAGATTATTGAGGAGTTTGCAGGATTTGACGACTGGATGGACAAGTACCAGTTGCTGATAGACCTGGGTAACGAACAGGAACCGCTGGAAGAGCAGTACAAGACGGAAAGCAACCTGATAGACGGTTGTCAGAGCCGCGTGTGGCTGCAAGCCGACTTAGTCGAAATGAGAAATGAAGGAAATGAAGGAAATGAAAGAAATGTCATCCAATTCCGGGCTGAGAGCGATGCCTTGATTGTAAAGGGCATCGTATCGCTGTTGATCCGTGTGCTGTCAGGGCATACACCTCAGGAGATTCTGGACGCAGAGTTGTACTTCATCGACGAGATAGGACTGAAGGAACACCTGTCGCCTACACGCAGCAATGGTCTGTTGGCGATGGTGAAGCAGATGCGGATGTACGCATTAGCCTACCAAGCCAAGAGTTAAAGCTACGAATGAAGCAACTACGGTTCGTGCCGACGTGCTTCGTAGTCGTCAATCATTTTCAGATAGTATTCGCGGAAATCGCGCCAGTGATAATAGGGGGCCATGTCTGTCGGAATGGGCAGCGTGGCCTCCTGTTCGTTTAGCAACACTTTGAACAAGATGTCCTTGTCGTCTTTGTTCTCGCGATAGAACACAAACTGGATGTTCGAAGCCATGGGGAACACCAGACACGCCCACCAGCCTTGACCTTCGAGTGCAGAGAGGTCGCTGGTCTGGAAATCGAAGCCATTAATGCCTAACAAACAGACCAAAGGCAGAATAATTGTTTCGTGGCCAAAGCGCAACGAAGCACCATGAATATCCTTCCGCATCAGGCTATCGGCCTCGTTAATCATCTTACGTAACAAGTGGCGCTGGGAGTAGGGTTGTTCGCCTCCGTTAAGCAACGAGAAACCATAGCGAATATACCACCAGGCATTTTCGTATTGCCAGTAGCAATGAAAGTCCTCGTAGGAGAAGAGGTCAATGAGCTGCGAACGCTTGCCCATGCTGGTATTCTGTTGGATAAGCCCCGCCTTAATCAGATAGTAGTTCAACCATTTCTCGCTAACCACCTTGCCCGCTGAGTCAGGATCAATGAAGAGCAACTCCATCAAGCGGTGGTTAGCTGCTAACGGTTCACTGAAGGCTTCGTAGGCTTTGTCGGACTCGGGTGTCGTCATGCGATGACGCAACAGGGTGTCCTGGTAGTTCATATACCACATGTCACGCTTCGAGGCGTGCATCGTGACATTCAATTCAGGGTTGAGAGCCACCAATTGCTGAATGGCCGCACCCATTGAGATGACGCAACGGTTGACCACCGTACTCCTGGCATCGACAAAAGCATCGCCCTGGAACACTTCGGGGAAGCGCTCCGCCATGCGACACGCTATCTGACGATGCTGTCGCTTGCCCAGGCCAGACAGGTCGCCCCAGCGACCCTCGGAGTCTTCAATGATGTTGTACAGTTCCTTCAACACCTCCTGTCCCTTGGGAGTGAGCAGGCCCAGACTATCGGTACGCTTCAGATAATTATAAGGTATGTCGTACCCCTTGCGGTTACTGAGATAGCGAGAGCCGTGACGACCATAGTGACTGATATAGAAGGGACGCTTACCTTCAGGGGCAGGCGTCAACGGGGCCAGTGCACTGTCGGGATAGATGCAATAGTTGCTGGCCGAGAGGTTGCGGTCGCGCCGGATCATGTCGAAAGCCGACTGCGCAGCCATTACTGACCACATGTTACTACATGCCGTCAACAGGAGGACCAGAAACCACCTACGGGACTTTGGCCTCAAGTCTGTGTGTGGTGTCTCATTCCTCATACGCCTCCAGTTTTTTCAGGTAATACTCACGGAAGTCGCGCCAATGATAGTAGGGCGCATCAATGCTCTTTAAAGGCAAACGCACCTCGTTTTCATTAAGGAGCACCTTGAACAGCACGTCTTTGTCATTTGGATTCTCACGATAGAAGACGAACTGCAGGTTGGCCGACATCGGGATGGCCTTGTAAGTCGCCCAACCCTTACGGCCCAACACCCCCAAATCGCCGGTGGCCAGTCCGAAATTATTGATTTCCAACAGACATACCAGTGGCAGGATAACCGTCTCGTGACCGAAACGCAGTTGTACGTTAGGTCTATCCGACAATATAAGGCTGTCGGCATCGTTGATAATCTTGCGCAACAGATTACGCTGGGAGTAAGGCTGCTTCGCGCCATTTAGCGTACAAAAGCCATAGTTGACATACCACCAGGCATTCTCGCGTCCCCAGTTACAATATATCTCATCGTCAGTAAACAGGTCGTAAAGAGTCAGCTGATGACTGATTTCCAGGTTCTGCAAATTGCTGGCCATCTTGAAGAGTTGGGCATTCAGCGTTTTCGTATTGACATGCTGATGGATATAGGCCGTATCGTTGAACAACGACTGCATCAACCGGGTATTATCTTCACAAAGTCGGGCAAAGGCATTATAACGTGCAGTGGTGGCAGAATCCATCTTTGTATTAAGCAGATGGCGGTCCAGCTGGTTCAGGAAATACATGTCAAGATGGGTGGCATTGTGGTGAATCTTGACGTTCGGACGCATCCTGGATAGCTGCATCATGGCGTTCTCCATCGAGAGATAGCAACGAAGCAGCGTAGTGCTACGGGCGTCGACAGTGGAGTTATCCGCAAACACCTCCGGGAACCGGTTCACCATACGCCTCATAATCTGTTGTTGCTGTTGGGCTCCCATAGGAGTCAGTTCGCCATATCTGTCGTCAGCTTCCTGACAGATAAGCGCCAGCCTGTGCAGGACGTCTTTTCCTAACTCTGTCAACTTACCCAGACTGTCGGCCTTTGCCAAAGTCTGATAGGGCAACTCATAATCGTAGGGGCGGTTGTTGTAACGCGAGCCGTAACATCCATAATGACTGATATAGAAAGGGTGCTTACCGGCAGGAGCATCCGTCAGTTTGAGCTGGGTAGGTCCTGGGTAAGCCATGTAGTTGCTGGCCGAGCAACGTATGTTGTCGCGAAGTTCCTCGCGAATAGTCTGTGCCTCGAGGCCTGTGACTATCACTGTCAAGACCACACTCAGCAAGAAATTTCTCATAAGTTCTGCCAATTTGTGTGCAAATATAAAAAATATTTCGTATATTTGCAACATAAAATCGAAAAAAGTCAATATATGGCAACAAAACAACCTTGGCAGGACGACTATTGGCTGTTGCTGATGCAACAATACCTGCGCAAGCCGACAGGCATCAAACCCACCTACGACCGCGAGATGGTGAACCTCAGCATCGAGTTGCACATCCCACCCCAGGTACTGCACGAACGCCTGGGCGATATTGCCCAGTTGCGCACCCCACGCATCGAACGCATCTGGCAGGAGTACGGCAAAAATCCACGACGACTGAGCCGTGCCGTGAAACTCCTGAGACAGATGACGGGATTCAACTCTGGAGGCGACTTCTTCGAGGGTGTCGACGTGCAGGAGACTTTCGAGGGCGACTTCCGTCCGCTCAGCGAAGACGAACGCTTGACACCCATCGCACTCATCCTGGTGCTCGACCTGTATTTCCGTCTCACTCCCATCACGATGGTAACAGAGACTCCGGAAGTGCAGGAGATGGCCCGTCTGTTACGCGTCCCAGCCCAGCTGGTGACCGACATTCTGGACGTGTTCCAGCATTGTGACCCCTATCTGCGTCGCCGTGATGTGACGTTCAACCCATTGCTATTGCCCTGCCAGCAAATCTGGCAACGCTACGGCAATATCGAAACACGCCAATTGGCCGACTATGCCGAACAACTGAAGGCATACTATAAATAAAGGTAAAAAGTAAAAACATAAGAATATGAAGAAACTATTGACCCTGGGACTGAGTGTCCTGCTAACAACTGCAACAATGACAGCACAAACGAAACTGCGTGCCGAATTCGCAACGCCACACTCTGACCTGAAACTCAGGTCAGAGAACATCGACGAGGTGTTGAAGGCCATGACCCTGGAAGAGAAAGCCAAACTGCTGGTTGGCGGTGCTAACAAATTTTTCAGTGCTACTGCTGTGGTAGGCGGTGAGGCTGACCTGGTGGCTGGTGCTGCCGGCACGTCGCCTGAGATTGCCCGTCTGGGCATCCCCGCCACCGTATTAACCGATGGTCCTGCCGGAGTCCGCATCGACCCCACCCGCAAGGGCACTGATAAGACGTATTATGCCACTGCATTCCCCATCGGCTCGTGCCTGGCATCAACGTGGAACACCGAACTGGTGAGCCAAGTAGGTCAGGCCATCGGCAATGAAACCAAAGAGTACCGTTGTGACGTTATTCTTGGCCCAGGCATGAACCTGCACCGTAACCCCCTGTGCGGACGTAACTTCGAATACTATTCGGAGGATCCCCTGCTGACAGGTAAGATTGCTGCCGCCTATATTCAGGGCGTGCAGAAAGAGGGCGTGGGCGTTTCGGCCAAGCACTTTGCCGTGAATTCGCAGGAAACGGACCGTACCAGTGTCGACGAGCGCGTCTCACAGCGTGCAGCCCGTGAGCTCTACCTGCGTGGCTTCGAGATTGCCGTGCGCGAGAGCGACCCTTGGACCATCATGGCATCATATAACAAGATCAATGGCCAGTTCTCGATGGGTAACCACGACCTGTTAACAAAAATTCTGCGCGACGACTGGGGCTACAAGGGTCTCGTGATGACCGACTGGATTGGCATCCGCGAGGGTCTGCCCACCATCGCTGAGGTACAAGCCGGCAACGACCTCATGGAGCCAGGCCAGCCCGCTCAGGTACAGGAGATTATCGAAGGCGTGAAGAGCGGTAAGCTCGCCATTGCCGATGTCGACCGCAACGTGCGCCGCATGCTGGAATACATCGTTAAGACGCCCAGCTTCCGTCAGTATCCCGCATCGAACAATCCTGACTTCAAGGCTCATGCAGCCATCACCCGCCAGAGTGCTGCCGAGGGCATCGTCCTCCTGAAGAACAACGGTGCACTGCCTTTCAGGACTGAAGGTAATCATAATTCTCATTGCGCGCCACACTCTGACCTTCAGGTCAGAGAATTCTCAACTCTCAATGCAACGCCACACTCTGACCGAAGGTCAGAGAATTCTCAATTGATCAAGACCGTCGCCCTGTTTGGCGAGAACTCTTACGACTTCCTCAGCGGTGGTACGGGTTCCGGTTGCGTGCATCCTCCTTATGTGGTTGATATGTTGCAAGGACTCGAGAATGCCGGCATCAAATCATCGCCCGTTCTTACCGACATCTATCGTAAGTACATCGATTTTGCCAAGGCGAAATTCCAGGCCGAGCGCCATCCCGCCAAGTGGTATCAGATGGAGTACTTCGGCCAGCAGAAGTATCCTGAGATTGCCATCTCGCCCATCGCCATTAATAACGAGGTAAATGCAGCAGACGCCGCCATCATCACCATTGGACGTCAGGCTGGCGAGGGTGTCGACCGCGATATCGACACTGAGTTCAACCTCGTTCCTGAGGAGCGCGCCCTGATCATGGACGTTTGCAACGCCTTCCACGCTGCAGGCAAACCCGTCGTCGTCATCATCAACTCCGGCAGCGTCATCGAGACAGCCTCGTGGAGCGGCTATCCAGATGCCATCCTCTGCGCTTGGCAGCCGGGCATGGAGGGCGGTAACTCCATCGCCGACCTGCTAACGGGAAAGGTCAATCCTTCCGGAAAGCTGACGATGACTTGGCCTATCGCAGCCACCGATCATCCTTCAACAAAGAACTTCCCAGGCAACATCGATTTCTATAGTTTCAAGGAGATGGCAGCTCAAAAGAAACCCATTTCCGGTCATACCTACACTAACCACGAGGAGGACATCTACGTGGGTTATCGTTATTTCGACACGTTCAACCGCGAGGTGGCCTATCCCTTCGGCTATGGCCTCAGCTATACCACCTTCGAAATGTCGAAACCCACCGTCAAGGCTCGCGGCAATTTGGTCGATATCGCCGTAACTGTCAAGAACACGGGAAGTGTAGCCGGTAAGGAAGTTGTACAGGTTTATGTACAGGCACCTGCTGGCAAACTCGAAAAGCCCGTTCAGGAGTTGAAGGCTTTCGCCAAGACCCGCGAACTGAAGCCCGGCGAGAGTCAGACGCTGACCATGAATCTGTTGCTGCGCGATTTAGCCAGTTTCGACGAGGCCAATTCCCAGTGGCTCACTGAGGCAGGCACCTACACCTTCCGTTTCGGTTTCTCCAGCCGCGACATCAAGGCCTCCCTGCCCCTCGCCCTGAAGGAATACACCGAGAAGACATCCAACGCCCTCGCTCCCCAACAGAAGCTGAATCTGATGAAACAGTAAGGAGTCCAAAACATAACACGAAAAGAATCAAGGGGGACTCTGAAGTGATACCATTTCTATTGGAAATTGGATCATGAGAATGTCCCCCTGATTCCACAATGCAGAGTGGTATATCGGAAAAACCGACATACCTTCTCTTTTTCCAATAGTCAGACCATCTTTTTCTCCAACCTGACATCCAGTTTTATCTTTCCATCTTCCGACTAGTAGATAATAATCTCTCCATTGTTATTTTCTATATCGTTTGCCATATTCTTATAACGTTTCTATCTTCGCAATATTATAACATCTTACTTCTTCCATCAGACATCTTACATCTTATATATAGTATGCAAACCTCGAAAATGTTACATGCATAGAGCAACTTTTTTACACAGAAGGGTCTCTGCTGTGTACGTAGTGATATAACTTCATCTTTTCTTATATGGAAGAGTTTGAACTTATTTAATCTGTTCCCTGAAATACTCAGTATCATACAACCATTCACCAATCCTGACACAATTATATTCTAATTTAGAAAAGACAGTTTCGTCATATATCTCTATCTGAAAATCAAATCCATTTTCTCTTAAAAAGGACAACACGTCTGCATATTCATTTGGTTGAAGTTTCTTCCGAATAAGATAATAACTACCATTAATCAAATCTCTTATAGTCATAATATCATTTTTTATCAGAGTATCGAAATATTTGGAGTTTCGGATTCTAGTTTCACTCAATTGAGTCCTCAAAACTGGTACCAACGACTTACACCTCTCTCTTACGAGTGACATATATATATTGTATTTGTTTAGAATAGGGTCCACATCATAATCAAACCACAAGTTTAAACTATCAATCATATCTTCGACTTCTTGCAAACACGTTTGTCCAAATCCACGCAACTTCTTAATTTCTTCTTTTGATTTTTTTACCAAATCACCTAAAGTAAATATATTGTTTTGCTTAAAAACATTCAAAGTCCTTGTTGACAAATTCATGTCATTAACGTTAACTTTGAACAAATTGCCCAAGTGAAGCTCCTCATCCCAGTATTCTGGCCCGTTGGTTGTTTTAAATAAACTGTCATTTCTTAAATAACGAGTACCAATGGCAAAACGCACACAAAACACATCCCCTTCTTTGCTTGATTCGCATGATTCGATAACCCCAGGACCAAACGTCTTATGTGTTACGCAATTGCCTATACGAAATCTTGTTATATTTGAATCATTTCCATCATAGTCTTTCCTGATAATGCCGTTTTTTACAAATTCTTTAGTTGCATTAAATAGAGAGGCATTTAATTCACCTTCGACCTCAAGAAGATTGTCTTTTATCTCAACTAAAAAACGAGAAGGGAATTTATCTGTCTGTAATGTAAAAGAATAACCCTCAGATTCAGTAAGAAACAATGCTTGTACGGCTCTTGTAACTGCAACATACATCAATCTGCGTTCCTCTTCGAGGCCTCGTTTGCCACTATCTCGAATAGTTCTGAAGCTTGGAAAAATACCTTCGTTTAAGCCACATACAAAAACAAACGGAAATTCAAGACCTTTGGCCTGATGTATAGTCATAAGTTTTACTGTTTCACCATCATCCTTGTAATCTGTATTGGTGAACAAGGCTACATCTTGAAGATATGTTTCTATTGATGCTTTTTCCTCTCTTTCTACACTTTCATAAAGACGAATGGAATTAATAAGTTCATTAATGTTGTCTATTCTGTCTTCATCGCCTTCTTCGCGATACATATCCCAAAGGCCACTCTTCTTTAGCAAATAGTTAATGAAATCAGAGATAGTACTAACGTTTTGCCTTTTTCCACATTGATTAATCAATTCTAAGAAGTCATGTAGAGTTTCCTTGTCGAACATTTTGTCTTCCTTATGGTTGAGCAATGTTTGATAAAGATTGGTTCCATCTTGTTCTGATAATTCTTTAAGCAACTTCATCGATTTTCCTCCGAATCTCCTTGACGGTACATTCACAATTCGCTGAAAGGATAAATCATCTTTATTTACCACAAAACGAAGATATGCTAAAGCATCTTTGATTTCCTTACGTTCAAAAAACCTTATACCACCCCATACTGTATATTTTACTTGCTTTCTGATAAGAGCTTGCTCAATGTTACGAGAAAGATATGAAGCTCTGTACAAAATGGCGATTTCATTATATCTTACACCGTTTTTATTCAGTTCGCAAATCCTATTGGCAATCCACATTGCCTCATCTTCTTCTGTCTTTCCGTGATAATAAACAGCATTCTTACTTGTAGGCTTCTTAGTAAACAAGTCTTTCTTTACACGTTCCTCATTGTTGTCGATAATAGAGTTTGCAACCTCAAGGATATTGGGCGTCGAACGATAATTCTCAGCGAGAATAATGTCTTTATCTGCTTCATAATCCACAAGATACTTTGGAAGTGCTCCACGCCATTCGTAGATTGCCTGGTCTGGATCACCAACGATGAATAGATTATTATACTTCGCACTGATAATATTGATTAGTTCCCAGTCAGATTTACTACAATCTTGAACCTCATCTACCATAATATAATTCAGTTTGTCCTGCCAATATGAGCGGATGTCTTCATATGTGTTTAACAAATGAAGAGCAAAGTATTGGATGTCTTGAAAGTCGAGAGCGAAATTGTTGACCTGTAATTGTATATAGCGGTCAATGGGCTTGATGTTGTCTGAGCTTAACTTCTTTGCTGATGGTAAAACCAATTTCTCAATATAAGGGTGACCAGAAGGAGCCTTTGCTTTCTTAACATCTTCTAAGAATTTGTTTCGTGTTTTTTTTGTGTAGTCTAATTCAAATTCTTCCATCACTTGTTTGGCGAAATTCTTGGCATCTTCATCATCATGAATGACAAAGTTTTTAGGATAGCCCATGCGATGTATGTCTCGTCTTAATACCTTCACGCAGAAGCCGTGAATTGTGCAGACAAAGTCATTTACATGACCCTGATGCACCATTTTAGCAATTCGGTTGCGCATTTCCTGAGCAGCTTTGTTTGTGAAGGTCATGCACAATATGTTGCTTGGACTGATGCCGATTTCGTTTACAAGATAGGCAAATCGATGGGCAAGCACGCGTGTCTTGCCAGATCCTGCTCCAGCAATAACACGAACTTTTCCTTCTGTTGCTTTTACAGCTTCTATTTGTCTCTCATTGAGATTTTCATATATATAATTCATACGTCTTTTGATCCTTTTCGTTGGGCTAATTTGCTTTGTTATCGGTGTTTTAGGAGTTATTTCTCTGCAAAGTTACGAAAAGTTTTCGAAACGTGAACGTTTTCCCACAAAAAAACTATTATGTTTTAGGAAAAGCCACTTAATAACACTCCGCTCAATTGTTGGGGGTATAAATATCAGTTGCATAAGCCACATTTGTCTTAGAAATCAGTATGCCTTATCTATTCCTATCCAATTCAGTGTAGGCATATTAAAACAAATTAATCATATTCATGTTGAAATCCTGGGATTGTAAAATCTGTAGTTCGATTTAAAGAAGCAAAATCCAAATATGGTATCATCTTATGTATCCACGCATTTGCAGAAATCCTTAATTCCGTTTTCCAATATGGTGGATTATCATTCCTCACTATAGGCCATTTAATTTCTATATCTGTGATTACACCATTATTTTCTATAACAGAGGCCTGCTTTACTTCTTTATCCAGATGAAAAACTTGATGTCTTTTATGCTTAGAAATAATGTATAGAGGGAATATAAGCTTCAAAAACGCACTGCTATTATATCTTTTTTGGGGTGAAAGATCTTCATCGATATCTCCTACCGACATCCCTAATTCTGTCATATAACAAAAAAGTTTAAAAACTGGCAATAACATTGATATAGTAATATCAGATGTTACTACAAATTCTTTTTGTTTTATCCTACAAGTTATATCTAAATCATAAAGCCTTTGGATATCTCTCATAGAAAAGTTTGCTAGTTTCCGATTGAAAATAGAAAACCCATCTAGTAAGTTTGGATCAATATCTATTGTATTAGCTATCTTTTCTTTCAATTTAGGTAATGCCAATTCAGTAATACTATATTTGAAAGGTTCTTCTGTTATAAATTTACTCATATAACCTTCATAGGAAGCACTTCTTCCATAGAAATGTTCAAAGATATGTCGAGTTGTATCATAGTCCATAACAATGACAATGTTGCTAAATCCGAACTTATTCCCAACTTTATCTGGTTGCATAGCATCATCAATATGGGCGCTGATCACATTCAAGATTCTAAAAAGATGAGCAGGATCAAGCCTGTCTAGATCTTCTATTATCAAAACTGGTTTCTTTTGCAAAAGTCTATTCTTATCATCGATATAACCGTTCTTTAGCAAATTCAATGCCTCAATAATAATCTTTGTATAAGCATCCTCCTCATAAAGACCTCCCTTTTGTGCTTTAAATGACCCAAAGTATTTATCATATGTAGCCTTTTCGTCCTTATATTTTTTTGAAATATCTAATGCCTTTTCCAATATTTTATTATAGAAAGCGCCATCAGGAATACACGAAATCAGAAAAGATATAACCTTCTTAAAACTTTCAAAGGAAAAAACGGAGGTGATTAGTTTATTTAGATCTATCTTGTTTAATAGTTTCAATCTAACCAATTGGACTAAGATATCTCTTTTAATATACTCAAAAATATCTTCGTTTGGAGCAACAACATAGTTTACTGGATATAACGTAATAAACTCATATTCTTTGAATGTCTCAACATCCTCTCTAATTTTTTGCAAAAAAAACGACTTTCCATCACCGAATTTGGCAGATAGAATCATCCTATCTGCATGTTTTAAGTGATTTTTAAAATCAACTAGTTTTGATTTTAGTTCTTTCTCGCCAATATAGTCCATAATTCTATTCTTGCGCCTACACTTTATTAAATGGAATCCATGTATATACCATATCTCAAATTATTTTTCTTCTTCATTGTTATCGTTAGCAGGCAATAAGTAGTCGCTAGCTTTCTCAGAGGAAATAACACTACGTCCTAACTTGCCCTCAAGTTGTTTACGAGCAGCCTTGGCCACACTGCCACCATCCTTTGCCACACGCTTCTGAGCCTTGTAGCCCTGGTGTTCACCTTTTGCTTACCTCCTGCCGTCTGGACGGAAAGGGGGTGACAATTTGTCCCCACCCTTTAGAGAGCTCTGGGTCGCGTTTCTTCATTTTCTTGATGTAGTCTTTTGGGTCTTTGCTATCCGTCAAAGCCTCCACAACATCCACTACACAGAAGAACCACTTTTCCTTCTCATCGTCCCACACCGTGCGGACTTTCTTATCTTCAAACAGTTTTATTTCTTGTTTCTTAGTCATATCTTAGTTTTATCTTTTGACCCGCCTATTGTCCTCAACCTATGATTTCATTGGGTGGAGTAATGACGGGCTTTCCGTTCTTGTCGAGCAGCGGGGTAAGGCCGCCAGCATAGCCATGTACTACAAACAAATAGTTGACACCAGTTTCAGCATCAACAATAACATTGACTTCCTTCATAAGCCCGTTCTGGGCTTTCTCCCAAATAAATCTTTTGTTCTTTGCCATATCTCATCGTTTTAGATTTCTCCTGCAAAGATAGTGAAAATCGAGAGAAATGCAAAATTAATTACGATTTATTTTCATTTCCGAGATGCGGCCTATCCTCGACGAAGTCAAAGTTACGAAAAGTTTTCGAAACATGAACGTTTTTCCACAAAAATTTTACGGAGGCTGGTTTTTGATTGAAACTAAGCAGTTCAAATCAAATAACCATTCCCTAAAATTTTATACTAGGGGAGAAAGGGGGAGAAACCCCGTAGTTACAGGGAGCGAGACTAGGGTTTGCAGGGAGCGAGACGGCATGTTGCTAATTTGCCCCGCCCGTGGCAAATTGTTGCGGCGGGCGGGGCAATATCTTGCGGCGTGCGTGCGAATGTCTTGCAGCGGCCGCCAAAAGACATAAAGCTTTGGGCTTTTGGCGCTGCTTTGTAAGCAAAAAGCGCTGGCCTTACAAGATGCAAAGATACAAAAAAATTCGCAGAAATGCAAGGAAAACGCGCATTATTTTGGCACCCACAGACTCATTCGTCTTTTCTGAACAGCTGGTCAGTATAGCCTTCGTTTTTAAAATCAGTCCACAACATGGTGTTGCCGCTGATGTCGAACTGGACTATGGTTGAAAAGTTGTGATTATTCCTTCTGTTCACTTGCGTGAAATAGTCTCTGATTCTTTGCTTCTTGATTTCCAGGCTATCCTTATCGCGCTTCAGAGCTGCTTTAGGCAGGCTGCTTATGTCAATGTCGAACGAGAGGAATTCGAACGTTTCGCTGTCGAATTGCAATTCCAACGTGTCAGCCTTCAGCATCCATTTCCCTTTGGTTTGGCATGTATAAGGAATATTCACGGGCACATCCATTTTCTCAGATGGAAGCATCAGGGTGATTTCCGAGATGCCCTTGTCGGTAAACACAACGGAGCTGTCAGCATTGAATTCATAAGTATACTGATTCTGGTTTCTTGTCAGCTCCCACTGTCCTGGTATCATGACGGTAGTGGCAGGCTGTGTGCGATTCACGTTCTGACGGACATAGTCTTCCATATCCTTGTCGGTGATGTTCATCAGATACTTATTCTCGCGGTTCAGTCGTTCCAGTTCTATAATGGCCGAGTTAAAATGCTCCTTACGTTTCAGATGTCGTAAAAGATAAACCCGAATCGACTCGCTTGGGAAAAACATTCTCATAAACTTAGCTGTAGCTTCTGCACCGGGTTTACTTGCCGAAGCATTCCGCTCATGAAGAGGCAACTGTTGCAGGAAGTTTTCGAAATCCTCACTGGTGAAAGGCCGTTTGAATATCTGTGTCTTCTCTATGGCCTGTTTCAGTTCGCGACGAACCTGATAGCATGACTGCACATTGTCGTAGAACTGGATGTCACCCAGGTTACGCCGTGCCTCCATACTGCTGTTGAAGGTATTCTCGCGGGTATCGACAGCCCACCCTTTGACCGCTGCGGGATTGTCGAACAAATAGTCTATCACCATATACAGCGTGTCGGGCGATATCGAATCCAGCTCTTCCTGATGGGTCATCACATACCTCGTCGCCCTAAACATGCGGTCTTCCTGTTCTTCCTCCGCTTTTATCTGGCGCAGAATCTCACCAATGTCGTATACTGCCATGAGAGCCGTTTCGCGCTGGGTTTTCTGCTGCTTATGGGTTTCCACCATTCTATTAACAGTGAACGACAGGCCTACACCAATTGATGTACCAACAATGCTGATTAACAACTGCTTCAGCCAAGGGGCGACGGTAAATGCTTTATTGTTCTTTTTCATTGTGATAAAACTATGTGGTGCAAAGGTAGTGTAAACCGAACGAAACACCAAAGGAAAAATGATAATAAAACAAAAAAATGTTTATTTGTTTTGTATTGTTCTCACTTATTCGTAACTTTGCAGGATAGAACATATAAACACGATGAAGAAACTAATATTATCACTTTTCGTTTTTAGTCTCGCACTGGCAATTAGTGCGGAAGACGGACACCAGTTGTGGCTGAGGTATCAGCCTAACCCAGAGCCTGCCAAGGTGCAGCTGTCGTTGTGGTACGACGGCTGTGGCACAGTGGCACCTTCGCCTACCATTGAGTTGGCTATGAAAGAACTGCAACAGTACTGGCACGGATCACCCATCACGATGGAAGCCGACTGCGGTCCCATGCACTGGAAGAAGGGTGACGACGGCTTCACCATTGAGCACAAAGCCGATGGCGGGCTGCTACTGAAGGCTCATGGCCGCGATATAGGTCTGCTCTACGGCGCCTATCACCTGCTGCGCTTGCAACAGACGGGGCAGCCCGTCAATCCCTGCGAGGAGCACCCCGCCTTCTCACTACGTCTGTTGAACCACTGGGACAATCTGGACGGCAGCATCGAGCGCGGCTATGCCGGTGAAAGCATCTTCGAGTGGTTCCACCTGGACGAACAACTCATCAAGGAGTATGCACGCGCCAACGCCTCAATAGGCATTAACGGCTCGGTACTGAATAATGTGAATGCGTCACCGAAAATGTTGACCACACCTTATCTGAAAGAGGTGAAGAAGATTGCCGACCTGCTGCGCCCGTATAATATTAAGGTCTATCTATCCATCAATTTTGCCACTCCAATGGCGTTGAAGGAGACCAAGACAGCCGACCCGTTGGACAAAAACGTGGCCCGCTGGTGGAAGAAAAAAGCGAAGGAAATATACAAGCTGATTCCTGACTTTGGCGGTTTCCTCGTGAAAGCCAACAGTGAGGGACAGCCTGGTCCTGGCGACTTTGGTCGTACACATGCCGATGGTGCCAACATGTTGGCCGATGCTCTAAAGCCATACAATGGTATCGTGATGTGGCGTTGCTTCGTCTATGGTGCCAACCACAAAGGCGAGGATCGTGTAAAGCAGGCCGTATCAGAGTTCAAACCGCTGGACGGAAAGTTCCGCGACAACGTCATCCTACAGACCAAGAACGGTCCATTGGACTTCCAACCTCGTGAGCCGTATAGCCCCATCTTCGACCAAATTACCAAGACACCCAACATGGTGGAACTGCAGATTACTCAGGAGTATCTCGGACAAAGCCGTCACTTGGTATATCTCGCCCCGATGTGGCAGGAGTTCTTCGCCTTTGTGCCTGCCCAACAGCTAAAGGGCATTGCCGGTGTGGCAAACATCGGACTGGACCGCAACTGGTGCGGCCACCACTTCTCGCAGGCCAACTGGTATGCCTTTGGACGCTTGGCATGGAATCCGCATCTGCTGTCGTTAGATATTGCTAAGGAGTGGTTAGCACAAACCTTCAGCACCGACAGGAAGTTCATCGACGACATGACTATCTGGATGGAAACCAGCCGCGAAGCCTGCGTCAACTACATGATGCCGCTGGGCCTGCACCACATCTTCAAGTTCGACCACCACTACGGTCCTGAGCCCGACGGCTTCAAGGCCAGCTATCCTCTGGAGTGGTGCCCCGTCTATTACCACAAAGCCGACAAGGACGGAGTGGGTTTCGACCGCTCCAGCAAAGGAACGGATGCCGTGAACCAGTATCGGGAGCACCTCGCACGCACCTATGATAATATAGAAACCTGCCCAGAAGAGCTGCTGCTGTGGTTCCATCATGTGCCGTGGACGCACCGCATGAAGGATGGCTCTACGCTGTGGGAGTCGTTGCAGTATCACTACAACAGCGGTGTCATCTGGACGGAATCACTGCAGAACGACTGGCACTACAAAATGCGCCATTTCATCGACGAACAACGTTGGCGCGAAGTGGACGAACGCTTGCAACATCAGGTGGAGAATGCCCGTGAATGGCGAGACGTCTGTCTGAAGTATTTCGGGCAATTTGCAGAAAAACAATAACGTAATGATGGAAGAAATACAGCTTTGGGTAGAACAGCTCGTGTGGGATTGCGGCATTACGGGTGATGCCGTCAGTATCGTCACCCATACCATTTTGGTAATTCTGGCCGTACTGTTGGCAGGACTCTCAGGATGGATATGCAAAAAGGCCATCGTGCCTGTGGTGCTGAAAGTGACGAAAAAGACGGAGGCAAAATGGGACGATGCCCTGTTCAATGAGCACGTGCTGAATACGGCGTGCAGCATCGTGCCGGCTATCGTCATCTGGCTGGTGCTGCCTTGGACGTTCTACGACTTCCCTTCCGTCCGCGAGGTGCTGGCGCGCCTGACGGCCATCTATATCACGGTAATGTCGACACGAACAGTCATCGTATTTATCGACTCGTTTAAGTTGCTGGAGAAAGGTCCACGTTCCGCTCGCAGGCAGTATCTTTACTCCTTATGCAGCGTGCTGAAGATTATCTTCATCTTCATTGCCATCATCGTGGTCATAGCCATTGTCGTCGACAAAGACCCGTCGACGCTGTTCGCCGGACTGGGAGCAGCCTCAGCCATTCTGATGCTAGCTTTCCAAGATACCATCAAGGGACTGGTGGCCGGAATTCGCCTGACGAACAACGACATGGTGCATATCGGTGACTGGATCACAGTGGCTTCGGCTGGTGTCAATGGCAGGGTGGAAGACATCTCGCTAACAACGGTGAAGGTGCGCAACTTCGACAACACCATCGTCACCGTGACTCCTCAGACGCTGGTGGACGGTTCGTTCCAAAACTGGCTTGGAATGGAACAAAACCAAGGACGTAAGCAGACGCGGAGAATCTATTACGACTTCCGCTCTATCCGACTCGACGACGACGGAGTGGCCAATATCACCAAGTTCCGCCAGCATGTGGAACAATGGTTGTGCGAGAATCCGAAAGTCATTGCCGAAAAGACTCCGTTGGTGCGTCAGGCTGACGCCACACAGGGTGGTTGCTGTCTGGAGTTTACCTTCTGGCTATACGCCCAAGCATGGGCCGACTTCGAGCACGACACGGCAGACATCATGGAATACATCTTTGCCGCCAGTACGGAATACGGGCTGACCATCTACCAGCAATTCCCAGAACAAGGAAAATAAAGCAAAAGGAACTATTTGCCCTCGTAGGCTTCGCGGGTCAGATAAACAGCAATCATGTCCTTCCACATCTTGCGGACAGACATATATACCAGTCCACCATAGGAGCCCTTGGTTCCCCACGAATTCTTCATCACGTAGTACGCCCTACCCTGTTCGTCATGGGCCACTCCGACAATAGCCATCGCATGTCCACGACTCTCCCAACAAACGGGATGGCGGTTGCGGAGAGCGTTGTCGACGTGCTTCCTCAACGTGTCGAGCGGAAGGTTCATCAGACGGTTATGTTCCCAATTGTCAGGCACGTCAATCTCTACCTTTTTATAATAGGGAGAGTCTGGCCAACAGGTCTGCGCGAGGTATTCGTCAGGAGCACATACCGAATGGGCAAACTCCTGAGGCGTATACCTGGCTCCCAGCAAAAAGACCCACTGGGGCGTGGGCATGTCGTCAGAAGCATCGTCGGGCAACACGTCGTAACCCACAACACCTTCCTGCGAAATCATATTAAGCAGCGTCATTCCCATCGCACGTTGCGACGACGAGAAATGACCTATAGACTGCTGATAATGCGACAGGCGTCGTCCGATATATACTGCCGAGAGGTTGACAGAGTCTCCTCGCAGGATATGTTCCGTCTCGATAGTGGCCAACATGGCATAAGCCCAACAGAGTTCCGATTTACCCTGATTCTTAACAGGCGTCATGGACAACAGCAGATCATGGGTAAACTGGTGCTGCTCTTTGCGCTTACAAGCAACAAATAGCAACATAACGGCCATCAGCAGGATACCAATTCGTGACTTCATAAACTAAACTCGTTCGATTTCAACGTGCAAAATTAAGAATAATTTCTCATTTCTCACTTCTCATTTCTCATTTTTTTATTACCTTTGCAGGCAGAAATGAATGAAAAGATAACAGATTTTGAGATTATGGCCCCTGTGGGCAGTCGCGATTCGCTGGCTGCAGCACTGAAAGCAGGAGCGGGCAGCGTCTATTTCGGCGTAGAGCAGTTGAACATGCGTTCGCATTCAGCCAACCACTTCACCATCGACGACCTGCGCGAGATTGCTGCAACCTGCAAGGAGCATGGGGTGAAGTCGTACCTGACGGTAAACACCATCATCTATGGCGAGGACATTGAGTTGATGCACCAGATTGTCGATGCTGCACGCGAGGCAGAGATTACGGCTATTATTGCCTGCGATATTGCCGTGATGCAATATTGCCGACAGGTAGGCGTAGAGGTGCATCTCTCTACCCAACTGAATATCTCGAACATCGAGGCCCTGCGGTTCTATGCGCAGTTTGCCGATGTGGTGGTGCTGGCCCGTGAGCTGAACCTCGATCAGGTGGCTGACATCTACCGCCAGATTGAGGAACAGCACATCTGCGGACCCTCAGGGCAACTGGTTCGCATCGAGATGTTCTGTCACGGAGCACTCTGTATGGCCATCAGCGGCAAATGCTACATGAGTCTCGACAACACGGGACGCTCTGCCAACCGTGGCGCATGCATGCAGATTTGTCGCCGTTCCTATATTGTCACGGATCGCGAAACGGGTACGGAACTGGAGATTGACAACAAGTATATCATGTCGCCCAAAGACCTGAAAACCATCCGTTTCATCGACAAAATGATGCGTGCGGGTGTCAGAGTGTTCAAGATTGAGGGTCGCGCCCGTGGGCCCGAATATGTGCTCACCGTCGTACAATGTTATAAGGAAGCCATCCAGAGCGTGCTCGACGGCACCTTTACGGAGGAGAAGAAGGGCCAGTGGGACGAGCGTCTGGCCACAGTGTTCAATCGTGGTTTCTGGGATGGCTACTACCAGGGGCAACAATTGGGTGAATGGAACAAAAATTATGGTTCCAACGCCACCGAGCGCAAGCAATACATCGGCAAGGGCGTTAAGTACTTCTCACGTTTAGGCGTAGCAGAATTCACTGTCGAGGCCGATACGTTCAGTGTGGGTGACAAGATGCTCATCACGGGTCCGACGACAGGGGCTCTCTATGTCACCGTCGACGAGATTCATGATGACGTTCAGGCTGTCGAGACAGCCCAACAAGGCACGCGTGTCAGTATCAAGGTACCTGAGAAGGTGCGCCCCAGCGACAAGCTCTTTAAGATAATCCCAGCCGAAAACCCAGAAAACTGACATACAATGAAAATCTGTATCTTTTGTTCTGCTAACGACCACATCGACCGCGACTTTTTCTTGATGACAGAGGAGTTAGGCAGATGGGCTGCACAAGAAGGCCATACCATCGTTTATGGTGGTGTGAACTGTGGGCTTATGGAATGTGTGGCGAAGGCGGCCCACGAGTATGGCGGACGAACCATTGGTGTCATCCCCAGAATCATAGAAAAGGGAGGTCGCATGTCGCAGTATGTGGACGTCGACATTCCTTGCGACAACCTGAGCGACCGCAAGCAACTGATGGAAGACCAGAGTGACGTGTTTATCGCCCTGCCTGGTGGCATTGGAACATTGGACGAGGTGTTCACCATTGCTGCCTCAGCGACTATTGGCTATCACGATAAGCGCGTCATCCTTTATAATATGAAGGGATTCTGGGACAAACTGATTGCCCTGCTCAACGAATTACAGGCCAAAGGATTGACCCGCAAACCTTGGCGCACGTACATTGAAGTGGCCAACAATCTCGATGAAATCAAGGATTTTTTAGCGCAGGGCTAACGCTGCATTCTCTGCCGCTTCCATCTGTTCGCGCTCCCCGGGACCTTTGTCGTTCAAACCACAAAGGTGCAGGATGCCGTGAATAATGACACGGTGCAGTTCTTCGTCGTATTCCTTATTGAACAGCTCTGCATTCGAACGCACGGTATCCAGCGAAATGACCAAGTCGCCATTCACCACATTGCCCTCGTCGTAGTCGAAGGTAATGATATCGGTATAGTAGTCGTGTCCCAGATACTCGCGATTCACCTCGAGGATATGCTCGTCGTCGCAAAACAGATAGCCCACCTCGCCGACCTTCTTGCCATAGGTGGCTGCCACGCGACGAATCCAAGCCGTCGTCTCGCGACGCTTGATGTTGGGGAACTTGACGTTTTCGGTTGAATAAGTTATCATATTGTCGTTATTCCGTTAAACCGTTATTCCGTTATACCGCCATTACGGCGTTTCGGAAGAAACGCATTGACATCCACCCCAAAGTGCTGTAACTCGCGAACCATGCTCGATGAAATAGATGAATATTGCGGTTCCGCATAAAGCAGGATAGTCTCTACGCCACTCAGGCTGCGATTGACATCGGCCTGCTCGCGTTCATATTCAAAGTCCTTCACAGAACGGACTCCCTTCACGATGAAATGGGCATTTTCTGCACGGGCAAAGTCAACGGCCAGTCCATAATAGGGTTTCACCTCGATAGCGGGCTCTTTCTGATAGAGCTCGGCAATGGCCTTGATGCGTTCCTCAGCAGAGGGCATATCAGGCTTGTACACCTGATCTCCCACCACACCTATCACCAATCTATCAAACAGCGGCAAAGCGCGTCTCACAATCGAGTCATGCCCCACCGTAAACGGATTGAAACTCCCTACGAAAATGCCCGTTCTAATCATAATTCTCATTGCGTGCCACACTCTGACCTTTAGGTCAGAGAATTATCAATTCTCAATTGTCAACTAGTCAAAGAGGTTCGGTTCCATAATATTTCCATTGTACGGATTACGTCCAAAGTGCTTATAGGCCAACTCTGTCACCATACGACCGCGTGGGGTACGCTTGATGAAACCCTCCATAATGAGGAAGGGCTCGTAGACCTCCTCCAGCGTGCCGGCATCCTCGCCTACAGCAGTAGCTATGGTGGTAATGCCCACAGGTCCACCGCGGAACTTGTCGATGATGGTCAACAAGATGCGGTTGTCTATCTCGTCGAGTCCATATTGATCGATATTCAACGCTTTCAACGCAATCCTGGTGATTTCAGAGTCAATCTTACCCGTACCCTTCACCTGAGCGAAGTCGCGCACTCTACGGAGCAGAGCGTTGGCAATACGCGGAGTGCCACGCGAACGACGGGCTATCTCGTCCGAAGCATCCGTAGTAATAGGTACGCGCAAGATAGAGGCAGAGCGCTCGATAATCTTCTGCAGCGTCTCGGGATCATAGTACTGCAAGTGCATATTAATGCCAAAGCGGGCACGCAACGGAGCCGTCAACAGTCCGCTACGTGTGGTGGCACCCACCAGCGTAAACGGGTTCAGGTCAATCTGAATGCTGCGTGCCGAGGGACCCTTGTCGATCATGATATCGATACGATAATCCTCCATCGCCGAATAGAGATACTCTTCGACAACAGGCGACAAGCGGTGAATCTCGTCAATAAACAACACGTCGTTCTTCTCCAGCGACGTCAGAATACCTGCCAGATCGCCAGGCTTGTCGAGCACGGGACCTGAAGTAATCTTGAAACCTACACCCAGCTCGTTGGCAATAATATTCGACAGCGTAGTCTTTCCCAGTCCTGGGGGACCATGCAGCAACACATGGTCGAGTGACTCGCCACGATACTTGGCGGCCTCCACGAACACCTCCAGATTCTCCACCACCTGCTCCTGACCACTGAAGTCGTTGAACGACAGCGGGCGAAGGGCATTCTCAAAGTCCTTCTCAGCGGAGTTGATCTGCTCTTGGCGGATGTCAAAATCTTCGTCCATCATGATTTTTCTTGCTTTTGTGTGCAAAGTTAAGCATATTTTTTGTAATTTTGTGCCCAAATAACAAAAATCTACTTATGAGACGTATTTTCTTTGCTTTTTTGATGTTCTTGACTACTCTGGGAGTCAATGCTATCATCACCGTTCCCCTGAAAGGGACTGTCATCAAACCCTCCAACCCTGATATCGTGTATACGGGACGTATCAGTTTTACCAATCCTGACCGCCCGGCATGGAACTTTCCGGGTATACAGATCATCGCAGCCTTCGAGGGCACGTCACTGCGCATGATAGCCAAACCCAAAAGCGGCTATTTCATGGCACAGATTGATCAGGCAGAACCCTTCAAGGTGGCTTTCCGCGGAGAACGCGACTCTGTAGTGACGCTGGCAACGGCATTAACCGATGGCCGTCATCTGGTACGTCTGATGTACGTCATCGAGGGTTACGAGTTCTATCCCGAGTTCTGGGGCTTTGTCTTGGACAAGGGCCGACAGCTGGTCGACGCCCCCGTTCTTCCATCAAGAAAGATCGAATTCATCGGCAATTCCATCACCTGCGGCTATGGCAACGAAGGTCTGAAGAAGGAAGAGCATTTCGACTATGCCACCGAGAACCACTACTATTCCTACGCCTCGATAACGGCCCGCAACCTCGAGGCCCAGCACTGGGTGGTAGCACGCAGCGGCATTGGCGCCTATCGCAACTACGATGGTCCGAAGACGGGTAATCCTGAGTCCAACATGCCCGTACAGTACGAATATACAGGTTATGCGTGGAAGCCCGAACTGCGCCAGCAGCCGACGTTCCTAAGAGAAAAGTGGGACTTCAGCCGCTATCAGCCGGATGTTGTCTGCATCAACCTCGGCACTAACGACCTCTCAACGAACAACTATGACCCCGCTTTACTGAAGAATGGCTATCAGAAGCTGCTGAAAATGGTGCGCCAGCATAACCCTCATGCAAAAATTGTGTTCCTCACGGGAACCATGCTTTACAATCAGGAACTGCAGCTCGCCAAACGACTGCTCGACGAGGTGAATGCCGAAGCCCAAAAGGCTGGCGACAAGGAAGTCTATCGTTTCGATATGGCACCCATCGACGGTAATGCTTTTTACGGCAACGACTGGCACCCCAACATTTATCAAGACGAGAAGATGGCTGGCGAACTCACTGCCTATCTCCGCAAACTGATGAATTGGTTCTAACATGAGACAGCTGACCTTCTTCGTCATCTTTTGTGCAGGATGGCTGACCTCATCAGGACAGCCACAGTATAACGTAACGTATTATGACGAAGAAGACGGACTGCCACATGCCCACATCACTCAGTTGTTGCAAGACGAAAAGGGCTTTATCTGGCTGGCAACGTGGAATGGTCTGTGTCGCTATGACGGTTACGAATTTCGTACTTTCAAGGCGCAGATGGGTGACGGCTGTCGCATGACGACAGACAGATTTCGAGACATCGCCTTAAGACCTGACGGACAGATGGTGTGTCGTGTTGATGAAGACTACTATTTGTTCGACACACACACTTATCGTTTCAGCAATCTGAGCGACAGTGCAGCCACCAATATCGCAGACGACATAAAACGTTATCGCACGAGTAAGTCCGTAAGGTATGACAACGGCCTCACATCCTTTGCCCTAACCGATCGTCAGGGTAACGAATGGGCCATTACCCCTTCTGGCTTGAAAAAAGAGACAACAGTCGTCCAACATACAAAGCGAATCGGCATAGAACCGCAAGCAGAGGTTAAGTGTTTGTTTAAAGACAATCAGCAACGCTATTGGGTGTGTACAAAGGGCGATGCTGCGGTACGCGTTTACTCTTGTGTCGACGATCAGCTGTTAGGCTATTTGGGCATAGACGGACGATTGCATCAGGGTTATACCGCTTTTGGATATCCCATTTATTGTATGTACCAGACAACGGATGGAACCCTCTGGTTAGGCTCTAAGCAAGGGGGACTTTTCCACTTGCAGGAATCATCAGCAGGCGCGTTTCATATCACCCATTTCGCGAATCTGCCTGACAAGCGGGTATACAGCATTTTTGAAGACCGTTTCGGACGGCTTTGGGTTGCCACGCTCGGTGGTGGACTTTACTATGCATACTTGTCTCAGAACGACCAGATGCTATTTCAAACACCCAAGGGCTATCCTAAAGATGTGGCACAAAGAGTGCGTAATCTGTTGTTGGTTCAACAAGGAGAGGTAATGATGGCTGCTACCACAGAGGGATTAATCATTGCCAAACTGGAGCAGGACGCTAATAAAATGCGATTTCATCGACATCTGCGTGAGTCAAATCGTGCAACCAGTCTGAGCAGTAGTGCCATCATGAATATGATGACAGGATCCGACGGGCGCATCTATATCAGTACAGAAAGTGGTGGAATTAACAGCATCGAAGGCTCTGATTTATTAGCCGACTCATTGACTTTCCAACATTATACGGCCAGCAACAACAAGTTGCCGTCGGATGTGATTATGTCATTGACTCCCATGGATGAGGGAGGCATCCTGATGGTTGGCAGCCATTTGATAGCAATGATTGACAGCATAGGGCACTATAGACAACTTGATGCACGATATTTCAATGCTGATTATCGATTCTCTGATGCCCATCCTCTTCAACTCAACAAAGGAAGATGGCTTTTCGGACTGATGGACGGGGCCTTTATCACATCCACAGAACAGATGCGTCAACAGACCTATAGTCCTCAACTGGTTTTGACAGGTATTTCCATACAAGGAGGCAGCGAGAATCTGGGGGTCGCTTATTGGGATACTTTGACACTACAACCCCACGAGCGAAGTGTCACCGTACATTTTGCCGCTATCGACTATTGTGGAGCAGAACGTATCAGTTATGCCTTCCGCCTTCAACACCATACTGAGTGGAACTACATTGGGCACGACCGTTCAGCTACGCTGCTTGATTTGGAACCTGGAACTTATCAGTTAGAGATGCGCTCCACCAATGCCGATGGCTTGTGGCAGGATAACATACGCACATTGACCATTATCGTCAAACCGACCTTCTTTGAATCCATCTGGGGACGCCTGCTCATCTTGTTATTAATAACAGGAACACTGTTTGGAATTGTCTATACCTTATTATATATACGTCGCATCAAGCGTAAACAACGGGAGACGCTGGAGGCCTACCTGGCACTATTGGAAAGCCAAACAGGAAATGGCCAAGGAGCCACCTCACAGCCCAGTTCACAATCTGATCACACAGCGTATGACCCCATGCTCAAGCGGGTTATGGATTTTATTGAGGCGAACATTTCTAATGCCGATGCTTCTGTTGGCGATATGGCAGCGGCAGCGGCAACCAGTCGTTCTGGTTTACAGCGTAAGTTGAAGCAGACGATGGGTATCACTCCTCAGGATTTGTTACGCGAGGCACGCACGAAACATGCCTGCAAGTTGTTGCGCGAAACGGACAAAAGCGTTGCTGAGGTGGCTTATGCCTGTGGATTCACTGATCCTAAGTATTTCAGCCGCTGTTTCAAACAGAGCACGGGCAAATCACCATCGGAATATAAGACTGCAACGCCACACGCTGACTAACGGTCAGAGAACGAGCCTTCATGGTGTAATCACGCGTCAACAAGGGTAGAAAAATGCATTTTGACGCATTTTTCATACCCGTTTGATGCAAAAATCACCCCATTCCATCGAAATAACACTGTAATTTTGCAATCGAAATCGAATAACGAATCAAAACAAACTGCAAAATGAAAACAAAAATTCTTTTCCTGATGACTTTGGTTGTGATGCTTTGTACGGCATCCTCCGCTAAGAAAGTACACACTTTGGGTGACTCGACAATGGCACCCTATGACGAGTCAGCCACCGTCACTCGCGGCTGGGGAATGTATTTCGGAAATTTCCTCACCAACGGCTGGACAAGTATCAATTATGCCAAGGGCGGACGCGACTCGCGTGGCGGTTACAATGAATTGTGGCAGACAGCCAAGAAGAACGTCGAGGCTGGCGACTACGTCATCATCACCTTTGGACACAATGACGAGAAGAACTCGGGTATGGACGGCTATGCCCTGAAAGCCTACTATGAGAGCATTGGCGATGCAACGGCAGCAGCAGCTGTCGACCTGCGCGGCACAGTGCCTTCGACGACTTATAAGGAGTGGCTCGGCAAGATTGTCGACGAGGTGAAAGCCCTTGGTGCTACACCTATTATATGTTCGCCCGTGTGCCGCAGCTATTTCAGTGGCTCAAAGATTAAGCGCAACGGACGTCACGACCTTGGTGACAGCTACAAGGTACTTACGGAGCAAGGCCCGAAGGACGGCACCAAACTGGCTGAAGACGACCATACGATGGACTATGCCTACCACTCACAAAAGCTGGCTGAAGAGAAGGGCGTAGCCTTTATCGACCTCACCACAGCGACTGCTACGCTCTACGAGAGCTATGGCGACGCGAAGTGTCACGAGTATCTGTTCGATGGTGAGGGCTCTACCCACTTCAACACCACCGGAGCCCTGCTCGTAGCTCGCGAGTGTGCCCGTCTGATGAAAGCCCAGGGCATTATGGCTGACGACATCACGCTGCCTACAGATCTTACTGTCGCTCCTGCCACAGGCGATTTTGGCGAGGCCTACAAGGGACAGGCGCTGACCAAGGAGTTCACGCTGAATGGTTTTGGACTGTCTCCTGAAGAGGGTTCTGTAACCATCACGGCCTCAGAGGGTATCCTGCTCTCTACCGACAAGACCAACTGGCAGCAGTCACTGACAGCTAACTATACAGCTTCGACACTGGTACAGACCTTCTATGCACAGATCACACTGACAGAAAACGGCCAATTCAACGGAACTATTACCATCAAGCAGGGCGACAAGACCATCGAGATTCCCGTCACTGCTACTGCCGTTGTACTGGAAGGCGGTGCAGAGATCAATGCCTACTGGCGTCTGGAGAAGGACGACTCATATGAGCTGACCGGTCCCGCCAACGTGATTGCAGAGAGTTTTCAGGGCATGTATGTGCAACGCTACTCTAATCCTAACGCCAATACCGTATGGCCAGAGTGGACGGGCTATGAGGCTTCACGTAAGATGCAACGTAACCTCATTACAGGTGATACTTGGCCTGCCGACGAAATCGACGACAATCCTGAACGCTACATCCAGTGGGGCATCAAGCCTTCTGCTGGCATGGATCTGAAGATTGATCTCATCTCGCTCTTCGTAGCAGGTTGCGGTGGTAACGGCATGTGCTGCCACATCTACTATTCTACAGACAATTTTGAGACACGTACCACCATCTTCGAGATGAAAAAGATGCCCGCCAACAATCCTCAGTTCGTCGAGGCCAAGCCTGTACTTACCGTCAAGGATGGTCAGGAACTGCTCGTCCGTGTATATCCCTGGTACAATGGTACTGCCAAGGGCAAGACAATCTGTCTCTCTGACCTGACGATTCACGGTATGGCCGTTGACGCCAGCACTACTGGCATCAACACCATCAACAACTCCCATGTCACCGGCAACCGTTTTTTCACCCTTGACGGACGTGAGCAGCCATCACTCCGTCGTGGACTGAACATTGTTCGCATGGCTGACGGCACCACCAAGAAAATCATTTTATAATATCATAACATTAAAACTACTAATTCTTTTTTATGAAAAGTAAATTTTCTTTTACGCAATTGTTAGTAGCGCTCTTTGCACTGCTGCCGATGATGGCAGCAGCGCAGGAGAGCGTGACACTGGCAGACTGGAACATGGAGCAGAGCGAGGATATCGCAGTGACATGGTTCAAGGACGGGAAGCCCCAGATTGCTCCCGACGAGTGTGTTGGCGACAAGGCCAACTATGTATTAACCGGTTGGTCGGAAGGCCGATACTGGCAGCTTTGTACGGGCTATCAGAACAAGGTGCTGCGCATTGAGAACACCACAGCCAATGCCATTACCGACTACACGGATGCTTCTAAGCACAACGTCTATTACGAGGTGCAGTTCCCTACTACGGGCTACAAGAACATCACTGTTGACTTTGCCTGTGCCTATGGTGCCAATGCCGAGGCTTCGCTCGAGGCTGTGGTATCGACTGACGGCGGACAGACTTGGTTTGATGCCGGCGCATACACGACGGCTGCTACCTGGTGGACTTACAACAAAAACACCATACAGCTCTCTGCCAACAACAAAGAGAAGGTCATTCTCCGACTTATTGCTGGCAATACCTTCGCTTCTAACTGGAATCTGGACTATGTAACGGTGAAGGGTGAGAAGATGGAAGACGCACAGCCTGTCGACGAAAAGGACTTCACCCTCTCTTGGCCTTTGGGCAAGGGTACAGACGATGCCACTGCTGCAGAGGTGAAAACCGCAGGACTGTTTAGTGTTGCCGAGTTCGACTATGGCAAGCTGATTGTTTCTCAGCAGCGTGCTGCCGGAACGTCGCAGCAGACGCTCTACAAGCCGTCAAACAACAATGCCGCTGCGGCTAACGACGATGATGTTTTGACATTTACCATCAAGCCCAAGAAGGGCCTGACCTTTGCTCCCAAGTCGTTCAGCTTTGAATCATCGAAATGGGGCACTGGAGGTGGAAAGTTTGACGTTGTGGCCATAACTGGAGGCAACGAGACCACACTTGCCACTGGCATCAACCCTGCGCGCAACAATGAATTCTCTGAACTCAGTTACGACCTGTCGTCACTGACTGTCGGCAACGACGGACTGGTGCTGAAAATCAAGATCTATGGTCTGGCTTCCAACAAGGAATACGGTTTTGGCAATGTCGTTGTCACCGGTGACGTCACGGGTACTCCCGAGGCCGTTCCTACCTATACCATGAGTGTGAAACTGGGTATGGAAGGTGCCGGCAGTGTGTCGTGCAACCCCGCTGGTGCAGAATTTGACGAAGGCACACAGCTGACCGTTACAGCTACCGAGAACTTCGGTTATCACTTCACGGGTTGGACTGACGCTGAAAATAACGCTATTTCAACAGACAATCCCTATAGCTTTGAAATCAAGGCCAACACCGCTCTGATTGCCCAATACACCAAGAAGAACGTCTATGCCCTCAATCTGAAACTGGAGGGTGGCGCTAATGCCAACCTGGTGCAGTTCACGCCAGAAGGCAATGTCGTTGAAGGTGTTCACTACTACGAGGAAGGCACCGATGTGAAACTGACGGCTCAGAACAACCGCATCCTGACCTTCACCAACTGGGAAGACAACACCACGACGATGGAACGCGACGTGAAGATGGATGGCGAGAAGAATTTCACTGCCACCTTCTCCGCTGTTGACTATATCGTAGGCTGGGATCTCTATCAGGACAATCCCAAGAGCAACCGTGCTGCCGATTACGCCGCCGACTCTGAGAATGCTGGTATGCTGTCGCTGCGCAACGCTGCCGGCGAGACCACCAGTTGGCTGGCCAATGGTGTGGCAACGGGTAAGGTGCAGGGCCGTTATGGCATCCGCGTGTGGCGCCCCATTGCCGACAATTGGTACTTCGAGATTTCCTTCTCTTCCAAGGGTTATCAGAACCTGAAGCTCTCTGCTGCCGTTGGTGACGACTACAATGCCTACAGCATCATCAATGCCGAGTATAGCACCGATGGTACCACATTCACCAAGTTTGGCACCTACGAGTTGCCTAACCGTGGCTGGACGGATGCTGAATTCGACCTGCCTGCCGAGGCTAACGACCAGCAGCGTGTCTACATCCGCTTCATGCCGGACTATACTTCTCCCAAGGTAGGTGTCGAAAGCAATAACGACGGCACCATGTTGACGGATGTCTTCGTACTGGCCGAGGCCACAGGAGCTGCCGACGTCGTGCCCGTGCTGGTGTCCAGCAATCCTGCCCAGAACGCTACAGGTGTCAGTGCCAGCGGCTCTGTCATCCTCACCTTCGACAACAAGCTGAAGGCAGGCAACGGTGCTGCTACACTCGCTGGCGAGGAGATTGCCCCAGTCGTTAGCGGCAAGACGGCCATCTTCAAGTACAGCGGGTTGAAGTATGCTACGCAGTACACCTTCTCCATGCCCGAGGGCGTGCTCACCTCTCGCGGTGGCAAACCCGTGGCAGCTACTGAGATTACCTTCACCACCATGGAGCGCACCCAGCCCGAGGCTCGCCTCTACGACGCCGTAGTGGCTAAGGACGGCTCTGGCGACTACACCACCCTGCAGGCAGCTATCGACGCAGCCCCCGAGGGACGTGCCAAGCCTTGGCTCATCTTCGTGAAGAACGGACAGTATAAGGAGCACATCGACATTCCTGCCAAGAAGCCCTACCTGCACATCATCGGACAGGACCGCGACCAGGCCGTCATTCTCGACGACAAACTTTGTGGTGGCGAGAACGCCGTACACGTCAGCGTTGGTGCTACGGTAGTTGTCAATGCCAGCAACATCTTCTTCGAGAACATCACCCTCGAGAACTCGTATGGTCACGAGAAGCAGGCTGGTCCACAGGCACTGGCGCTGAACACAGTGGGTGACCGTATTGCTCTGAACAACGTGGCACTGCTCTCTTATCAGGACACTTGGATTACCACTTCTACCCAGAAGAACCGTCACTACATCAAGAACTCGCTCATCGAGGGTGCTGTAGACTTCATCTACAACGGCGGTGACGTCTATCTGGATGGCGACACATTGGAAATCAACCGTCCTTCCGGCGGCTACATCGTGGCTCCTTGGCACACTGCTGAGACCCAGTGGGGCTATGTGTTCCAGAACAACATCATTCGTGCCCATAAGGGTGTCGACGTCACCGACGTATGGCTCGGACGTCCCTGGCACGGTACGCCCAAGACCGTCTTCATCAACACACAGACCTTCGTCAACATCCCTGCCAAGGGCTGGTATAACACCATGGGTGGTCTGCCTGAACTCTGGGCTGAGTATAACACGGTCGATGCCAATGGTAACCCCGTCGACCTCTCACAGCGCGAGTCGTACTATTACTATATGGACGGTGACACAAAGGTTGAGAAGTTCAACGTGAAGAATACACTGACCGCCGAGGAGGCTGCTCAGTACACGCTGAAGAATGTCATGAGCGGCAACGACGGCTGGCAGCCCGACCTGCTCTGCGAGGCTTGCGACGCTCCTGTCGTCAAGGCCGATGGCTCAAAACTGACGTGGGAAGCTGTGCCGTATGCCATCTGCTACGTAGTAACGAAGAATGGCGAGGTGGCTGGATTCACCACCGAGACCAGCTTCGACGGATACACAGCCGCTGACACCTGGCAGGTACAGGCTGTCAACGAGTTCGGCGGACTGAGCCAGAAGGCAACAGCCAACGTGACAACAGCTATTGACTCCATCGGACGCCATGAAGTCACTGCCGACGTCGAGGCAATCTACACGCTGGATGGCCGCACCGTCGGTCAGATGCAGCACGGTCTGAATATCGTACGCTTCAGCGACGGCACCGTCCGCAAGGTGATGATTAAGTGAGTAAAGTGGGAGCTTGGCTCCCACTTTCGAACGTGAATCACCTCGACACATGTGTCAAGGTGATGGTAAAATAATCTATCGCAACTGTTCGCGACAACGTTCAAGGATGGCCAACAGGTCATCCTTTTTTTCTGCCCTCAACATCTCGATACGTGTCTCGCGGAAGTTTGGAATGCCTTTGAACACGGGCGATGCAGCCAGATGGCGACGCGTGTGCAGAATGCCGCGATACTCGTCGATACGCTCTACGTTAATGCGCAACTGCTCTTCCAGCACGTCAATCTTCTCGTCCAGCGTCAGCTGCCGGCGACTGAATATCCAGGGACAGCCAAACGTGGCGCGGCCAATCATCACGCCGTCCACGCCATACGTGTCGAACGCCCTGTCGGCATCCTCCAGCGACTTGATGTCGCCATTGCCGATGATGGGGATATGGATGCGGGGATTACGCTTCACCTCGCCAATCAGCGTCCAGTCAGCCTCGCCCGTATACATCTGACTGCGCGTACGACCATGAATGGTCAGCGCCCGTATGCCACAGTCCTGCAACTGCTCGGCCAGCGTGGTGATGATAAGCTGTTCGCAGTTCCACCCCAGACGCGTCTTTGCCGTCACGGGCAGACGCACGGCATCCACCACCTTCTGCGTAATCTCCAGCATCTTGGGAATGTTTTGCAGCATACCGGCGCCGGCACCCTTGCCAGCCACTTTCTTCACCGGACAGCCGAAGTTCAGGTCGATGAGGTCCGGTCCGGCCTGCTCCACGATCTTCGCTGCCTCCACCATTGCGTCCACGTCGCGTCCGTAGATCTGAATGCCCACGGGCCGCTCCTCGTCGCTGATGGTCAGTTTCTTCACCGTCGACTTCACGTCACGCACCAAGGCCTCAGCCGACACGAATTCCGTATACACCATCTTGGCTCCAAACCGCTTGCACAACATGCGGAAACCAATGTCCGTCACGTCCTCCATCGGTGCCAGCAACTCCGGGCGCTCGCCCAAATCTATCGTTCCTATCTTCATCGTCACACTATTCTACCACTATGATGATTCTCTGATATCCCTTCAGCGTGAAGGGACCTTGGTCGCACAGCTCACACACGACGTGCAGCGTCTGGCCGGCAGCATCCTGGGGAATGCGGATGGTGGCCACGTCCGACCACTGTATGTCGAGCGTCGCCGTACCTATCTCAGGTTGCTGCCACCATTTTTCTGTCAGCACGTCACCGTCGGGGTCGTACGACTTCGAGGCATCCAACCGCAGCGTATCACCCGCCTTGGCATGAATCACTAAGGGCGACGGCCCTTGATGGCCGTTCACTACGACGATGGGGTTGCGATTGCCCTCACCTTGGTCGGCCCACTGCATGCGCGCTTCAAAATCGGCCATTTCATCGGGATAGAAGCGCTGTTTATAACCTACGCTGATGCTGCGTACGGGTTCCTGCCATGAAGTCCAGGCGGTGGTCAGCGAGTCGGGACACATGCCCCGCTCGTGGTATCCTGCCCAACCAGCCTGTCGTGGATCCTCGGGGTCGCTCAGTCCGTTGGGCAGCACATAGAGGAAACTCGGCGTGTCGCCCTCGACGCCCCATTTGTAGTTGGGATATTCCTTGCCCAGCGCTCCCTTCGGCTGGATGTTTTGCTGGTGGTGCGTCCAGTGCTGCTTGCCCAGCTCGCACTGTTCCTGCCACGTACCCTCGTCCCAGATGAACTGCAGGTCGTCCTGGAATTCCTGTCGCAGCCACATGTGTGAGCTGCGGGCACGGTCCATGCGGTGGTTGTAGTCCATGTCCTGATCGGTGATGGTATAGAGGCGGAATTTCTTGACGAAGTCAGAAACTTCGTCCACACTCCGCGTCTGCTTCACGCGCCAGATGGCCTGTGCCAGCGTGTTCGCACCACCCCATGCAGCCACGTAGATGGGTCGTGGGTCGTCCTCGTCGGCCAACTTAATCAGCAGCTCGCTGCCTGGCGAGTCGTTCTGTTCGCCAATAGAGCGGATGCCACCGTTCACACTGCCCATCACGACACGGCTTGTGACATACTCCGCACTGGGCCAATAGCCGATGCGCTGACTCCGGTTTTCCTGCTCCATCGGGAGGAACGCCTTCTGTCCTGAGCGTTTCATCAAGTTCTTGACGTCCGTAGCGTAGGCACCCATCACGCGATACATATACAGCGACCACTCCGTCGGATACGGGTCGCAGTTCCAGCCCACCGACGTGATCAGCGCCTCGATTTCAAACATGTCGGCATACGCCATCAGGTGCACCATCGACTCCATGTCGTCGGGTTCCACATTGGCGGGTGCAATGTCCGTACACACCACCAGTCTCGGCTTCAGCGCGCCGTCCTTCGGCGAACGCGCCGTTTCTGCCCTCAGGGGCATAGCCATCAGGGCTACAGTCATCCAAGTCAGTATTCTCATCATTCTTTTCTTTTTTTAGTAGCGATAGGTTAATCCAATAGTAACGGCACGGTTGTCGTAGTAATTGCCCAACACATAGGACGTTGTGCTCGGCGTGCCCGCCAAGTCGTGGAAGTCGGCACTCAGCGTCAGGTGACGCCCCAGGTCCTTGCTCACCTTCACCGAGGCATACAGGTGGCCGGGACTCTCGATCAGCAAGTCCTGATGGCTGTTATACATCAGCGTGGAACTGATGCGCAGTCCGCCATTGAGCAGCAATGTCGGCAACAGACGCAGGTGGAAGAAGTTGTCGTGCTTGTCGATATCGTATCCCGGACCGCTGAGGATGCCGTGAAAGAAGTCGGCTCCTGCCGTCAGGCGCAGCCGTCCCTTGCGCCACGTCACCGAGGCCCTCGCACCCGTGTATTGCTCGTCGACGACGAGGGCGTTGTCCGACCACGTGTGCTGCACGCTGGCGCTGGCCACGAGGTTTGCCTGCTGGTAGGTGTAGCGTGCCTCCACGTTGTAGACCATATTGGTCAGGATATTGCTCAGATACTTCCCACGCTGCATGCCTTCATCGAAGCCGGTATAGAAATGGCTGATGAGCGGCGTGAAATAGTCGTGGCTGAACAGTCCCTGCACGAAGTGTCCCCCCGTCTTGTATCCTGCACTGGCCAGATAGCTGTGCTCCGTGCGGTTGTGCTTCCACAGCGGACTGTCGGCGGTGCGTTCCGTACGGTGCCAGTAGTTGATGATTCTGAGCCGGTCGCCCAGCGACAGCACCCACGGCCCTTTGGCGTAGTCCAGCTCCAGGTACAGGTCGTTGTACATCATCTGCTGGCGGTCCACGCGGGGCATCCACATGTTGTAGTAGTCCATCTCCCACCCTGCCAGCATCTCAAGGCCGCTCGTCAATGGTATGAAGGCTTCCGTTAACAGGTAGGCGGAACAGTCGCGTTGCTTGCCATCCTCGAGGTCCGTATTCAGATAATCCACGCCACCCTCGACCAGCAACGAGGCATCACGGTCGTTCAGCGTACGCGTATAGCTGGCCACAGCGCCCCAGTAGCGCTGCAACTCGGTAATCTCGTCCTCGTCATCCGGAGTCGGGAACAGTCTGTCCTTCGTGTCCAGGAAAGTCTGAAACAGCTTCACCTTCAGATTGTCGCGCTCGCTGATGTTCCAGTCCACGTTCAGGTGCACGTTTTCTATGCCCTGACGCGCCGAGAACCTGTCGTAGCCCGTCATTGAGCCCTTCGCAAACTTCAGGTTCGTCAGCGCACAGCCCCTGACGGTCACGTCGCCCGTCCGCGTCACCACGTCGGCATAGGCCTTGCCATTGCCCCGCGTACTGCCTTCCAGCAGCACCTTGCCCGACGTCTTGCCCTCGTCCTGCTCCTTCAGATAGATGTCGATGGTGCCGCCACGGCCCGTGCCACCCGTCGACACCGCCGTCGACATATACACCTCTATCGTACTGATTTCAGAGGCCTTCAGCGCCTCCAGCAGCGTCTCGTTGTCCAGCGGCAACGTCACGTTGTCTATGTACAATTCGTAGTCCGACTTCAACCGCTTGCCATGCTCCGACAGCAGTTCCGGACAAGTCTGCAACACATCCAACAGTGTCATCTCCTTGTCGGGCTTCAGGACGTCAACGTTGATGATATAACGGTCGCCGTGATGTTCAATGATTTCCTGCTCTTCCTGTGCAAACAGATTGCCAGCGAGCAGCATCATACAGAGCAAACACATAGCCAGTCTTTTCATCGAATCAATTCTTTTCAGTCATGTATTTCCAGTAGCGGCGGGGCATGTCGCTAAGCTGTTTCTTGGGGTTCATGCGTTCCTTGATGCAGATGGCCTTGAAGTACGTGCGCCACAGCTCCTGGAATATTTTATCGTTCTCGCTCAGGATGTCGGCGTCCATCTTGCCGTTCGACAAATCGAAGGGCACCTCCGCCTCGTTCTCAAACGTGATGCGTATGACGGTTTTCCCGTCGTAATTGTACCCATAATGCCGCTTCGCATCATAGATGAGCCACGGCTGGTCGTTAAACCGGTCTGCGAAGTGGTCGGTAATCAACGGCAGCACGTTATGGTCTGGCGACACCACTGCGAGGTAAGTCCCGTCCTTGGCCTTCTGGAACCGGATAAACTGCTTCATGCGCAGCGTCTCGTGCAACACCCGCCGACACGTGTTCCTCACCGCCAGCACATCGTCGTCCGACGCATTCTGTGTGATGTCCATCCTCCCCTTGAACACCTTGCAAATCATGTTAAACAGCGGCTGGTTCAGCGCCCGCTCCTCCGACAGCCAACTGATGGTTATCATGTGTAGCGCCTCGCGCGACAACTGCTTCTCCAGCCCCTTCCACACCCGCTCGGCCTTCTCCGCGTCCGTCACCACCCGGTGCGGCTCGTCGCCAAACAGCGACAACTGCTCCCGCTCAGCCAACAGCGTCACATCCTGCTGCTTGCGGAAAAAGCTGTCGAACACCGCCGTCAACAGCCCGTCGAGGGTATTATCGAACACATATGTCTGCATTTCATATGCAAAGATACGATAAAAGATTGAATCTTCCAAATAATATTTTACCTTGGCGACAGAAATCCGTGGTCGGTAAGGCCTTTGTAGCTCTTGGCGGCAGCTCGCAGGGCTTCGTCTGTGGTGTATTGTTGGTACAGCGTACAACGGGTGACGATGGTCTGTGGTGAACAGCGGTTGTCTGCGACCCGAACCAGTGCCCAGCCTTTCATCTCATCGGCGTATTCCTCATCTGTCAGTGCCAAATGACCATCCACTATGGTCATCTCATGCCTCGATATTTCGCGCTTGCTGAACCGCACACGTGGCAGAGGACCTTCTATCTTCTGTTCTGCCGTAAAAAGCCATAGCTTCTCGTGATAAAGGCATTCACCATATCTGAGGTCAGTGATTAGGGCAGGCGTGCCGTCCACTTCGCCCAGATGTTGCTGTACCGTGGGCAGTGTGCCATCGCTTACCGGTATGCCCGGCATCAGGAACGATGCCTGATCCATCAGTATCCTTTCCACATACACCACCGGCATTCGGTTAGCTAACGACATGAAGTTGTTGTAAGCCGTCGGTCGCTGCGTGAACATAGGCTCACAATATTTCAGCATCTTCCATAGCTGTACGGAATGCCGCATCTTCTGTCGCTGCATGAACTGAGGCAGCGTATTGCTGCGCTTCTCGTTTGAATTCGACGACCGCGTAACCAGTTTCCCCTGCTTCATGTAAACTGTCACGCCAGATGTGCGCAGGCTGCCAACCAGCATCAATCCTTTGCTTGTAGTGTTCTTTTTCTTCATCGTTTGGGTCTCCTATATCTTTTTTATACGTTCGCTATTGCTTCCATGTTGTTTCGTCGTTGCTTCACTGTACCTTCTATTCTTCTCCGTTCCTCATCCGTTTGTACCCCGTTCCTTCCCCGTCTGTTGTTCGTTATTTGGACGGACAACAATCAGACAACAATCGGACATCAAACGAACAACAACCAGACAAAAGTCGAGACTACTTCCTTGCTGCATCGAAGGAACTTCGTCGTTTCTTCGTTGCAAAGATACGAATAAGCGAGCACAAAAACAAAAGAAAAAAGATTTTTCTTTCATTTTGTCGAGCGATAGTATTTTCGACCGTCAGGTCAAAAATACGAATAAGCGAGAAGAAAACCAAAAGTTTTTCTGATTTTTATACCAATCATTCGTCGTGGAAGTCGAGGGTGAGTTGTTGTTCGGCAGCGGCGCGTTTCTGCTGGGCTTTCGAGAGCAGCAGGGGGCGCAGGCGCTCGGGGCGCAGCTCATTGATGCCTATGATGGGTTGCGAGAAGGCGGAGGTGAGTTCACCACAGGTGATGAAGTACTTCGCCTTCTTCATCACCACGCCCATCTTCTTGAGGTGGTAGGAGGTGATGCGGTTGAAGCGGCGCGAGTTGACGATGAGGATGGCGCTCTTGACACCAATGCCCGGCACACGGAGAATGTCCTCGTAAGGGGCCCGGTTGATGTCCACGGGGAAAAACTCTGGGTGGCGCAGGGCCCAGCCGAGTTTGGGGTCGACGTCGAGGTCGAGGTGGGTGTGCTTGTCGTCGACAATCTCGTCGACGCTGAACTGATAGAAGCGCATGAGCCAGTCGGCCTGATAGAGGCGGTTCTCGCGCACCAAGGGCGGCTGTTTCAGGACGGGCAGACGCGGGTCGTAGGTGTTGACACTGATGTAGCCAGAGTAATAGACGCGCCGCATGGTGGGCTGCTGGTACATGGCATTGGACATGCGCAGGATGTCGAGGTCGCTCTCCTTCGTGGCGCCCACAATCATCTGGGTGGACTGTCCTGCCGGCACGAAACGGGGCGCGTGGCGGAACTTTTTCCTATCGTCCTTATTCTCGAGTACCCCTTGCTGAATCTGCTTCATGGGCAGGAAGACGCTTTGGTGGTCCTTCTCGGGCGCCAACGCCTTTAGCGACTCCTCTTTGGGGATTTCGATATTTACACTCATGCGGTCGGCATAGCGACCTGCCTCCTGCAGTAGTTCCTGCGAGGCCCCGGGAATGGTTTTCAGGTGGATATAGCCATTGAAGCGGTGCACCGTCCGCAGGTCGCGCACGATAGCCGTGAGGCGTTCCATCGTATAGTCAGGATTGCGCACGACGCCACTCGACAGAAAAAGACCCTCGATGTAGTTGCGACGATAGAACTCCATGGTGATCTCCTCGAGTTCCGAGACGGAGAGCGTGGCACGAGGGATGTCGTTGGTGCGGCGGTTGATGCAGTAGGCGCAGTCGTACATGCAGTAGTTGGTGAGCATAACCTTCAACAACGAGATGCAGCGCCCATCGTCGGCAAACGAGTGGCAAATGCCAACCCCACCGACGGTATTGCCCACCATACCCTGCTTACCACGGCGCACAATACCGCTCGACGAGCACGACACGTCGTACTTCGCCGACTCTGCAAGGATGCGCAGCTTCTCCATCGTCTTCTCCGTCAGCATTATTTTATATTTGGTGACAAAGATACAATATTTTAAGTGAAAAGTGAAGAATGAAGAGTGAAAAATTTGCTGCCGCCAAGAAAAAAGTTCAAAGTTCAACGTTCAAAGTTCAAAGTATTTTGTATCTTTGCAACCGTTAATCAAATAAACTTATGAAGAAAACCATCATTATCACCGCATTATTCGCCCTCGTCGCACTGACGGGCTCAGCTCAGGTTCAGTCCACTACTGCCCTATTGGGCTCATGGTCAGGGAAGCTCAAGGTCGGTGCCGTGTCGCTGACGATCGTGCTCCATCTGGAGCAGGCCGACGGCTACGTCAAAGCATCGTTCGACAGCCCCGATCAGGGTGGCAAGGACATTTCCGCCTTCAAGGAATATCTTTCCGACGACTCGCTGTCCGTGAAGATAGAATCGCTGGATGTCACCTATAGCGCCAAACTGAAGGACGGCAAGCTGGACGGCAAGTTCGTACAACGCGGATTCAAGTTTCCGCTAGTCTTGGAAAGGGGTGTGCCTGAGGTGAAGCGTCCGCAGATGCCACAGGCGCCATTCCCGTATGAGACCGAGGAGGTGACGTTCCGTAACGAACGCGACAGCGCCACACTGGCCGGTACGCTGACGTGGCCCGTGGGGTATGACGCAAAATCGAAACAGAAACCGATGGTCGTGATCTTCGTCTCGGGCAGCGGACAGCAGAACCGCGACGAGGAACTCTTTGAACACAAACCATTCTTCGTTCTGGCCGACTATCTGGCACGTCAGGGCATTGCCACGCTGCGCTACGACGACCGTGCGACAGGTCAGTCGGTAGGCGGCAACGTCGTGAATGCCACCTCAGAGGACTTTGCCCGCGACGCCCTTGCCGGCATTGATTTCCTGCGTAAAAAGAAGGCTTTCAGCAAGGTGGGCATCCTGGGACATAGCGAGGGAGGACTCATCGCCTTCATGCTGGGAGGACAGAAAAAGGTCGATTTCATCGTGTCACTGGCAGGACCGAGTGTGAAGGGTGACACGCTGTTGGCCACACAGGGCAACCGCATCATGCTGCTGTCTGGTCAACTGCCTAATATATCGGTCAAGAAGTATCGTGAGACCGTTGCTGAGATGAACAATCCTTGGATCAATTGGTTCATCGACTACGACCCGTCGGATGACATCCGCCAGACGCGCTGTCCCGTCTTCGCCCTGAATGGCGACCGCGACTGTCAGGTCATTTCCACGCTGTGTCTGCCAGCCTTCCAACGACTGCTGCCAACGTCGAAAAAGAATCGTATCAAGGAATACCCAGGATTGAATCACCTGTTCCAACACTGCACTACCGGTCTGCCCACCGAGTACGGCCAGATAGAGGAGACCATCTCACCGGAAGTGCTTCAGGACATTGCCGAGTGGATAAACGGACTGTGATGAATCGCCACAGGAGGGGCAGCTAAGGGAAAAGAGAAATCCCACATTGCAAATGCAGTGTGGGGTTGTTGTTGTGGGCGTTGACGGATTCGAACCGCCGACCCTCTGCTTGTAAGGCAGATGCTCTAAACCAGCTGAGCTAAACGCCCTTTCTTTCGAAAAGCGGTGCAAAGGTAAGGCTTTTTTCTGAATCTACCAAACTTTTGCACCACTTTTTTATTTTTTCGGGTAAAAATACTTGTTTTCACCCGTTTTACAATCTCATTGTGCCTTGACTTCCACCGTAGCACGACGATTATAGGTCGTTGGTGACAAGGTGTCGACACCGCCTGCAGCAATGGTCTCAATCTGTTCGCGCGGGAAGCCCATCTTCACAATCTCGTTGGCTACCGCCTCAGCACGCTGTTCGGAGAGCTGGCGATTGCGCTCAGCACTGCCCGTCACACTGTCGGCATAACCCGTGACAACGAGTTTGGCACCCTGCTGCTTGGCCACAGCGACCAGTTCAGCCACATTCTGCAAATCGCGCTGTGTGGCAATGACTGCCTCGTTGAGGTTGAAGAACACAGAGGCAGGAGCAGAGACGAGTTGGGTAACCGTTACTGCCTCCTGAGGAGCCGGAGCGGGCTGCTGCGCGTTCTCGAGTTCTTGGTTCAGACGGTCGTTCTCAGCCATGAGGTCTGCCAGCTGGGCATTGAGGGCATCAATCTCGCTTTGTGCCAAAGCCTGTGCAGCGTCAAGATCGGCCGAAGACTTCCAAGAAGAGTTACCCAGCCGATAGGTAAGACCCACTTCAACATTGATGATGCGGTCGCGTCCCTTCAAGCTGAGTTTGGTATCGCCGCCTCCGCTGAACCCGTCGAACGCGGCATCATAGGAACCATAGTTTATGTCGAGGTTGACAGCAAACTTCGGGGTCAGACGGAACGTATTCAGCACACCCAGTGAATAGCCCAACACGGAAGTATGGTACGATATGCCGTGCCCCACTCCACCGCCTATGTAGGGAATGAAGTTCCACGTGCGCTGTTCGTTATAACCCATCAGCATGTTGCTGAGGTTGAAAAGCACCTGTTCGTTGAGTGTCCAATACTTGCTGGCATTGAGTGACTTGTCCTCAGAAACGATGGTGCGTCCCCACATGCCGTTGAACTTGGTGCGAAGGCCCAGTCCCGGTGTGAACCACTTACCCACAGCCAGCGAAAAGCCCAGGTTGGTGCGATAGTCCTTGAACAACTTACTGATCTTGACAGACTGCTGTTCCTGACTACTCCAGAACGACGAACCTACCACGTTGGCCTGAACGAACCAATTGGCCCAGAACGAATTCGTTGCCACACTATGTTTTGCACCTGTCACCTCGCCCTGCGCCACTGCTGTTAAAGGTAAAAGGGTAAAAAGGTAAAAAGGTAAAACCTTTCTTACCAAACCTGTTACCATGTTTTTGTTTTCTTTTCTCATATCATTTCCGTTTTTTACTTTATTACCTTTCCTCAAAACAGTTTCTCGATGTCGCGCTGAGGCAGGATGCCGAGAATGGCCTTACCATCAGGCGTGTAGTTGACATTGGAGCAGGCAAAGAGTTCGTTGACCAGATTTTCCATCTCGCTATTACTCAGCACCTGTCCCTGAGGTATCGCCACATGACGCGCCATACTCAATGCCAGCGCCTTGTTAAGTTCGTCCATCGAGTCACCGGCGCTGCTCACAGCATCAGCCACCATATCGTGTAGAAGCTGCACGTAGTTCAACCCGTCGAGACCTGTAGGAATGCCATTGACAGCAAAGCTACCTTGTCCCAGATCAGTCAGTTCAAAGCCGATGGCTGACAGTCGTGGCAGAATCTGATCCAGAAGCGGTTGTTCAGAAGGGCTGAACTGTATCACCTCAGGAAACAGCACCTGCTGCGTTTCTGCCGAACGGGCCTGCAACTGAGCCAGACATTGTTCGTAACGAATGCGGACATCAGCACGATATTGGTCGATAACCATCAGTCCCGACTTGACAGCAGTCATGATGTAGCAACCCTTATATTGGTAGTGGGCAGGCGATTTATCTGCCCAAGGGTCAGCGTGTGACGATGTGAATTCCGCCGTCAGGGTGTCACGGCTCGCAGGACTGGGTGTGTCGACAGCATCAGACAGGAAGCCGTCGTCGAAGAACGAAGGCGACGAGGCCGACTGGCTATGGGTTGGCTGAAGGCCCTCGTAGAGTTGTTCCCAACCATTCGATGCTTTCTTCTGAGAAGGCGAGAAGGGGTTGTAGGAAGGGTTGCCGGGAGTTTTGGGGAAACTCGGAGTACTCTGAGAACCTGGGGTATTCGGAGTATTCGGATTATAAACGGGGATATCAGGACGTCCCTCGGTGTCGAAATCGATTTGAGGAATCTCGCAGAACTGTCCGATGGCATCCTTGACAGCTGCCGTCAGAATCTGCCAGATGGCCTGTTCGTTCTCGAACTTAATCTCCGTCTTCGTAGGATGGATATTGACATCAATATCAGCAGGACTAACCTCAAAATAAATCAGATAAGGCACATGCATGCCTGCAGGAATCAAGCGGTCGTAAGCCTGCTGGACAGCCTTGTGGAAGTAAGGGTGCTTCATGAAGCGTCCGTTGACGAAAAAGTACTCTGCCACCCCTTTCTTCCGTGCTGCCTCGGGTTTGGCGACAAAACCCGTGATGCGACACATCGCCGTATCGACACTGACGGGCAAGAGGTCCTGTCCGTAGCGCCGTCCGTAGATGTCGCTAATGCGCTGACGCAGTGAGCCTGCCCGCAGGTTCATGAGTTCCTGTCCGTTGCTATGGAGTGTAAAGTTAATGTCTGGATAGACCAACACAATACGTTCGAAAGCCGTCAGAATGTTGTTCAGTTCAGTGGCATTGGTTTTGAGGAACTTACGACGCGCAGGAACATTGAAAAAAAGGTTGCTGACCAGAAAACTGCTGCCCACAGGACAGGAGCAAGGTTCCTGGCTCTCGACCCGCGAACCAGCCAGCATCAGACATGTTCCCACCTCGTCGGACTGCCGACGAGTCCGCAGTTCAACCTGTGACACAGCCACAATGGAGGGCAATGCCTCGCCTCGGAACCCCATTGTGTGAAGGGCGAAGAGGTCATCAGCCTTTCGAATCTTACTGGTGGCGTGACGCTCGAAAGCCAGACGGGCATCGGTTTCCGACATACCACAACCATCGTCGATAACCTGTATGGAGGTACGTCCCGCATCAACCACCAGCACGTTGACGGTATGGGCTCCGGCGTCGACAGCATTCTCCACCAGTTCCTTGATGACTGAGGCGGGGCGCTGTATCACCTCGCCAGCAGCTATCTGGTTAGCCACACTGTCAGGAAGCAGTTGGATTACGTCTGTCATTTCTTTACACTATTCTTGGGGGCCTCACGACGTTTCTCTTCTTTCAATTCCGTCCCTTCCTTCTTGGGGCGCCAATTGAAGATGTCGTTCTTATCAACAGGACGGATATAGTCGAACCACGCATATTGTGGAAGGAACTGCTTGCCAGGCGGTATCTGTGTCATGGGATAGAGCGTGCCTGTCGGCTTCTGCATCCAGATACGCTTCATCTTACGATTCTCCAGAAACATCTTCAGCAGAGGGGTCTCTGTGTAGTTCAGTCCTATGATCGTACTATCGGCATCGTCTATCGGATAATAGACAATGAGGACATTGTCGATGGCCTGCGACTCACGAATCTGTCCATGATCAAAGAACGCCTTCATCTCCTTCGACTGCACCTGGTTGAAATGCACAGAGTCAGACATCTGTTCGGCAGAAAAAGCCTGTCCGATGACATGTGCCCAATCAATGGTAGAGTCGTTCATATAGACCTTGATTTCCTCGCCAAAGAGTTGCTGGCCTTCGTTCCAGACGATAGGGTCGTGGTACATGGTCATACAAGAGTCGAGCGAGCTGTAGACCAAAGAGTCGCACACAGCCTGCACATCCACGCGATACGCGCGAACCTTATTATATGCATGAATCTTGCGATAGACGGAGTCGGTCTTGTTGTTGAACGTAAAGATCTTGAAGGTGTCAGCGTGCATGTAGAGCGAATCCTTCTGGGAGAAATCAATAACCACCGCACGTTGCGTGGCCATTGCATAGCCCGTAGAGTCGTTGTACTCGCAATAGTCACCCGTAATCATATTCTTATTGACGGAGTCGGTCAGTATCACATTGCGATAGGCATAGTTCGTGCCGTCCTTGGCATTATGGTAGACGCTGTCGCCAACAAGCGTCTTGCCTTGGTCCTTCACCACAGAACGTCCGAAAAGTTCAGAATAGCCCGTCTTTGTATTGTAGTAGCCGTCCTCACTATAGATGTGACTGGTGCTCGACGTGATATTGGAAGGTCCTACGATATGGGCCGTCGACGTTCGCGTATCGTAATAGAGCGAGTCAGTGGTCAGAAACATCTTCTGGTCCTTCAGGCGTACGTCATAGTAGAACATAGCCATCTTGGTGTCAGTATGGTATTCACCCCAGTCGCTGGTCAAAGTCGACTTGCCATCAACCAGTTTTCCGCCTTCGAAGAAGTTTCCGAAATTATACATGCGGTCGTAGTCGAGGGAGTCGGTATAGAGTGTCGACTTACGGTGTTTGAGCACCACATTGTAACGTGCCTGAGCCAACTGGTCGTTACCGTCGTAATAGGCATAGTCGCTTACCAACGACAACGTGTCACCCTGCAGCATTTTGACATGTCCGAAAGCCTCGAACGAATTGGTCTGCTCGTAGAAATGAGCGCTGTCGCAATAGAGGTTTGCACCTACATGACGGAAATGAACATGGCCATGCAGCACTTGGGCGTCGCCATTCCGGAACTGGTCATAGTGCAGATTGTCGGCATGTACCAGATAGACCCGTTTGTCCTCCACCTTCTTCTTGCGAGGCGTACGCTTGCGGGCTGGCTGCATGGCAAATACCATAGCCAACACCAACAAACCGAGGATGACAAACAGATATCTCTTCACGCTAAAGCGGTAGCAAATTATTCACTTTTCACTCATCACTTTTCACTTCTATCTGACCCAGCCTTCATATTCAAACTCGCAGTCACGATAGCGCTCGTTGATACGCACATAAGTAGACTTGATGCGGTTGACCACCCACTGATGGAGCTTTTCCTGACGACGCTTTTCAAGTACCACGTTCTTCAGGAGCTGGAAGTCTTCAGTAATAGTAGCCTTATGACCCTCCGTACGACTCTTCAGCTTGACGATAGCACACACCGTTTTACCACGTTCATTGATCATTTCGAAAGGTTTCGATACCTCGCCGACCTGTAGTCCGTCAATGACTTTAGCCACTTCCTGGGGCAAGTCGGCCAACCTGAAGCGCGATGTACGGCTTTCTTGTGTGACATTAACCATCAGACCATGGTTGTTGCGTGTGTCTTTATCGTCAGAATATACCGACACCGCATCCTCGAAAGTAAATGTCTCACCCTTGAAATAAGGCTTCAGAGCTACAGGAACAGTCCCCGCCTTGATATCATTTGCCACCGAATCCAGACGATTCAGTGACTTCTGGATGGCATCATCACTAATCTCGGGCTTCAGCAGAATATGGCGCACATTCACCTTGTCACCACGTTTGTCTATCAGCTGGATGATATGGAAGCCGAATTCAGTCTCCACAATCTTCGATACACGCTTAGGATCTGTCAGGTTGAAAGCCACATTGGCAAACTCAGGGACCCACCCTGCACGACCTGTGTATCCCAACTCACCACCATTACGGGCAGAGCCGTCCTGACTATACAAGCGAGCCAACGTCTGGAACGATGTCTCGCCCTTATTGATACGGTCTGTAAACTCACGCAAGCGTTCCTTGATACGATTGATTTCCTCTTGTTCTACACGGGGCTGCTGGGTAATAATCTGCACCTCAACCTCTGTAGGAACAAAAGGAATGCTGTCGAGCGGCATATCCTTGAAATAACGTCGCACTTCAGCAGGAGTCACCGCGATATCTCCCACCAGTTTTCTCTGCATGCCCTGCACCATCTGACGTTCACGATACGAGTCGCGCAACTCGGAACGAATCTGATTCAGCGTCTTGCCCTGGTACTCCTCCAGTTTCTCGCGAGAGCCAATAACCGATATCATATTCTCGATGTACTGCTCTACACCTTGGGTAATTTCCGACTCTGTAACCTCCACGCTATCGATGATAGCCTGGTTGAGATAGAGTTTCTGAACAGCAATCTGTTCCGGAATGGAACAATCGGGGTCACCCTTCCAGCGCATACCTTCCTGCTGACCCTGGATGCGCATTGCCTCCACATCAGACTTGAGAATGGCCTCATCACCCACTACCCATATCACCTCGTCGACAATCGTTCCCAAGGAGTCGGTCTGGGCTTTAACTAGTGAAACTAGGGATACTAGAGATACTAGTATTACTAGAATTCTTTTACTCATGCTTATTAATGGTCTTTAATACTTCATCATTGACAATGACGGCATACTTTTTACGCAGGTCAGCCACCCACTGACGTTCCATCTCATCCTGTAAATCGGTCAGGACAAGGGCACGAACATCCGTATAGTCCTGAGGCTTCTTCAACAGCTTGCCGTAGACGGCATCAATGGGATAGCCCTTGACACTATCCACCTGGACGTCGGCCACCTTGAAAATTTCGCGGTCAACAAGTTTGTTGTCACCTTTCTTAAAGATACCCTTCTCAGCACGGATACGAATGACAGAGTCCTTATTGAACGTCGTGCGCAATGCCTCGTTCCATTCATCAAATTTCAGTTTCTTCACGCATTTGGCCACAGCCTTCACATCGTCCTGATCTTTCACATGGTACACCATACCCTTGAAGCGAGGCTCATCCCACTTGTATTGTTTCTTGTGCTTCTTGAAATACTTTTCCAAGGCCTGCTCGTCCTGAGCAGCCTTTTCCCAGATAGTGCTGTTGCTGATTTCATAGAGCAACAAGCCATCATGGTATTCCTTAATCAAGTAACGCATCTCAGGGTCGACAGCCGACAGAGAATCAGCACGCTGGTCAAGCAAAGACTCTTTGGTCACCGTATTATTCGAGGCCAGAACCATCGCATTCAGCTTCTGTTCTGTGATAGCCTCACGAGCATTGCGCTGTTCCAGAAAACGCAGAATGTTTTCCTTGTGGAACTCAAACGGCTCAAACTGCTTGCGCTCCTTCATCAGAATGATATGCCAGCCATAAGGCGACAGGAAAGGCTTGCTCATCTCTCCGGGCTGCAGGGCGAAAGCCTCGTCCTCAAATTCTTTCACCATCTGTTTTCTGGCGAACCATCCCAACATACCGCCACGACGCGCTGATCCTGGATCTTGTGATACCTGCTTGGCTAACGCCTCGAAATCAGCACCAGCCTGCAGGGCGGTATACACTGAGTCAATACGGCGCTTGGCCTCGCGCTGCTGTTCTTCAGTAGCCTTCTGCGGAGTCAGAATCAGTATATGGGCAGCACTTACCAAACCATCGGAACCAATTTGCTCCGCGGTCTGATCATACACCTTGTGAGCCTCCACCAACATATCATCATCCGTAACAAATGTCGGACGGATCTGCTGGTCACGATACTGTGCGAACTCCTGACGGAAGGCCGTTGTGGTATCCAAGCGTGCATCCAAGGCAGCCTGCACCTTCAATTTGTAATTGACAAACAATTCGACATACTCTTCGACGGTTTTCTTGTCTATGACACCGTCGGTATTGTTCTTGTTGTACGAATACTCAAACTCTGAACGTGGAACATCCACACCTGCCACACTCATCACGACAGGGTCACTGTTCTGAGCAAAAATAGCAGTAAACGGAACAACTGCACTAAAAGCAGCAATGATGAGCTTTTTCATTTTAATTATATCTTCTTTTTATCAATCGTTTGGTCTAGAATAGTTAGGAGCCTCGCTGGTGATAGTGATGTCGTGCGGATGGCTCTCGTTGACACCGGCATTGGTAATACGGGTAAACTTTGCCTCGTGCAACTGCGCGATGGTTGCGGCACCACAATAGCCCATACCCGAACGCAGGCCACCTACCATCTGGTAGATGACTTCCTGTACCGTTCCTTTGTAAGGCACGCGTCCTGCAATGCCTTCTGGAACCAGTTTCTTCACATCCTTCGTATCAGCCTGGAAATAGCGGTCCTTAGAACCATGTTCCATAGCTTCCAATGAGCCCATACCGCGATACGACTTAAACTTACGTCCGTTGTAGATGATGGTGTCGCCAGGACTCTCCTCGGTACCTGCCACGAGTGAACCCATCATAACAGAAGAGCCACCAGCAGCCAGCGCCTTGACAATATCGCCAGAATAGCGAAGGCCACCATCAGCAATCAAAGGAATATCGGTGTCCTTCAGCACGCTATACACATCGTAAATGGCAGATAACTGGGGCATACCCACACCAGCCACCACACGAGTGGTACAGATAGAACCTGGGCCAATACCCACCTTGACGGCATCAGCGCCATTGTCTGCCAACATCTTGGCGGCAGCACCTGTAGCAATGTTACCTACAACGATATCGATGTTGGGGAACGACATCTTGGCCTCGCGAAGCTTCTCAATCACGCCCTTGGAATGTCCGTGAGCCGTATCAATAACGATGGCATCAGCACCGGCATTGACCAAAGCCTGCATACGCTCCAGTGTGTCAGACGTCACGCCAACACCAGCAGCCACGCGCAGACGACCTTTCTCATCCTTACATGCCATGGGCTTGTCCTTGGCCTTGGTGATATCCTTATAGGTGATCAGACCAATCAGATGATTGTCCTTATCCACCACGGGCAGTTTCTCGATTTTATTCTCCTGCAGAATCTGAGCGGCAGCAATCAAGTCTGTCTGCTGATGAGTAGTCACCAGATTGTCTTTAGACATAATCTCCTCAACAGGGCGATCCAGACGACGTTCGAAACGCAGGTCACGGTTGGTAACAATACCTACCAGATGCTTCTCCGCATCCACCACGGGGATACCACCGATATGATACTCAGACATAATATCGAGTGCCTGAGCCACAGTGCTACCCAGAGGAATGGTGATAGGATCGTAAATCATACCATTCTCTGCACGCTTTACGATGGCCACCTCACGGGCCTGATTCTCGATAGACATATTCTTATGAATCACACCAATACCTCCCTCACGGGCAATGGCAATAGCCATCTGACTTTCGGTAACAGTATCCATTGCTGCCGTCACAAAAGGCACGTTCAGCTCGATGTTACGCGAAAAGCGGGTTTTCAACTCTACCGTCTTGGGCAGCACTTCCGAATAGGCCGGAATCAACAGGACGTCGTCGAATGTCAAACCGTCCATCACAATCTTGTCTGCAATAAATGATGCCATAATATATTTAACTTTTTTACCTTTTTACTTTTTTTACCTTTTATCAGTTCGCCATATCACTGATAAACTTGATACGCACCAGTCGGATTTCGTCTTCCGTACACTCACCACCCAGTTCATTGATGGCCTCTTCGAGCGAGTCGCTCTCGCTGTCGGCAAAGTAGTCGTAGATGTCGTCGACATGGTCTTCATCCATCACCTCTTCCAGGAAATAGTCGATATTGAGCTTGGTGCCACTATAGACAATAGCTTCCACCTCGTCGAGCAGTTCCTCAAACTCCAGACCCTGGGCTGTAGCGATATCGTCAAGGGCTATCTGGCGGTCGATGGCCTGAATGATCTTCACCTTCAGGATAGACTTCTTGGCTACGGTACGCACTCGCATATCAGCCTGTCGCTCTATCTCGTTCTCTTCACAGTAGCGCTTAATCAGGTCAACAAACTCCTTGGCATAGGGCTGACGAACCTTTCCTTCGCCAACGCCCTGGATATTCTTCAACTCTTCCAAGGTGACAGGATAGTCTGTAGCCATCTGCTCAATAGACACGTCTTGGAAGATGACGTATGGCGGACGTTCCAACTTACGGCTCACCTTCTTGCGCAGGTCCTTCAGCATGGCGCTCAGCGTCTCGTCAAGGGCACTTATACCTGTGTCGTGCTCTGATGACGAGTCGTAGTCCTCGTTGAACTCTCTGTCCTCCACAATCATAAATGAGACAGGATTCTTCAAGAACTTCTTGCCTGCCGAAGTCAGTTTCAGGAGTCCGTAGTTCTCTACATCTTTTTTCAGATAACCAGCGATGAGTGCCTGCCGGATAACAGGATTCACCAGTTTATGCTCCAAATCTTCGCCAGCACCAAACAATTCATGGTGATGGTGCTTGTGGGCCAGAATCTCCTCCGTCTCCTTACCAATGACGAAGTCAACGATATAGTCTGAACGGAAATTCTCCTTCAGTGCCTGGATGGTCTTCAGTACGATAACCAGCAGATCCTTCGCCTCCTGCTTCGTCTTGGGATGCAGACAGTTGTCGCAATTATGACAGTTGTCCTGGGCATACTCTTCGCCAAAGTAGTGCAGCAGCATTTTTCTGCGACACACACTCGTCTCGGCATAAGCAGCAGTCTCGGCAAGCAACTGACGCCCAATGTCCTGCTCGGCAACGGGCTTACCCTCCATAAACTTATCCAGTTTCTGCAAGTCCTTTTGGGCATAGAACGTGATGCACATGCCCTCTCCTCCGTCGCGCCCAGCACGTCCAGTTTCCTGATAGTAGCCTTCCAACGACTTGGGGATATCGTAATGAATGACGAAGCGCACATCAGGTTTGTCGATTCCCATACCAAAGGCGATGGTGGCTACGATAACATCAATTTCCTCCATCAGGAAGTCGTCCTGCGTCTGCGAGCGCAGTGCGGATTCCAGTCCTGCATGGTAAGGTGCGGCCTTGATGTCGTTAGCCTTCAGGATCTCAGCCAGTTCCTCCACCTTCTTACGCGACAGACAATAGATAATACCGCTCTTACCAGGATGCTGCTTGATAAACTTGATAATATCCTTGTCGACGTCCTGCGTTTTGGGGCGTACCTCGTAATAGAGATTAGGGCGATTGAATGAGCTCTTGAACTCTGTAGCATCAACAATGCCCAGATTCTTTTTGATGTCCGTACGAACCTTATCGGTGGCCGTTGCCGTCAAAGCAATGATAGGAGCATTACCTATCTCGTTGATAATCGGACGAATACGGCGATACTCCGGACGGAAGTCATGACCCCATTCCGATATACAATGCGCCTCATCGATGGCATAGAAAGAAATCTTAGCCTGTTTCAGGAATTCTACATTCTCTTCCTTGGTCAACGACTCAGGAGCCACATAGAGCAACTTTGTCTTGCCTGCCAAGATATCAGCCTTTACCTGATCGATTGCCGATTTGTTGAGCGAAGAATTCAGATAGTGGGCTGTACCCTCATCACTCATCGAACTGATGACGTCTACCTGATTTTTCATGAGCGCTATCAGGGGTGAAATCACAATGGCGGTACCTTCCATCAATAGTGAAGGAAGCTGATAGCAAAGCGATTTGCCACCACCCGTAGGCATCAGCACAAAGGTATCTTTGCCGTCCAGCACATTTTGAATAATTGCTTCCTGATCGCCTTTGAACTTATCGAAGCCGAAATATTTCTTGAGCGCTTCTGCCAGATTTTGTTTCTTTTTTGCCATAGACTTTAAGAATGTTATTGTAGATGCGACTTATCGAGTTGCTCTTGGGCAAACTTCTTAGTCACCTCAAAGGATTTTACACGTTTGGAGGGTATCTCGAACATGGGCTCCATCATGATATTCTCCACAATGGAACGCAGTCCGCGAGCACCCAACTTATACTCAACGGCCTTGTCGACAATGAGTTTCAAGGCCTCAGGGGTAAAGGTGAGCTTGATGCCATCCATCTCGAACAGTTTCTCGTACTGCTTGACGATGGAGTTCTTGGGCTCTGTCAGGATCTTCGTCAGTGCCTCCTGATCCAATGGATTCAAGTAGGTCAAGACGGGCAGACGACCGATTATTTCAGGAATCAGTCCGAACGACTTCAAATCTTGCGGGGCAATATACTGCATCAGGTTCTCCTTATCTATTTTACGCACGTTTTGTACGGAGTTATAACCCACCGTATGAGTGTTCATGCGCTGTGCTATCTTACGCTCTATACCATCGAAAGCTCCTCCGCAAATAAACAGGATGTTGCGTGTGTCAACACCAATATACTCTTGGTCGGGATGCTTACGTCCGCCCTTAGGTGGCACATTGACGACGGTTCCTTCGAGCAGTTTCAACAAACCCTGCTGCACACCTTCTCCACTCACGTCGCGGGTAATGGAGGGATTATCCGACTTACGCGCTATCTTGTCTATCTCATCAATAAAGACAATGCCACGCTGGGTTGATTCCACATTATAGTCAGCCACCTGCAACAAACGAGTCAGAATACTCTCCACATCCTCACCCACATAACCTGCTTCTGTGAAGACAGTGGCATCAACGATTGTAAACGGTACGTCGAGCAGTTTGGCTATGGTACGTGCCAACAAGGTCTTGCCAGTACCAGTCGAACCTACCATGATGATATTCGACTTCTCAATCTCTACACCCTCATCGCTTGAAGGCTGTTGCAGACGCTTGTAATGATTATAAACTGCCACAGAGAGGTATCGCTTGGCCTCATCCTGTCCGATGACATACTGATCAAGGTAGGTCTTGATTTCCTTGGGCTTGGGAACATTCAACTTCTTACCCGAACCAGGCTTTTTCTTTGCGTCAGGACCATAGCCATTGGCTGTAGCCACCTGATAGGCCTGTACAGCGCAATCCTCACAGATGGCACCGTTAACACCCGTTATCAGGAGTTTCACCTCACGCTCTGTACGTCCACAGAAATTACATCTGTTTGCCATTTCTAACTCTTACTTCTTACCTCTTTACCTTTTTACTTTTTTACCTTTTTACTTTTTCTTCAGCACCTGGTCAATCATACCATACTCCTTGGCCTCCTCTGCCGTCATCCAGTAATTACGGTCAGAATCGTTCCACACCTTGTCATAGGGTGTATGAGAGTGCTCTGAGATGATGGTATAGAGTTCCTTCTTGAACTTCATAATCTCCTTGGCCTCGATTTCAATATCGCTGGCCTGACCCTGCACGCCACCCAGAGGCTGATGAATCATCACACGGCTATGGGGAAGCGCCGAACGCTTGCCCTCTGTTCCTGCCACAAGCAGCACTGCAGCCATCGAAGCTGCCATACCCGTACAGATAGTGGCCACGTCGCTGGAGATGAACTGCATGGTGTCGTAGATGCCCAAACCAGCCGTCACGCTACCACCAGGAGAATTGAGGTAGATAGAGATATCCTTGCCAGAATCTACAGAGTCCAGATAGAGCAACTGGGCCTGCAGCGTATTGGCAGTATAGTCGTCAATCTGCGTACCGAGGAAGATGATACGGTCCATCATCAGTCGTGAGAAGACATCCATCTGAGTAACGTTCAACTGACGCTCCTCCAGAATGTAAGGGTTCAAATACTGTGCCTGAGCACTCATCACTTCGTCGAGCACCAAACCATTGATGCCAAGATGCTTGGTAGCATATTTTCTAAAATCGTTGTTCATATAGTCTTTCTCCTATTTTCGTTATTTATGACAAAACGAGTGAGTAGTCTACCCGTTTTTGCGTAAAGTAGATACAAAATTACAAAAAAAAGTCGAGATGCAAAACATCTCGGCCTTTTTTTTGGTTAAAGAAATATAATTGCTATTTCTATTAACGTTTATTTTTCCTGAAGCATCTTCTGGAAGTCCTCCAGCGTGATGTCTTTCTCGTTGAGTTTCACCACATTCTTCAAAGCAGCAGTGAGCTTCACATCGATAGCACGATCTACAAGTCCGTCGGTATTCTCACGCTTCTTCAGCATTTCCTGAGCATAGTTGTCAAGATACTCATCAGGAACATTCGACATGCCATACTGGGCGAACTGTGCACGAGCAGCCTCCTTAGCCACCTGCTTCACGTCGTTGTCGTCAATCTGGATACCCTGAGCAGCAACCAGCTGTTCCTTGATGAGGTGCCAGCCCAACTCTTTGATGCTTGCCTCGAAGTTCTTCTCGACAAAGTCCTCAACGTCCTTGCGGTCCTTGTTGTTGTTCTTCATCACACGCTTCAGGATAGCCTCCGGGAACTCCAGCTTGCCAACCTTCTTCTCCATGTGGGCACGAACGTCGAGCAGGAACTTATAATCAGCATCGGCCTTGAACTGCTGGCTGATGATGTCGGCAATCTTCTGACGGAACTCCTTCTCGCTCTTTACAGTACCCTCACCGAAGGTCTGGTCGAACAGTGCCTGATTCACTTCAGCCTTGACAAAACGGCTGATCTCTGTAATCTGGAAGGTAAAATCACCCTCATGGTCCTTGACCTCCTCTTTCTGAATCTTCAACAGGCTGCTGACCTCCACATCGCTCTCAGGATAGGCCTTGCGGGGGTTCCAGGTGATGATGTCACCCAGCTTGCAACCGTCGAACAGTTTCTTCTGGTCTTCCACCTTCATGTATTGGGGCATCAGCACGGCATCAGCCACCTCGATGCTGCCATCCACCTCGCGCAGGTCACCCTTCAGCATATCGCGCTGCTCGGGGTCAAACTGCTCAGCCTTCTCATACTGGCCAGCACGGCTCTGATACATCTCTACCTGCTGGTCGATCAGCTTGTCGTCGACAGTGATGTTATAGTAGTCAACCTTATCCTTTGCACTGAGCTTAGCCTCAAACTCAGGGGCAACAGCAATGTCGAACTTGAAAGTCAGGGGCTGGTCGCTCTCCAAGTCAAGGGCTTCCTGCTGCTCGCTGGGAAGGGGCTCGCCCAACATCTGTATCTTGTTCTCACGAACGTATTCATACAACTTCTCACCCAGAATCTTGTTCACAGCATCTACTTTGACACTTGGGCCAAACTGACGCTTGATCATGCCCATAGGAGCCTGACCAGGACGGAATCCAGGAATGTTTGCGCGTTTACGATAGTCTTTCAGTGTCTTGTCAACCTCAGGCTGATAGTCAGCCGACTCCAATGTAATGGTCATCAAACCATTGATCTTGTCAGGAGCTTCAAATGTGATATTCATCTCTTTCTTATACCTTATTTAATAATATACTCGTCGTTTGAGCGTGCAAAGGTACGAATAAGCGAGCGAAAAACCAAAAAAATTCGCATTTTTTAGGTTTTTCCGAGATGTCGCTCCTTACATTTCTTCCGCCTCTTCTGCTTTTCGCTGTTCTTCCAAAGCCGAGAAATCCTTCTGACGCAGGATGAACGACTCCGTCAGATAGTTTTTACGCACAATGGGATTTGCAGCCAGTTCCTCAGGAGAACCATGGAACAGGATGCGTCCCTCAAACAACAGATAGGCGCGGTCGGTGATACATAGCGTATCCTCCACGTTATGGTCGGTAATCAGAATACCGATATTCTTGTCCTTCAGTTTCCACACAATAAACTGGATGTCCTCAACAGCAATAGGGTCCACACCAGCGAAAGGCTCGTCGAGCATGATGAACTTCGGTTCGATGGCCAGACAACGGGCAATCTCCGTACGACGACGCTCACCACCCGACAAGCGGTCACCCGTGTTCTTGCGCACTTTCTCCAGACGGAACTCCTTAATCAGGCTCTCCAACTTCTCCATCTGGTAATCACGTGGCTTTCCCGTCATTTGCAGCACGCTGAGGATGTTATCCTCGACAGACATCTTGCGGAACACCGATGCCTCCTGGGCCAGATAGCCGATGCCTGCACGTGCACGCTTATAAACGGGATAGGTTGTCACATCCTCGTCGCCCAGATAGATATGGCCTTTGTTGGGTACGATAAGTCCTGTCGTCATGTAGAACGACGTCGTCTTGCCAGCACCGTTAGGCCCCAGCAATCCAACGATTTCGCCCTGCTTCACGTCGAACGACACGTCGTTTACCACCGTACGTTTACCGTATATCTTTACCAGTCCCTCCGTGCGCAGCACGAGGTGTTCCTGTTCCTGTATGTTATTGTTCTCTTCCATTCTATGTCTATTGCATCTTTTTGAAGGTCAGCGGTTCTGAATTGTACTGTGAGAACAAATTGAAAATCTGCCTCAGGTCGTCATAACTCTTCTCGGAGTGCGTCATCTTGTTGATGCTGAACTGGCAACTGAGCATCACCTTATCGTTGCCTGTCGAGGTCTGATAACGACCCTCCACCCCCTTGTCCGTCGAAACGATGGTGGTATTTCTGGGTTCTCCCTGCAACATGTAGCCCTCAGGCAGTGTGATGTTCACCACAACGCGGTTCGTTCCTGTGCTGGTAAATTCGACCGGCATCTTACGCTTTTCAGCCTTAAACGGATTCTCCTTCATGGGATTGGGGAAGGGACAGATGGTAATAGCGCCATCAGCCACCTGGCCCTGTAAGGTGAACTCCGAAGCGTCAGTCACGTCAGGGCCAAAGCCTTCGATACCCTTTTCCTGACGGTATTTCTGGGCAGCAAGTCCTTCGTAACGGATAGTCTGTTTGCCTTTCAGCACACCATCAGGTGTCAGCACAGCGTCGATGATGGTGCTCTTCTGCGATTTCATCAGCTTTTGCAAGTTTACCCAGATGCTCTTGTTGTTCTTCTGAACCAGTCGGGCGCGCTCAACGAGCAGATTCTCGGGCAACACGTTCAGATAGCCGTCCTTCGACGAAGCGTCGACGTAGATGTTCTTTCCTGCGTCAGTCACGATACCCACGACAAACGACGACAGTTTCTGCATGGAGGGGAAGTTCACGGGCAGTTGTCCCTCATCGCGCGTTCTGAGCACAACAGGAGCAGCCGTGAGTCCTACGTCGTTCAGCGACTGGATAATCAGCATGTTGATGTCTGCATTCGACCCGACACCCTTGCTGAGGGTCTCGCTGGTCTTGGCAGGCTCCAATTTGTAGGTACCGTCCCATTTCACCTTGCTCATCACCAACTGGAAGACTGCTGCTGCACGTTCGTTCTTGTCGGCAATCTCTGCAATCTTCTTTTCCTGCAACAAGTCTTTCAGCGGACTATGTTCACCCAGCTGCTTACCCAGATTGTCATCGTCCAGAATCATCTTGTCTATCTGCTCCCACGTCTTGGCATAGTCCATCAGCATGGTGCCACGCAGTTTGTACTTCTTCAGCTCAGCAGTCACTCCGGCACAGTAATCCTGAATGCAATACACATAGTCGTCCTTGGGCATAGCAATCAGGTCTTGTCCGACGCAAATGTAATGGTTCGACACAGCACTGACGGGATTAGCCATCGGATCGCTGATCAGCTTGTATCTGACCACGCCGTTTGTGCAGGTACACTTCAGGCGCTGTATGCCATGCTCTTCCACATTGAACTGCAGATAGCTGGGAATATTCATGTCCAGCTTGGCATAGACGACAGGAATCTCGCGCTGGGCATACCAGTCGTGCAACAACCAGAACAACTCGCTATGAATGGTGTATTCATATTCTATGACACTGCCCACCTCGACATCAGGAACGGTGAACGTCACCTGGTGATGCTGCTCGTCAATCTCTACTTTCTTCACGTCGTCCTTCTTCAGCGCGCTCTTCACCACCTTGCCGTTCTTCAGGGTGAAGGCCGTAGCTTTCAAGTCCTCTATGCTCTCATCAGAGTAGTCACCCATAGCTTCCGTCGTCATCGAACCACCATCATAGCCTAATTCAGAGCTTCCACCCGCTGACAACTGGTTAGCAAACATCGAGAACCTAAGACCGCCCAGATTGCTGCCGTGCGATGTATTCATCATATAGGGTACAACGACCTTGGCGTACTGTGTGCCACCAGGTTTCAGCACCTTGATGCGGCACTTCTCGCGATAGTCCACCAGATAGCCATTCTCCTGAATGATGTATTCCACATCTGTCAGTCGGCAGAGCACCACAGCATCCGCCTCAGGGTCGGCCTCGTAGGTCGTCATCTGCATCTCTTCCTTGGTGGGTTTCCCAAACTTCATGTTCACTTCACCCTCTGCCATAGCCATCACGAACGGCCAGGCTATCAGACTTAAAGCAAATGTTCTCAGTTTCATAGTTGGTAATCAAGTTACTTTATTATTTTGCCTGCAAAGTTAGTGCAAAACGAATGAAAAACCAAAAATAATTTTGATTTATTTTGTATTTTGCTCACTTATTCGTACTTTTGCAGGCGAAATGATAAAGTTATTGCATCACTGGCTGACGTCGTTTGGCAAGTTTCTGATTCTGATGGGGCGCACATTCAGCGTTCCCGAACGCTTCCGCATGTTCTGGAAACAGTATGTGAAGGAAATGGAGCAGCTGGGCATCAACTCGATAGGCATCGTGCTGCTGATATCGTTCTTTATCGGAGCCGTTATCTGCATTCAGATGAAGCTGAACATCCAGTCGCCTTGGATGCCCCGTTGGGTCAGTGGCTATACCACGCGTGAGATTATGTTGCTGGAGTTCTCGTCCAGCATCATGTGCTTGATCCTGGCTGGTAAGGTAGGCTCGAACATTGCCTCTGAGATTGGCACCATGCGTGTCACTCAGCAGATTGACGCACTCGACATCATGGGCGTCAACTCAGCCTGCTATCTGATACTCCCAAAAATCATGGGAATGATTACCATCATGCCTCTGCTGGTTATCTTCTCCAGCGCCTTAGGCATTGTGGGAGCCTACGGAACGGCATACGTGGGTCATATCATCGTGCCCGACGACCTGACGCTGGGTTTGCAACACCAGTTCAAGTCGTGGTTCATGTGGATGTCCATCATCAAGAGCCTCTTCTTCGCCTTCATCATCTCGGCAGTCCCCTCCTATTTCGGATATACCGTCGAGGGCGGTTCCGTCAATGTGGGTAAGGCCTCGACAGACGCTGTAGTAACCTCGAGCGTACTGATTCTATTCTCCGACGTATTCTTAACACAGCTGCTGTCATGATCGAAGTCAAGAATTTATATAAGAGTTTCGACGGCGTTGAGGTGCTCAAGGACATCTCTACCATCTTCGAGGACGGCAAGACGAACCTCATCATTGGCCAGAGCGGAAGCGGAAAGACGGTGCTGATGAAGAACCTGGTGGGACTGTTCGATCCCACAGCTGGCCAGATTCTGTACGACGGGCGCGACTTTGTGAAGATGTCGAAACAGGAGAAGATACACATGCGTCGCGAGATGGGCATGATATTCCAGTCGGCAGCACTCTTCGACTCACTTACCGTACTCGAAAACGTCATGTTCCCCCTCGACATGTTCTCGACGATGAACCTGCGCGAGCGCCAGAAGCGGGCTATGGACTGTCTGGATCGCGTCAACCTGGTGGGAGCTGAAGAAAAGTATCCTGGCGAGATATCGGGTGGTATGCAGAAGCGTGTAGCCATTGCCCGTGCTATCGCCCTGAACCCTAAATATCTGTTTTGCGACGAGCCCAACTCAGGACTCGACCCCAAGACGTCGCTGGTTATCGACGACCTGCTGCACAGCATTACGCAGGAGTTCAACATGACCACCATCATCAACACCCACGACATGAACTCGGTAATGGGTATTGGCGAAAACATCATCTTCATCTACGAAGGTCATAAAGAGTGGCAGGGTGTCTCGGCAGACATCATGGGCAGTACCAACAAACGACTCACCGACTTCATCTTTGCCTCAGATTTGCTGAAGGAAATGCGCGAAGCGGTCACAAAGCATCAATAACTCCTTAACTCCATAACTCCTTAACTCCCTAACTTCTTAACTCCTGAAATAGGGTGTCCAATTTGATGTACCCGTTATGCAACAAGTAAATTTCTCCTTTTACTCATAGGATTAGTCTTGAGGTGCTCAGTCTTCCATTGTTTTACCTCATTGACCGTTCTTCTTTCCATGA
>JAEEVW010000048.1 GCA_016291085.1 Prevotella sp.
GGTTATCTCTCTGAGAAGAAGTATCCAGAGTCATTCAGACTCATCCGCTACTATGACAAGGAAGATGACCGTGAGTTCACTTTCCTGACGAATGCAAAGCATCTTTCCGCATTGGATGTCGCAAATCTCTATAAGAAAAGATGGCTGGTAGAACTCTTCTTTAAGTGGATCAAACAGCATCTCAAGATCAGATTTTTGGGGTACAACAGAGACTGCTGTCAGAATCCAGATATACTCTGCCATCACGGCATATTGCATGGTGGCTATCGTTGAGCATGACCTCAAACTGCACAGGAGTACCTACGAAGTGTTGAGAATTTTGAGCGCTTCGCTGTTGGATAAGACTCCGATTAAGGAACTCTTCACCAAGGAACCTGAGTATGTTGCAGATGATGGGCAATTGACTCTTAATTTTATTTAGTGGACACTAGTGATAAATTATATGGGTCATTATATGATAATTCGTGTTAAAAAAGAAAGAGGAATTGGATTTTTGTTATATCTTTGCAACCGTAATCACACTAATACGACAAGAAGTTTATGACAGCATTAGTACTGAAACGGGAATCCGACAATTACAGGAACCTTATCAAGGATGCCAGCAACGAGGTGAAGCTCGCTCTCATCAAACGTCTGAGCGATGCCTTGCGACCCGCCGTTGCTAAAGGCATGATTATGGTGACGGAAAACGTGAAGGATTTCCAGAATATCCAGGGCATACAGATAGAGAACTGGATAGAAAGGGATAAGCAACAGTAGCCCTTCGGGCTCAAATGACAGCAGGTACAGATGCTGTCATACATGCAAACAAAACCAAAAAACGCCGGGTCTCACGACCGGGCGCTTAGCGTTAAACAAAGATATTCCCTTTAAAAATTATGTAGTGTGTTATGGTTCAGAATCTGGGCGGAAGATACTGATTCCAATTGATGATTCCAAATGAATTTGCAAGTTTAACAATTGATTAACATTTATAGAAAATATGCAAGATATGCGGGAAGATATTTCATTGCACCTTCTTTGAAGTAGTCTTTCGTGTAAACAAGGTAGCGGTCGTTGGCGATGCGTGAAGAGAACTTCTTGCAGAACTCATCCATCGATACATGGGTTTTGTAGGTGGATGATTTCACTTCTACGGGGACGATCTTGGTTCCTCTTGACAGGAGGAAGTCGATTTCGTAATTGTGTTTGCCACTTTCCGTCGGCCAAGTGTGGTAGAACTGTTTGTTGCCAGAGCAGACAAGCATCTGCGCCACAATATTCTCGTAAAGATAGCCAAGGTTGGATGACAACTTGTCGTTCAGGAGCTTGTTGTAAAGGATGTTTTCGGTGAAGTCTTTGTCCTTGAATGCAAGCGTGACAAACAGACCGGTATCACCAACAAACATCTTATACTGGCTCAAGTCTTCGAAGGCAGACATGCCTACATTAGGGTCGTCGCAATGGTGCGAGATGTTGACTGTCATCGACTTCTCTATTTCCGATATTAACTCGATGAGATCCTCAGCCTTTGCTCCGGCAATGACGCTGGAGATTTGGTAGCGGGAGGCGTTGCTGTTAAGCTGGGCAGGAATAGCGGCGAAGATACGGGCAGCCTTTCCAGAAGGATCGATTTTATTGAAATCCTCGTCGTAGATATTCAGGACAAGGCGCTTAGCTTGGTCAACGGCTTCGAAATTGTTAGTATCCAGATAGGCATTGACGGCCTGAGGCATTCCTCCAACCAGCATGTACAAACGGAAATCGCGCATCAGTTTACGGTGGGCTTCCTTTAACGGCTGTGGGTGTTCCCACACGCTGCGAAGCAGAGGTATGGTAGCCGTATCGCCCAGTGCCCAACGAAACACCTCCACGAAGGTCATTAAGGAAAAGTAAAAAGATAAAAAATGTAAAAATGAAACACAAAAGCGCCCAGTCATCACGACTGGGCGCTAATTGTTGATTTTTCTGTTGGCTATCCGTTTTACCTTGGCCTTGGATGCGTCTGACAGCTTGCCTTTCAGGTATTGCTCAATGACAAGTCCTGCCATGGGCGCAGCCAGATCGGCACCAAATCCGCCATGTTCCACGTAAACGCTGATGGCAATCTTTGGATTGTCCAAAGGGGCAAAGGCGATAAAGGCTGAATGGTCTTCACCAGGATTCTCGATGGTGCCTGTCTTGCCGCAGATGGGATAGGTAGTCTTAATGCTGGTGGCTGTGCCTTTCTCTACAGCCAGCCGCATGCCCTCTATGACAGGAGCGTAGGCCTCAGGCTTGACCTTGGTCTGACGCTTCTTCAGATAGCGCTCGTTCTTGGTGTCCTGGTGGACGTGCGGCACATAGTACCAGCCGCGATTGGCAATGGTGACGGCCAGATTGCACAGTTGGAGTGGGGTACAGGTGACGTCGCCCTGACCCATGCCTGCCCACCAGATGGTCTTGCCGTCCCAGCCGTCCTTGTAGCGGCGGTTCAGATAGTCGGCTCCTGCCAACAATCCGCCTTGTTCACCCTTGATGTCGATGTGCATCGGGCCGCCAAGGCCCATCGACTGCATGTAGCTGCGCCACGTGGTGATGGCCTCTTCCTTTGTCTCGTACATGAAGTCGTCGTTGATCATGGAGGCGAAGGTCATCAGAAACCATGTGTTGCACGACTGTGCCAGCGCATCTTTCAGAGCCAGTGGCGAACGGTGCTTGTGGCAGCGAACCTTGATGTTGCCGTCGGTAACGCCATCAACACATTGTACCGTGGTCTGAGGCGATATGACACCTTCCGACAGCATCGTCAGTGCCTGAGCAGTCTTGAAGGTGGAGCCTGGGGCTTGGGGCTTGCCGATGGCCTGACGAACATCGCTGCCATTGGGCGTGTTTGTGGCCAGACAAAGTATTTCACCATTGGCAGGGTTGATGGCCACGATGCTGCCAGTCTTTCCCTGTAGCAGCTGTTCTCCGAGTTGCTGCAACTGCGGTCGTATGGTCAGTTTGCCGTCTGTCGGCAGTCCCTGCGCACTTACTCGGCAAAACGCCATCAACAGCGCAGCATATATCATAATTTTCTTTTTATGCATAAATACATTTAATTAAGCATGCAAAAGTAGCTAAAATTGACGAATTAAGAGATTCGCAAGGTGCAAATTTAACAAATTTAAAGGCCTATTTTATTTTGTATTGTGCTTACTAATTTGTATCTTTGCACGCAGATATGATATTGGAACTGCATAACGTAACGATAGGCCAGCAGATTCGCGGATTGTCGGCGACAGTCGGCGACGGTAAGGTGCTGAGCATCACGGGTTCACAGGGCAAGGGTAAGACCACGCTGCTGAGAACCCTGTTGGGCTTCCTGCCGGTTGATGAGGGGTATATCAGCATTGACGGTGAGCTGCTGACGCTGCGTTCGGCACCCTGGTTCCGCAAGCAGATGGCCTACGTGCCCCAGCATTTGGAGGTACCCGAGGGGTACGACAAGGTGCCCACGGACTATATGGCGCTGTTGGAGCGTGCCGTCGGGTCGGACAAGAAGTTGCTGCTGATTGACGAACCCCGCGAGGCGCTGAGCTACGAAGACAACGAGCGACGCGAACGCCTGATTGGCGAGGCCGCTGAGCACGGTGCCATCGTGGTGGCTGTGAACACACGTATCACCCCAAACCAGATTGAGCTATGAAGACGCTATACCTTATTATATTTATAGGACTGGTGGCGTGGAAGGGTTACCATGCTTGGCTGCGTGGACGGAATGCCTATCTGAAGGACGTGGAGCAGTACCAGTCGTTGCGGGAATACTTGTTGGGTAACGGTGCGACGGAGTGGGAAGCGCGTCGGCCGTTCCTGCCCAGGGCGCTGCGCCGGGCCTACCAGCCGCTGCTGAGCCAGTGGCGATTGTGGGCGGGAGTGGTCGCCGCAGGTATTTTAATATGGTTGATATTTTAGAAGTTAAAGAAGTTAACGAAGTTATAGAATGGTCGGCCTAATGGCCTCAAAATCTAACAAAATCTAAAAAATCTAACACAAACAATATGATTCAAACTGTAGTAAAACGAGACGGACGCATCGTTGGTTTCAACGAGCAGAAGATCATGGCTGCCATCCGTAAGGCCATGATGCACACAGATAAGGGCGAGGACGAGCGCCTGCTGAACCAGATTACTGACCACATCGCCCAGCGCGGCGACACACAGATGACGGTGGAGCAGATTCAGGATCTGGTGGAGATAGAACTGATGAAGTCGAGCCGCAAGGACGTGGCACAGAAATATATTGCCTATCGCAACCAGCGTTCGATAGCCCGCAAGGCCAAAACACGCGAGGTGTTCCTGGACATCGTGAACATCAAGAACAACGACGTGACGCGCGAGAATGCCAATATGAATGCCGACACCCCTGCGGGCATGATGATGAAGTTTGCCTCGGAGTCGACAAAACCCTTCGTGGACGACTACCTGCTGTCGCCCGAAAGCCGTGACGCTGTGGAGCACAACTATCTGCACATTCACGACAAGGACTACTATCCGACGAAGTCGCTGACCTGCGTGCAGCATCCGCTGGACAATATCCTGACCTGCGGTTTTGTGGCCGGACATGGTGCGTCGCGCCCGGCAAAGCGCATCGAGACGGCATCGGTGCTGGCATGTATCTCGATGGAGTGCTGCCAGAACGAGATGCACGGCGGACAGGCCATTCCCGCCTTCGACTTCTATCTGGCACCCTACGTGCGACTGACGTATATCGAGGAGGTGAAAGCATTGGAGGACTTGTATGGCGAGGACTATTCTGAGCTGTACGAAGAGCCGCTGATGGACTATATCAAGAAGCCGCTGGACGGACTGATGGGGCGCGAGCGTGCCCAGCAGCATGCCGTGAACAAGACGGTGAGTCGCGTGCACCAGGCCATGGAGGCGTTCATCCACAACATGAACACCATCCACTCGCGCGGTGGTAACCAAGTGGTATTCTCGAGTATTAATTATGGTACGGACACGAGCGCGGAGGGACGTTGCATCATGCGCGAGATACTGTTGTCGACCTACGAGGGCGTGGGTGACGGCGAGACGGCCATCTTCCCCATCCAGATATGGAAGAAGAAGCGTGGCGTGAACTATCTGCCCGAGGACCGTAACTTCGACCTGTATCAGTTGGCCTGCAAGGTGACGGCCCGCAGGTTCTTCCCCAATTTCCTGAATCTGGACGCGACATACAACCAGGACCCCGACTGGCGTGCTGACGACCCGAAGCGTTATATCCACGAGGTGGCTACGATGGGTTGCAGAACGCGTGTGTTCGAGAACCGTTTCGGTCCGCGTACCTCGATAGGCCGCGGCAACCTGTCGTTCTCGACCATCAACATCGTGAAGCTGGCCATTGAATGCATGGACGAGCCAGACCAGCAGTTGCGCATCGACAAGTTCTTTGCCAAGTTGGACTATATGTTGGAGGTGACGGCTAAGCAGCTGGACGACCGCTATCAGTTCCAGAAGACGGCATACGCCAAGCAGTTCCCGCTGCTGATGAAGAGTCTGTGGATAGGCGGCGACAAGTTAGGTGACAGCGATACCATCGAGAGCGTCATCAATCAGGGTACGCTGGGCATCGGATTCATCGGACTGGCCGAGGCGCTGGTAGCCCTCGTGGGCAAGCATCATGGTGAGAGCGAGGAAGCACAGAAGCTGGGACTGAAGATAGTGGGCTACATGCGTGAGCGTGTGAACGAGTTCTGCGACCGCTATCACCACAACTACTCGGTGCTGGCAACGCCTGCCGAGGGTCTGAGCGGTAAGTTCACCAAGCGCGACCGTAAGGAGTTTGGCGTGATTCCCGGTGTGACGGACCGCGACTACTACACGAATTCGAACCACGTGCCCGTATATTATAAATGCAGCGCGCGCCATAAGGCAGAAATCGAGGCGCCGTATCACGAGATGACGCGTGGCGGACACATCTTCTACGTCGAGATTGACGGTGACGCGACGCACAATCCGCAGGTCATTATGAGTGTGGTGGACATGATGGACCAGCTGAACATGGGTTACGGCTCGGTGAACCACAACCGCAACCGCTGTATGGACTGCGGCTACGAGAATGCCATCGACAACCTGGAAAAGTGTCCGAAGTGCGGGTCGACGAACATCGACCGCCTGCAGCGCATCACGGGTTATCTGGTGGGAACCACCGATCGCTGGAATAGTGGTAAGCTGGCCGAGTTGAACGACCGCGTGACGCACATCGACCACGGGTCGAAGGACCTGTTTGAGGAAGACTAGTAGGACTAGTATAACTAGAGAGACTAGAGCAATGATCCGTGTACTGGATGTCATAGAGGATACGATGGTGGATGGGCCGGGGTTCCGGACGTCCATCTATTGTGCAGGGTGCCGCCACGCTTGCAAGGGGTGTCACAACCCGCAGTCGTGGGACTTCAGCGGGGGCAGGGAGATGACGACGCAGGAACTGATGAAGATTATCCTGGCCGACCCCTATGCCAACGTGACGTTCTCGGGCGGTGACCCGATGTACCAGTGCGACGGCTTTGCAGAACTGGCACGGGTCATACATGCCGAGACCAACAAGGACATCTGGTGCTTTACGGGATTCACCTACGAGAGCCTGATTACCAGAGCCCAGCGCGAACTGCTGTATGAACTCGACGTGTTGGTGGACGGGCCCTACATCGAAAGCCTGCACGATCCGGACCTGCTGTTTCGTGGGTCGAGCAACCAGCGCATCATCGACGTGCAGCAAACGCTTTTTGCGGGCGAGATTAAACTTTGGAAACCAGATATTACAATATGAGACAGGCAATGATACTGGCAGCGGGACTGGGTACCCGACTGAAACCCCTGACGGACACGATGCCCAAGGCGTTGGTGCCTGTGGGCGGCAAACCGTTGCTCGAGCTGAACATCCGTAAGCTGCAGGCGCAGGGCTATGACCGCTTTGTGGTGAACATCCATCATTTTGCCCAGCAGATAGTGGACTATGTGGGCCAGCAGGACTATGCACCGTTGGTACATTTCAGCGACGAGACGGAGGCACTGCTCGAAACGGGTGGGGGACTGAAGAAGGCCGCTCCGCTGTTTGTGGACGACGAGCCCGTGCTGATTCATAATGTCGACATATTGGACAATGTGGACTACGACTGGTTCTCGCGCCAGCACCAGGCTGACGAGGATGCCGTGTTGCTGGTGAGCCGACGGAAGACGAAGCGCTATCTGTTGTTCGACAATGCCATGCGACTGATGGGTTGGAAGAATGTGGAGACGGGCGAGGTGAAGTCGCCTTATGAGTATATCCGCCGTACGGGACTCTCGCAGCATGGCGAACCGCTGAACATGTTTGCCTTCTCGGGCATTCACTCGTTCTCGCCACGGCTGTTTCCACTGATGGACCGCTTCCCTGACCGGTTCAGCATCATCGACTTCTACTTGTCCGTCTGCCACCGTTCGCATATCGTGGGACTGGTGAAGGACGACCTGAAGGTGCTGGACGTAGGGAAGCTGGACTCGCTGCACGAGGCAGAACAGTTTTTGTCTACAACGGATTAAACGGATTAAAGATATGAAGAAAGTATTTGTTATATTGGCACTGTTCGTGTGCTCAACGGTTAGTTTAGCAGCCCAGCCGGCATTCAACGAACGGCCTAAGCTGGTCGTAGGTATCGTGGTCGACCAGATGCGATGGGACTACTTGTCGCGCTATTACGACAAGTTCGGTAACGACGGATTCCGTCGATTGCTGGATCAGGGCTATTCGTTCAACAATTGCCTGATCAACTACCTGCCTACGGTAACGGCCATTGGCCACACCTCTGCGTATACGGGAACGACGCCAGCCTTTCATGGCATTTGTGGCAATAACTTTGCCATTGACGGACGGAAGGTATATTGCTGTGCCGATACGACCGTGATGCCCGTTGGTTCAGATAATATGAAGGACGGACAGATGTCACCCGTCAACCTGTTGTCGACAACCATTGGCGACCAGCTGCGCCTGCACACCGATTTCCGTTCGAAGGTCGTTGGCATCAGCTATAAGGACCGTGCTGCCATCCTGCCTGCCGGACGTTCGGGCAATGCAGCCTATTGGCTGGACAGAAAGAATCGGAAGTTTATCAGCAGTACCTATTACATGCAGGACTTGCCCCAGTGGGCCAAGGACTATAATAAGGTGCTGGTGAAGAACGAGGAATTCAAGAAGGTCGGCGAGGATGTCGGCCTGTATCCATTGACGGGACATATCACGGTCGATATGGCTATTGCCGCCCTAAACGGCGAACAGCTGGGGCAGGGGAGTGAGACCGATATGCTGTGTGTGAGTTTTTCGCAGACTGATGCCATCGGACATAAATGGGGCACACGTGGTGAACATACTGACGAGGCCTATCTGGAATTGGACAAGGACTTGGCACGCTTGTTGTCTGCTTTGGACGAAAAGGTGGGCAAGGGCAACTATCTGGTGTTCCTGACAGCCGATCATGGCGGGGCTCATAACAACCAATTCATGCAGGATCATAAGATGAATGCCGGAAAATGGTCGTCGAAAGAAGTCAGGGAAAGTGTTGAGGAATATGTGGCTCAGAAACTGGGCAATAGGAAGCCTGTGGTGGAAGCTATTCGCGACTACCGTTTCTATCTGGACCATGAAGCCATCGCTGCTCAAGGACTGGACCTGCAGCGTGTGAAGGATGTGGTCATCGAGTATCTGCGCCAGAGTCCGAATATCTCGTTTGTGACCGACTACGAGAAAGCGGCCTATGCACCCATTCCTGCATTCCTGCGCGAGAGAATCCTGTTGGGCTACAATTTCCATCGTTCGGGTGATATCATCGTCTGTGTAGATCCTGGCTATTATGAATTCGGTTCATGGTCGTCGCCTGTTGGAACCACTCATGGCGAGTGGAATCCATACGATGCACATATCCCGTTGGTGTTTTACGGATGGAAGGTTCCTCATGGCGAAAATGCCACTGAAGTATACATTACTGATATCGCTGCAACGGTTTGCGCGTTGTTACATATTCAACAACCTAACGCCTGTATTGGTAGGGCTTTGGAATTTAATTACGATGATTAGAAAAGAATTCCACATAAATCGTGTGGTAATTGAAAATATTTTCATACCTTTGCGGCCGAAACAACCTAGTATAAACTAAATTTAAGGCTGAAAGTATGAATATTGGCAAGCACATTCAAGAAATTTTGAGGAAGCAGGGCAAGTCGGCAGCATGGTTGGCAAAAGAGATTCCCTGCGAGCGTACGAACGTTTATAACATCTTCAAGCGTAAAAGTTTGGACGTACGCCTGCTGATGAGAATCAGTGTCATTCTTAACTACGACTTCTTCAAGGAATTATCCGAGGAGGCGTTCCCTAAGAAAAAATAATTTAAGCCGCTGTCTTTAAGACGGCGGCTTTTATTTTTTTTCTGCCAACATTTGATTGCAGCCTTTTTTTATCCTTTTTTGCACTTTTTCCATAAATATGCTGTTTCTTTGCAAAAAAATGATTAACTTTGCACACAAATTGAATTCAATACAAATTTTTTAAACACTTTTATGAACTTTGCTTTGTTAATTACCGTCTTATTGACGGCTATTACATTGGTGGTGGCGGCTTACGTCGTAGCCAAGCTGATAGGACCGCGGTCCTACGCGAAGGTGAAAGGTGAGCCGTATGAGAGTGGTATTCCCACGCGAGGCAGCTCGTGGTTGCCAATGTCGGTGGGATTCTACCTCTTTGCCATCTTGTTCCTCATGTTCGATATAGAAACGGTGTTCCTGTATCCATGGGCAGTGGTAGTGAAGGAATTCGGTGCAATGGCGCTGCTTAGCATCGGGTTCTTCCTGGTAGTTCTGGTATTAGGCTTGGCGTATGCCTGGCGGAAAGGAGACTTAGAATGGAAGTAAGAAAGCCTTACATCAAAAGTATTCCCTACGAGGAGTGGAACGACAACTCATCGTTGGAGAAGATTGTTGACGAACTCCATGAGGGGGGAGTCAATGTGGTTACGGGCTCGCTCGACCAGTTGATTAACTGGGGACGAAGCAACTCACTCTGGTCACTCACCTTTGCCACAAGTTGCTGTGGTATTGAGTTCATGGCCTGCGGTTGTGCCCGTTATGACTTTGCTCGCTTTGGTTTCGAGGTAACACGTAACTCTCCACGTCAGGCCGACCTTATTATGTGTGCTGGTACCATTACACACAAAATGGCTCCAGCCCTGAAGCGTCTGTACGACGAGATGGCCGAACCCAAGTATGTGATTGCCGTGGGTGGCTGCGCCATCAGCGGTGGACCTTTCAAGTCGAGCTACCATGTGGTTAAAGGTATCGAGGAAATCGTACCTGTAGACGTGTTTATTCCTGGTTGTCCTCCACGCCCAGAGGCTATCATGTATGGCATGATGCAGCTTCAGCGTAAGGTGAAGATTGAGAAATTCTTTGGAGGTGCTAACCACAAGCAGACCGCTGAGGAGCGCGAGCTTGGAGTATCTAACGAGGAGTTGACATTCCGTTCAAAGCACAACGACCACAGAAGAGAGCCCATCGTGGTGACGGATGTACCTAAAGAGTTCGTTGAAGAGTTTTCTGGAAAATCCGGAGAATCCGGAAATTCCGTTAATAAAGTAGAGGAGGAGAAGGCATGAAGTTAGAATTCCTTTCATTTGAATTTGACAAGTTTGCACAGGAGATGCAAAACTTGAAGGACAAGAAGGGCTTCGACTATCTTGTCACCATCGTAGGCGAGGACTTTAGCCTCACCCCCGACCCCTCTCCAAAGGGCGAGGGGAGTAGTAACCTCGGTTGTATCTACATCCTCGAGAATACCAATACTCACGAGCGTTGCAGTGTTAAGATGATTGCCAAGCAGCAGGTTTGCGGCGATGGTATGTCATCAAACGGTACAAGCGCTATGGAGGGTCAGATGGTTGCTTATCTGCCAACTGTATCTAACATCTGGCGCGTAGCTGATCTGCTGGAGCGCGAGGTTTACGATTTCTACGGAATAGTATTCCTTGGTCATCCCGATATGCGTCGTTTGTTCCTGCGTAGTGATTTCAAGGGCTATCCTTTCCGCAAGGACTGGGAGTTCAACGATAAGTATACACTCGAGGACGATGTAGAGCCCGACTATGGTCTGGAGTTCTATCTGGACAAGGATGGTAACCTGCAGAGCAAGCAGAACAAGCTGTTCAGCAGCGACGACTATGTAATCAACATTGGTCCTCAGCACCCAGCAACCCACGGTGTGCTCCGTCTGCAGACTGTGCTCGACGGTGAGACCGTTAAGCGCATCTATCCGCACCTTGGATATATCCACCGCGCAATAGAAAAGATGTGGGAGGGCATGACCTATCCTCAGACTCTGGCACTGACAGACCGTCTGAACTATCTGGGCGCCATGCAGCACCGCCACGCTTTGGTTGGTGTTATCGAGGAGGCTATGGAGGTTGAGCTTACAGACCGCATCAAGTACATCCGTACCATTATGGATGAGCTTCAGCGTCTTGACTCTCACCTGCTGTACACCTCTTGTGTTGCACAGGACTTGGGCGCTCTTACAGGTATGCTTTACGGTATGCGCGATCGTGAGCACGTGCTGAACTGCATGGAGGAGACTACGGGTGGTCGTCTGATTCAGAACTACTACCGCATTGGTGGTCTGCAGGACGATATCGATCCTAACTTCGTAAAGAACTGTAAGGATCTGGTTAAGTATCTGCGTCCAATGATTCAGGAGTATATGGACATCTTCGGCGATAACATCATTACCCACAACCGTTTGGAGAATTGTGGCCCGATGAGTCTCGAGGATTGTATCAACTACGCTGTTACCGGTCCTGCCGGACGTGCTTCGGGTTGGAAGAACGATGTTCGTAAGAACCACCCATACGACATGTACGACAAGGTAGAGTGGGAGCAGTGCACACTGACAGGCTGCGACTCTATGGACCGTTATCTTGTTCACATCAACGAGATGTACCAGAGTCTGAACATCATCGAGCAGCTCATCGACAACATTCCTGAGGGTGACTTCTACGTTAAGCAGAAGCCAATCATCAAGTGCCCAGAGGGACAGTGGTACTTCTCTGTAGAAGGTGTGGCTGGTGAGTTTGGTGTATATCTCGACTCTCGTGGCGACAAGAGCCCATACCGTATGAAGATGCGTCCGATGGGTCTCTCGTTGGTTGGTGCCTTCGACCCGATGCTTCGTGGTCAGAAGATAGCCGACCTGATTGCTACCTGTGCTGCTATTGACGTTGTAATTCCTGATATTGATAGATAATTATGTTCGACTTTTCTATATTTACACAATGGTTCGACCAGTTGCTCAGGATTACAATAGGATGTCCTGACTGGTTAGCGATATTGATTGAGTGCGTGCTGGTGGGCGTGGGTATCCTCGTGGGATACGCCCTCATTGCTATCGTACTGATATTTATGGAGCGTAAAGTTTGTGCCTACTTCCAGTGCCGTTTGGGCCCGATGCGAGTAGGTTACTGGGGCTTGCTGCAGGTGTTTGCCGACGTGCTGAAGATGCTCATCAAAGAGATCTTCATCGTCGACCGTGCCGACAAGCTGCTCTATCTCGTGGCTCCGCTCTTGGTGATTATCGGCTCTGTAGGTGCCTTCTCGTTCCTGCCTTGGAACAATGGCGCTACGGTGCTCGACTTCAACGTAGGTGTGTTCCTGCTCACTGCCGTTTCTTCAATCGGTGTGGTAGGTATCTTCCTCGCAGGTTGGGGTTCTAACAATAAGTACTCTGTGGTTTCGGCCATGCGTGGTGCCGTGCAGATGATTTCTTACGAGATGTCGCTCTGCCTCTGTCTGATTACCGCTGTGATTCTGACAGGAACCATGCAGATGAGCGGTATCGTCGAGGCTCAGACAGGTCCTTGGAAGTGGTTGATTTTCCAGGGTCATATTCCTGCCATCATCGCCTTCTTCGTATTCCTCATCGCAGGTAACGCTGAGGCTAATCGTGGCCCGTTCGATATGGCAGAGGCTGAGAGTGAGTTGACGGCCGGTCACCATACTGAGTATTCTGGTATGGGATTCGGCTTCTTCTACCTCGCTGAGTTCTTGAACCTCTTTATCATCGCAGGTATAGCTGCTACCGTATTCCTCGGTGGTTGGGCTCCTGTAAACATCGGCATCGAGGCCTTTGATGCTGTGATGGACTACATCCCCGGTATCGTTTGGTTCATGGGTAAGGCCTTCTTCCTGGTTTGGATTCTGATGTGGATTAAGTGGACGTTCCCACGTCTGCGTATCGACCAGATTCTGAAGCTGGAGTGGAAGTACTTGATGCCGCTGGCGCTGCTCAACCTGGTTATTATGACGGTTGTAGTGGCTTTAGGCTTATATATTAAATAATGTACTAGTATCGCTAGTATGACTAGTCTAACTAGAAAAGATATGGAAGATAACAAAACATATTTCGGAGAAATCGGGCACGGCTTGAAGACTTTGGCTACCGGTATGAAGACCTCTTGGAAGGAATATTTCAAGGACTTCTTTACCAACAAGTCAACCGAGCAGTATCCCGAGAACCGCAAGACTACACTCCACGTAGCTAAGCGCCACCGTGGTCGCTTGGTATTCAAGCGCAACGAGGACGGCAGCTACAAGTGTACCGCTTGCACATTATGTGAAAAGTCTTGCCCCAACGGAACCATCAAGATTGTGAGCCACATGGCTGAGGATCCTGAGACGGGCAAGAAAAAGAAGGTGCTCGACGATTATCAGTACGACCTGGGTGACTGCATGTTCTGCCAGCTCTGTACGAACGCCTGCAACTTCGACGCCATCGAGTTTACGAATGATTTCGAGAACGCCGTGTTCGACCGCTCTAAGCTGGTGCTTCACCTCGACAAGGAAGTCTATCAGGGTGGTTCACTGCCCAACCTTCTTGAAGGCGGTGCTGAGTGGGAAGTCGGTAAGTTTAACACTAAAACAAAGTAACGCAATATGGCAAATACAGTAATGTTTATCATTCTCGCGGTGTTCATCATCGGCTCAGCGCTGATGTGTGTCACTACGACGAAGATTATGCGAGCCGCAACATTCATGTTGTTCGTGCTCTTTGGTGTGGCAGGCATCTATTTCCTGCTCGACTACACCTTCCTGGGAGCCGCTCAGATCTCAGTATATGCCGGAGGCGTTACGATGATCTATGTGTTCGCCATTCAGTTGGTGAGCAAGCGCACCCTTCAGGGTTTGGAGGAACGTGTGAAGTCTAGTAAGATGATTGGTGGCGGTCTGGCTGCTCTGGCCGGACTGGTTGTCGTCAGTCTGATTCTGCTGAAGACGGGCTTCTTTACGCTGGCTCCTGCCAATGTGGAGGTTCCCATGAAAGAGATTGGTACGGCTCTCGTTGGTGCCGGCAAGTATCAGTATGTGCTCGCTTTCGAGTTCATCTCACTGTTCCTGCTGGCTTGCATCATCGGTGGCTTGGTTGTTGCACGTAAAGAAAAGAAGGAGGATTAAGCTATGATACCTGTAGAATGTTATTTTGCACTGAGTGCATTGTTGTTCTTCATCGGCGTCTATGGCTTTGTGACACGTCGCAACCTCATCGCCATGCTCATCTCTGTGGAGCTGGTGCTGAACGCCGTCGATATTAACTTTGCCGCCGTCAACCGTCTGCTCTATCCCAACGGCATGGAGGGCATGTTTATGACGCTCTTTGTGATTGGTGTTGCAGCTGCTGAGTCGGCTGTGGCTATTGCTATTATCATCAATGTCTACCGCAATTTCCACAGCGATAGCGTTGACAGTATTAAGAACATGAAATGGTAATTCGTTATGGAAACAATTTATAGTTATTCATTCCTGATTCTTCTGCTGCCTGCGCTGTCATTCGTGATTCTTGCGCTGGCTGGCATGAAGATGTCGCACAAGACCGCTGGTCTGATTGGTACGACATCGCTGGGACTGGTGACCGTTCTGTCGTATGTGACAGCATTCGCTTACTTTGGTGGCGACCGCTTGGAAGACGGCACGTTTGCTACCCTCGTTCCCTATAACTTCACCTGGCTGCCGTTGGGTAATCTGCACTTCGACATGGGTATCCTGCTGGATCCCATCTCGGTAATGATGCTCATTGTTATCAGCACGGTGTCGTTCATGGTACATATCTATTCATTCGGCTATATGCACGGTGAGAAGGGCTTCCAGCGCTACTATGCGTTCCTGAGCCTCTTCACCATGTCGATGCTGGGCTTGGTTCTGGCCACCAACATCTTCCAGATGTACACCTTCTGGGAGCTCGTGGGTGTCAGCTCATACCTGCTCATCGGATTCTACTATCCGCTGAAGCCCGCCATTGCTGCCTCTAAGAAGGCATTCATCGTGACACGCTTTGCCGATATGTTCTTCTTGATCGGTATCCTGATGTTCGGCTACTACACCGATTCGTTCAGCTTCTCGTTTGCTGGCAACATCGTGATGGGCGAGGGTACTACTCCGTTCATTGCAGGTAATGCTGCCAAGGCAATGGCTGCTGCAGGCTTCATCCTGCCTACGGCGTTGGTGCTGATGTTCATCGGTGGTGCCGGTAAGAGTGCTATGTTCCCTTTGCACATCTGGCTGCCCGATGCTATGGAGGGTCCTACGCCTGTATCTGCTCTGATTCACGCTGCTACGATGGTTGTAGCCGGTGTGTTCCAGATTGCCCGTATGTTCCCCCTCTGGGTTGAGTATGCTCAGCCTCAGATGTCGATTGTGGTTTGGGTGGGTGTCTTCACCGCTTTCTATGCAGCTGCTGTGGCATGTGCCCAGAGTGACATCAAGCGTGTGCTGGCCTTCTCGACCATCTCGCAGATTGCCTTCATGATGGTGGCCCTTGGCGTATCGCTGCCTGGTCATCACGGTGTGCTCGACAATCACGCACAGCTGGGCTTTATGGCTGGTATGTTCCACCTCTTTACGCATGCTATGTTCAAGGCTTGCCTGTTCCTCGGTGCAGGTTGTATCATCCACGCTGTCCACTCGAACGAGATGGCCATGATGGGCGGTTTGCGCAAGTACATGCCTATTACGAACATCACGTTCCTCATCAGCTGTTTCGCCATCGCAGGTATTCCGTTCTTCTCGGGCTTCAGTTCGAAGGATGAGATCATCACCGCCTGCTTTGCCTACAGTCCTGTGGTAGGTTGGATTATGACGGGTATCGCTGCTATGACGGCCTTCTACATGTTCCGTTTGTACTATGGTATCTTCTGGGGAACAGAAAATCGCGAGGCTCACGAGCACCATACGCCGCACGAGGCTCCTGCTACAATGACGATTCCTCTGATTGTGCTCTGTGTGATTACCATGGGTGTGGGTATCTACTCTACCATTGCAGGTTTCGCAGGGTGGGGTGGCAGTTTCGGTCAGTTTGTCAACGCCGAAGGCACCAACTACACCATCCATTTCGACACGCAGATTGCTGCTACCTCTACGATTATTGCCATCTTGAGCATCTGTCTCGCCACCTATATATATAAAGGTGAGAGTCAGCCCATCGCTGAGCGTCTGTACAAGACGTTCCCCACGCTGCACCGTGCAGCCTACAAGCGTTTCTATCAGGACGAGATCTGGCAGTATGTTACACACCGCATCATCTTCCGCTGTATCTCTAAGCCTATTGCCTGGTTCGACCGTCACGTCGTTGACGGCACGTTCAACTTCATGGCATGGGGGGCTAACGAGGCCGGTGAGTCTTTGCGTCCCTGGCAGAGTGGCGATGTCCGCCAGTATGCTGTGTGGTTCCTGACTGGTACTGTCGCATTAACGTTAATCCTTTTGGCTCTATAGTATCTATAGCAGCTATAGAATCTATAGAAAAAGATAAGAATTATGAGTATACTAAGTTTATTCGTAGTAATCCCCGCCCTGATGCTTCTCGGCCTTTGGCTGGCCAAGAACCTGAATCAGGTGCGTGGTGTGATGGTGGTCGGCGCTTCGTGTCTGCTGGCCCTGTCTGTATGGCTGACCATCTACTTCGTTCAGCAGCGCGCAGCAGGTAATACCGACGTGATGCTGTTGACCTACAGTGCCCCTTGGTTTAAGCCGCTTAATATTGCCTATTCTGTCGGTGTCGACGGTATTTCTGTGGTCATGCTGCTCCTGTCGAGCATCATCGTCTTCACAGGAACCTTCGCCTCGTGGCAGCTGAAGCCCCTCACCAAGGAGTATTTCCTTTGGTTCACCCTGTTGTCGACGGGTGTGTATGGCTTCTTCATCTGCACCGATATGTTCACCATGTTCATGTTCTACGAGGTGGCTCTGATTCCCATGTACCTGCTGATTGGTGTCTGGGGTTCAGGTAATAAGGAGTATGCTGCCATGAAGCTGACGCTGATGCTGATGGGAGGCTCGGCCCTCTTGATTATCGGCATTCTGGGCATCTACTACTTCAGTGGTGCCACAACGATGAACGTCAACGAGATTGCAGCTATGCACAACATTCCCGTTGCCACTCAGAAGGTGTTCTTCCCCTTCATCTTCATCGGCTTTGGTGTGCTGGGTGCTCTGTTCCCCTTCCACACATGGTCACCCGATGGTCATGCTTCGGCTCCTACCGCTGTGTCTATGCTTCATGCTGGTGTCCTGATGAAGCTGGGAGGCTACGGCTGCTTCCGCGTGGCTATGTATTTGTTGCCCGATGCAGCCAACGAGCTGGCTTGGATCTTCCTGATCCTGACTACCATTTCGGTAGTCTATGGTGCCTTCTCGGCCTGCGTACAGACCGACCTGAAGTATATCAATGCCTATTCGTCGGTTTCTCACTGCGGCCTCGTGCTCTTTGCCTTGCTGATGATGACCCGCACTTCTTGCACGGGTGCTATCCTGCAGATGCTCAGTCACGGTCTGATGACGGCCCTCTTCTTTGCCCTCATCGGTATGATTTATGGTCGTACCCACACCCGTGATATCCGTTACCTGGATGGCTTGATGAAGATTATGCCTTTCCTCGCTGTGGGTTATGTGATTGCCGGTTTGGCCAACCTTGGTCTGCCGGGCTTCTCGGGCTTCATTGCTGAGATGAGCATCTTCGTGGGTTCGTTCGAGAATCCCGACACGTTCCATCGCGTGGCAACCATCATCGCTTGTACGTCTATCGTTGTGACAGCTGTCTACATCCTGCGTGTGGTGGGTAAGATTCTGTATGGCGAGGTCAAGAATCCTCACTATCTCGAGCTTACTGATGCTACGTGGGACGAGCGCGTTGCTGTCATCTGCCTCATTGCTTGTGTGGCTGGTCTCGGCCTGTTCCCACTCTGGGCAAGCAATGTCATTAGTGATGCTGTAGGACCAATTCTCGCTAACATCATTTAAATAGTAAATTGTAAATCGTCAAATTGTATATTACATTATGGGATATAGTCAATTTCTAAATATGATACCAGAGGCTATTCTGGTTTTGATGTTGCTAATTGTATTCTTCACCGACTTCTGTCTGCACAAGAGCGAGCGCAAGGTTGAGGTGGTTGGCCGAATGACCATGACGCTACTGATCTGTCAGACTGTCATGCTCACTACTTCTGGTCCCGCCGAGGCTTTTGGCGGCATGTACGTTGCTTCGCAGGCTGCACAAGTCATGAAGATCATTCTTACTTTCGGTACCTTCATCGTTGTCGTCATGGCTCAGCCTTGGCTCGAGCGTGAAGCTTCGAAGTATGCCGGTGAGTTCCACCTGCTGGTGCTCTCAACCCTTTTGGGTATGTATATCATGATGTCCAGCGGCTCGTTCCTGCAGTTCTTCCTCGGACTGGAGACTGCCTCTGTGCCTATGGCCTGCTTGGTTGCATTCGACAAATGGAAGAAGAAGTCTGCTGAAGCTGCTGCCAAGTACATCCTTGTGGCTACGTTCTCCAGCGGTGTCATGCTCTACGGCATTTCGTTCATCTATGCTGCTACGGGTACGTTGTATTTTGGCGATGTAGCTGATGTGCTCGAACGCAACTATCTGGCTTCTCCGCTTCAGATCATGGGCCTTGTGTTCTTCTTCAGCGGACTGGCCTTCAAGCTCTCGCTGGTACCTTTCCACTTCTGGACGGCCGATACCTACGAGGGTGCTCCTACGCCTGTCACCGGTTACCTGTCAGTCTGCTCGAAGGGTGCTGCCGCTTTTGCTGCATTGGTCATCCTCGCTAAGGCTTTCGGTCCGATGATTGACTATTGGGAGTACATGCTCTACGTAGTCATTGTGCTTTCTATCACCATTGCCAACCTCTTTGCCATCCGTCAGTCGGAACTGAAGCGCTTCATGGCCTTCAGCTCTATCTCGCAGGCTGGTTACATCATGTTGGCTGTCATCGGTGGTTCGCAGATGGGTATGACGTCGCTTATGTACTACGTACTGGTTTACATCGTGGCCAACATGGCTGTCTTCACCGTTATCTCTGCCGTTGAGCAGAACAACGGCGGTGTGACGAAGATGAGCGCCTACGACGGACTCTACCAGACCAACCCCAAGCTCAGCTTCCTCATGACGCTGGCTCTGTTCTCGCTGGCTGGTATTCCTCCTTTCGCTGGTATGTTCTCGAAGTTCTTCGTGTTCATGGCTGCTGCCGAGCAGGGTTCTTTCTGGGCTTACTTCGTAGTATTTGTCGCATTGGTGAATACCGTTGTGAGCTTGTACTACTATCTGCTCATCGTTAAGGCTATGTACATTAAGCCCAGCGATAATCCGCTGCCCACGTTCAAGAGCGACGAAGCCACTAAGATTGCCTTGGGCATCTGCACCGCAGGCATCGCCCTGTTTGGCATTTGCTCGTGCATCTACGACTGGCTCTTTGCCGCTTCGGCATTCTAAGCTTTACAGGCTATCACCAAATAACCCGCCTTTATTCTTCAATAAGGGCGGGCTATTTTTTAATACTTCCGGAGTATTTTTAGATACTTTCGGAGTATTTAGCTTTTATAATGTTCCTTTCGTCGAGGGCAGCTCGTAGTGATAGACATCACGGCGAACAGCCATCTTTAGCGAGCGGGCCAAGGCCTTGAAAATACCTTCGATTTTGTGGTGTTCATTCTGGCCTTCTGCCTTGATGTTCAGGTTCATCTTGGCTGCATCAGAGAGGCTCTTGAAGAAGTGCAGGAACATCTCTGTTGGCATTTCGCCGATGCGCTCGCGATGGAACTCAGCGTCCCATACGAGCCAGGGGCGCCCGCCGAAGTCGAGAGCCACTTGGCACAGACAGTCGTCCATGGGCAGCGAGTAACCATAACGCTCGATGCCGCGCTTGTCGCCCAATGCTTTCAGGATGCATTCACCTAACGCCAGTGCCGTGTCCTCGATGGTGTGGTGCTCATCGACGTGCAGATCGCCTCGAACATGAATATCGAGGTCGATACCGCCATGCTTGCCGATTTGTTCGAGCATGTGGTCGAAGAATCCCAATCCTGTATCGATGTTACAACGTCCGTTCCCGTCGAGATCCAGTCGTACGCTGATGTCGGTTTCCTTGGTGGTGCGTCGTACTTCGGCAGCACGCTCTCCACCATAGGCTATGGCGACGGCACGCTCCCACGACGTGGGGTCAGCAGGATCAATCTGCAGAAAGCCGCATCCGATGTTCTCGGCGAACTGTCTGTCCGTCTTGCGGTCACCAATGACGTAGCTTCTGGCAATGTCGTAGTCGGGGTTTGTCATGTATTTCTCTACGAGTCCCGTTTGTGGTTTGCGGGTTGGTGCATTGTCGGCGGGGAAATGCGGATCGATGAGGATATCATCGAACTCAACGCCCTCGCCGCGCAGTGTGTCGATGATGAAGTTCTGCACGGGCCAGAAGGTGTCCTCGGGGAATGCCGGGGTGCCCAGTCCGTCTTGGTTCGACACCATAACAAACTCGTAGTCTGAATGCTGGCGCAGAAAGGCCAGACTGCTGATGGTGCGTGGCACGAACTGTAGTTTCTCGAACGAGTCTATCTGTTCGTCTTCTGGTTCGCGGATGATGGTTCCGTCGCGATCGATGAAGAGTATCTTTTTCATTCTTTATCTGTTGTTTCTAATGATTTCTTTTCTTGTTCGCGGGCCTCTATCGAGCCGTATACGTAGTAGTTGTGTGCCAGTGTCACTTGGCTGACGTAGAACTGGTTGAAGCTGCATAATACGGTGGTGACGAACGTCAGCGGCACGATGTACGAAGGCATGCCCAGTGCGTCGCCCATGAGCTGTCCGCTGTAGGCCTGCTGGTTGGCAAAATTCAGAATCTGCGAAGGCAGCGTGACCACCAACGTAACGAACAGCACAAACATACCGCTGATGAAGAACACCAGGAAGAGCAGTCCCCAATGGCGCAGTCCCGTCGAATAGTGATGCCCCAGTGTGTGCCAATAGCCACAGGGAGCCTCCATCACGTACTTCATCAGCACATGGTATAGAGGCAGGTAGAATAGTACGGAGATCGTGAGCCATACGCACATTGCTACGATGGTTGTCACGATGTGGCGGACGATAAATCCTTGACTCATTAGCTCGGCCAACAGCAAGAATAGGGCAAATATGGCAATGGGTATCAGCATGACCAACACCGTCAGGAACACACCCTTCAGCGAACGTCCCATCAAGTGCGGCGATGCTGTCAGCCAATGGGGCGGGGTAGTGATGGCTCCCGTGTCCTTATGCTCCTTCATCTTACTCAGAATCGGTGCCGAAGCCAGCGCCAACGTGGCTAACGACAGAATAGAGAGTGCCAAGATACCTATCAGCGTGAACATGTATTCGCGCAGCGTTTCCAGCATGACACTCTGCATCGCTGTTAACTGCTGTTGCAGGGCTAACGACAGTTCGGGAATCTTGATAGCCGTCAGTGTTCCCAACGCACCACATGCCAGGGAATAGAGCAGCGCCATCTGCCACGAAGCTTTGAATAAACGGCGGAAATGGCTGGTATAGAGCCGAAAGCCTGCCGACAGCACACGACGGTAACTGCGGGGCTTCAGAAGGGTTAAATCGTCTTGTTTTTCCATCTTTTTTGAATTTACGCGTGCAAAGATACGAATTAATTAAGAATTAAGAATTAAGAATTAAGAAATATTTCGTATCTTTGCACACGAATTATGAAATTAATCAAGTGGGGCTTCATCGGATGCGGTGAGGTGACAGAGAAAAAAAGCGGTCCTGCTTTCTCGGAAGTGGAAGGGTCGAGTGTCGTTGCGGTGATGAGCCGTGACGAACGTCGTGCACGCAGCTATGCCGAGCGTCACGGTATTCCGCGTTGGTATACCGATGCTCAGGAACTCATTGACGATGCCGAGGTGAATGCAGTCTACATTGCCACGCCGCCGTCCAGTCACGCCACCTTTGCCATCATGGCTATGAAGGCAGGAAAGCCTGTCTACGTGGAGAAACCGCTGGCTTCGACCTACGAGGACTGTGCCCGCATCAACCGTATCTCCGCCGAAACCGGACAGCCTTGCTTCGTGGCTTACTACCGCCGCTATCTGCCTTACTTCGAGAAGGTGCGCGAAATTGTGGAGCGTGGCGTCATTGGCAAGGTGGTCAATGTGCAGGTGCGATTTGCCGTTCCCCCTCGTGATTTGGACTACAGCCGCGGCGACAAATTGCCTTGGCGCCTGCAGCCCGACATTGCCGGTGGCGGCTATTTCTACGATTTGGCCCCTCACCAGCTCGACCTGCTGCAACACCTGTTTGGTGTCATCATCGAGGCTCGTGGCATTCATGCCAATCGTGGCGGATTATATAAGGCCGAGGACTCGGTCAGTGCCTGTTTCGAGTTCGAAAACGGACTGCCCGGCTCCGGCTCTTGGTGCTTTGTGGCCCACGAATCGGCCCGCGAGGATCGTATCGACCTGGTGGGCGATCGCGGCTCGGTGTCTTTTTCTGTCTTCGACTATCAGCCCATCCGTCTCCATACGCTCTATGGTGAAGAGAGCATTGCAGTGCCTAATCCCCCTTATGTTCAGTTTCCGATTATCAAGAATGTTATCGAACATCTGCAGGGCATTGGCGTCTGCGAGTGTACCAGCGTCTCGGCCACGCCCGTCAACTGGGCTTTGGACCGCATTCTGGGAAAATTCTAACCTGATGGTGCGATGAGGAAGGTGCTGACGATACTGTTGCTGATGATGAGTCTGAGCCTGCAAGCTAACGACCCATCCACATCGGACACGCTGACCTCACACGAACTTCCCCAGAAAGAGTCCTGGTTGAAACGTACGCTTCGTAAGTTTACGGAAATCGACACCAACTACGTCGAACCACAGCATTATAACTGGGCCTTGATGGTGCAGGGAACCTATAACTACGACATCTATCGGCTCAGTTCCACCACCGACAACAAACAGTCGGTGACCTTTGCTCCTGCTCCATCGTTCAAATTCGGCCCGTATTTCGGATGGCGATGGATTTTCCTGGGTTACACCATCGACTTGAAAAGTCTGAAATTCAGCAATGGTAAACGGGAATTCGACTTTAGCTTCTATGCTGCACAGCTAGGCGTCGACTTGTTCTACCGCCGTACGGGCAGCGACTATCGGATTCGCAACGTCGACTTGGGGAAGAATGTCAATACCGGCATGCTCGAGGATGTCAAATTCGACGGACTCAGTGTGGGCATCACCGGGTTCAATGCCTACTATATCTTCAACCACAAGCGCTTCTCCTATCCCGCAGCCTTCAACCAGAGCACCATGCAGA
>JAEEVW010000049.1 GCA_016291085.1 Prevotella sp.
CCTCGCTGGGCACGATGGCCGAGGGCGCCAAGACCGGTCCTGCCGTGAAGACCATCAAGCTGCTGGCTCAGTCGACCGGCGAGTTCACCCGCGAAGAGCTGAAGAAGTCTGCCAAGTTCGCCTGGACAGACAAGGCCAAGGCCGAGATCGCCGCAGCCAAGGGAGGAAGTGGTGAGTCCGAACAGACTGGAAATTCCGGAAATTCCGGCAACAGCGGTGAAAACTCCGGTGGTAACAGCGGTGGCAGTGGTAGCATCACGACTGGCGTAGCGGCTCCGACCATTGGCGGTGAGGCGGCGTTCACCACGTCGACACAGGTGACCATGAGCGGTCCTGACGGCGCAGAGATTCGCTACACCTCGGACGGCTCTACGCCTACGGCCAGCAGCACGCTGTACACAGAGGCCATCACCGTGAGCTCATCGGTAACTCTGAAGGCCATCGCCATCAAGGACGGCCAGTCCAGCGAGGTGACCACCAAGCAGTTCGTCAAGAGCGACGGCGGTGCCGACGACCCCAGCGGCTTCGAGGGAGCGTAGTCTAAAAATGAAAAAATGAGAAAAAGGAAGGATTCCGCGAGGAATCTTTCTTTTTTTCACTTATTATTCGTACCTTTGCATTCAGATTTGCATTCAGAAATGAAAAAGAGTATACTTAGCATATTGTTTCTGCTGGTGGTTTCGGTGGTGGCGATGGGCGAACCGAAGTACGAGGTTCGTGCCGTGTGGCTGACGACCATCGGGGGCATTGACTGGCCCACGAGCTATGCCCACGACGGCATGGGAATTAGCGTGCAGAAACGACAGTTGACCGATATGCTGGACCGTCTGAAGAAGGCGGGAGTGAACACGGTGATGCTTCAGACCCGCGTGCGTGCCACGACGATCTATCCCTCCGGACTGGAGCCCTGGGACGGTTGTCTGAGCGGCAAGCCGGGCAGGAGTCCGGGTTACGACGCCCTGCAGTATGCCATCGACGAATGCCATCGCCGCGGCATGGAGCTGCACGCCTGGGTGGTAACCATCCCCATCGGGAAATGGAACTCGTATGGTTGTCAGCAGCTTCGTCGCAACTATCCCTCGCTGGTCATGAAGATTGGTGAGGAGGGATATATGAATCCGGAACGCGCGGGTACGGCAGACTATCTGACGAACATCTGCGAGGAAATCGTGAGCCGATACGACATCGACGGCATTCATCTGGACTACATCCGATACCCCGAGACGTGGCGCGGAACGAAGTCGGCCAAATACATCACCGACATCGTCAGGGCCATCAACCGGAAGGTGAAGGCATACAAGCCTTGGGTGAAGATAAGTTGTTCGCCCATAGGTAAATACGACGATTTAGCGCGCTACTCCTCGAAGGGTTGGAACGCCCGCCGTCAGGTGGCACAGGACGCCCAGGGATGGTTGCGCGATGGACTGATGGACCAGTTGTATCCGATGATGTATTTCCAAGGCAACAACTTCTACCCCTTTGCCATCGACTGGCAGGAACAGAGCTACGGGCGCACCATCGTGAGCGGACTGGGCATCTACATGCTGCACCCCCGAGAGCGCAACTGGCCGCTGAGCGAGGTGGAGCGCCAACTGAACGTGACACGCAGCCTGGGCATCGGACACTGCTACTTCCGAGCCAAGTTCCTGCTGGACAACGTCAAGGGCATCTACGACTTCGTAAGCCGTTTCGACCGCCATCCCGCGCTGATACCCCCCATGACGTGGGCTCAGCGCATCGCACCCACCGCCCCCACGACACTCGACGTGGCTCATACCCTGCAGGGCGACATGCTGACATGGAACGGCGCGACGGACCGCAGCGACGGGCCCTACCTATTATATAATATATATGCATCGACGGAATCGCCCGTAGACACGGAGAATCCTGAGAACCTGCTGGCGACGCGCTACCTGTGGAAGACGCTGACCGTGCCCCGCCGACAGCATGCCCGACCGCTGTATTACGCCGTGACCGCCGTAGACCGCTATGGCAACGAGAGTCAGGCTGTCCAGAAACGTCCGAAGAAGACCAGCGTGCCGTTGCGCCAACCATTAACCCCACTCACGCAGAACCCATGGAGAAAGTAATATTAGGCATAGACCCCGGTACGAACATCATGGGTTATGGCGTCATCAAGGTCGTGGACAACAAGGCTGAAATGGTGACGATGGGTGTTATCGACCTGCGTAAGTTCGGCGACGGATACCTGAAGCTGGGACATATCTTCGAGCGCGTGACAGGCATCATCGACGGATACCTGCCCGATGAGATGGCCATCGAGGCCCCCTTCCTGCAGAAGAACGTGCAGACGACGCTGAAACTGGGTCGCGCACAGGGAACGGCCATTGCTGCCGCCATTCACCACGGAGTGCCCGTGCACGAATATGCCCCGATGAAAATCAAGATGGCCATCACGGGCAACGGTGCTGCGTCGAAAGAGCAGGTGGCAGGCATGTTGCAGCGGCTGCTGAAATTCGACAAGGAAGCGCTGACGAAATTCATGGATGCCACGGATGCCCTGGGTGCCGCGTATTGTCACTTCATGCAGATGAACCGTCCGGAGAGTCAGGCGCACTACAAGGGCTGGAAGGACTTCGTGACGAAAAACAAAGAGAGGGTGAAGAAGTGAGATGTAAGAGGTATGATGTAAGAGGTAAGAAGTAAGAGGTAAGAGGTATGATGTAAGAGGTAAGAAGTAAGAGGTAAGAAGTAAGAGGTAAGAGATATGAAGGTTAAGGCTGTAATTGGCCGCAATGGAAGCGGTAAGACACAATACATCGACCAGCTGCGCAAGACGCTGGCCTCGGACCGCGTGCGCTATATTGCATTCTCCGATTCTTATGGTCCCAACGTCGACAGCCAGTATTACCTGCAACTGCGGTGGAACCAGCACGACATCGACCACGAGACGCCCACGGTGGGTGAACTGTTGCAGCGAGCCTATCTGCTGGCTGGCGACGACACCGAGGAACGTCAGCGGATGAAGGAACAGTTGTACCGGATGTTCCACATGGACGGTCTGCTGGACAAATACATCATCACGCTGTCGAGCGGTGAGTTGCGCAAGTTCCAGCTGACGAAGACGCTGTTTGCCAATCCGCGCCTGCTGATCATCGACAACCCCTTCATCGGACTGGATGCCGAGACACGAGACCAGCTGAAGGAGTTGTTGCTCGTGCTGGCCAAGGAACGCGACATGGAAATCGTGCTCGTCATAGCCAAGACGGACGACGTGCCCGACTTCGTGACGGAAACCATCGAGATGTCGCCACAAGACACCATCCCCGAGCACGTATTGACGAACGAGCAGTATGAAGCGATACTGTCGCTTCCCTACCACGACAACGACTACGACTGCCAGCGGGTGGTAGACATGAAGCACGTCAGCATCCGCTATGGCGAGCGTACCATTCTGAAGGACCTGGACTGGACCGTCATGAACGGCGAGCGGTGGGCACTGCTGGGACAAAACGGCAGCGGCAAGTCTACCCTACTCTCGCTGATTTGTGCCGACAACCCCCAGAGCTACGCCTGCGACATCACGCTGTTCGACAGGCCTCGCGGCTCGGGAGAGAGCATCTGGGACATCAAGAAGCACATCGGCTATGTGTCGCCCGAGATGCACCGTTCGTATAAGCGCAACCTGCCCTGCATCCGCATTGTGGCCAGCGGCATGATGGACTCCATCGGACTCTATGCCGTACCCAACGAGCAGGACTATGCCACCTGTCGCTGGTGGATGAACATCTTCGGCATCGGACACCTCGCTGAACGCCCCTTCATGCAACTGTCGAGTGGCGAACAGCGACTGGTATTGCTGGCGCGTGCCTTCGTGAAAGACCCCCAGCTGCTGATTCTGGACGAACCGCTGCACGGGCTCGACCTGTGGAACCGCCGAGTGGTGAAGGACGTGATAGAAGCGTTCTGCCAACGACGGAACAAAACCCTGATTATGGTGACACACTACCGGGAAGAGCTGCCTGTCATTATTACACATCAGAAATTTTTGGCACGGAATTTGTAACCCATTCAATAAATCGTAAATAGTAAATCGTCAAATAGTAAATATAGTGACTAGTCAATTTTCACCAAAAGTATCCGAGATTCTCGCATTCTCGCGCGAAGAAGCCGCACGTCTGGCCAGCCAGAACGTGGCTCCTGAGCACTTGTTGCTTGGACTGTTGCGCATGAAGGACGGACCGATCATGGACTTGTTCCTGCGGCTCGACATCGACCTGCAAAACGTCAAGAGCGAACTGGAGAGCCGCGTGCGGAACGACGAGATAGGAAGACCGATCTACGCACAACAATTAGTGTTAAACGACCATGCAAGCAATATTCTGAAACTGGCGGTGCTGGAAGCCCGTCTGCAACGCACGACGTGTGTGGAAGAACAACACGTGCTGCTTGCCATTCTGCACGATGCAGCAGAAAACGGAGCTAAACAAGTATTGGAAATGAACAACATGAACTATGATGACGCCCTGAACATGCTCAGCGTCAAAAACGGTATAGGACTACCCGAGGAGGATTACGAAGAAGAGGAGCAGAACGACGCTTCCGGCAGTGCGTCCGGCGGTTCTTCCGTTGGAAAAGCCACAACGACCCAGACGCGACAGACGAAATCGAAGACACCCGCGCTGGACAATTTCGGTACAGACCTGACACAGCTGGCCCTGGAATCGAAGCTAGACCCCTGTGTGGGCCGTCAGCAGGAAATACAGCGCGTGATAGAAATCCTTGGACGCCGCAAGAAGAACAACCCCATCCTGATCGGAGAGCCCGGTGTGGGCAAGAGTGCCATCGTCGAGGGTCTGGCCCAGATGATTGCCTCGCGCCACTGTTCGCCCATGCTCTTCAACAAACGTCTGGTGACACTGGACATGACGGGCGTTGTGGCCGGCACCAAGTATCGCGGACAATTCGAAGAGCGCATGAAGATGCTGGTAAAGGAACTGGAACAGAATCCCGACATCATCATCTTCATCGACGAGATACACACCATGATCGGAGCTGGTTCGGCAGCCGGTACGATGGACGCCGCAAACATTCTGAAGCCCGCATTGGCCCGTGGCACCATACAATGCATCGGAGCCACCACGCTGGACGAATACCGCAATTCAATTGAGAAAGACGGTGCCTTGGAGCGCAGGTTCCAGAAGGTGCTGGTAGAACCCACCACCGACGAAGAGACACTCCAGATACTGAAGAACGTCAAAGGACGCTATGAGTATCACCACCACGTGAACTATACGGACGACGCCCTCGAGGCGTGTGTCAAATTGACAGCCCGTTACATCAACGACCGTTTCATGCCCGACAAAGCCATCGACGCCATGGATGAGACGGGTTCGCGTGTGCATCTGCAGCATGCCAACATTCCACCCGAGATTACCGAAAAGGAAAAGGAAATCAAGGAGGTGAATGAGAACAAGAACCAGGCCGTCAGCAATCAGGACTTTGAATTGGCAGCCAGATACCGTGACCGCGAGATGGTGCTTAAACACGAATTGCAGGAATTGAACCAGAAATGGCTTAACGGCGAGGTGGACGTCCGCGAGGAAGTGACAGCAGAGGATGTGGCAGCAGTCGTATCGATGATGAGTGGTGTGCCCGTACAGCGCATGGCACAGGAAGAGGGTATCCGACTGAAGGGTATGGCCCAGGAGCTGAAATCTCACATCATAGCACAGGACAAAGCCATCGAGAAAATGGTGCGTGCCATTCAGCGCAACCGCGTAGGACTGAAAGAGCCCAACCACCCCATCGGAGCCTTTATGTTCCTGGGACCGACCGGTGTGGGAAAGACCTATCTGGCCAAGAAACTGGCAGAGTTTATGTTCGGTTCTGCCGACGCTCTGATACGCATCGACATGAGCGAATATACCGAGTCGTTCAACGTGTCGAGACTGATTGGCGCTCCTCCGGGCTATGTGGGTTATGAAGAGGGCGGCCAGCTGACGGAACGCGTGCGCCGCCACCCCTATTCCATCGTACTGCTCGACGAAATCGAGAAAGCTCACGGCAACGTCTTTAACCTGTTGCTGCAGGTGCTGGACGAAGGTCGTTTAACGGATGGCAACGGACGATTCGTGGACTTCCGGAACACCGTCATCATCATGACCTCGAATGCCGGTACACGCCAGCTGAAAGACTTCGGACGCGGCGTGGGATTCAACACCAACACGTCGGCACTGATGCTGAACGAACAGGATAAGGAACACGCCCGCCAGATTGTGCAGAAAGCACTGTCGAAGCAGTTCTCGCCGGAATTCCTGAACCGTTTGGACGAAATCATTACCTTCGACCAGCTGGACCTCGATGCCATCAAGCAGATTATCGACATTGAGCTGAAGGGGCTCTTCCTGCGCATCAGTGACTTGGGATACCAGGTGGAACTGAGCGACGAAGCCAAGCAGTTCGTGGCAGAAAAGGGCTACGACGTGCAATTCGGTGCCCGTCCGCTGAAGCGAGCTATCCAGACATATATCGAGGACGGCATCTCGGAGATGATTGTCAACGAAGACCTTTCCGACGGAACGACGATCGTTATCGACAAAGCCGCAGACAAGGAAGAACTATCATTCACTATAAAAACTGAAACAGTATGAAAAAGATCATGATTAGCGTTGCGTCGCTTTGTCTGTTGGCGCTGACAGTCGCTACCGTTTCATCGTGTACTGCATTGCAGACTATCGGAAGTGGAGGTACTGTCGGCAACATCTTCACCAGTGTCATCGGACTCGACAAAGTGACGGAACGTGGACTCATCGGCTCGTGGCATTACGACAGCCCGGGCGTGGCATTCACCAGTGAGAACCTGTTGGCCAAGGCTGGCGGTGAGGTGGCTGCCACCAAGATAGAACAGGAGCTGTCACCCTATTTCCAGCAGGTTGGCATCACGTCGCAGAATACCACCGTCGTGTTCAATGAAGACAAGACCTTCAAGGCTACCATAGCCGGAAAGAGTTTTGGCGGTACATGGAGCTACGACGAATCGCAGGCCAAAGTGACGATGCAGGGATTGCTGCTCTCCGTGAACTGCTATGCAAAGCGCGAATACGGTGGCATTGCATTGCTTTTTGAGTCGAAGAAACTGTTGACCGTCCTGCAGACTGTGGCTATGTTCAGCGGTAACAGCACAGTACAGAAGGTGGGTGACCTCAGCAAGAACTACGACGGCATCCGTCTTGGTTTCGACATGAAGAAGTGATTTCTAAATAAAGAGATACAAAGAAGTGACTCCTGTTTTAGAAGTCACTTCTTTTTTTCTTAGTCAATACGCAGGCACAACATCGTCAGGTCGTCATTCGGTTCAGCGCCGTTACGATGTTTGTTTACCTCGTCCATCAGCCTCATGACCACTTTCTTGGCAGAGTCTAACGACTTGTCGCTCAGTATCTCGAGGATGCGATCGTCGCCAAATTGTTCCTGTTCCTTATTCTCTGCCTCGTTGAGTCCGTCAGAATAGAGGAACAGCGGGGTGCCCTTGATGTTCTCAATCGTCTCGCCAACGAACTCAAGCCCCGGCCACAGACCGATAGGAGCATTCGACTCTACCTCCATGAACTGGGGAGGATAACCGAATACAGGAGGATTATGTCCGGCATTACAATAGTCCATGCGCCCAGTCTTCAAGTCAATCAGACCCATAAACATAGTAACGAACATGCCCTGTTCATTATTATCGGTCAGCGCATTATTCATACGAGTGGCAATATCGGCAGGTTTCATGTGCTCTGAACCCAGGGTACGGAACATGCGGTTTGCCTGAGCCATAAACAGCGAGGCTGGTACGCCTTTGCCTGCGACGTCGCCCAAGCAGAAATAAAGCTCGTCGCCCAACAGTTGATAGCCATAGAGGTCGCCACCAATCTCCTTGGCGGGTGTCATAGCAGCATACATGTCGATATTATCACGGTCGGGGAAGATATTCGGTACCATCGACATCTGAATGTCGCGGGCAATGCGCAACTCACTTTGAATGCGCTCCTTGATCTGTGTCGTCTCCTCCAGCTGGTCGTAAGCCACTTTCAGCTTGGCGTGGGCTTCTTCCAATCGTCCATGGGCTTCTTGCAAACGGTGAGTAGCCTTGCGCTTGTGGAGCGTGAAAATAACAAAGAAAGTGGTGAGCAGACAAAGGGCGACACCTGTTGCCAGCAAGCGCTGCTTGGTCAGGTCCATCTCTTTCTGCGCTATTTCCGCCTCCTTGCCCTGCATGTCGTAGATAGTCGCCAACTCGGCAATGGCACTGATCTTCTGTCCCGTAATGGCCGAGTCGAGCACCGACAGAATATGCTTACCTTCCACACGAGCAGAATCGAAGCGTCCTGCCATCTCGTTAGCATGGTATTTGGGCAGCATAAACAACTGGATATTCTCCAACGAGAGTTCCATGCCCCATTCATTGAGCGCCTGATCCAGGTAACGATAGTTATAGGCTGCTTCATGATAGCGCTCGGCAACAGTCAGATAGTCGTTGGCATTGATGCGGCCAGCTGGAGTCTCGGCATAGCTGGTTTCCAGAAAACGGTCATAAGCCGCTGCAGCCTCTTCTTTCTTGCCCAGTTTGGATAAAGCAACGGCTCGCATAATCTCTATACGGCCCTGATATTCATCAAAATACTCGGTGCGGGCATCCGGGCGCTGACGGTATTTTTCGAGCAACATCTCCGTACGGTCAATCCAGTAAATAGACTCGGCATAGCGACGGGTGTTGATATAGGCCTGACTGGTATAGACCGTACCGATAACAGCCTCTTGGAAGCCACGGCCTGTGGTGTCTGTCTGCCAACGATTGGCATAATGTCCTCGGGCAGTGATAAAGCTCTCGTTGGCTTCTTTGTCCTGACCCAGATTCAACTGACAACAGCCGATATTGTTGAGCAAAATCGCATAGTCGATGTCTGAGCCGATTCCCGTTTCGTCCATTTTCTTCACGGCAGGAATTGCTATTTGCAAAGAACCTTCAAAGTCACCCCTCACCAGCAGCAACTCGGACAGACGGCGTGTCACCTTGTTGTAGCTCAACTGGTCAAGGTCGTTTTTGACCGGGTTATCCAATGCCTTACGATAGCATATCTCAGCCATACGGTATTGTCCCTGACGGTAATATGACACGCCACGCCAACGATTGGCATTCAACGCAGAGATGTCGCCAGTCATTTCAAAACTGTCCGTTACAACACGCATGCGTTCATAGTCCTTCGTGACACCAACAGCAAATATCACGCTGTCGGCATGGCTGGCACGCACTTCACGCTGGTGGGCATTGCGGCACGACAACAAACACAACGTTGCGATAAGCAATGTCACAGTAGCACGAAGATGTCTTAACTTGTTCATAAAAGTAGACTTGTTAGTTCTTTTCGTTGCAAAGATACAAAAAGTTTGGTGTTTTCACGCAAAAGTTTGTTTTTTTTTGTACCTTTGCACGCAAATATTTAATAATTATGAAAAAATTATTGACTTTCGTGGCGGTTCTGCTACTGGCAATGCCCGCTACAAGTAAGACATCAGAGAACGACGTGATAGGAAAAAGCAACATTAAACTGACCAGTCGCATGATGACTCCTGAGGCCCTGTGGGCCATGGGACGCATCAGTTCTTACGAGGCATCGCCTGACGGCCAGCATGTGGTCTATCAAGTGGGATACTATAGTGTTAAACAGAACAAGAGCCATCAGGTTCTCTACGTAATGAACTGCGACAGCAAAGGCAGCAATCAACGCCTGCTGACCACTGGCAGCAAGAACGAGACCGACCCCACATGGCTCGACAACGAGACTATCGCCTTCATCTCTGGCGGTGAGATCTGGAGCATGAAGCTGGACGGCACAGACCGCAAACAACTGTCGAAGACTGACGGGCAGGTGGAGGGTTTCAAGTTCTCGCCCGACCGCAAGAAGGTCATCATTCTGAAGAGCATCCCCTTCCACGAAGTCATCAAGGAGAATCCCAGCGACCTGCCCAAGGCTACCGGTCGTCGCGTCACCGACCTCATGTATCGTCACTGGGACCACTATGTGGAAAGCATCCAGCACCCGTTTGTCGCTACTGTGAGCGATGGTTTTGCCATCGGTTCTGACATGTTTGACATCTTGGATGGCGAACCCTATGAATGCCCCATGGAACCCTTTGGTGGCATCGAGCAGTTGGCATGGAGTCCCGACTCGAAGACCATTGCCTACACGTGTCGCAAGAAAACCGGACTCGAGTACAGCATCTCCACCGATTCTGACATCTATCTGTATGATATAGCCACAAAGGCCACGCGCAATCTCTGCAAACCTGCCGGTTATGTGGCTCCAAAGTGTGACCCCACCGTCACGCTGAGAGTGCAGGCTGTCAACAGCCCCGAGAACCTGAAGAACAACGTAGGCTACGACCAGAACCCGCAGTTCTCGCCCGATGGCAAGTATATTGCCTGGCTATCTATGGAGCGCGACGGATACGAGGCCGACCTGAACCGTCTCTGCATCTACGAGTTGGCAACGGGAGAAAAGGAATATGTCGACTGGAAGAGCGACGTCGATGCCTTCTGCTGGGGACCCTATGAAGGGAGGGCAGACAAGGATGTCAAGGCCAGAAGCGGCAAGAAGTACACACTCACCTCTCCCCGCCTCTATTTCCTCAGTGTGTGGGAAGGTTGCTGCAACATGTACACCGTGCTTCACTCCGGACACGTTTTCCAACTCACTGAAGGCTGGCACGACTGGACTTCTCTCCAAATGGCCAACAAGGGCAACGTCCTAATTGCTACTCAACAGAGTCTGAGCCATCCTACAGACATCTACTATGTGCAGCCCTCTGGAAGGTTCTCCGTTTCAGCCAAGGCATCCAAGGACAAGACATACAAGGCATCCGCCGAGACTTGGCAGATGACCCACGAGAACGACCATATCCTTGACCAGCTCACTCTGGGAAAGATGGAGCAGTACTGGGTGCCCACCACCGATGGCAAGAAGGAACTGGTATGGGTCATGCTTCCCGCCAACTACAAGGAAGGCAAGAAATACCCCACTCTGCTGTTCTGCGAGGGTGGTCCGCAGTCGCCCGTCAGCCAGTTCTGGTCATACCGCTGGAACTTCCAGATGATGGCAGCCAATGGCTATGTCGTCGTGGCTCCCAACCGTCACGGACTGCCCGGATTCGGACAGGAGTGGAAGGAAGAAATCTCGGGCGACTGGACCGGTCAGTGCATGCAGGACTATTTGGCAGCCATCGACTTCGCTGCCGACAGTCTGCCCTACGTTGACCGCAACCGTTTGGGTGCAGTAGGTGCCTCGTTCGGTGGATTCTCTGTCTATTACCTCGCTGGCATCCACGAGAAGCGCTTCAAGGCATTCATTGCCCACGACGGTGCTTTCAACCTGGCTGCTATGTACACCGAAACCGAGGAGAACTGGTTCTCGAACTGGGAATATGACGAGGCCTACTGGCATCGTCCGCAGATGCCTAATGCCAAGAAGACCTATCATGACTCACCGCATAAGATGGTGGAGAAGTGGGACACGCCCATTCTCTGCATCCATGGCGAGAAGGACTACCGTATCAACTACACCCAGGGCATGTCAGCCTTCAATGCTGCTCGCATGAAAGGTATCCCCGCTGAGTTCCTCGTATTTCCCGATGAGAACCACTGGGTATTGAAACCCCAAAACGGCATCCTCTGGCAGCGTACATTCTTCGACTGGCTCGACCGCTGGCTGAAATAATACTTCGAAATCACATCATCCCGTAATAACATAATATCGAAATAACGAAAAAAAATAAAATAATGACTCAAGCAATTCAAAAAACGCTTCGCGACTCTGCCGGCATGCGGTGGACCGCCCTGCTGCTATTGGCACTTGCCATGTTCTGCAGCTACATCTTCATGGACATCCTCTCGCCCATCAAGGACCTGATGCAAGAAACCCGCGGTTGGGACTCAACAGCTTTCGGTACCATGCAAGGTTCAGAGGTATTCCTCAACGTATTCGTGTTCTTCCTCATCTTCGCCGGTATCATCCTCGACAAGATGGGCGTACGCTTCACTGCCATTCTCTCGGCAGCTGTGATGCTTGTCGGAGCCATCATCAAGTGGTATGCCGTCAGCGAAAGCTTTATGGGCACAGGACTCGAGACATGGTTTACCAACAACCTCAACTACATCCCCGTCTTTGACGAGTTGGGTGTATCGCCGTTCTATCAGGGCATGCCCGCATCGGCCAAATTTGCTGCCTGCGGATTCATGATTTTCGGTTGCGGCTGTGAGATGGCAGGTATCACCGTCAGCCGAGGTATCGTGAAATGGTTCAAAGGCCGTGAGATGGCTTTGGCCATGGGTTCAGAGATGGCGCTGGCTCGTCTGGGAGTAGCCACCTGCATGATCTTCTCGCCGTTCTTCGCCAAGCTGGGCGGTAGCATCAGCGTCAGCCGTTCCGTTGCATTTGGCGTTGTCCTGATGTGCATTGCACTCATCATGACCATCGTCTACTTCTTCATGGATAAGAAGCTGGACAGCCAGACAGGAGAAGCTGAAGAGAAGGACGATCCCTTCAAGATCAGCGACCTCGGACAGATTCTTACATCCAGTGGTTTCTGGCTCGTTGCCCTGCTTTGCGTGCTCTACTATTCGGCCATCTTCCCCTTCCAGAAGTATGCCGTCAATATGCTGCAGTGCAACCTCACGCTGACAGAGCCCGCACAGGATTCGTTCTGGGCATCCAGCAGCGTCACCATCATCCAATACGTCATCATGCTGCTGGTAGCAGGCTTTGGTTTTGCCAGTAATTTCCAGAAGCAGAAGAGTCGCCAATACGGCATGCTCGCCATCAGCATCATTGCCCTCGTCACCTATTGTTATATGGGTTATATGCGCCAGTCGGCAGAGTCTATCTTCGCCGTATTCCCCCTGTTGGCCGTGCTCATCACACCGATTCTGGGTTCCTACGTAGATCATAAGGGTAAGGCTGCCACCATGCTCATTCTGGGCTCGTTGCTGCTCATTGCCTGCCATCTGACATTCGCCTTCATCCTGCCGCTCTTCAAGGGATCAGCCGTCGGAGGCATCATCATTGCCTACGCCACTATCCTCGTGCTGGGCAGCTCGTTCTCGCTCGTACCGGCATCGCTGTGGCCCTCAGTGCCTAAGCTCGTAGACGCGAAAGTCATCGGTTCGGCTTACGCCCTCATCTTCTGGATTCAGAACATTGGCCTGTGGCTGTTTCCCCTGCTCATCGGCAAGGTGCTCGATGCCACGAATCCCGGAGTAACCGATCCCACTAAGTTCGACTATACCGCCCCGCTCATCATGCTGGCAAGTCTCGGCGTAGCAGCCCTGTTGCTTGGCTTCGTGCTGAAAGCAGTAGATAAGAAGAAGGGCATCGGACTCGAAGAACCTAACATCAAAGAATAAAGAAGACACCAGTGAATAAGCTATTTAAACAAGATAACGCACACGCTGAAATCTTCTGCTTCGCTGGCAACGGTGAGGTTACAGAATATCATGTAATGATTCATGCCCGGGCCGAGGGACGCACCTTTCAGCAACAGCTAGATGCCGTGCTCGACTGCTACGAACAGCTGAAGAGACAAGAGCTGAAGGGAGCCACAGCTGTCCTGAAGCGATATTTCCTCAGCGACGTAGCCAATCAGGCTGACGATGTGCTGCTGGCCGATACCAGTGACTGTGCCAAGAGCATCATCGGACAGGCTCCCCTCGACGGCAGCAAGATTAGCCTGTGGGTACATATGATGTCCAATGTCAACACCCGTTTGTTGCCCAGCGGACTCTATGAAGCCGCTCACGGACAATTCCGCCACCTGTGGAATGCCAGTGCTCACAACACCGCGCAGAACTCAGAATACCAGACCCGCCTGCTCTTCAACGAATATATCATGCAACTGGCTCAAGAGGGATGTACGCTGGCCGACAACTGCATCCGCACCTGGCTCTTCGTCAATGATGTCGACGTGAACTACGGCGGTGTGGTTGCAGCACGCAACAAGATATTCTTCACACAGGGATTGACCGAAGACACCCACTACATTGCCTCGACGGGTATTGGAGGCCGTGCTCAGGATGCCAAGGTGATGACGCAAATGGACAACTATGCCATCGCCGGCATCAATCCGGAACAAATTCATTATTTGTATGCCCCAACCCATCTGAACCGCACCAGCGACTATGGCGTCAGTTTCGAACGCGGCACCTATATTGACTATCGTGACCGTCGTCACGTCATTATCTCTGGTACCGCAAGCATTAACAACAAGGGGCAGATTGAACATCCGAAGGACATCGTCAAGCAAACGCACCGCATGTGGGACAATGTTGAGGCACTGTTAAAAGAAGCCGACACTTCCTACAACGAGGTAGCGGTGATGATTGTCTATCTGCGCGACTTTGCCGACTACGATGTGGTACGCCGACTTTACGAGGAACGTTTCCCCGACAAGCCCCGAATCATTGTCCATGCTCCCGTTTGCCGCTCTGGTTGGCTCATCGAGATGGAGTGCATGGCCATCAAACCGATGGATAATACCAGTATGCCGGAATTCTAATATTTCAAATTATTACTAAATGAAACTGAATGATTTACTGAGCGGCCAGTTCAACGCCGCAGAATGGGAAGCCAAGGACTATGAACTTCCTAAGTTTGACATTAAATCCTTGCGCGAGAAGACGGCCAAGGAGCCCACATGGGTGCATTTCGGTGGAGGAAACATTTTCCGCGCCTTTCCTGCAGCCATCCTGAACGATGCCCTGAACACAGGCAAATACGACCGTGGTGTCATCGTGGCCGAGACCTTCGACTTCGAGGTCATCGACAAGGCATATGCACCATATGGTAACCTGTCGCTGTGTGTCAACCTGTGCTCCGACGGTAGCATCGAGAAAAAGGTCATTGCCTGCGTGACTGAGGCGTTGAAAGCCGACCCTCAATTCGAGGATTGGAACCGCTTGGTGGAGATTTTCAGAAACCCGAGCCTGCAGATGATTTCATTTACCATTACGGAGAAGGGTTACACTTTTAACGAAGCAGATTTGGCACGCGGACTAAAGCCGATGTTTGCGATGGGCAAGGTGTGTGCATTGCTGTTAGAGCGTTTCGAGGCAGGCAAACTGCCTCTCACCGTGCAGTCGATGGACAACTGCTCACACAATGGCGACAAGGTGAAGGCTGGCGTGATGGCTTACGCAGAGCGCTGGGTGAAGGACGGTCTGGTGCCTGAGACTTTCCTCGCTTATCTGAAGGATGAGAAGAAGATTACCTTCCCTTGGTCGATGATTGACAAGATTACCCCACGTCCGCACGAGAAGGTGAAGGAGTTGTTGGCTGCCGACGGTTTCGAGGACAACAACTACATTGAGACGGAGAAGCACACCTTCACTGCTCCGTTTGTGAACGCTGAGGAGGTGCAGTATCTGGTCATCGAGGACAACTACACCAACGGCCGTCCCCCACTCGACCTGGGCGGTGCGCTCTATACTACCCGTGAGACGGTCGACAAGGTAGAAACCATGAAGGTTACCACCTGCCTGAATCCACTCCATACGGCGATGTCAATTTACGGTTGCATGCTGGGTTACACTCTCATCAGTGCCGAGATGCAGGACGAGGACCTGCGTGCATTCATCCAGAAGATCGGTTATATGGAGGCCATGCCCGTGGTCGTTGATCCTGGTGTGCTGAATCCCTACGAGTTCATCGGTGCTGTCATCAACCGCCGTCTGCCAAACCCCTTCATGCCCGATGCTCCCCAGCGCATCGCCATGGACACCTCGCAGAAGTTGCCCATCCGCTTCGGTGAGACGCTGAAGAAGTATGTGGCCCGTGGATTGGACAAGTCGAACCTTGTACTCATTCCCCTGACGCTGGCTGGCTATGCCCGCTATCTGAAGGGTATCAAGGACGATGGTATGCCATTCGACTGCTCGCCCGACCCCATGCTCGACGAGTTGCAGGCCATCGTGGCTCCATTGGAAATCAGTAAACCCAATCAGGATTGGAGTCCCCTGAAGAAACTCTACAGCCGTAAGGATGTCTTCGGACTCGACCTCTATGAGGCTGGTCTTGGCGAACAGATAGAAGGTATGGTTAAAGAGCTCTTTGCTGGTCCTGGTGCAGTCCGGAAGACACTGCACAAATACGTATCGGCAAGATAATACAAAAAATAATTAAAATAACGCAACTAAAGACTGACAGAATAGTTAATTTTGTCAGTCTTTTCACATTTTAAGCGTTAAATTCTAACAGCCGTTAACTACCGGGGAGAAAGTGTTAAATTGCGACAATTTTTCGTGACAGATTGTCATTATTTCAAATTTTGACCCTATATTTGCATCGCGAAATAACGAACGCAACATTTAACACATTTAATAATAAAAAAAGTAACATGAAAAAGATTGTAAAGAGTTTGATGCCGGCCATGTACCTCTTGGTCATCGCATTCTCAACGGCATCGTGCAACCAGACGCAGGCCGCTCCCGCAGCAGCTACGTCAACACCAGGACAACCCGTAGATTTGACTTATGCAGCCGAAAAGTCGCTGCCCGCAGTAGTGTACATCAAGTCGGTCATTAATTCTAAGGTTCAGACCGTAGAGTACAGCGACCCCTTCGAGGACTTCTTCTCAGATCCCTTCGGCGGTTTCTTCGGACGCGGACAGGGCAATAACGGACAGGGTAACAGCCGCAAGCGTCAAGTTCAGACCCCGAAGCGTGCCGCAGCAGGGTCGGGTGTCATCATCTCCGCTGACGGATATATCGTCACCAACAACCACGTGGTGGACGGTGCCGACGAGCTGACCGTGACTTTAAACGAGAACTCGAAGGAATATTCAGCCCGTGTCATAGGTGCCGATAAGACTACTGACTTGGCACTCATCAAGATTGACGCCAAGAATCTGCCCGCCATCGTCATTGCCAACTCGGACGACGTGAAGGTCGGCGAATGGGTGCTGGCCGTGGGTAATCCTCTGGGACTGAACAATACGGTGACTGCCGGTATCGTATCAGCTAAGGCCCGTCCGATGAATACTGGCGGCATTACCTCGATGATTCAGACCGACGCTGCCATCAACCAGGGCAACTCGGGTGGTGCACTTGTGAACACCCGTGGCGAACTCATCGGTATCAACGCCATGCTGGCTTCACCTACCGGTTCGAACATCGGTTACGGATTTGCCATTCCCACCAGCATCGTGAAGAAAGCCGTTGACGACTTCAAGAAGTATGGAACCTACCAGCGTGCGATGATTGGCATTCAGGGCGGTAGCGTGAAGGACTACGTGGACGCCATGAAGGATCAGGAGAAAGACGTGAAGGACTACGGTACGATGGAAGGTGTACGCATCGACAAGGTTGTTGAAGATGGTGCTGCCGACGATGCCGGACTGGAGAAGGAAGACGTTATCATTGCCGTCGATGGGCAGAAGGTAAAGACCATGGGTGATCTGCAGGGTATTTTGGCCCAGAAGAGCCCGGGCGAGAAAGTTACTGTGAAGTATATGCGTAACAAGAAGGAAAAGACCACGACGCTGACACTGAAGAATGAGCAGGGCAATACAAAAGTGGTAAAGAATGCTGACCTCGACGTGCTGGGTGCTCAGTTCCGTGCCGTTACCGAAGCACAGAAAGAACATCTGAACATCAACTATGGTCTGGAAGTCACCAAGGTCAGCGGCGGTAAGTTGAAGGAAGCCGGCGTACCTCAGGGCTTTATCATCCAGCGTGTGAATGACGAGGCCATGAAGACCATTGACGACCTGCAGGAAGCTGTGAAGACGGCATCGACCTCGAAGGAACCCGTGCTTTACATCCAGGGTATCACCCCGACTGGTAAGAAGGCTTACTTCGCCGTAGCGCTGCAAGACTAACTAATAAGATGAAACTGAAGTTTACCATACATTACAACACTGCATGGGGCGAAAGCCTGCATGTCGCCATCGACTATCACTGTCAGGACGGCACCGTTCGTCACCAGAACCTGCTGATGCAGACTGACGACGGTGAGCTGTGGACGCTGGAAACGGCCGCTCTGATGAGCCGCCATCATCCCCTGTCGCACATCAGCTATGCCTACCAGGTGGAGAACGGCGATGGCGACGTGCTGCGCCGCGAATGGGACATGGTGCCTCGCATCTACCCGTTCGATGCCTCGAAGGACTACATCTTCCCTGACCAGTGGCGCGACCGTCCTTTGCCCCTGCACCTCTATTCCTCAGCCTATCTCACCACGATGGGCCGACAACATGACGAACGTGCAGAAGCCAAACCCCTACCCTTGTTCCGTCGCACCATCCTGTTCCGCGTCTCGGCACCACAGCTGAAGAAAGGCCAATGCGTGGCCGTCTGTGGCAGTCATCCTGCCATCGGTTCGTGGAGTCCCAGCCGCTATTTGAAAATGGAATATGCCGGCGAGGGCGAGTGGTTGCTCACCGTGAATGCCCAGGGTTGGATGTTGCCGATAGAGTATAAATATGTAGTGGTAGACTCCAAGACTCACGAATTGCTGATGTGGGAGGAAGGCGACAACCGCACGGTGCCCGTCTGTTCGCCAGACGGTTTATCACAGGAAATTCCTGAAGGACAAGTGCTGGTACTGCACGGAGGCCATCTGCGACTGGCAGAGGAAACTTGGCGAGCGGCAGGTGTGGCCATTCCCGTCTTCTCACTACGCAGCAAACAATCGTATGGCGTAGGCGACTTTGGCGATTTGCGACGAATGGTCGACTGGGCCGTAGAGACGGGTATGAAGGTCATACAACTGCTGCCCGTCAACGACACCACGACCGATGGCCACTGGCACGATTCCTACCCCTACAACATCATCAGCACCTGCGCTCTTCATCCACATTATGTGGACTTGGAGGCCGCAGGTGCTTTGCGTTCAAAGACGGCGATGACGCAGTTCAAACGTCGCCGTCAGGAACTGAACGCCCTGCCCTATAGCGACTATGAAGCCGTTGACCGCGTGAAGAACGAATACCTGATGGCGCTCTTCGAGGAACAGGGTAAAAAAACGTTGGAATCAGCTGATTATAAATTATTTGTCGCAGACAATGAGGATTGGCTGAAGTCCTATGCCGAATGGCGGAAGGCGCAGATGATCGAGCATAATCAGATGACGACGATTACGCCGGACTTCACCTATTTCGTGCAATATCTGCTGCACACGCAGCTGAAGGCCGCTGCCGACTACGCCCGTTCGAAGGGTGTCGTGCTGAAGGGCGACTTGCCCATCGGCGTCAATCGCGACAGTGTGGAAACGCGCCAGCACCCGGAACTGTTTAACATGGAGACGTCGACTGGTGCCCCACCCGATGTCTTCTCGCAACAAGGCCAGAACTGGGGATTCCCTACCTATCATTGGGGACCGGAACTGGTCAAGTGGTTCCGTCGCCGCCTGCACCACATGGAGCAGTATTTCGACGCCATCCGCATCGACCACGTGCTGGGATTCTTCCGCATCTGGGAGATTCCTGCCGATGCTGTCGACGGTGTGCTGGGACATTTCTCGCCCTCGCTGCCGCTGACCGTTGCCGAGATAGAATACTTCGGGCTGCCGTTCCGCAAAGAACTCTACACGCGCCCGTTCATCAACGACCGGCTCATCGACAAACTTTTCGGCATTCATGCGCAATACGTTCGTGAAAACTTCCTCGTCCGCAAGGCCTATAATCTGTATGACCTGCGCGATGAGTTCAGTACACAACGCAAGATTAGCGACTACTTTGCCGATCGACGCGACGAGAACAGCCTATGGATTCGCGACGGACTGATGCGACTCGTTTGCGACGTGCTCTTCGTGGAAGACCCCTACGAGGCTGACATGTATCATCCGCGCATCGGCATCATCAACGAACCCGTGTTCGACGTGCTGACTGGCGAGGAGAAGGATGCCTTCCTGAGACTCTACAACAACTATTTCTACCAGCGCCACTCGTTCTTCTGGGGTCAGCAGGCCTTGAAGCGCCTGCCGGAAATCCTGAAGGAGACGCGCATGCTGGTTTGTGGCGAGGACTTGGGAATGTTGCCCGACTGCGTAGAACCCGTACTGGACCAGTTGCGCATCCTCACGTTGGAAATCCAGCAGATGCCCAAGCAACAAGGTTTCGAGTTTGCCCATCTCGACGCCAACCCCATCCGTTCGGTATGTACCATCTCAACCCACGACATGGCTCCGTTGCGCCTCTGGTGGCAGGAAAGCCCTGAGCGCCGTCAGCGGTTCTATGTCACCATGTTGCAGAAGGAAGGTCGCGCTCCGGAACAGCTGCCCGCTCATCTGGCCGAGGAAATCATTGCCCGCCACCTGTATTGTCCGTCGATGCTGTGTCTGCTGTCGTTGCAAGACTGGCTGGCGATGGACAGCGAACTGCGCAGCAAGAATCCGCAGGACGAGCGCATCAACGTGCCCAGTGACCCGTACAACCGCTGGCAGTATCGCATGCATCTGACCATCGAGGAACTCATGGCAGCAACGAAATATAACAGTAAGATTCGTACGATGATTCAGCGCAGTCGCCGTTGACGATTGCTCGCTATATTAGCGTTAGTGACTGCCCGCTGTGTTGGCGTTTACCGCCAACATTATTCCAAATCGACTACAGTAATGCCTGCGCCACCGAACTGCACATGTTCGTCGCGGGCATTTTTTACGTTCGGAACGGTATGCAGATACTGACGGATCAGTTGGCGCAGAATGCCTGAACCCGTACCGTGCAGGATGCGCACGCGGCTCAACCCGATCAGAATGGCGTCGTCAATGAAATGCATCACGGTATCAATGGCATCATCGCCACGCATACCACGAACGTCCAGGTCTTGATGGAAGTTCTGACGGCGGTCTTCCATCGTGGCGCGCGTCATGTGTGACGTCTGAATGGCCAGATGAGCGTACTTATCAGTGGCGGAAGCAAATTTTTCACTATTCACTTTTACTTTTTCACTCCTTTCCAACTGTTCCAACTTGACCTTGCTTCGCAATCCTCCGAAGATGACCGTCACCTGCTTGCCCTGAATGGCTTCTATCTCGCCGACGCTGCTGGTGCCTTTGATGCGGACGGTATCGCCCTTCGCCAATGGACGGTTGGCATCGTCCTTGCTGGCTTTGGCGCGCTCAGCCAATTTCTCGCTGACGGCCTTCTGTTGCTCGCCCTTCTCGTTTTTACGCTTTTCCTTACGGGCCTTGCGCTCCTGCATCTGACGCAGCTTACGGGCAAAGTCCTCCTCGCTCATCAGTCCATGCGTATCGTCGTTTTGCACCTGCTCGCGGAATTCCTGCAACTCTTCACGAATCAACCTAGTCTGCTCCTTCTCGGCCTGTGCCTCTTTGATTTCTCGGATGGCGTTTTCTATCTTACGATTCGCCTCTGCCAACAGCTCTTCAGCCTGCGCTTTGGCACGGTTCAGAATGGCCTTACGCTCGCGTTCTATTTCTTCCAGACTGGCATCCAGCTTCTCTCCAGTTGCTTCCAATCGCTTCTCGTGCTGGTGAATGGTCTGACGCTTGCCTTCCCAGTAGCGCTTGTCGCGGACAATGTCTTGTAGATATTTGTCACTTTGGATATATTCCGAACCAACAATCTCCGACGCATCGTTGATCACTTCCTCGGGAATACCGGTTTTACGGGCTATCTCTATGGCAAAGCTCGAACCTGGCTGACCAATCGACAACTGGAACAGCGCCTGCATCTGATGACGGTCGTAGAGCATTGCGCCGTTCACCACACCTGGGTGGTCTTCGGCAAAGTGCTTCAGATTCTGATAGTGGGTAGTGATGACGCCAAAGGCCTGCTTCTTCCAGAACTGCTTCAGCACGGCTTCGGCAATGGCTCCACCAATGGCCGGCTCCGTACCGCCGCCAAACTCATCGATGAGCAGCAGCGTATGGCCATCGGCCTGCTTCATCATGTTCTTCATATTCAGCAGATGACTCGAATACGTCGACAAATCGTCGGCAATCGACTGCTCGTCACCGATGTCTATCATGATGTTGCGGAATATACCACATGTAGAACGGTCACCAATAGGAATCGGCAGTCCGCATTGCAACATATACTGCAGCAGTCCCACCGTCTTCAGACACACCGACTTACCACCAGCATTCGGACCGGAGATAATAAGGAGACGGCCAATATTCTTATCTCCTTGTCTCCTTGTCTCCTTGTCTCCTTCTAACCTGATGTCCAGTGGCACGACCTTCTTCTCTTGTTTCGCCAGCGACCGCTGCAACAACGGATGGATGGCACGAATCCAGTCCATCGTGGGTTCGGCTTTTACCTCGGGTTCAAAGGCCTGTATCTGCTCAGCCATCTCCGCCTTGGCATGAATCAGGTCAATCTGAGCCAGAAAACGGTACGAGTCCAGCACTTCCTGCACATGGGGGCGCAACTCGTCTGAGAATACAGTCAGAATACGGATAATCTCCCTCCGTTCAGCGGCCTCCAATTCGCGCACCTTGTTGTTCGCCTCCACCACCTCTGCAGGCTCGATGAATACCGTCTTTCCCGTTGCCGACTCGTCGTGTACGATACCGTTGATCTTACGCTTCATGCCTGGTGCCACAGGAATCATCAGTCGCCCGTCGCGCAACGTCGGAGCCGTGTCCTGAGCCACCAAACCCTCGCGTTGGGCCGCGTGCAATATAGTATATAATGTACGCGAGATGGAGCCTGCCGTCTGCTCCATATCGTGACGGATGCCCGCCAGCGTCATCGATGCAGAATCTTTGATTTTTCCGAACTTGTCCAGAATAGAGTCAATGCGGCGAATCATGGCCGGAAAAGTCATCACATCTTCCGCCAAACGATGCAGCGTAGGATAAAGGTATCGGGGTTCGAATCCCTCTCTCTCCGCATCCGCCGGACGATTCAAAAAATCTACGATTTTTCCAATCGTTTCCAACGAACGGCGCAGGTCCCACAGCTCCTCTTCCTCCAGGTGCGTGTTCTCCAACTTAATACGAGCCACGGACTCACGAACATCGAAGAAATAGTTCATCTCAGGCTTTTCTTGAGCCTGCATCAGACGACGCATTTCGCGCACTTGTGCCATCTGTTCGTTCACCACGTTGGCATCGGCAGAGAAGGCAATTTCGTCAACCCTCTCCCGTCCCAACGAGCTTTGGCAGTGCTCCTTCAGCATACGACGTATTTCGTCGAATCCTATCTTCTGTTCGTAGTTCTGCGGATAAATCATGGTACAAAAGTACAAATAATAGTTAAAATCACAAAAATTTTTAATGTTTAATGTTTAATCTTTAATTTTTTTTGTACCTTTGCACCCGCTTTCAAGGAAAACGATTGCAACGCCACACTCAGACCATTAGGTCAGAGAACATTGGAGAGATGGTAGAGTGGTCGATTACAGTAGTCTTGAAAACTACCGTACCGAGAGGTACCGGGGGTTCGAATCCCTCTCTCTCCGCAAAGAGTTCAATGAGTAACATCGTTGGACTCTTTTTTTGC
>JAEEVW010000050.1 GCA_016291085.1 Prevotella sp.
TTGGCAATCATCTGACGGTCGCCGAAGAGCTGAGAAATCAGCTTCACGTAAGGAGTCTCACCGCAACCAGAGCAAGCGCCAGAGAACTCAAACAGAGGCTGAGCGAACTGAGAGTTCTTCACGTTGCTCTTGATGTCAACGAGGTTCTGCTTAGAAGGAACCTTCACGAGCTTATCCCAATCAGCAGCCATCTTCTTCATGTCAGCAGCATCGGGGTTGAACGGAACCATCGTGAGGGCCTTGCCGAGCTTCGGATTGCCCGGGCAGATGTCGGCACAGTTGCCGCAACCCAGACAGTCGAGGACAGAAGGCTCGATGACGAAGTGCATGCCCTTCATAGCGGCAGGAGCCTTCATCTCGAGGGTCTCGAGGCCGTCGAACTTAGCCAGCTCGTCGTCAGTCAGTACGAACGGACGGATGGCTGCGTGAGGACAGATGTAAGCACACTGGTTACACTGGATACAGTTGTCCTTGTTCCAAGCGGGAACGAAGGCCTCCACACCGCGCTTCTCATAAGCGGCTGTACCAACCTCCCAAGAACCGTCAACAGTGCCGAACTTGGTGAATGCGCTGACGGGCAGCAGGTCACCAGCCTGAGCGTTGATGGGACGAACAACCTCCTTCACGAATGCGGGAGCGTCGTCAACCTTCTCAGCATCGTCGGGCAGGTTAGCCCACTCGGGCTTAACAGTAAACTGCTTGTACTCACCACCACGGTCGATAGCGGCATAGTTCTTATCAACCACGTCCTGACCCTTAGCTCCGTAAGACTTCAGGGCAGCAGCCTTCATTTTCTCAACAGCCAGCTCCACGGGGATGACGCCGGTGATACGGAAGAATGCGCTCTGCAGGATAGTATTGGTGCGGTTGCCCAGACCAATCTCCTGTGCAATCTTGGTAGCGTTGATGGTATAGACGGTGATATTGTTCTGTGCGAAGAAACGCTTCACCTTGTTAGGCATGAACTTCTCCAGCTCGTCGGCGTCGAAGATGGTGTTCAGCAGGAACTGACCGTTCTTCTGCAGACCGCGAGTCACGTCGTACATGTGGAGGTAAGCCTGAACGTGGCAAGCCACGAAGTTAGGTGTGGTTACCAGATAGGTAGAGCGGATAGGTGTATCACCGAAACGCAGGTGAGAGCAGGTGAAACCTCCTGACTTCTTGGAGTCGTAAGAGAAGTAAGCCTGGCAGTACTTGTCGGTGTTGTCACCAATGATCTTAACTGAGTTCTTGTTGGCACCTACAGTACCGTCAGCACCCAGACCGAAGAACTTAGCCTGGAACATGCCAGCGCCACCGAGAGCAATCTCAGGAACCTCAGGCAGAGACGTGAAGGTCACGTCGTCTACGATACCGATGGTGAAGTGGTTCTTGGGCTCGGGCATAGCGAGGTTGTTGAACACAGAGATAATCTGGGCTGGGGTAGTGTCGTGAGAACCCAGACCGTAGCGGCCACCAACGATGAGAGGACGGTCCTCTACGTCGTAGTAAGCATCCTTCACGTCGAGGTACAGAGGCTCGCCGTTGGCTCCGGGCTCCTTGGTGCGGTCCAGAACGGCAATCTTCTTCACAGTCTTGGGCACGCTGGCGAGCAGGTGCTTCACGCTGAACGGACGATAGAGGTGAACCGAAATCATACCCACCTTCTGGCCATTGGCGTTCAAATAGTCGATAGCCTCGCGGGCTGCATCGGTAGCAGAACCCATCAGGATGATCATGCGGTCAGCATCCTCAGCGCCATAATATGAGAAGAGGTGATACTCACGACCGGTAATCTTAGAAATCTCACCCAGGTACTTCTCAACCACTTCGGGAACAGAGTCGTAGTAGGGGTTGCAGGCCTCACGGTGTGTGAAGAAAGTCTCGGGGTTCTCAGCAGTACCGCGAGTGATAGGACGCTCAGGCGACATAGCACGGTCGCGGAAACGCTTGATGTACTCTTCCTTTACGAGGGGACGAATGTCCTCCTGGTCCATGAGCTCAATCTTGTGGTACTCGTGAGAGGTGCGGAAGCCGTCGAAGAAGTTGACGAACGGTACGCAGGTCTCCAGGGTAGCCAGGTGAGCCACAGCGGTGAGGTCCATCACCTCCTGCACGCCACCTTCGCAGAGCATGGCAAAACCAGTCTGGCGGCAAGCCATCACGTCCTGATGGTCACCGAAGATACACAGCGAGTGAGAAGCCAGTGTACGTGCAGACACGTCGAACACGGTAGGAATCAGCTCACCGGCAATCTTGTACATGTTAGGAATCATCAGGAGCAGACCCTGAGAAGCGGTAAATGTCGTGGTGAGGGCACCAGCCTGCAGCGAACCGTGAACGGCACCGGCAGCACCAGCCTCTGACTGCATTTCCTGAACTGAGACAGTCTGACCCCAGAGGTTCTTGCGACCACGGGCAGCCCACTCGTCAACATGCTCCGCCATAGGCGAAGACGGGGTGATGGGGTAGATAGCAGCTACCTCCGAGAACATGTAACTCACGTGAGCCGCAGCCTCGTTACCATCACAGGTGATAAATTTCTTTTCTTTAGCCATTTGTTTAGAATAGATATTAAATGAAAACTAATATTTGTTGTATTTGTTACTAAGATGTTTAAAAACGTTCATAATGGAGTAGGGGAGCGGTCCTCGTCAATAGAGGAATCCCAGTAGCCATAGTGGAATTTGATTGTCGCGGCCGATTTCGGTATTATACCGAGCATATATAATATCGGGCGTGTACCTTATTTTATTATAGGCGTCTGCATCACAGATGCGGAACTTCAATTTCCCGTCGACCGTATAATAATTGTCGTGGCTGTCCTGATTGACTTTATGATCCTTCCACAACGAATTGACGAAGAACGTCTCCATCGCCGTCTGGCGGTCAACATGGATGGGATAGATGGCGTAAAGCAGGTTGCTGTTGTGGAGCATTACCTTAGAAGGCTTCTTCGGGAAGTCTTCGCCAAGGGGATAGATCATGTTCAGCAGACGGGCATCGGTCAGATACTTGATATAGTTCATCACCGTAGCACGACTGGTTTCTATGTTTTCCGCTAACTTGCTGATATTCGGTGCTTTAGGACCGCCTTCGGCCAACTGATAGAAGAGCTTTTTAATCTTTGTCAGATATTTCAGCTCAATCTGTTTGATGAGCAGAATGTCCACCTCGGTCATCATATTCATCGTCTTCAGCAAGTTTTCGCTGTAGTTTCGATGCTCCTGAAAGAAAGGATAGAAACCGTGGTGGATATAATCCTGAAAATAGCGATTGGGAGAAATCTTGGGCAGAATCTGCTTCACGATGCGCTCGTGGTTGTGTATAATCTCATCCAACGTGTACGGTTGGAAATCATTGCCTGTCAGCAAGTTAACAAACTCACGGAATGAAAAACCGCGCAGATTGTAGGACTTCACAATACCATTTAGTTCCGGATTTTCATCCTTCAGTCGCATCACGCTGCTGCCCGTGAAAACAATCTTCAAATGGGGATAAAGGTCATAGCATTTACGCAGTTCCTGCGACCAGTTGGGCTGTTTGAACACTTGGTCAATCAACAGGACACGACCGCCGTGACGACAAAATTCGCCAGCAAAATCGGCGATACCACGACCTTGGAAATAAAAATTGTTCATGTTGATGTAAAGGCATTTCTTGTCTTGCGTGTCGAAATGTTCCTTTGCATACTGTAACAAGAATGTCGTTTTTCCAACACCACGAGTACCCTTGATGCCAATCATACGATCGCTCCAATTAATTTCGTCCATCAATGTGCGACGAACTGGCGCGTTCACATGTTCAACCAGGTACCGATGTGTCCTAAAGAAAGCTTCCATTCTCCCAGATTTGTTAAAAACGACGACAAAGGTACAAAAAAAACTTCAAATTGCAAAGCAGAGATGACAAAATCTTCAAAAATTACATTATTTTAGTAGTATTTCCATCAAATAATAGGCATTATGATAAATAGAAATTATAATCAATAATTTTTATTCCATATTTCTATCCTAATCATTTGGATAATTTGAATGAATGTGTTATCTTTGCAGATGAAAAATAAAAAATCAAATCGAATACTAAAACGAAATAAAAAAGCAAATACTAAAACGAAACAAGAATATGATTAAGGATTTCAATTTTTACGCTCCGACGCGTGTGGTTTTCGGCAAGAGTTCTGAAGAAAAAATCGCTGAACTCATAGTTGCTCATCGTGCTAAGAAGATTTTGATTCATTATGGTGGCGGTTCCGCTGAGCGCTCAGGACTCTTGAATGTGGTCAGAAACCAGCTTCGCCAAGCCGGACTGGATTTCGTGGAATTAGGCGGTGTGGTGCCTAACCCGTTGCTTTCAAAGGTTCAGGAAGGTATTGAGCTGTGCAGAAAAGAACAGGTGGACTTCATTCTGGCTGTTGGTGGCGGCAGCGTGATTGATTCTGCGAAAGCCATTGGATACGGCGTGAAATACGATGGTGACGTGTGGGATTTCTGGGCAGGAAAAGCCGCTCCGACGGATTGTATGCCCATCGGTGTCGTACTGACCATTCCTGCAGCGGGTTCTGAGATGTCGTCGAGCTGTGTGATTACCAAGGACGAAGGTCTGATCAAACGTGGTATCAATAGCGATTTGTGCCGTTGTAAGTTCGTCGTGATGAATCCGGAGCGCACCTATACCCTGCCATCCTACCAGACGGCAGCTGGTGCGACGGATATCATGATGCACACCATGGAGCGCTATTTCTCGAAATATGAGGATATGACGCTGACAGACGCTATTGCTGAAGCCTTGCTGCGAACGGTCAAGGACGCTGCACTGGTGGTGATGGAACATCCCGAGGATTACAGAAACCGTGCACAGATTATGTGGGCTGGTTCGTTGGCACATAATGACCTGACAGAATGCGGCACGGAGAAAGACTTTGCTACCCATCGCCTGGAACACGAGCTGAGTGCGCTGTTTGGGGTTACTCATGGTGCAGGACTGGCTGCTATCTGGCCTTCATGGGCCCGTTATGTGAAAGACAAGCACCTGAGCCGTTTCGTGCAGTTTGCCGTGAATGTGATGGGTGTTGAAAACGACTTCGCCCATCCCGATGAAATCGCTGAAAAAGGAATTCGTGCCATCGAGGATTTCTATCGGAAGATTGGTATGCCCACCAATATCCATGAACTCCTGGCTCGTGAGATAACTGCCGATGAAATCGAGGAAATGGTGAATAAATGCTCTCGTGGCGGTACGATTACCTTAGGAGCTATGGAGGTAATTGACACGCAAGCCATGCGAACGATTTATGAAATGGCGAAGTAGGGGACCTCTCCCCTACTCGTCTTCTGACGCGTTTTCTGCCCTACTCGTCTTTCAGCGTGGGCAACGACAAGTGGTAGCGCACAGCCAGAAAACGAATCAGACAAGTAACCAAGAATGAAGCGATAACTGTTACTTCAATCGCTATACCTAAATTATCTAATCCCCAATAAGTTACGCCACCTGCTACAGCAGCCATAGCGTAGATTTCGCGTTGAAAAATCACAGGTTCGTTGTTGAGCAGTACATCGCGAATGACACCACCCGCAGAACCGGTAATACAGCCCATGATGATAGCCACCCAATAAGGTTGTCCGAAGGCCAGCGATTTCTGGATTCCCGCTATCGTAAACAGTGCCAGTCCGAGTGTGTCAAACACAAACCACGTATTGCGCAGTCCCTCCATATGTTTTGCGAAAACGATGACAAACAGCAAGGCCATTGCCGTACAAATCATATAGATGGGATTGGTCATCCAGAAAGGCGTAGTGCCGAGCATGACGTCGCGAATCGTACCGCCACCAATAGCTACGGCAATGCCACAGACATAACCGCCAAACCAGTCGAAATGCTTGGCTGCAGCGTGGCGAATACCAGATATGGCGAAAGCGAAGGTTCCTAAAAACTCAATAGCCTGTGTGATGATTTCGTTATATTCCATTATTCTTCTTCGAATCTTTTCCCCCAGTAATTGACCATCCGCTCATAGAGTTTCTGTTCGGCAGGAGAATGCTGTCCGAACCAAATGCGTGTATTCTGTAGTGCATCAGGCATATATTGCTGAGGTGTGAAATGTCCGGCATAGTCGTGGGGATACTGATAACCATCGCTATAACCTAAGTCCTTCATCAGCGACGTGGGAGCATTGCGCAAGTGCAGCGGCACAGGCTGATTGCCCGTCTGGCGGACCAGTGCCAGCGCGTTGTCGATTCCCAAATAGGCTGAATTACTCTTTGGCGACGTAGCCAGATAGACGGCACACTCAGCCAAGGGGATTCGTCCTTCAGGCCAACCAATCTTCATGACGACGTCGAAAGTAGCATTAGCCAGCAGCAGCGCATTGGGATTGGCCAGTCCGATGTCCTCAGCGGCTGAAATCACCAGGCGGCGGGCAATAAACTGCGGGTCTTCCCCACCCTCTATCATTCGCGCCATCCAGTAGAGTGCCGCATCGGGATCAGAACCGCGTATGGACTTGATGAAAGCCGAAATAATGTCGTAGTGCATTTCGCCATCCTTGTCGTATGCCAATGGGTTCTGTTGCAAGCAAGAAACGACCATTTCATCGGTAATCGTGATGCTAGTATCACTAGTCGTACTAGTAATACTAGTCATACTAGAACTTTCGACCACCAACTCCAAGATATTCAGCAATTTACGAGCGTCACCTCCACTATATCTCAGGAGCGCACCCGTCTCTTGCAGGTCGATATTACGCTCCTTCAGAAAGACATCTTGTGTCAAGGCACGATGCAGCAGTTCCAACAGATCGTCCTTTTCCAGCGACTTCAATACATACAACTGACAGCGTGAAAGCAACGGACGAATGACTTCGAACGATGGATTCTCCGTCGTAGCACCAATCAGGGTTACGATTCCTTTCTCGACAGCTCCCAATAGGGAATCCTGCTGCGATTTGGAAAAACGGTGGATTTCGTCAATAAACAAGATAGGTGACGCCTCGTTGAAGAAACGTCCCTTCTGGGCACGTTCTATCACGTCGCGAACATCCTTGACACCACTGGTCACTGCCGACAACGTATAGAACGGAACCTCCAACTGGTGAGCGATAATCTGGGCCAATGTGGTTTTCCCCACTCCGGGAGGACCCCAAAGGATGAACGACGAGATGCGTCCTGCGTCAATCATCTTGCGCAGCACAGCACCTTCGCCCACCAGATGACGTTGTCCGACATAGTCGTCAAGAGTCCTTGGTCTGAGTCTTTCTGCTAACGGTTCTGCCATAATTCTACTGCAAAAGTAGTGCATTTTGAGAAAATAACAAAAAATATTGCAAAAAAACTTGGATAAAGCGAATAAAGTATGTACATTTGCAAGCAAATAGGAATTCATTAAACACAAAAAGAGCCAAATGAAAGAAACAAAAGCAGAAAAAAACGAGAAGGCTGAGAAAGGTATCAGCCTGAAGACTTTGACAAAGAGCAGCGTCTGGGACCTCCAGGAAAACGATGTCTTCCGTTTGCTGGAAGGAGCAGAGAAAGATGCTGAGATGAAGGAGAACCTGCGTCACTATCTTGACATCATCCGCAGCGCTTTCACGATAGAGGAGCTGAAGGACGACGACAAACTGGTAAAACAGAAATTCACGAAACTCGACTATAAAGTGGGTAGCGTCAAAACTGGTGATGATGCCAAACTGATTCTGGCCATCAAGAAACGCCCCATTATGCGAGTTACTGACCTGACTTACGAGAATATCCGTCACATATCGGCAGCAAAACTCGTTGAGGTGCTCGATCGTAACTTCGGTGGCGGCTGGGACTCGTTGTCACAGTCCATTCAGGATATTATCGAGAGTGGTTTCGACATCTCTACCACGACACTTCCCAAGGATCGCCTGCACAAAAAAGGCGGCATGTACGAGAAGAAAGTTGCCGATGGCTATGAGGTCCTCGAGGTAGCCAAAGGGTCATGGGTGGAAGCCATCTTCGCCAAGTTGAAGCCCGAAAGCTACAAGCCTCGTATGCAGTTTGACACACGTAGTGAGGATGATGAAGATTACGACGAGGATGCTGATCTGCCGGAGGATGACTACAACAAGCCCGATGAGGACGATGTAGAGCTGGACGAGCCCAATGACGACGAGATCAACGAGGACAACTACCGTACAACGTTCGCCATTGAACAGGATTCCGACGAGGATGCAGAGAGCCTCTCAGACTACATCGCTGACGAATAAGTTGAACATCAATTCAATCATTATAACTAATTTCCTAACAAACTTATGAACATTCCTAGTGTATTCTGGCTTGTACCCATTGCCTCTGTCGTGGCTTTGGGTATGGCTTGGTTTTTCTTCACCCAGATGATGAAGGAAGACGAGGGAACGCCCCGTATGAAGGAGATTGCCCTCTACGTGAGAAAAGGTGCTATGGCTTATCTGTGGCAACAGTACAAAGTCGTAGGTATTGTCTTCGCCGTGCTCTGTGCGCTGTTTGCCTTCATGGCTTACGGTCTGAACGTGCAGAATCCGTGGGTGCCCTTTGCCTTCCTGACAGGCGGTCTGTTCTCGGGCTTGGCAGGTTTCTTCGGTATGAAGACTGCCACCTACGCCTCTGCCCGTACAGCCAATGCTGCCCGTAAGAGTCTGAATGCAGGCCTGAAGGTGGCTTTTCGTTCTGGTGCTGTGATGGGCCTCACCGTTGTAGGTCTGGGCCTGCTCGACATTGCCCTGTGGTTTGTGGCACTGAACTGGCTTACCAACGACTCGCTGATCACCATCACCACCACCATGCTGACATTCGGTATGGGTGCTTCTACGCAGGCGCTGTTTGCCCGTGTGGGTGGTGGCATCTACACCAAGGCTGCCGACGTAGGTGCTGACATTGTGGGTAAGGTCGAGGCCGATATCCCTGAGGACGATCCCCGCAACCCTGCCACTATTGCTGATAATGTAGGCGATAACGTAGGTGATGTGGCTGGTATGGGTGCCGACCTGTACGAGAGCTATTGCGGCTCTGTGCTGTCTACGGCTGCTTTGGGTGCTGCCGCCTTTGGCGTAGCAGGTCTTGACGTTCAGCTGAAGGCTGTCATTGCCCCCATGCTGATTGCTGCTGTGGGTGTGTTCCTGTCGCTCTTCGGCATATTCCTGGTTCGTACCAAGGAAGGTGCCACCATGCGCGACCTGTTGAAGTCGCTGTCGCTGGGTACCAACGTCAGTGCCATACTGATTGCCATTGCGACCTTCGCCATCCTCTATCTGCTGGGTGTCGAAAACTGGCTGGGACTCTCCTTCTCTGTCATCTCCGGTCTTGCCGCTGGTGTTATCATCGGTCAGGCTACAGAGTATTACACGTCGCATAGCTACAAGCCTACTCAGAAGATTTCCGAGGCCGGTCTGACGGGTTCTGCTACCGTTATTATTAAAGGTATAGGAACAGGTATGATTTCCACCTGCATTCCTGTTGTTACCATTGGTGTGGCTATCGTGCTGAGCTTTGGTTTTGCTAACGGTTTCGACCTGAGCATGTCGTCAGAGAGCTTGGCTCACGGACTTTATGGCATCGGTATTGCTGCCGTAGGTATGCTCTCAACGCTGGGCATCACGCTGGCTACCGACGCTTACGGACCCATTGCCGACAATGCTGGTGGTAATGCTGAGATGAGTGAACTGGGCGAAGAGGTTCGTCATCGTACAGACGCACTTGACGCGCTTGGTAACACCACAGCCGCTACTGGTAAGGGCTTTGCCATTGGTTCTGCTGCCCTCACAGCGCTGGCTCTTTTGGCTTCCTATATTGAGGAAATCAAGATCGCTATGGAGCGTGCCGGTGTCATGATGGAGAACGTCAAGGGTGAGGCTATCTCAGCTGCCAACGCTACCATCCCCGACTTCATGAACTACTTCCAGGTGAACCTCATGAATCCCAAGGTGCTCGTAGGTGCTTTCATCGGCGCTATGGCTGCCTTCCTGTTCTGCGGACTCACGATGGAGGCTGTGGGACGTGCTGCTCAGAAGATGGTGGAAGAGGTGCGTCGCCAGTTCAAAGAGATTCCTGGAATCCTTGAGGGTACAGGTACTCCCGACTACGGTTCCTGCGTAGAGATTTCCACCCGTGCCGCACAGCACGAGATGATATTCCCGTCACTCCTGGCCATTGCCATCCCCATCGTTGTGGGTTGTGTATTGGGTGTTGCAGGCGTACTCGGATTGTTGGTTGGCGGGCTTGCCGGTGGCTTCACGCTGGCTGTCTTCATGGCTAATGCCGGTGGTGCATGGGACAATGCCAAGAAGATGGTCGAGGAAGGCAACTTTGGTGGCAAGGGCTCGTTTGCCCATAAGGCAACCATCGTTGGCGACACCGTTGGCGATCCCTTCAAGGACACCTCTGGTCCGTCGTTGAACATCCTTATCAAACTGATGTCGATGGTTAGCATCGTCATGGCCGGATTGACCGTCTTGTTCATCTAAGAAGTAAGAGATCAGATGTAGGAAAATTCGTCTGTTATCTATAAAAAAAAGGGCTCAGGAAACGTCTTCCGAGCCTTTTTTTGTATGCTTAGCTTACCTCACCGTCATATGGAAACAGCCCTGTTTCACTTCGTATTTGATGTAGCACCGGCCTTCCTCACGTTTGTCGCGCAGGACTTCTGACAGCACATATTTGAGTGTGTCGTCGCGAACGGGTTGTGTGACGGCACGATAGCGGTTATAGCAAATGTCGAACGTGGTGCCGAAGAGGTGGCACGAACGTTCTGTGGCATTCTGATTATGTCGCTGCAACTTGGCTACATCGTCCATCGTACGCAGCACGCTGGTGACAATCAGTTTGTTGAACGGAACGCCCTTGTTGTACAGACTGTCGTAGAATGCCTGTCCGATATCCTGTAGCAGTACGGCAGCACGTGGTACCAAATAAGGTATTGAGTTAGAGAGACGGTCGACATGATAGTAAGGACTCTCGCCGACATATACCAGCTCCTTCATTCGCTTTTCCGCATCCTCACGATTCTGCACGGGACGCACACCCCACTTCTCGGCCGCTACAATCTGTACGCTTTGGCTGTCAGGAAAAGCCGTCTTGTAGTTCGCAACAGAGCGGATACGGTGTGGCTTATGGGTATAATGAGTGCCTTGAACGTTTTCATCATCATCGTCCGGCGTATCCTTCGTGAGTTGTCGGATTCCAGCCAACACGGCCACAATCACAAAGAAGCCAACGATAAACTGGAGTTTGGTGGGTTGCTGATATTTGATTTTCTTCACGCTTTCTTACCTTTTTACTTTTTTACCCTTTTACCTTTTACACTTGTCATACCATTCTAGGAGCATTCCCTTCGGAATTCCCCGTTTCACAGCTTCGTCGAGCACGCGCCGAGCCTCTTCACGCCGTTCGAGCACTATGAGCAGGTCTGCATGCGACACCGCATAGGTGGGGTCCTTCGGAGCCAATTGCTCTGCCCGTTGCCAGTCGTACAATGCAGCTTCGTCCAGCTTCAGCTGGCGTTCCAGGTTCGCACGGGCAGCGTAGGCCACAGCCGAGTCGGCATGCATCTCAATGGTTTGGTTCAATTCGTCCAAAGCCTCCTGTTTACGCCCTAACTGTTGCAAGACGACAGCCAGCGAGAGACGAGCCTCAAAGTGACGGGGCAGAAAGACCAACAGGTCGTTCAAGTCGTTGCGTGCAAGATCGAAACGGCGCATATGCGTGTTGGCATAGGCGCGATAAAATAATGCTGCAGGGTTTCTGGGCTCGTGTTGCAGCACCAGCGCGTATTCGTCGATGGCATACTGCCATTGTTTCAGTTCAAGATTGATTGCCGCCTTGCGCAAATGCAGGTCGGTAGACCACGGCGAGGTGTCAATCTGCTTGTTTAGCACTTTCAGCGAGTCGCGCCAGTATTGGCTGTCTGTCGTTTGTGCCAGTACCAGTTGTTGCGACAAAATCGCAACAAACAGAACTAAGCCTTTTCGATATAGTTTACAATCCATTCTCCAACTTCTTTTGTTCCATATTTTGCCCCACCCTCAACCTGATTGCGTGCCACACTTGAACCTTCAAGTTCAAGAATATCTGGCGTGCGCACATTCGCATCAAGCGACGCACTGACAGCCTCACGAATCAAGGCACCTTCTTTCTGGAGTCCAAAGTGTTCCAGTAACATCGCAGCAGAGAGAATCTGCGCCAGAGGATTAGCCAGATTCTGACCAGCTGCCTGAGGCCATGAGCCGTGTACTGGTTCAAACAGTGGCGTATGCTCACCCAGCGAACTGGAAGGTTGCAATCCCATCGACCCCGTGATGCACGAAGTCTCATCGGTCAGGATATCGCCAAAGGTATTCTCTGTCACGATGACATCAAAGTAACGAGGTTCTGTCAACACCCGCATCGAGGCATTGTCAATAAACATATAATCCGTCTTCACCTCAGGATACTGTGGCTCCATCTCTTTTGCAATCTGACGCCATAAACGACTGGATGCTAATACATTAGCCTTGTCGACTACAGTTAAGTGTTTATTACGTTTCATGGCCATTTCGAAAGCGACCTTCAGGATGCGCTCAATCTCAGGACGCGTATAGATATTGGTGTCGAAGGCCATATCGTTGTCTTGGTGCTTCTCGCCAAAATACATACCGCCCGTCAGCTCACGAATCACCACGAAGTCTGCCCCACGAAGCAGCTCCTCCTTCAACGGACTCTTGTGCAGCAGACAGTCGAAGGTGGCAACAGGGCGGATATTGGCAAAGAGTCCCAGTTTCTTGCGCATAGCCAGCAAACCCGTCTCAGGACGTATCTTGGCGGTAGGATCGTTGTCGTATTTCAGATCACCTACGGCAGCAAACAGCACCGCATCAGCACGCATGCACACGTCGTGAGTAGCGTCAGGATACGGGTCGCCGCAAACGTCGATGGCGTGGGCTCCACAGATGGCCTCTTCATACTCAAACGTATGACCACACTTCTTGGCAATGGCATTGAGCACAGCCACACCCTGCTTCATGATTTCGGGCCCTATCCCGTCGCCCGGCAATATTGCAATTTTCAGTTTCATATTGATCAGTTTTTTCGTTATGACGTTATTTCGTTAAATCGTTCTCAATAATGTTCAGCATTTTGAATGTGGCCTTGATAGCCGATTCCGTCTGGTCGGCGTCCAGTCCGCGAGTACGCAGCAAACCGTCCTTGTAGTGCCACGAGATGACCGTCTGTACCAAGGCATCTGTACGTCCGCCAGGGGGAATACTCACCTGGTAGTTGGCCAACGTGGGGAACGTGCGGTCCAGATACTTTTTGTAGATATGACGTAGGGCCTTGACAAATGCGTCGTACTGACCATCACCCACAGCACTGCCTTCATACTGTCTGCCATTAATCTCGACCTTGATGTTGGCTCCGGGTTTCAGACCATAAGCAGTCGAGACGACGTAACTGATGAGTTTCACCTTGTCGTCAGAGCCATCGTGTTTCAACACGTCGCTAACGATATAGGGAAGGTCCTCCTGCGTTACGATTTCCTTTTTGTCGCCCAGTTCCGTGATGCGTTCCGTCACACGGCGTGTCTGCTCGGGTGTCAATTCCAATCCCAACTCCTCCAGATTCCTGGCGATATTGGAACGTCCGGAATTCTTTCCCAGCGCATACTCGCGCTTGCGTCCGAAGCGCTCGGGAATCAGTTCATTGTAATACAGCTTGTCCTTCGTGTCACCATCGGCATGGACGCCAGCCACCTGCGTAAACACATGCTCACCCACGATGGGTTGGTTGGGAGCTACAGTGATGCCACTGAAACTCTCAACCATACGCGAGATGTCGTTCAACTGACTCTCCACAATATTCGTCTTGGCGTGGAACTGGTCCTTCAGAATAGCCTGTACGGAAGCCAGCGGAGCATTACCGCAACGCTCGCCCAGTCCGTTGACGGTGACGTGCAGGCCTCGGGCACCACTAAGCACGGCGGCCAGCGAGTTCGATACTGCCAGGTCGTAGTCGTTATGGGCATGAAAGTCGAAATGCACATCGGGGTAACGCTTCAGCATTTTGCGGAAGTACTCGATAACCTGCAAGGGGTTCATCACGCCCAGCGTGTCGGGCAGCATGAAACGTTGAATGTGGAATGAAGAGTGAGGAATGAGGAGTGAGTCCATCAGCTGATAGACATACTCGGGTGAATCCTTCATGCCGTTCGACCAGTCCTCCAGATACAGGTTAACACGAAGGCCCTTGCTGGCAGCATATTCCAATTCCTTCCTGATGTCGCTGATATGCTCTTCGGGAGTCTTGTGCAGCTGATGCGTGCAATGCTTCAGCGAGCCTTTGGCCAACAGATTCACCACACGTCCGCCACACTCGTAGATCCAGTCGATAGACTTGCCGCCATCAATGAATCCCAGCACCTCTACCCTATCCAACCGGGCTGTCTCGCGGGCATAGCGGCATATCTTGGTAACCGCTTCGCGCTCGCCTTCTGAGACACGGGCCGAGGCCACCTCAATGCGATCCACATTCAGGTCGTAAAGCAGTTTGCGTGCTATCACCACCTTCTCGTGAGGCAGAAACGACACGCCATTGGTCTGTTCGCCGTCGCGCAGCGTCGAGTCCATAATCTCGACGAAGGGAGACTCTCCACCCAGCCCCTCCCTATAGGAAGGGGAGTCATTACCTTTATAGCTATCTACTCTCCTCCCTTTATGGAGGAGTTGGAGGTGGGTCCGTTCCCACTTCTCCGTCTTATCTTTGCTGGCCACAAGGAAGTCAATATCGTCCAGTCCGTTCATCAGACAATGCTTCTTGTAGCCATTGATTTCAAACGGTTCGCTGCGTCCTGTAGTCAGATTGGTCACCGTCTGGTTTGGCAGGTCGACCTTTACCTCAGCATTCGGATTCTTTTGAATGGTCAAAAACAATTCAGACAAAAAGTCCTCGCTGACCTGTACAGGCAGGACGAAGTTGTTCAACTCGTTGTTCTTGTGGATATCCGCAAAGAACGAGCTGATGACCACACGGAATCCATAGCCCGCAATGGCCCATGCTGCGTGCTCGCGACTCGAACCCGAACCGAAGTTTTTACCTGCCACGAGGATGCAGCCCTTGTAGACGGGATTGTTGAGGACGAAATCCTCAACCACACTGCCGTCGGCATTGTATCGCCAGTCGCGAAACAGATTATCGCCAAAGAATTTCTCCTCGCGGGTTGTTGCCTTAAGGAAACGGGCTGGGATAATCTGGTCCGTGTCCACATTCTCCAGCGGCAGCGGCACACAAGTGCTGGTTATAATGTCAAATTTCTGTTTCATTTATCACTTATCACTCATCACTTCTCTTGGGTCAGTTATTACTCCTGTTACGGCACATGCTGCAGCCACTAATGGCGAACAGAGAATGGTACGCGAGCCGGGTCCCTGACGACCTTCGAAATTGCGGTTCGACGTCGATACGGCATACTTGCCTGCAGGCACCTTGTCGTCGTTCATGGCCAGACAAGCCGAGCAACCGGGCTGACGAATCTCAAAACCGGCATCAGCCAACACCTTGTCGAGACCTTCTTCCTCTATCTGTTTGCGTACGGCCCATGAGCCAGGCACCAGCCAAGCCACCACGCCGTCGGCTTTCTTTCTGCCCTTCACTATCGAGGCAAAGGCGCGGAAATCCTCAATGCGCCCGTTGGTACAGGCACCCAGGAATACGTAATCTATCTTTTTACCCAATAGTTTCTCTCCAGCCTTGAAACCCATATAGTCGAGGGCCTTCTGGAAATTACACAAAAGGGACGGTTCTTTTTGTGTAATTTGCGGTATGCTCTCCGTGATGCCGATACCCATACCGGGATTGGTACCATAGGTGATTCGCGGCTCGATGTCTTTGGCGTCGAATGTCAGTTCTTTGTCGAACACGGCATCCGCTCCACTCTTCAGCGTCTTCCAGTAAGCAACGGCCTTGTCCCAGGCCTCTCCCTTAGGGGCATATTCCCTACCCTTGACGTACTCAAAGGTCACTTCGTCGGGGGCAATCATACCGCCGCGTGCACCCATCTCTATCGACAGGTTGCAGAGCGTCAAACGACCTTCCATCGACAGATGGCGAACCACCTCGCCGGCATACTCCACGAAATAGCCCGTCGCACCGCTGGTGGTCAGTTGTGCCATCAGATAGAGTGCCACATCCTTCGCCGTCACGCCCTTCTGCAGGGTACCATTGATGGTGATACGCATCGACTTGGGCTTCTGTTGCAGGATGCACTGCGAGGCCATCACCATCTCTACTTCGCTGGTGCCGATACCGAAGGCCACAGCGCCCAGCGCACCATGCGTCGACGTGTGCGAATCGCCACAGACAATGGTCATTCCCGGCAACGACAGTCCTTTCTCAGGTCCCACGACGTGAATGATGCCGTTGTCCTTCGACATCATGCCGTAATGTGTCAGTCCAAAGTCGTGCGCGTTCTGCGCCAACAGGTCCACCTGCGCTTTCGACACGGGGTCGCTGATGGGCTTGTCCTGATCGTGTGTGGGTGTGTTGTGGTCGGGCATGCAGATGATCTGTTCCGGACGGAAACACCTCAGTCCCCTACTCCGCATGCCTTCGAAGGCCTGAGGCGACGTCACCTCGTGGCAATACAAACGGTCAATGTAGAGCTGCGTGGGCCCGTCGTCCACCTGCTGCACCACATGCGCGTCCCATATCTTATCGAATAAGGTATTCATAACTATCAACTATCAACTGTCAACTTTCTTAAACTTATTGATACAGTCGATATAGGCTTCTACCGATGCCGTCACGATATCCGTATCAGCGCCAAAGCCATAGTACATCGAGCCGTCGTACTCCACCTGCATGTGCACCTTGCCCACGTCGTCCGAGCCCTTCGAGATGGCCTGGATGGTGAATTCCTTCAGCGTCATCTGCTTCATGATAATCTTCTTCAGCGCCTTGATGGCAGCGTCCACAGGACCGTTTCCGCTGGCGGCAGCCTCGAACTTCTGGCCACTGATGTCCAGCCCGATGGATGCCACACTCTTCACACCCTTACCCGTAGTAACCTGAAGGAAGTCAAGTCGTACGGCATGCGTCTCAGCCGTATCGGCACCAGCCAGCATCAGCACGTCGGCATCCGACACCTCCTTCTTCTGGTCTGCCAGCTGCAGGAACTTTTCGTACACCTTGTCCAGCTTCTCCTCGCTCAACTCCACACCATTCGCCATCAGCCTGTGCTTCAGCGCGGCACGTCCCGAGCGGGCTGTCAACATGATGGTGCTGTCGTCGATACCCACGTCCTTCGGATCCATAATCTCGTACGTATGGACATTCTTCAGCACACCGTCCTGATGGATGCCGCTGGAGTGTGCAAAGGCGTTACGGCCCACAATGGCCTTGTTGGGCTGCACGGGCATGTTCATCAGACTCGACACCATGCGGCTCGTGGGGTAAATCTTCGTTGTGTTGATATTCGTCTCGATGCCCAGACCTTTGTGACACTTCAGTATCATGGCAATCTCCTCCAACGACGTGTTTCCGGCCCGTTCGCCGATGCCGTTGATGGTAACCTCCACCTGTCGTGCGCCTGCCAGCACACCATTCAGCGTATTGGCCGTCGCCATGCCCAGGTCGTTGTGGCAGTGCGTCGAGATGATGGCACGGTCTATGTCGTCCACGTGATCCTTCAGATACTTGATTTTCTCGTAGTACTCCTGTGGCAGACAGTATCCCGTCGTGTCGGGGATGTTTACTACTGTGGCACCCGCCTTGATCACCGCCTCGACCACCTGTGCCAGGAATGCGTTGTCCGTACGGCCCGCATCCTCGCAATAAAACTCCACGTCGTCCACGAACCGCTTGGCATACTTTGTCGCTGCCACAGCCTGCTCCAATATCTTTTCCCGCGTGGAGTTGAACTTATACTTGATGTGCTCGTCGCTCGTACCGATGCCCGTATGGATGCGCTTGTGCTTGGCATATTTCAGCGCCTCTACGGCCACGTCGATATCGTGTTCTACGGCACGTGTCAGCGCACAGATCACCGGCCACGTGACGGCCTTCGAAATCTCGATTACTGAATTGAAATCGCCAGGCGAGCTGACGGGGAATCCTGCTTCGATCACGTCCACGCCCATCAGCTCCAGGGCCTTCGCTACCTGAATCTTCTCTACGGTGTTCAACTGGCAGCCGGGCACCTGTTCGCCGTCGCGCAGTGTAGTGTCGAAAATAAACAATCTGTCACTCATAACTTTTATTCTTAACTCTTAATTACCAAAAAGCCTCTCTACACCCGGAAGTGAGAGAGGCTCTGTATCGTATGTCTTATACCTTATTATATACAACCCATCACTTCCGGCCACGTTCGCGCAGTCGAATAATAATCAGGTTGCTAATCAGGTTTAAACTTGTCATTTTTACGTTTCTTTTCGTTTATCGCCTGCAAAAGTACGCATTTCTTCTGAAACCACCAAACAAATCGTCACTTTTTTCGCAGAAAAGCAACGATTTGTCGATTCCGTAGATTTGTGGATATATAGGTGTTACTTCATCACGACCTTACGTCCATTCACTATATACAGACCCTTCTGGGTGGGCTGGGCACTCAGTCGGCGGCCATCCAGCGTGTACCACACAGCATCACTTTGAACATTGAAATTTGAATATTGAACGTTAATGCCCGTTGTACTTTGGAGGAGGCTGCTGACGTATGGCACGTCGTAGAACTTCGAGTAGTCAAGCGTGGTGCCATCGTCCTTCGTGTATGCAATGGGGATGGTGGGTTCCACGCCCGGATCGATGTTCACCCAGTTCATGTCTGTCAGACGGGCACGGGCTGACGACAGCTGGAACTGCAGGCCCTCGGGGGTGATGAAGTTCTGTACGGCACAAGCACCGCCGCCACTCTTCTCGCCGAGGATGGGGAATCCCATGTCCTTCATGAGCGAGGGGAACAGGTTGCCGCACGAGAAGGAGAAGCTAGAGGTCATCACGCCGTATTTCAGCTGGTAGTTCTTCCACACTTCCTTGTCCTTGTCGTCGAACACACCGTCGAAGTTGCAGTCGACGTCGTAGTATATCTTCTGCTTCTGACCGGTCAGCACGTTCTCGCTGTAGAAATGGCTCTGTCCGCCCATGAGTGCCGTCATGGCCACGACCACGTCGAGCGAACCGCCGGGGTTGGTGGCTATGTCGACCACGAGGTTCTTCACCTCCGGGTCATCGTTGGCCTGCTTCATGGCGTCGAGCACTACGCTGATGTCGCCCGGGAAGTTCCCGTCGATGGCAGGCGTGCCACCCTGGCAGCCACCGTCGTAGTAGGCATTCCAGGCATCGTAGTTGGCGGGACCGAACTGCGGGAACAGCAGATAGGCCGTGTCGCCTTCCTTGTAATAGGTAACGCTCGCTATTCCTTTGTCTTGGCGGGCCTTGAACACCGCTTCTCTTTGGGGACGTGAAAACAGACTGATGATGTGTTGCATCACCATCGTGTACAGGGACGGATAGGTGTCCTTCATAGCCGAAACACCCGATAGCCAGTCGTTGACGGCAGTACTGGATCCCAACCCCAGATAGACTTTGAGATCGACATACAGACCGGTATGTCCGCCGTCGTCGAGCAGTGCATTCATACAGTTCATGCCGAAGATATACTCACTCATTCTGGTGCTCTTCAGCAGCTTTTTGACGGTGGCTCCGTCTTCGATGCCGTCGAGGGCCTTGTCCAGACCGTCCTTCTTGATGGCTGCCTCGAGCGGCGAGCGTCCGGGCATGCCGTAGAAATGGTCGACGGCGAAGCACAGCTCCTTATAGCAGAATTCCGCTATATCGCCAGAACGGGTTCGTTGGGATATCAGATCCGCACTACGCTGGGGAGTCATCTTGCAGATATCGGAATTGTTGTTGTCGGTCACCACGACGACCGTTTCGCCGTCATAGCCGGCAATGTGGTAGTACAGGTCGCTGTACATGTCGGCGATGGTAGCCATCGGGAAGTATACGCCCTCGTCGTCGCCGCGCAGGTCGATGCCGTACTTCTTGAAGTCGAAGGTGACGGTGGCCTGTGCCGGCGTCAGCTCCTGGCTCTTGTAGCGCACATAGGGGGCACCGTCCAGGTAGGCGTTGTCCATACCCGGCTGTATCGAGCCCATCAGGTTGGTGAATGCCATGTAGTTGTCCGACGAGAACTGTTCGTCGGTGGTGTTCACCTTAGCCTCGGCGAACGGATTCTTCAGCGTGTAGTCGCCCTCGCCGTTCTTGGTAACGGTGATGGTAGTGCCGGGGAGCATCAGCTCCTGGAAATCGGCCGCGGAGACGTAGGCCACCGAGGGCATGTCGTCGTAGAATCGCAGCGTCACGTTGCCGCCGTCCTCTCCGTTGCGGTTCACGGGCACCTGCTTGGTGAAATACTTGGTGGGGTCTACCGCTCCCTCGTCGAAGTCGAACGTGACGCTGCCACCGCGGGCCTCGGCCCTTACTGTCGTACCGTCTGCCAGCGTCAGCGTTCTCCACTGTCCGGGCATGACGGGAATAGCTTCTGCCGACAGGCTCAACACCACGGCGGCAAGCATCCAAAGAAATCTTTTCATCATAATTGTATTGTTAATAGTTGTCATTGGGTTATTTTCTTGTATTGTAGTTTATAACATAAATAGTATTAAAACCATGCAAAGATACATCATTTTCCTCGTTTCACCAAACATTTAACAGAAATTGTTAAAGAGTGAGGCCAGTTTATTGACTGACCTCACCCTTCCAGTTATTCCCCACCCGCATTTGTGAGTCTCGGGGATTGCTGTCATTTGTAGTAACCAATGCGGACATCGTGGCGGGGCGGGCGGAAGGGAGCCCATCATGCCAGACTGTCGAATGGTCCATAACCCATGCACGAGGTGGTGCCCAGTGCAGTCAGTGCTGCCGTTGCTGCTGCGATAACAATCCTCAGAAGGATTTCCCAAATACTGTTGTTTTTCTTCATAGCGTTGTGTGTGTTTAAAGTGTGAATAAATAGGGTTAATTGTGTGTGTATCATGGTATTAGATTGCCTTTCTACGATGACACAAAGATACGAAAAAAATCTGAGATATACAAATCTGTTTTAAATGAATAATTGTATTGTTTTATAATTATTGTTCCTGTTCTTATTTATTACGATACCGTCCACCAAAGAATGACGCCGTATCACGCGCAAAGTCCAGCTTCGCGGCATCGGGATTCGTCATAATGGTGGAGGTTTGGTTAGCTTAGCTATTTATCGTTTCGGCTACAAAATTACCAAAAAAGGAAACAGCCCTGCAAGAAAACCTATGCACGCATTTGGGCCACCTACCAAATGCGTGCGTTAAAAAATCAAAACGCCGCAATCACCCTTGGGTGTTCATGTAATTTGCCATTAATGGATAATTCAACGTGACCAGGAGAACAACCTCACAGCGTGCCTCACTCTGTTACCGCTGTTCATAAGACACGTATTCTATACATACAATTCAAAAAAACATAGCCCCCCGCGCCCCAATTCTCCGGAAGCTCTTTATATAAAGGTAGTTTTTGGGGGCTATGTTTGCTAAAAACATAGCCCCAACCCCGCCCCAACAGTGCCCCCCTGCAAAAACCCGGTGATAGCTTTTGCGTATACGCGAACGGTCGTTTGGGCTAACGAGAACGGTTGTTTGGGCTAACGCGAACGGTTGCGAGAAGGCTTCTCAGTCCCTGCGACAACGTTGCTTAGTACATGGTACATCGTCAAATGGCCAAATGCCTAAGGGTGTGTATAACGTGAATGGACGTTATTTTGTAGTCCGTCCCGTCGGACTGTGAGTCCGAAGGCGTCGGACTGAAAGTTCGAAGTAGTCTGACTCATGGAGACAACGGATTCGCGTTTTTGTTCCCACAGTACACACCGGAACCGACCCTACTGTGCACTTTTATCCCTGAGATTCATGAATTCGCCCATGGAAAGCCTCATTATTGGTGTTACACTTTTAGTGTTACACTTTTTTTTTTACCCCCCCTTAAAAAAAATTTTTTTTCTTTTCACACTCAATTTTTCCCTTTTTAAAGTGTAACAGTGTAACAATTAAAGAAAATAGAAGACAAACGCTTGAAAATCAGACGTTTACAGCATCGGCAAAGTGTTACACTTTTAGTTACACTTTTGTTACACTTTTTATTTCCTCAATTTCTGTAACACTTTTCCAGCCCAAATGGCGTGTTCTTCTCCGACAATAACAGGTCACTATTCGGAAATAACAGGTCAGTATTGCGCAATAAGTGGCTGTTATTGGAAGAGTCTAAAGACGGGAAATGTTAAAAATGCATGTTTGTAGCAAAAAAGCTACGGAAAACTTTGGTAATTTGTAGCATTTTTGCTACCTTTGCACCGTCCTTTTAGGACAAAGCGTTCAAATATTTAATTACATTTGTAAGGAGGTACGAGGACGCTTTTTAACGAGAATACAATAGAACCAAAGATATGACAAAGAAGGTAACAGTGACATTCGAGATGCAGAACGACCACTCGTTCTCGTGCATCGTAGACGACAAGTTCGAGAAGTTCGGACTCATCGGCTATGGTCCGACAGCGCGTGAGGCAGAGTTGGACGTGTTTGTCTCTGTAAACGAGATGAGGGAGGATTTGGGTGCTGACGAGGTTCCCGACATCGAGATCAAGCACCGGAAGTTCGACGTAGGTTCGTTCTTCAGCTATTACCCCTTCTTCAACGTGACACAGTTTTCGAAGTTCGCTGGTCTGAACCCAGCTCAGGTCAGACAGTATGCCAGTGGGGTCCGACAGCCTACTGAACAGAAGAAGCAGCAACTGAACGAGGCTGTACGCAACATCATCCAGACATTATTATCAGACAGTCGTGCTTTCAGCATCGATTGACGTCAATAATAGATGTAACATTTGAAACGCTTTTGAATCCCCTTGTGCGTGAGCATTTGGGGATTTTTATTTAACATTTTTTAGGGTGTAATTTGAGGCGAAATATTTGGTATTTTGGAATTTTTTTCGTATCTTTGCAATATAAAAGAATGAGGGAAGAGGTAATCATAATTCTCAATTGTCAATTCTCAATTTCCAACAGGCGGGAAGGGCCACCCGATGTAGCTGGTCCACGAGTTTCTAATACCACAAAAAATTACACAAGGTATGATTGAACTTTATTTGACAAAAGTTGCCGAGGATTCGGAACGTGAGCAGGCGGGCAAGCTGTATGCCCGAGTGAATTACAAGGAGTCGATGGATATCAGCGACATGGCTCAACACATGGCCGAGCACAACACGGCCTTCTCTGAAGGCTTGATTCTGGGTGTGCTGACGGACT
>JAEEVW010000051.1 GCA_016291085.1 Prevotella sp.
TCTATACAGCGAGGGTCAAAGAAGTTGTTCTTTCTCACTTCTATCTTGTCTGCGTCCTTTATCTTCGTGAACAACTTTCTTGCAAACACCACATCCCTGTGCACCAAGAACCAATACGGCTTTTTCAGTTCTATCGCTCTTTTGATTTCTTCAAACGTGATATTCTTCTCACCGATGTTCCCAGTCCCATAATAAGGCCTGATAATTCCAAGGAACAAGTCACATTCATCTACAGCATTCAGGCAGTTCTCCAGATTCGACAGTTTGGGATTCACCTTGATAGTCCCGACATGCGAATTCAGGACCTCATACCCAAGAGTCTGTAGCAATGCCACAACCTGATACAGCTCATTTTCGAAGCCATATACAGTTGAGCCAACCATTATCTTTATCTTTCTATCCATATTTCATACATTTTGATTACGGCATCAGCAGACCTCTATATTCAAGGTCATGCTTCATTATCTCTTCTGTTTGATGAATCTCTATGTCGATTTGTTTCAAGCGATTTTCTTTTTCTGCATTGGTGTGCTTGTTGTCTTGAAGCACACTCAGTTTCATTTTTGCCTTAACACATTCCAGCCCGTTGTGAATCGCTAATGCACTCACAGGGGCATTAGAATTAAACAAATGGGTTAAACTCTGCCCTGCTAGCAAGTTTCCCCACTTCTCGTATTTTTGAATGTCATTTAGACATTGATCTATTCTGTTGTCATTTATCTGATTCATATTAGCTCGATTTCTCGTATTAATTGTATTATGCCATATAGCACATACTGATAACCATGCGATTCGACGTCGTTAGAAATAGTCTTTATTACTCTATTCCTAATTTTTTAAAGAATATTTTGTTTCTCCTTTTAGCATTTACAAGGATTGTTTGGTAAGTAAGTATTTCTTGATATACATTATTATTCATTCTCATTAAACTCTTATAGGGAGTTTCACTGAAATTTTCAAATAAAGCATTTCGTTTCAACATAGCGTATGTATTTGCATCAACAACATAGTAATAGTAGACAGGGGTGGTTGGTGTTGTCAACACATGTGCTTTATTATAATCTTCCAGTTTTCCCTCTTGTACACCAAGTATTTGTTCTCGCATTTGTTTACTAAATGATTCATAAGTAATGGCGCGATCTGGACGTTTCAATTCAAAAATAACAACAGAATTAATTTCTGAATATTCATTCTCTTCTCCATAATAATATGGGTTGTCATAGATTGCAATATCTGTTTCTTTCTGACTTGTGGATCCTTCTGCTGGAACATGAGCTTTTATCATCTTATCTGAATAAATATACCTATGGAATGTTAATCTGTCATCTAATAGCCATAAGTTATGCTTATCGTATGGAATGGTATTTTGATTTCCCCCCATAGTATATATTAGGTTATGCAATACTTCTTCTTCCTCATAGTTATTGTTATCTTCACTCCAATGAAGATACTTTTCCAACAAATCGATAATTGTTTTTCTATGGGATACATATTGAGCCAGGCGACTGTATCCTTCTTGAGTTGCAGTGTCAACAACCTCTTTCAGTAGTTTTTGATAATCCTCTTTATTGCTATAATCACGTCTAAAGAGTCTGTCTTTTTTTCTTTTTGCCTCTTTGCTCTTTTTAAATTGATAATCATGTAATTTTTCGTCTAATCCTTTTTCATCAATGTCATTTTGTAATGAGAAAAAGAATTTGTCATCAAATGCAAGATGCCTATACTCCAATCCATCGTCTGAAGATAGGAATGACTCCACTTTTTTCTGTACGACGTTCATTCTTTCTTCTACGAGTTCAGGAAAGAGTTCTTTTATAACCTCTATCGTTTTTTCATCAATATCGTTTTCAATTATCAATTCCGATTCTTTTGAAATAGCTAAATCTTGGTCAACGCCATCTACTACATCAACCTCTTTTTGAATCTTGGGGAAGTTGAATTCATTTCGAGACATATTTACAATTTTATCTAGATAAGGAGATACAACATATAATGTAAAAAAGTATGTACCATTGTCATCCTCATAAGGCGACGAAAACAATGGAAATACTTTATCAATACGTTTCCCTTTTACTTTTCTATTATGTCCACACATCACCAACTCATGAAACCTCGCTTTTTCGTTCTTAACAAAATACCAATAAAATGGTTCCCCCTTAATCGTCTTGTCATTAACGGTATATTTTACAAAATCATGTGGAACAAATTGGTGTGATAAATTAATGATTATCCCATCTTCTATTATGTCAATCTCAGGGACATTGCCGTCTAAATAATAGAGAAGGCAATGTGATAATATATTATCAGCAATCATCTCATGAGAATATTTCGAAGACTCTGCTTTGAATTTGGGGTTTAGTTTGTCTAACGAGATTGTTGTGCTGAGATTATTGTTTGTGTCTTCAAATTTAGGAGAAGATAATCCTTCGTGGCGAGAGAGGCTAAATGTGATTCGTTTATTTAACTCATTACCTTTTATTATACTCTCCACATTCATCTCATTAAATACAGATAAAACAGCAAACCGTCCAAGTCCCTTTCCACCAAGCTTTATTTTTTTTGTAGAATGAGCATGTTCAAAACTTTCAAAATTTGACGGCGTAAAACCTATTCCATTATCAGTGATCTTTATAGATTTTATAGGGAAATGTTCATACTTCTCAAACAACTCTGTTTGAGTTTTATCTCGTTCAATATCAACGATTATTCTCCCATTCAAACCATCTTCTTTCCTTTCAAATATAGATTGAATAGAATTCACCACAGTTTCATAAAAGGGATACAAGACATCTGCGGGAGAAATATTGAGTTCGTTGATAATTCCCTCTATATCCGTTTTTATAATATTTGCCATATCATTATGCCTTTAGTAGTTAATTTATATGAGTGTTCTAATTGGGTTCCCAGTTGAAACATCAATAATTGAATCTAAGAAGTCTGGACTAAGCGCTTTGTCTGATTTATTATAGTTCTTTTCAAAGAACTTCTTTAGAGTTGTATTGCCTGATTGAACATGACCTTTTGTTCCATTGGTCGTAACAGTATAATTTATCATTCCTTTTGATATAACCGGGCTATGACCATCTTGTTTTATCAAACGAAAATCGTCACAAATTATTATTTCAAATTCATATTCACTAACATTGGGAACAGGAGTTTTTAATGCAAATCTTACAAACTGCCCCTTTTTAAAAATAGAACAGAAACTAATTCTTCTGAGTTTAGTCAAAGTGTTAAAACACTTTATCACCTCACCTTCATACTTCACTACATCATAACTATCATGACTTGCAGGATTCAATATAAACTTTCTTTGATCATCCAACTCTTCAAATAGAGAAATATCAGATATACCACTTTCTTCTGCAAATCTTTTGCAATTACCTATAAGACCACATAAATCTAACTGAGAGTAATCTGCAGAAAAATGTAGTTTCTTAGGCAAAAACTCCTTACAGAAAGACTCAGCCTCTTTCCTTAAAAAATTACCTGCGATTTCAAATTCATGTTGTTTTATAAAAAAGTCCGCATTGCCCAAATATGTTTTACGTTCTCTTATAAATGGCTCTTTGTCTTCTTGCATGTATATCTCTTTGTATATCCATTGCGACGAAGACTTCTTGCTTTTATGCATGAAATATTCAAAGAAATTCTTATCATGAGTAAACAAGTATATCTTGTATTTGTCTGCAACAACCCCTAACAAATAATCTACTACCTTCATGCGATTACTCATGTCAAGGCTAATTAACATGTCATCCAATGCCATAAATCGGCCATTTCCTGCTGTCATAGTATCTAATAAAGCAAAGCGTACAGACAAAGCTATTGCAGTAAGTTTTGCTTCATTAAAATATGTTTGAGGCTTTTCTATAAGCCCATAAGTGACCCCATCATCCTGTAATTCCTCGACTTTAAGAGTTATTGCTGGCTGTATAATTTCCATGCTACTACTTACACTTTTTTCTTCTTTTACGCCCGCTCTTTCTACATACTGATAACGATGAGCACACCGTAGCCAATAGGATTTATTGGGACGTGGTACTTTATCCGTATTATTGTCATAGCCCAGAGTAATCCTTAATTGTCTGTCTTCTGAATTACGGAAATGGTCATTATATATTTTTGATGCTGTTTCAACAGCATTAAAATTGATTAGGTCAATAATAAATTTCGTTTCAGCATTAAATCTGTCTATTCTTGCTTGATATGATTTTTCGATTTTATTGCTTCTTCCATGACGTTTGATTCCCTTCATGACATCATCATATATCATACTAACATATTCTCTTTTATCTTGCGTTAGTACAAAAGGAAGAATATCTTTAATAAAGACTGGGAATAAGTCTATGTATTGAGAATTCCGGAAACTAAATACATTAAAAAGAAATTTATGATTAATAAAAACGCATTGTCCATTTAAATCTTTTAATGGCGAAATTGTTTGTGCTACAGACTCTTGATATCCCCTAACAGAAATACTATAGGCGACATCACTACCACAAAACTTAATTTCTACTTTTGCATCTAACTTTTTTGTGGTGTGATTTAAAATGCTTTCAGGATGATTTATATCAAAATAGATAGCGCTTTTATCCTTACATTGACTTTGTAGAAGAGAATGTAATGCGTAGTAAATCGAAGATTTGCCACTACCATTCTCTCCATACATTAACAAATTCTTTCCATCCTCCAAATCAAGGGTAAAAGAATTTGGAAAAGCTTTAAAGCCGTCTATTGTAATTTTAGATATTGCAGCCATTTTAACTTTGAATTATGTTTTTAAGATATTCAGGACTTCGCGATACAAACAGATTCAGTCTTGTGCGGACTTCATTGTCAGTTTTATATAATATATCAAATACGGAAGAGATTGTTTCTGTTACTTCTGTAACATTTACCAAAGGCTTAATAATTCTATATAGATAATCAATGATATTGATTTGTCTTTCAATCATATGCTCCTTAAAAAACAATTCGTAAACACAGCCATCGATAATACGTTCCAAGTAGTCACCGATGAATTGATTACTTATCACATTATCGACAGCAGGCGAATGAGAATTCCTGAGATATACCATATAATCATATAGAGTTGCCAATAGTCTCTGCTCTGCTTCTGATGCGTTGGGGATATATAATTTCCTCACATTAGCAGGCTTTACCTGTGCAAAAGTGCGTCCTTCTTCTTGGGTAAGCCTTTTATAAACATAGTTTGTAAGTTTAGAGTTCAATGTATTACAAATAAACTTGTACTCTAAGGAAGATGCGTTATTCACCTTTAATATCAATATACTATCAAGTGTATAATACCCATTATCGTCAAATACACAACGAATACTATCCGACGTTTGCCTCATTATTATTTTGCTTTCGTCAAATAACTCCTTGTATCTAGGCCAATGCAAACACCACCAAGGTAATGTTCCCTTTTTTGTTTCTCTCTTCGTTGACAATTTGGACTCATATTCCTTAAGATAATTATATATATTAATATAGTCTGGTGTATTGCTCTCTTTCGTGGAATAGATAATAACATGATTTGTGTCGTTCACTTGATACTTATCAATATCTGCACCAACCAATACTTTTCTCAACAAGTGTTGTTCAAAGTTGTTGATGATGGAATACTTTTTGCTAACTCGGAATATTTTATCACCACCCGATGAGATGCCACATGCCATTTCTTCAGCTATAGAATCAACCGTAATTCCATTCTCTTTAATAGCATTAAGAATGTCAATCTCTGAATTAGACATTCCTATAACCAATGCGGGAACAGTCTGAAGTTTCTCGATTTTTATATTATCAATACTATCGTCCCATTCTATCTTCTTTACGTTATAATCTCGATAATCTGAATAGGCTATATTATAGTCCTTTGTTCTCTTTGCCTTCCCCACAAAAATACATGTAGGAACATCTGCATTCTCAAAAGTATTATCTCCCAAATTGATTGCCCGAATTAACATATTCTCCAAAGAAAGTAGTTCCCGTGTTTTTTCATTCTCATTTTGGAAGAAAATATTGTTTGGAACTATATAGGACACTATAGCAGAACCAGACTTTGCACATAGTTTGAATGCCAAAGACGTGAAATAGCAGAATGTTTCCGGGGAACGCATATGAACATCAGCGAACTTCTCCTTATAAATATCTTTCTCCAAATCAGATAGTTTTGCTCCATAAGGAGGATTACCTATGATTATATCGAATCCACTGAATACACCTTCATCATTTAGTAATGCAGGAAATTCAAACCGCCATTCAAATGCGTGTTCAAATTGCTTGTTGTTCTCAATTTCTTCTCGTTGCTTTTCTAAGGCTTTGAGTTCATTTTGGAGAGCCTTGATTTTCTTTTCATTCTCCTTTTTCTTGCCACCAAACAAGTCTTCCATTTTCAGGTTTTCGATGGTGCCGCGAACTTTGGCAATCTTTCCTTTTTCCTTGTCGCTAAGTTCTGTCTTGAAGGCGTGTTTGATGTCCTCAATCCTCTGGCGGAAATCATCTTTCTGGGTATGGTCGGAAATGTCCGTGTAGTCATATACCCATTGGCGATAGTGGTCCAATGTATAGTGAGTCCCATTCTTCTGGTTGTAGTCACGTAGCACGTTTTGGAATGGGGCATCAAGGGAAAAGCGATATAGTAACGAGTCACCGCACATAATTTTATAATCGAGGTTCGGCAGTGGTTGAGGCTCGTTTTCGTCAACCACCAATGCCAACCAGAAGCGCAGGCGGGCTATATCTACGGCTCCCTTCTCAATATCCACGCCATAGATATTGTTCTGAATGATGTCACGTTTAACCTTAGCGTATGAGAAATCTTCATTCTTGCCAATGAAGCCATAGAGCAAATGGCGGCAATCGAACAGGACATTCAGCACACCCATCGGGAATGCTCCAGAGCCAATGGCAGGGTCACAGACCTTTACTACAGACAGGACTTTGTTGACCAGTCTGGCATTTTCTTTGTTCTGCAGAACCGGCTCCACCACTCTTTGCTTAATCAAGGAGTCGATGGCGGTATGCAAGTCCTCAGGTGTATTGCTTTTCAAATATTGGGCAACGCTCTCCTTGCTCATATACTGCACAATCTCCTTTGGCGTATAGAAAGCACCTTTGTCTTTATTGTCCTCCAACAAGTTCTCGAAGATGTGGCCAAGCATTTCTGGGTCGATGCCGATTTCTGAGTCTTCTGGATCGTTCTCGTCGATGGTGAAGTTATACATGGCAAAGAAGTCCATGAGTTCCTTGAAATAGTCGTAGGGGAAATCAATGTCTTTCTTGTCTAACTCGTCCTTATCAAATAGTCCACCATTCAGATATGGAATCTTGATGTTCTCACCCAGCCGTGCGTCGGCAAGGTTATTGTCACGGGGTTCATTCAGCGTTTTGAAGAACAGCGGTTCAAGAACATCACTCAACAAGCGGTCATTACCTTCATAACGCTCTATTAAGTGATTCAGATAGAATTTATCTCCACTGTTCCAACCTTGTTGATTGACAGGCACACCCATCCAGCCTTTCTTCTGCAAGAACTGAAGGAATACCAGACGGCCCATGAGTTTCTTCACATAGTCGCGGTTCTCTTTTGTGTCGTCATTGATATGCTTGAGGAACTTCACATAACGCTCCTTGTATCCATGGAAGAAGTCCTTGTTCAGACGCTCCACTGAGAAGGCATCCTTGATGTTCTCAAACGAAATACCATTACGCTGCAAGACATCGAAACGCCCAACAGGAGTATTGTAATAGTTGTCGCTTTCACCAAAGACGTAAGTAAAACGTTTTGCAGCAGTATTCTCGCCCTTAATGTCGCAGACAAAAGACAAGCGCCAGACAGAGCCACTATCGAAAACGACAAGGGCTGCATCGAACTCCCCCCAATTAGGATTGACGAACGACTTAACAAGGTTGCGAAGCCCGACTCGCTTACGGGCTACATTTCCGCGCTGAATCTGATAATAGAACAGGCCAATACGATAGTTGTCTGAAGTATCAAGGGCACCAAGGTAGTAGCCCTTCTCGTCATCAGATGTTCCGTTGATAGGCTCTGGCTCGGCTTTTAACTCTTTTGCATGGAAGTAGTGTTGCAACATCTGTTGCCATTCATTCATATTGAACGGCTGTTGAAATATCTGTCGTAGGTTGTCTTTGCTATATGTCATGATGGAATGTTATTAAATAAATGTTTCGGAAATAATGATTTGTGGGTCGCTCACGTTAGGTACAGCCTTTTCTTGCATCTCACTACTCATCGTCTGGTACTCATCAACGAATTCTGCCAAAGCCTTTTTCAGTTTGGCTTCGTCTGTCTTGATTTGCACTTTATCACCCTTGTATGGCTTGGAGAGATCACGCAGGCGGCGAGGCAACTGAGTGTATATACCTTTATTAATATAGTCGGTGAGAATATGACATTGCACCTTTGTTGTATTGTCAGAGATCGCTTGCGTAATCCTGCGCAGGAAGTTAAGTGCCGTCTTTGAGATATTGTCGAGATCAGTACGATTGATGGAAGCATCGTCTGCCGCCTCTACATATTCCTTTGTGTATTTGCCCAAAGCGCGATTTACGTGTTCGTAATTCTTGCTGTCTGGCATGAATGGAGCGGCTTGTTCTTCCGGCTTTGCCTTCAGATATTTGATGGCCTCCAGGAAGTCAATCGGCTTAATGGCTTTATCGGTAGCCAGATAGAACTCGGTCTTCACATCGGACGAAACATAAATAATCGACTTATCCGTATGTTTGCCTGTGTTACGAGCTACACGACTCTTCAAAGGCAACTGTTTAACCTTGTCGTATAGTTCTCGATTGTTGTGATAGACATCACGCAGTTCACGAATCAAAGCCAGCTTCTCGTCCATCGAATCCTTCACATTGCTGTCGAACATCTTGAACTGCTTTACGATTTCCTCCTTGGAATAGATCTGCACATCCTCGCCAAAAGCAGAATGGAAACCCTGCAACTTAATAAGGGCATTTTCGTAAAGTTGGATTTGCTCATTGCCTTGTGGGGATGGATAGAACATATAATTATAGATAAACTCAGCCACAGAGCCAATACGATTCACACGACCGATGCGCTGCATCAATCGGGAAGCATTCCATGGAGAATCATAGTTGACAATGATATGGGAACGATGCAAATTGACACCTTCCGCCAACACATCAGAAGTAAGAATGATATTGTACTCGTCTTTCTGTACCTCGCTATTAGCATCGAAATTCTCTTTGATGATGGCAGCCTTCTTGTCACGGTTGTCAGCAGTAATCGTCAATACGTCTGTTCTGCCTAACTCGTTCTCTAATCTGTCCTTCAGATAGTTCAGGGTATCTACACTTTCAGAGAACACGACCAGTTTGCCTGAAACATTACATTCGTCAAAGAACTCATGTTTCAGTTTCTCTTGGAAGAGGTCAAACTTCTGATCATCATACTCTTTCTGCCAATCAGCATTGAGCACTTCTAAAACTTCCTTGTCATGACGAAGCATCTCAATGAAATCCGGCTCGAAATCGTCAGACTTATACAGGATATCACTTTCCTGATAGCCTTTCTTCATGGCCAGTTCAATAATCTGGTCAAGTTCCATGCCTTTTGCCTGCAACTCTTTCACATTCAACTCTGGTGCAATGATGACCTTGTTTTCGGCAAACATCTTCAACATGTCGTTGGTGATGCGAAGCAAGGTGGCCAACGAAAGCTTAAAGGCCCAGAAGCTACTTTCGAGACGCTTCACCATGTGAACACGATAGATGCCTGCTAACGTCTGGCCAACATGAACCGCATTGCGATACTTAGCCCGGAACTCTGGCTTCAGAAATTCAACTGCACGATAGCGCGCATAATGCAGATGAGGGTCAAACTTGTCGTCAGACAGAACATTCAGCGTGTAGAAGAAGCGCCTGCTGGTGTCAGCATCCATCTTATATTCCAATGAGATAGGCGGCTGTGGCTTGGGGAAGATAATACCCTGCGCCTGTAAGTCTTTCTTGTATTCAGGGTCGTTCTCGATGTTGTGGCGTGTACGACGAACAGTCACCTTGTCAATCACTCGCTCGCGAATGGCCTCGTAAATCTTGTCAACGTCGGCTGTGACGTCGCGAGTTTCGCGCTCCTTCATCAAGATTCTATACGCCTTAATGTATTCTGCAAAGAATCCTTTTAGATTTGGAATACCATCAATCGTACAATTCTGGCTGTCTTGGAACAGCAATAGCAGATTGAGTAAATCATCAGGGCGATTATTAAGAGGTGTTGCAGATAGCAGCATCACTTTTTTGCGTTGGTTCTTCAACAAGCCTGCATTGACGCAATCTGCCTTACAAATCTTTTGGAGTTCGTCGTATTTACCAGCCCCGTCATTACGGAAGCCATGTGCTTCATCAACGATAATCAAATCGAACTCTTCTTTCGCCTTGTATTGCTCCTTTCCCTCTAACACACTTGAAAGTTTACCATTGGTAATGAATTGCGCTTTACGGGATATACCAAATAACTTAAAGGTGTTTTCCCAGTTCTCTCGCAAGGCAGGAGGGAATACCACCAAAATGCTGGTGTTCTTTCCATTCGCCTCTATGAATCGCTTGGCAATCATGGTGGCAATCATCGTCTTGCCAAGACCAACCACATCAGCAAGGAACAGGCCGTTGTGGCGCATGAGCATTTGGAAACCTTGAATCACGGCATCCGTCTGATATTTCAGTTCCATCACGCCATTGGGCAACTGAATGGAGAAATCATCCTCAATCTGATCACCAAAAGTATCAATGAGCACTTTCAAATAGATTTCGTATGGTGTAGGTTGATAACCTAAGTAGGTCTTTTGCTTGATACTTTCAACATCATCGATAGTCAGTGTGATGGCCTCCTCCCATAGCTTCTTAAACTCAGAATGGCAATAGCCAACATCATCAAAGTCCTTCATAGCCACATTCAGCTCATAACGCTCTGCCCTTGACGTGCCAAGTCCAGCATCAGAAATATTAGAAGAGCCCATGATTACCCAACCATCACTGTTCTCGTTATGATTTTGCGGAAGGCAAAGATAGAACTTTGCATGGAGATTCTTTGTCGCATGAATCTTCATTTGAAGCCTGCCATCAACTAAGTCCTGGCACATCTGCAAGATACCTTCTTCAACCTCTGGAGCATACCGGGCATTGATAATATCCTGGCGGAACTCTTCGTCATAGACCATTTTTGCCTTTTCCTCATTTTCTAACATCAGCATAGCCTTATTGTGGCGACGGAAGATATCATCGATATTGATGCCAACTAAAATCTTTATTTCCTCGACATCATTCAATTCTTTGCGTAGTTTGAAATACCCAGAAGAACGAAAGAATCCCACAACAGCCAGGAAACGGTTAAAATTGGCCATATTACATGCAATACCTTTGAGTTTGTCAAAGAGCGTATTGCCTGAATTGTTATTAAAGAATTTACTGCTCATTGTATTTTTCTTGACTCGGATTTATTAACGACCTGACATCTATCATTAGCACTTTTGCAATTTCGTTTAATTGAGCAATAGATGGTTGAGTCTTGTTTTGGCACCATCTGGAGATGGTATGCTCAGTTTTGCCCAACTGCTCTGCCAGCCATCGGCTGGTCTTTCCTTTTTCTACGAGGACTACCTTTAAACGGTTTAATGCCTCCATTTTTTCATTATTTGCCATAGAAAGTTCAGTATTTGAGCGCAAATATACACAAAATAATTGATTCCACCTAATTTAATGAAGAAAAACAGTAGGCTCTATTTGAAAAGTGCTTAAAAAGACCCTTTATAATTTAGGACCGCGTCTCTTTTTCTTCTCCAGCATTCTCTTTTTGTACTCTTCCTCGGCAGGGGCATAGACGGGATTCGTGGTGTCGAACAACGTTGCCAGATGGTTCCGTTTGCCAGTCCTCTGTCAGTGCTGAGATAGGCAGCAAAGTCCTTGATGAACTCAGGGGTAAGTTCCAGCATGGATATGTCTGTACGACGGAAATTAGACTGGAGGAAATCGGCTACATCTTTACTAGAACGTTGCATAGCCCACAACGTGCTTGCAACTCTGTCCTTTCCGACTCGTTTCTTCAGACTGGCAATGTCCTTGTCGAAGGCATTCAGCAGGGTCTCATATTCGCTGCCGAATCCCTGATAGGAATTGCGTACCATCTCTGCCGTGACGAAAGCTTCACGGTCTGACAGGTGCTGGTAGTGCTTGATGATTTGAGCCTTGATGTTGTCGAGGTCACGGTTAATCTGCAATGCTTCCTTGCTGCGGCCTTTAGCACAGTTCTTTGCTATGCAAAGCGAACAGAGTTCGAGCGGCCCTTCACGTCCCACATCGCCAGTGGTATGCTGTGCTTGCATGAAAACTGGCACTGTGTACCGTTGATGGTAATTCTGCCCATGATAGGAACAATCCCATCCTTCTCCTTACCCTTGTTCGCGTAGAACAAAATCTTGAAAGTTGATCTCATTTCTAATTCCTTTTTTAATTTCAGGCTGCAAATATAATACCATTTTTTGAAATGCTTTTTCGGCAATTCGTTGCAGTTTGTTGAACCGAAAACCAGTCAGTTTGAATTGCGTCATTCTGCCTTTTTCGTACCCTTGTAATTAGAAAAGCTTAACTGTCTGAGATGGCTCAAGCGGGTTCTTGCTTCTGGCAAGCGGCATGGCCGAGTCCGATTTAGAGACCTAACTCTTGCACCAATCCGCATCAAGTTGCTTTTTCCCTTCGTCCTTTGATTCCCCGTTATTCCCCGTCTTGCCTTTTATTTACGCGCTTTCTGCGTTAATCTTCCAAAATCCGTCTTTTGTTACAGACTTTTTTTGTAACTTTGCAACCCCAAAAACAACAGGTAATGGAAACAATCAACGAGATACAAGACGAGATTATCGAAGAGTTCGACGGTCTGGACGACTGGATGGACCGCTACCAGCTGCTGATAGACCTGGGCAGCGAGCAGGAACCCCTTGACGAGAAGTATAAGACCGAGCAGAACCTCATCGACGGCTGTCAGAGCCGCGTGTGGCTGCAGGCCGACTATGTAGAAGCCCCGCCCCAGCACTCCCCCGAAGGGAGGGAGAAGGTGGTCGTTTTCAGGGCTGAGAGCGACGCCCTTATCGTGAAGGGTATTGTCAGCCTGCTCATCCGCGTGCTGTCAGGCCACACGCCGCAGGAGATTCTCGATGCCGACCTCTATTTCATCAGCCGGATCGGACTGCGCGAGCATCTCTCGCCCACGCGCTCCAACGGGCTGCTGGCAATGGTCAAGCAGATGCGCGCCTATGCACTGGCCTATTCTGCGAAATAGGCGGCGGAATATGTGGCTGACTTTCTGCAAGATGCGCCCGCTGACTTATTGCAACGGTTGACCAAAAAAGAAAACTTTCAGACGGAAACTTTCGGCAAAGTTTCCGTTTTTATTTTGTATCGTACTGAATGTCAGCTGTTTGACATTTATTAACGCGAGAAAAGTTTTCCGAAACATACAACTTACGGGGAAAAGTTGTATCTTTGCAGTCTCAATTCCAAAAACCTAAATAAAAACAACAGCAAAACAATGATACAGACAGTAGTAAAGCGCGACGGGCGCATTGTGGGCTTCAACGAACAGAAGATTATGGCCGCCATTCGCAAGGCCATGCTCCACACCGACAAGGGCGAGGACGAACGGTTGCTCTACCAGATAACCGACCGCATCGCCCAGCGCGGCGAGGACCGGATGACGGTTGAGCAGATTCAGGACCTGGTGGAGATCGAGCTGATGAAGTCGAGCCGCAAGGACGTGGCCCAGAAGTACATCGCCTACCGCAACCAGCGCTCTATCGCCCGCAAGGCCAAGACGCGCGAGATATTCCTCGACATCGTCAACATCAAGAACAACGATGTCACCCGCGAGAATGCCAACATGAACGCCGATACCCCGGCGGGCATGATGATGAAGTTTGCCTCGGAGACCACCAAGCCCTTCGTCGACGACTACCTGTTGTCGGAGGAGAGCCGCGAGGCCGTGGAGCACAACTACCTGCACATCCACGATAAGGACTACTACCCCACGAAGTCGCTGACCTGCGTCCAGCACCCCTTAGACAACATACTGACCTGTGGCTTCATAGCAGGACATGGAGCCAGCCGTCCCGCCAAGCGCATAGAGACCGCCTCGGTCCTGGCTTGCATCTCGATGGAATGCGCCCAGAACGAGATGCACGGAGGTCAGGCTATTCCCGCCTTCGACTTCTACATGGCCCCCTACGTCCGTCTGAGCTATATCGAGGAGCTGAAGTCGCTGGAGGAGCTGAACGGCGAGGACTACCGCGACCTGTACGACGAGCCGCTGATGGACTACATCAAGAAGCCCCTCGACGGACTGACAGGCCGCGAGCGTGCCCAGCAGCACGCCATCAACAAGACCGTCGGTCGCGTACACCAGGCCATGGAGGCCTTTATCCATAACATGAACACCATCCACTCGCGCGGCGGCAACCAGGTGGTCTTCTCGTCGATCAACTACGGAACGGACACGAGCGCCGAGGGGCGCTGCGTCATGCGCGAGATTCTGCTCTCCACCTACGAGGGCGTGGGCGGCGGCGAGACCGCCATCTTCCCCATCCAGATCTGGAAGAAGAAGCGTGGCGTGAACTACCTGCCCGAGGACCGCAACTTCGACCTCTACCAGCTGGCCTGCAAGGTGACGGCCAGAAGGTTCTTCCCCAACTTCCTGAACCTCGACGCCTCGTTCAACCAGGATGCCGACTGGCGGGCCGACGATCCGAAGCGCTACCTGCACGAGGTGGCCACGATGGGCTGTCGCACCCGTGTCTTCGAGAACCGCTTCGGTCCGAAGACCTCCATCGGCCGCGGCAACCTCTCGTTCTCGACCATCAACATCGTAAAGCTCGCCATCGAGTGTATGGGCATCGAGGACAAGCAGCAGCGCATCGACCAGTTCTTTGCCAAGCTCGACAACATGCTCGAGGTGACGGCCAAGCAGCTCGACGAGCGCTTCCAGTTCCAGAAGACCGCCTTCGCCAAGCAGTTTCCCCTGCTGATGAAGAGCCTCTGGATAGGTGCCGACAAGCTGGGACCCACCGACACCGTCGAGTCGGTCATCAACCAGGGCACCCTCGGCATCGGCTTCATCGGACTGGCCGAATGTCTTGTCGCCCTTGTCGGCAAGCACCACGGCGAGAGCGAGGAGGCCCAGGAGCTTGGCATCAGGATTGTCACCTACATGCGCGACCGTATTAACGATTTCTGCGAACGTTATCACCATAACTATTCCGTCCTGGCCACGCCCGCCGAGGGACTCGCCGGGCGCTTCACCAAGCGCGACCGCAAGGAGTTCGGCTCCATCCCCGGCATTACCGACCGCGACTACTACACTAACTCTAACCACGTGCCCGTCTACTACAAGTGCTCGGCACGTCACAAGGCTGAGGTCGAGGCGCCTTACCACAACCTGACGCGCGGCGGACACATCTTCTATGTCGAGATTGACGGCGACGCCACCCATAACCCACAGGTCATCATGTCGGTCGTCGACATGATGGACCGCCTCGACATGGGCTATGGGTCCGTCAATCACAACCGCAACCGCTGCATGGACTGCGGCTACGAGAACGCTGCCGACAACTTGGACGTGTGTCCGAAGTGTGGCAGCAAGAACATCGACAAGCTCCAGCGCATCACCGGCTACCTCGTCGGAACCACCGACCGGTGGAACTCCGGCAAGCTGGCCGAGCTCCACGACCGCGTCACCCACATCGACCACGGCGTGCAGGACATGTTTGGAAGTGAGCAATAACCAGTGATACGTATTCTAAATATCATAGAAGACACAATGGTGGACGGTCCGGGATTCCGGACCTCCATTTATTGTGCGGGCTGCCGCCACGCCTGTCCCGGCTGTCATAACCCGCAGTCGTGGGACTTTGGCGGGGGGCGTGAGATGACCGTTGAGGAACTGATGCGAACCATCGTGAGCGACCCCTTCACGCGCGGCGTCACCTTCAGCGGGGGCGACCCGATGTATCAGGCTGCCGGCTTCGCTGAACTGGCACGTGCCATTCACACGTACACGCAGAAGGATGTCTGGTGCTATACGGGCTTTACGTTCGAAAGCCTCATTCAGGACGACCAGCGCGAACTGCTTGCCGAGCTCGACGTGCTGGTCGACGGACCTTTCGTTCAGTCGCTGCGCGACGAGTCGCTGCTGTTCCGCGGTTCGTCTAACCAGCGCCTGATCGATGTTCAGGCTTCCCTATACAGCGGTGAGACCGTACTGTGGAAGCCCGACCATCAAGTTATCTGATACCCATGCGTGCCTCGACGACGTTGACCACGTAGTCGCCCAGCTTCTCACACTCGTTGATGAGGTCCATGTAGATGGTTCCCACGGCGTAGGTATACTCGTGGTTGTTGATGTCGGCAATGTTCTGCGCCTTCAGCTGGTTGCGGTAGTTGTTGATCTCGTTCTCGATGTTGAAGGTGCGGTTCACGTCGTACGTCTCCTTGCGGCCACCCATCAGGCGGTTCATCTCGGTCAGCGACTGGTCTGTCAGACCCATCATCTGGTGGATGTGCTCATACTGGCGCTCGGTGAAGTGGTCCTGCTTGCCGTTGTACTTGCGGTTGATGGTGCGGGCCATGTTGAAGCAGGCGTCGCCGATAGACTCGAGTTCGGAGATCTCGCGCAGCATGGCGCGAATCTTGGCCTTCGTGTCGTCCGAGAGGTGGGCGTCGCTGACGGTGTCGAGGTACTTGGCAATCTCGAGCTCCATGTTGTCGCTGATGCCCTCGTACTTCTCAATGCGCGAGTAGAGCTTGTTGAACTCCGTCTCGTTGCCACCTTTTTTCTTAGCGCTCTCACTGCTCGACAGGGTCAGCAGTTCCGTGACCATGCCAAACATTCGCTGCATACGGTCTGAGAAGGAGCGAATCTCCTTCTGGGCCTCGAGCACCGAGAGTTCCGGAGTCTTCATGAAGCCGGCCGTGATGAAGTGCAGGCGGAAGTCCTCTTCCTCGTCGACCTTCTTCGGCTTGATAACCCAGCAGACGAAGCGCTCAATCTGCGGGATGAACCAGATGAGGATCATCGTGTTGGCCACGTTGAACGTGGTATGGAAGGCAGCCAGCACGAAGGTCAGCTTGGAGGCGTTGGCGAGGAAGGCTTCTGAGCTGACGGCATCCTTCACCATGTTGACGTCGTAGCCCACCCAGCCGCAGACCATGTCGATGAAGGGCCGGAAGACGAAGAGAATCCAGATGACGCCGAAGACGTTGAAGAACATGTGGGCCAGGGCGGCGCGGCGTGCCTGCGTGTTGGCCGACAGGGCGGCGAGGTTCGACGTGACGGTCGTTCCGATGTTCTCGCCCATCACCAGTGCGATACCCTGATAGATGGGCAGTGCGCCGCTGGAGCACAGAATCATGGTGATGGCCATGACGGCTGCCGACGACTGTACGCAGAACGTCAGCACGCCACCTAAGAGCAGGAAGACGAGCGTCGTGAGGAACGACTTCGGGTCGAACGAGGCGAAGAAGTTCAGCACCGTCTCATTGTGCCCCAGGTCCATCTCGTTGCCCGTCAATCGCAGGGTCGTCAGTCCCAGCAGCAGCAGGCCGAGTCCGAAGAGGAAGTCGCCGATGTAGCGGTGCTTCTTCATGTAAATCAGGATGATACCCAGGAAGAAGCCGATGTAGGACACGATGCTGATGTCGAACGACATACCGGCCGACATGATCCAGGCCGTCAGCGTCGTACCGATGTTGGCACCCATGATGACCGAGATGGCCTGTGCCAGCGTGAGCAGGCCGGCGTTGACGAACGAGACGGTCATCACCGTCGTGGCTGTTGATGACTGGACGGATGCCGTCACCAGCATACCCGTCAGCATTCCCGTAAAGCGGTTGGTGGTCATGGCCCCGAGGACGTGGCGCAATTGCGGTCCGGCCATTTTCTGCAGCGCCTCGCTCATGCCCTTCATACCAAACATGAGAAGTGCAAGCGAGCCGAGCAGCTTGAAAAATATCCAGATGGACATAGTAAAATGGTTTTAAAAACGTTTCGGCCACAAAGATACAACATTTTTTCGGAATAATCACAATAATTTGCAAAAAAACTTAAGAAAAGAGCTGCGGGCTTTCACAATAAACAGTACGGGATTTCGTTTATAGGACTAAATGAAGAAGTTTGGATTGCTGCCGCGTATTGTCATCGCCATCGTGATGGGGGTGCTGATAGGGAATGTGCTGCCAGAAGTGTGGGTGCGCATATTTGTGACGTTCAACTATGTGTTCAGCCAGTTCCTGGGCTTCCTCATTCCGCTTATCATCATTGGTCTGGTAACGCCGGCCATTGCAGACATCGGACGTTCAGCCGGCCGACTGTTACTGTTGACGGTGGGACTGGCGTATGCTGATACCATCGTGGCGGGGCTGTTGGGCTATTCCGTTGGTTCGATGATTTTCCCGCAGCTGATAGATTCCGAGGTCTCGATGGCGGTCGAGAAGGCTGACGCGCTGCAGCCCTTCTTCCAGCTGGAGATACCCGCCATACTCGACGTGATGGCTGCGCTGGTAAGCTCCTTCGTGGTAGGCATCGGCATAGCTTACACCGACTCACCAGCGCTGAAGAGGGGCTTCACGGAGTTTCGTACCATCATCGAGAAGACCATCCAGGTGGCCATCATTCCACTCCTGCCGCTCTATATCTTCGGAATCTTCCTTGGCATGACCTATACGGGCGAGGCGTACAGCATCATAGCGGTGTTTGCCAAAATCATCTGTATCATCTTCCTGCTCCACATAGTCATCATGGTCTATGAGTTCCTGATTGCCGGTGGACTGGCGCGGAAGAATCCGCTGCGCCTGCTGGCGAACATGCTGCCTGCCTACCTCACCGCATTAGGCACCTCGTCGAGTGCGGCCACCATTCCCGTGACACTGCGGCAGACGAAGAAGAACGGCGTGAGCGATGAAATCGCCAGTTTCTGCGTGCCGCTCTGTGCCACCATCCACATTGCAGGCTCGATGATGAAGATTACCTGCTGTGCCCTCACCGTTTGCATGATAGGCGGTCTGCCGTACGATCTGCCGGTTTTCCTCCATTTCATCATGCTTCTGGGCGTCTGTATGGTGGCGGCTCCCGGCGTGCCCGGCGGAGCAGCTATGGCGGCGCTGGGCCCGCTGGCCGGCGTGCTTGGCTTTAACCCTGACGCCCAGGCACTCATCATCGCCCTCTACATCGCGATGGACTCCTTCGGCACAGCCTGCAACGTCACTGGCGACGGAGCGCTCGCCGTCATCATCGACAAGCTCCATCGGAAGTCGGCAAACAACAAAAACGGCCAGCCAAACGTCGTCGCCGGTTCCCCTGATTAGCGGAAACGTCGAAAGACATGGGGGCAAACGTCGAAGGCAATTTGGAGGCAGGGCAAATAGTTCATACCTTTGCAGCGTCAAAAGAAAACGGCGCAATATTAACAATTAAAACGTAAAGGATATGAAAAAGACGATTTTCGCCCTCGTGGCAATGGTGATGATGACAATGAGTGCTAACGCTCAGAGTGAGAACAACAGCAAGCCGATGACGTTCGGCCGCCTGAGCTGCTTTCTGGAGCTGAGAGTAAACCAGGTTGAACCGGTGAAGACTGCCATGGCCCAGTTCGAGCAGTCGATGGGAGCATATTATCAAGTTCAGAATGCCTCGAAGGGCGGCGAGACCTGGGAGAAAATCCTGGCCGGCCATAAGAAGGCGATGAAAAAGGTTCTCAGCAAGAAGCAGTACGAGAAGTACGTGAATGCACTCGAGCTGACGGTCAAGAACACTGCCGAAAGCATGATGCATGACGCAACGGCCAGCAAATAGGACAGGCTCAATACAGACTAAAGTGTTAATTATCTCTTCCGCGTAGAGATTATGCGGAAGAGATTTTGCTGTCTGAGGTTTTTTGTGTAAATTTGCAGCGATGAGTAAGATACAGACAAGGGATGTATGGCTGTTCGCGGCGCAAGTACTGTTGCTGTCGCTGGTGCTGTTGTCGCCGGGACTGATCAGCTATATTACGACCGACAGTGCTCCCGTGGTGTGGGAGTCGCTCAGGATTTCCGCCTATTGGCTGGCTCCTGCTTGTACCGTCTATCTGCTGAATTTCTATCTTTGCGTGCCTTTGTTGTGGTACCGTCACCGTTTCTGGCAGTTTGGCCTGGTCAATGCCTTGCTTGTCATGGTCTGCAATCCCCACCTATTATTTAATAATATCAGCAGTCTGCCCGAATACTATCGTGCCGGCTATTCCTCGTTCCTGATCATTGCACTGCTCATCAATCTGATGGCAATCGGCGTTGCAATGAGCATCCGCTTCCTGATGCGGCAGAGCGAGCGAAAGCAGAAGGAGGTGGAGGCAGAGCTGGCTTGGCTGAAAAACCAGATCAACCCGCATTTCCTCTTTAACACCCTCAACAACATCTCCAGTCTGACGCAGATTGATGCCGACGAGGCACAGGATGCCGTCATGCAGCTGAGCGACCTGCTGCGCTATGCGATGTATGAAACCAACAAGCCGAAGGTGGCATTGGCGGGCGAGGTGGAGTTTATGCGCAACTACATACAGCTGATGAAGCTGCGCTGCAACGAGATGACGACGGTCAGCGAAGAGACTGACGTGGAAGACGGAAAGGCAGAGATAGCTCCGCTGCTGTTTATATCGCTCATTGAGAACGCCTTCAAGCACGGTTTGAACAGCAATGCACCAGCCACCATCAGCATCTCTTTAAGACAGAAAGACGGCGTGCTCGTCTTCACCAGCGACAACACCAACAACCCCAAGCCCACCAAGGACCGAAGCGGTTCAGGCATCGGACTGGAGAACACCCGGCGCCGTCTGGACCTGCTCTATCCGGGCCGCTACCAGTGGGAGCAGACCATTACCCCGGAGAATGTCTATCATGTCAAAATAACCCTTCAGCTATGAGTCCCCTGACCTGCATCATTGTTGACGACGAGCCTCTGGCCGTCAGGCTTTTAGAGTCGTACGTCGGGAAAACCCCCGACCTGCAGCTGACGGCTTCGTTCACCGACTCCATCACGGCCGTCAATGCCATCAAGGAGCTGAAGCCCGACCTGCTGTTTCTTGATATCCAGATGCCCAACATCGACGGGATGGAGCTGGCTCACAGTCTGTCCGAAGAGACGCGCGTGGTCTTTACGACCGCCTTCAGGGAATATGCCTTTGAGAGCTATGAGGTGAATGCGCTCGACTTCCTGCTGAAGCCCATCCGTTACAATAAGTTCCTTGCTGCCGTTGAGAAAGCCAGGAAACTGTATGCCCCACGGACAGTCGCCCAGCAGCCTAACACGGTTTTCGTCCGCGTTGACGGCGAGTGGCGCAACATCGTCATCGACAGCATAGTCTATGTCAGCGGCATGAAGGACTACGTGCTGTTCTACCTCGACGGTGAGAAGAAACCGCTGATTTCACATCTGACGATGAAGGCTGTCGAGGAGATGCTGCCGTCTGACCGGTTCCTCCGGGTGCATCGCTCCTACATCATCGCTGTCGACAAGATTGCCAAGGTCGACCGCAACGACTGCATCTATATAGGCGATGAGATTATCCACATCCCCGACGGCTACCTTCAGGCTTTCAGGCAATTCCTCAGCACCCGCACCATCGACAAGAAGTAGGCGGTTCTGAAGTGAACCCATAAATGTCCCCACTGATTGCGAATCGCAGGAATGACCCTACACTCCCGACACTTCCTGCACCTGTTGAAATTTCTTAGGTGTAGGAAGTGTCGGGAGTGTAGGATATAAAGTGCAAATGGCAACTATAATAGCAAAAAAGGGCGGAATAATCGGCAAAACCATGCTCCTTGCAGGCCTTCGGAGGCAGGAACCGACACCTGAACCGACACCCACGGCAAAAGGCGGCGGGTTACGGGCAAAAGGCGGCGGGTTACGAGCAAAAGGCGGCGGGTTTTGGGCAAAAGGCGCCGGGTTATGATTGTAAACCGGGGGTTTATGAAAGATTTGTGAAAGTTTTTATCCCCAAGGGCGTTAATCTCAAAAATTTTGCCTAAATTTGCACCATCTAAGCAAAACCATAAAACTGTAAATACAATGGAAGAACAAGTAAGAATCTACTGCCGCAACAATGGGCAGACGATAAGCGTGCCGATGGGCGCGACATTGGAGGATATCTACCCGCTGACCGGCCTTCAGCTGAAGCGCGCTCCCGTGCTGGCACATGTCAATAACAAGGTTGAGGGCATGCACTACCGTGTGTATAATCCGCGCGAGGTGGAGTTCCTCGACACAACGTCGACCAGCGGACTGCGCGCCTACACCCGCTCGCTGTTCTTCGTGCTCTGCAAGGCCGTCCATGACCTCTACGACGAGGCGAAGGTGTCGATCGACATTCCTGTGTCGAACGGCTACTATGTCGACCTGCGACTCGACCACCCCGTGACGCTCGACGATGCCGGGCGCATACGTCGCCGCATGCAGGAGATTATCGACGCCGCTCTGCCCATACACCGCTATGAGACCACTACCGAGGAGGCCATCAGCAAGTTTGAAGAACATCAGTCCTACTCGAAGGTGAAACTGCTGAAGAGCACTGGCCGCATCTATACCACCTACTACGAAATCGACGGTTACGAAGACTATTATTATGGTGCGCTGCTGACCAACACCAGCCAGCTCTACCTCTTCGGACTCGAGAAGTACTACGACGGTCTGCTGCTGCGCACACCGTCGGCCGAGCACCCCGACGAGCTGGGTGAGATGACGCATCAGGACAAGATGTTCGGCATCTTCAAGGAGCACCACCGCTGGCAGGACATCCTCGGCATCCGCGCCATCGGCGACCTGAATGAGGTCATCGACAAGGGCTATGCCCCGCAACTCATCCAGATCAGCGAAGCC
>JAEEVW010000052.1 GCA_016291085.1 Prevotella sp.
ATCATGGAAAGAAGAACGGTCAATGAGGTAAAACAATGGAAGACTGAGCACCTCAAGACTAATCCTATGAGTAAAAGGAGAAATTTACTTGTTGCATAACGGGTACATCAAATTGGACACCCTACTTTCAAAATTTACAATTTCTGTTTCAAAATATGCAATTTCTGCCATTTAAGACGTTTCAGTATTGCTTGTTTCACTTTTTTTTCGTATCTTTGCAGTGTTTTCCCACGCAAACGATGCAAAGAAGCAAACAACATAAACTTCAAAAAGAAATAGTAATATCAGATATGAGAAAGAGATTAGTTTCAACCACCTCCTTGCTATTATTGGCGACTTCGCTCTGCTATGCCCAAGGGCACACGCTGGAAGAGGCCGATCACATGATAATGATACTCATCATCATCGTGATAGCACTCATCGGACTTGGAATCTATAGTCTACATTATAATAGGAATATCAGTAGGCGAAACGAGCAAATGCAGCGCATTCTGACAGTACTGAATGAATACAGAGAACTGGTGGGCGATGAGGTCCTGACACTGGACGAGCAGGAAGAGGCTTTGAAGAAAAAGTTGCAGAAGCCGGAGAAAGCCAAAGCCGTTCAAAAGGACGAAAAGCCAAACTTCTCTGTCATGATGGATGCCCGTGTCAATAAGGAGAAGCCCTTCACCGATCCTGATTTCGACCACGACGCACTGGTTAAGTTTATGGGAGTCAGTGATGAGACATTTTGTAAATTGGTGCCGCGCTATAAGGAACCCGGCAGAACACTTGACTATATCAACTCCCTGCGGGCAGAATACGCTGCAAAGATACTGATGGACCACTCAGACTATTCACCAGAAGACATTGCCCGCATGTGTGGCTTCAGGAATACTGCAGCATATATCAGCGCCTTTAAGTTCGCCTTCGGCATCACGCCCACTGAATATCTGAGCAGCATGAGCCAGATGTTCAAGAAAAAAGAAAAATAAAAAAAACAGGTGCGCTCAGGGAACTGAACGCACCTAATAATTAAAAGTCTGTCAACTGATTACTGCTGAGCGAGCTTTCCGTCAGAACCGAGCACATTCACAATCTTGTGGATGTACATCTTCTTCATGTTCTCGCGAGCGGGCTTCAGATACTGACGAGGATCGAAGTCTCCAGGATGCTCAGCCAGGTGCTTGCGGATAGCAGCAGTCATAGCCAGGCGAGAGTCAGAGTCGATGTTGATCTTGCAGACAGCGCTCTTCGAAGCCTCACGCAGCTGCTCCTCGGGGATACCGATAGCTGCCTCGAGCTTGCCACCAAACTGGTTGATAGTGTTCACCTCGTCCATAGGAACTGAAGATGATCCGTGAAGCACGATGGGGAATCCAGGGAGCTTCTTCTCAATCTCGTGCAGGATGTCGAATGCCAAGGGAGGTGGAACAAGCACGCCGTTCACCAATGTGCACTGCTCGGGAGTAAACTTGTGAGCACCGTGAGAAGTACCGATAGAGATAGCCAGCGAGTCGCAACCTGTGCGGGTAGCGAAGTCGATAACCTCCTCGGGCTTGGTGTAGTGAGACTCAGCAGCGCTGACCTCATCCTCGACACCAGCGAGCACACCGAGCTCAGCCTCAACGGTAACGTCGAACTGATGAGCGTACTCAACAACCTTCTTTGCCAAAGCAACATTCTCCTCATAGGGAAGGTGAGAACCATCGATCATTACTGAAGAGAAGCCCATGTCGATGCAATCCTTACAGAGCTCAAAGCTGTCACCGTGGTCGAGGTGAAGCACGATCTCAGGATGAGCGCAACCCAGCTCCTTAGCATAAGCTACAGCACCCTCAGCCATGTAGCGCAGAATGGTAGCGTTAGCATAGTTACGTGCACCCTTAGAAACCTGCATGATGACGGGAGACTTTGTCTCAACAGCAGCCATCACGATGGCCTGCATCTGCTCCATTGTGTTGAAGTTGAAAGCGGGGATAGCATAGCCACCGGCTACTGCTCTCTTGAACATCTCGCGAGTATTGACGAGACCTAAATCTTTGTAATTAACCATAGTTGTAATATTAATAAAATAAAAATATTCTCTGAAGTCGACTGCAAAGTTACAAAGAAAAATGAAGAATGAAGAATGAAGAATGAAGAATTTACTGCCGTTTTCACGGATTTTAAGTCTTTCTGACCCTCCGTGCGACCTGTGTAGGTGAAAATGCAAACTACGTGTTGCAAAAGTCCATCAGAACAACCACCGGCTTGGCATCTGTCGTTCAGGCCAGAGATGCTTGGCATAGGTGTAGCCTTCCTGTTCGAAAAGTCGCGTCAGACGGGTAAGTCGTTCAAGAAAAGCCTTGTAGTCCTTGCGGGCAGGCTGAGTCCATTGTACCTCGGCCAAAGCCGACATACGGGGCAGCACCTGATATTCGGCCATTTCCTCGTTGGTGACATACTCCGTCCATAGGTTAGCCTGCACACCTAAGATGTGAGACTGAGCGTCAACAGAGAGGCCATCGGGCACAGGATTGAGGGCATACACCCGCTCGACAGGAATAAAGCCTCCGCAGCGACTGGGTTCAAACTGACGGTCCTCGACCTGTTGATAGTCGAAATAGCAATGCGTGGTGGGAGCCATGACAACATCGTGACCCAGCGAGGCTGCCTTCGAGCCTGGCTCTGTTCCACGCCACGACATAATCATCGCATCCTTGGGACTGCCGTCGAGAATCTCGTCCCAACCCAAGGCCCGACGATGGCGAGCGGTAAGGAAGTCGAAGACACGACGCGTGAAGCGAGGCTGTAGCTGTTCCTTTGCTAACCCTAATGACTGGCACTTCGAGCATTGTTCCCACTTGTCGGTAGGCGTCTCATCACCACCAATATGGATGACCTCCGAGGGAAAGATATCCATGATTTCCGTCAGCACATCCTCCACAAACTGATAAACGCGCTCGTTGGCCACACAGAGCACATCCTTGTAGACGCCCCAGTAGTGTCCCACCTGATAAGGTCCGCCCATACAACCCAGTTCAGGATAAGAAGCGAGGGCCGCCAACATGTGGCCAGGCATATCGATTTCAGGCACTACGGTGATATGACGGGCCTTGGCATAAGCCACAATCTCGCGAGCCTCCTCCTGTGTGTAATAGCCGCCATAGGGTGTATGGTCGTCGAGGTCAGAATTAGTACCGATAATCGTCCCCGTACGTTGTGAACCCACTGTTATCAACTTGGGCCACCGTTTGATTTCGATTCGCCACCCCTGATCATCGGACAGATGCCAATGGAACACGTTCATGTTGTGCATAGCCAACAAGTCGATATACTTCTTGACAAACTCTAAGGGGAAGAAATGGCGCGAGCAGTCGAGGTGCATGCCACGCCAAGAGAAACGCGGAGCATCGGTGATGACCACAGGCGGGAGTGTAGAATTTAGAGTGTAGAGTGTAGAGTTTGCTACCGCCAAACTCTTCCTCAAGGTTTGGATGCCATAGAACACCCCAGCTGCAGAACCGCCTTGAATGGTAACACCTTTCTTGTTAACCATGAGCACATAGCCTTCGGCAGCCTGTACTTTCGGTGAAAGAGTAAGTTCAATATAGCTCACTTTTTTCTCCCGCTTCTGACTAATGGTCAGCGACTGGCCCGTCAGTTCCTGAAGATATGACTGCAAGAATCCGGCCTCCTGTTGCAACCCATCGGCAGCAAGAATCTGTACTTGGTCATTCAACACAAACGGTTCTCCTTGTTGTAGAGCAACCTGTTGTGGCATAGGCACCACATCGTAGTTCACTGCGTGCATCGCAGTACATAACAACGACACAGCAAAAAGCAAAAACAACTTCTTCATATATTATACCTTTTAAAAGGCTTCTACTTCAAAATGTAATTCCGCATTCTTATCCATCGTAGGCAGCAAGCAGGTAATAGTACGCGACTCGCCTGGAGCCAGCGTCACGTAATTGTCCGACCAGTAGGCTGGACACACCAACGCACCCGTCGCATCCTTCACAATCAGACGCTGGAAGAAAGCAACTGTCGACGAAGGATTGGTGAGAGTCAGTTCATAGCCATTGCTGATTTGCTTAGAAGTCAGCTGGCAGGTAACGCGAGGTAGGTCATTGAGTGCACGATAGGACGCATAGCGAGTGATGGGTGTCGTGACCCAATTGGTATTCTTCCAGTCGTATTCGTCGAACCCTACAGGCAGGAAATAGTCGTTGACGGCTATCTCATTGCCAGAAGTATCAGTAGTCCGGAGCAACAGGAAGGCGTCAGTCGCACAAGAGACATCGAAAGCCTTCACGATGGAACCGGGCTTTAGCGTTAATGTCGTCTTTGCCTGTCTGTCAGTCGTTCCTGCAATCAGTCGCATGGCAGCATTCAACGTTACAGGCTGTAGCGTCTCGTTAACAGCAAAGACAGCGTGACGCTGATAGTCATAAATCAGTTGCACGGGCTGATTACCGCGCTTGACAGCATAGTAAGCTGCGTTGGGGTGCAGGTAATAGTCATAGAGCTGCCAATAGATGCTGGGGCGCGCACTGTTTAGCATCCACTGAATAATACCTGTCGCACGAGGCACGCTTACTCGGAACGCCTCGAACATCGACTTCGTACCCTCATAGCTGAGCAAGTCGGCCCGATGCAGATACTCGTCAATGGTCTTCGATGCCCCAAAGCGGGCATTGATGACCTCAGTCAGTCTGGCCAGCGTGTTCATCTCGGAACTGGACGCCGTACACAGCACATTCCATCGTGCATCGATAGGCCAGAGCGGTCCGCGAAGCATTTTTTTTAATGACTCCCTGACAGGCAGCTGCGCCCCTACCCCTGTCTCTGTATTGAAACCAAAGGCACCACCGGGAGCCTGCGGGTCAAACCAATAGGCTGGCGCCACATAGTCGTACGGGCCTTCCATCTTCGAGCCAGAGAGTCCAGAGATGGTACTCTCCAACTGCTTGGCTGAAACGACAACAGGACGATCGTCACAGGTAGTCAAGAACTGGCGATAGCGCTGTTCCAATGCAGGTACAGAAAGGCGGTCGCTACCCACAAACCAGGCAATAATGCTGGGATGATGGCGCAACCACAGCACCTGATGGGTAAACGACTCGCTAATCAGTTGGATATTCTCCTCGCTAGTGATACCCCCGTACTGCTCATCACAGGGCGAGCCCAGATACTCTTCCCATTCCCAATGGCAGCTCCAGCCAGCCAGCAGCAATAGTCCCAGCTCGTCGCAGAGGTCATAGAGATTTTGTGACGTACCCCAGAACCCCTCCAGACGAACCGTATTCATATTCATGTCGCGCACGTATTCCAACTGCTGACGATTCCTTTCAGGAGTGTCGCGCAGATAGATGTCATCCGTCCATCCGGCACCACGCAACAGCACATCGCGTCCGTTGAGCGTAAAGGCACGATAACCCTCAGGCGTCAGATGACTCTTGATATCGCGAATGCCAAAGCGCACATCCTCTGCATCTGACACCACACCGTCTTGTACGAACTCCATATGCAGGTCATAAAGCGCTGGCTTTCCTAATGTGTGACACCACCACAGACGGGGATTGTCTATATGCACATCAGTAGCCAGTGTCACCATACGACGCTCGTGAGGTGCCAACGTAACAGGAGTCGCCAACTGCCGCCCGTCGAAGGTTCCGCGAAGCACACCCTTTACCGTTTCTCCCGTATGGTTGGTCAGCTCGGCGTCAATCGTCAGCCACGCCTCTTGAAGCGTCTGCGTATTCACACGAGAACGAACAGATGAATGGCTGACAGAAACGTCGCCACAGGTTTTGACCTTTACCTCACGAAAAAGTCCCATGCTCTCGTCAGCAGGGCGCGGATTCCAGTCTACGAAACCTATATTCGGTTCACCAGGTTGGGCTCGGAACACCTCTACCGCCAGCACATTTGTTTCGCGAATGTAAGGCGTCACATCGAATGTAAATTGCCGATACGTTCCTGCCACCTTGTCCTTCCCAGCCACCAGGTGTCCGTTCAACCAGATGTTGGCACGATAGCAAATTCCATCGAAAGAAAGCAACACGTGAGGCTTCAAACTATCAACTGTCAACTTTAAACTGTCAACTTTAAACGTTGTGCGGTACCACCAGCTGACGTCAAAACGTTTCTTGTCGATACGCTGATAGTCTTCGGCTGTCAGTGCCTCTGGTTCCACGCCATCGGTTGTCAACACGCCCATGATGGTTGACGGAACGGTGGCCTTGTACCATCCGGCAACGTCTGCTGCAGACGCAGAAAGCACATCACCCGTTGTCTGTACTTTTGCCGATGACTGAACCATCCAACCTTTCGACAACGTCAGCGTTTCTGCACGAGCCACTAAAGCCTGTATTACAGCCATAGCAACCAAACTTATTCGTTGACTCCTCATCATTATAATAGAGAGAAAATCCCGATAGTTTTGTATCCTATCGGGATCTATTTGATTGAGCAAAACTTCAAATAATTACTTCTCAGTGGGTTCGATGAGCTTCCAAATACCAGCGGCCAACGCACCACCGACGAAAGGACCAACGATGAAGATCCAAAGGTTAGCTAAAGCGGTACCACCCTGGAAGATAGCAGGAGCCAGCGAACGGGCGGGATTCACAGAAGTACCAGTGTAACGGATACATACGAGGTGAACCAGAACAAGGCTCAGACCAATGGCCAGACCAGCGAAGTTGTTGGTGGCACCATTCGTCTTGGCAGTAGCGCCGAGCACAACGAGTACGAAGACACAGGTGAAGATAATCTCAGCCAGCAAGCCACCCAGCACGCTGACGTTAGCCTGCAGGTCGTTGGCACCTGTTCCTTCCATACCAGGAACATTAGCAACCAGCACAGCGAGCAGTGCAGAGCCGATGAAGGCGCCAATGCACTGGAACAGTATATACATACAACCTTCCTTGGCATCCATACGTCCAGCAAGAATGCAGCCCAGCGTAATGGCGGGGTTAATGTGGCAACCGGAAATACCGCCAATCGTATAAGCCATAGCAACCACCGCCAAGCCAAAGGCAAAAGCAGTACCCACCACAGCGGGAATGTTGTTTACAGGATCACAACCCAGACTAACGGCCACGCCGCAGCCCATCAGTACGAGCACCATCGTGCCCACCATTTCTGCTAAATACTTTTTCATAATGTTTAGGTTTTAATAAATGATTAACGTTCAATTCTTCATTTTGTGTCAGGTCAGATAGTCCATCTGCTTCTTCAGCGCCTGCAGCTCTGTGCGGATATCAATCAGACGTGAAATCACCTCAGCCTTGCGATCGGCACCATCACGGTTAGCATTGATGATTTTCTTTGCTGCGGCCAACTTAAAGCCACGAACCTTCACCAGGTTATGGATGAGTCGAATCTGCTCAATATCCTTCTCCTGATACTGGCGTATTTTGGCTGGTCCTGAAGTTTTCGGCTTCAGGTAAGGGAACTCTTGCTCCCAGTAGCGCAACGTACTCTCGTTGAGCCCGAACATCTCTGCCACCTCGCGAATGCTGTAGTACAGCTTCAAATTCTTATTAAGATTCAGTGCCATAACGATCTAATTTTCCGCAAAGTTACGAAAAACTCAGCAAACGACAAAAGAAAAATCAATTTTTTCTTATAACTTCTCTAACTTCTTTAACTTCTCTAACTTCTAGTACGCCACCACATCCCACAAGTCACGGATGCGCTTCTCCGGATCCCAACGGTCCTTAAACGTCCAGCGGGCAGTGATTTCGTGGAACTCGGGTTTACCAGGAGCCTCTTTCAGATTATCGTTGAGCCACCCGCTGTGTCCACCATCGCGACGACAGCCATAATAGTAGATGCGCGGTCCCCAAGGGCACGGGTCGAGTTTCTTTCCTTGCTGGGCCATCTCCTCAGCGGTACGACCCTTGTAGGCGTGTTCGATGTTCTTATCCAGAATTTGATTCGTCATCTGACAGTTGATGATATAGAACTGCGAATCGTGATGATAACGTCCCAGTTCCGTCGGGCGCAACGCATCGAACTTAGAATTGGTGATGACCAACTTCTGATCTTTGTCTCCACGTCCATCGTGCCAGATGAGAGCATGTCCATCGCCAATCAGCTGGCAACGGGTGGCATAGCACCAGCCTCGCGGACACAAGAAATCGACACCCAGACAACGCAACTGCAAGTCGGTGTGGTAGTACATGCCTCCCTCAGGCGCCCACAGCGACAGGGCATCGTTGCCGTCAGCCCAGATGTTGCTATTTATAATTATGGTACGCGTCGCGCGCCCGTAGACCGCCATCTGGTGAGTCGTGTTGCCGGGCTCCACCGTCGTCCCGTAGCTATTATAGACGGTCAGACCGCTGATCACACAATCGTCAGCACCCTCCTGCAGAATGACAACTCCATGGTGGACAGGTTGTCCGTGATACTCTTTCATCTGCTTCGTCGCCTCCGTCTCAGCCAGCGTGATGATAGTGCTGTCGCGCTGCTCGCCTACCAGCACGATGTTCGGACGGTCGATGATAACCTTCTGACGATAGGTTCCCTTACAGATAAATATTTTGAAGGGCTTTTCCGGATGCTCCGGAGCTTTCTCGATAGCCGACTGGATACTCTCACCCTCACGTACTACTACATCGAAGTCACCCATGTGTTTCTCGGGTTGGCGGAACATTTCTATCAAACCGTTCTCGTTGGCACCCTTCGTTGTCAGACTGATGGCAACCTTATGTTTCGGATCGTTCTTGGCAACCCATTTCTCATACAGCGGATAAAGCTCGGCAGGACGATTGCCGAACCACGCATAGCCGTTACGACGCTCGTGGCCGATATCCTCCAGACGGCGACGAGGCAAGCCGTCACGGTCACACACATACGGCTCACAATATTTCAAATCGTAATAGCGTCCCCACAGCGGACCTGCCGTCGAGTCTTCCACCAGTCGCGTCTCACTCTCAGGACTGGCCCACATACCCGAGCGAACCACCTTCAAACCCGTCAACTTGTATTTGTCGAACCAAGCCATCGCAGCATGGACAGCTTGTTTTACACGCTCATCGGGATGCGGCAACTGCATCAGCAACTTGACGATGCTGGCGCTCTCCATCGAGCAATACGACGGCAACTCATAAGCTCGGGCTGCTGCAGGAGCCAGTGTCTCGCGGTCGTGTTGCTGACACCATACAGTAAGTACCCCGTCAGCATTGCGCATCTGGGTGGCCAGCATACACTCCACGCCCTTGTCGAAAGCCTGCTGGCAGCGTTGGCGCATAGCAGCATCAGCGAGACCCTCGTAGGGTTTCTTCTGCCGGGCGACGTCACGCAACAGCTTCATCGTGTTCACCATCGCATCGTCGTTGTAGGTAATGTGAATCTGATACCCGTGCATCTCAGGCCAGAACTGGGGCCAACCGCCATTGGCATATTGTCCGCTGAGCAGATATTCTACTCCTTGTAGACAACCCTCCTTATAGCGGTTGTCTTTGGTGCCTTGATACAAACGAGCCAGAAAGATGATCTGCTGCGAAGTGGCACTATTGTCCGTCGTCGAATCGTCACGACGTTCCTTGTCCTTCAGCACTTGCGCCCGTTGTTCGTCATTCAGCGGAGTAGCCATATTGATATTCTTAGGCCAGCCGCCTGTTACACGTTGGTACAGCAACACCTGATCGCCAATACGGCGAGCCTCATCCGTCTGGAAGAATTCGTCGTTCTGATGGTTGGGGAGATTTCTGCCTGCCCAGCGACCCTGAGCCGAAAGAGCCAGGGTCGTCAGGGTAAGCATCCATGTAAATAGTAGTCTAGTCATTAGTAGTTTTGTAATTCGTTGTTGTGTTATGTTAAATCTTCGTGATAATTCCCGTCTTCGAGGCTCGGAGGAACTCGATGATATGCCGGATGAACGGACTGTCGGGCACCTGTTCCTCAATCTGGTTCACCGCATCGAAGAGAGCCGTCTTACCATGAAACACCAGACGATAGGCATTGGCAATATGCTTCAGCATCTTCTCGTCGACACCATGCGCACGGGCCACCTGCATATTCACACCACCGTATTCCGCATGCTTGGTACAGATGATATAGGGAGGAACGTCCTTCGAGAAAGTTGTACCAGCCTGAATCATGGAACCTTGTCCGACACGTGTCTTGGCATTCTCGATGACCGATGACGAGAAGATGACGCCATCCTCAATCTCACAGTCACCGGCAATCTTCGTACCATATCCGAAGACACAACGGTTGCCCACCTTCGTGTCGTGTGAGATATGCGCACCTTCCATCAGCACGTTCTCGTTGCCCAGAACGGTCTGACCGCCACGATGGGTAGCACGGTTGATGACCACATTCTCGCGAATGACGTTACCGTCTCCAATGACACACTCCGACTTCTCACCACGGAACTCAAAGTCCTGGGGCAGAGCACCGATGACAGAACCCTGATGAACCTTGTTCTTTTTTCCCATACGCGTACCATTCATGATACTCACGAAGGGGAAGAGGATACAGCCATCACCAATCTCCACGTCGTCTTCGATATAGACGAAGGGGAATATCTTACAATTATCGCCGATTTTCGCCTTAGGGCTGATTTCAGCTTTTGGACTTATTTCGCTTGCCATAATTATTCACTTTTCACTTTTACCTATTACTTTATTTTCCGCCGCCACCTAATGCAGTATAGAGGCTAACCACTGCCTGCATCTTCTGGAAATCGTCGGTAACCTTGTTGATTTGCGACGACAGCAGCTGGGTCTGTGCCGTGAGCACCTCCAGATAGGAAGAGCCCTTGCTCTGATAGAGCGCACGGGTGTCTTCCACGTTCTTAGTCAGCACCTCGACACGCTGAGCCTCGAGTTTCGAGTTCGCATCGTACATGTTGTAGTTGACGAGTGCATTCGACACCTCGTTGCCAGCCGAATAGATGGTGTTCTGCCATGAGTTGAAAGCCTGTTCATACTGCAACTTCGACACCTTCAGGTTGGCCGTCAGGGCACCGCGTGCAAAGATGGGCTGTGTAAGACTCGCAAACAGGTTGGTCATCCACTTACCGGGGTTAAACGCTCCGCTGCCATTGGTAAATGCTCCCGTAGCACCGATGGTGATAGTGGGATAGAACTGCGCGCGGGCTGTCTGCACGTCGTGGAAGCATGCTGCAAGTTTCATCTCGGCATTATGCACGTCAGGACGGTTCTTCAGCAGGGCAACGCCACAACCCGTTGCAAACTCGCTGGGCAGCGACTGCTGGGCCAGCGTCGAACGGGGAATCTGTTGTCCGGCCTGTCCGATGAGCAGCGAGAGGGCATTTTCCGTCGAACGGATCTGGCGGCGCATATCGTTTGCCTGCGTCAGAATCGACAGGTAAGAAGCCTCAGCACTCTGCACACTCGTCGAGCGCATGCGGCCCAGCTGGTACTGCAGCTTCATCATGTCCCACGTCTCCTTGGCCATTTCCGACATCTCCGTCACGATGCGCAACTGCTCGTCGAGCATCAGCAGCGTGTAGTAGCAGTTGGCGATACCGCTCACCACCTGGGCGCGGACAGCCATCTGGTAGTCCTTGTAACCCAGCAGTTTCATCTGCGTCGAACGCTTCTGCGACAGGATATTACCGAAGAGGTCCAGCGTCCACGATGCCGTCAGGGGTATCGCGTAACTCTTGGTGGTTACCGACGGGTCGCTATATATCGTCTGAATATTACCCATAGACTGCTGACTACCCAGCGTAATGGCAGGCAGGAAGGCCAGCTTGGCAGCCTTCAGCATCGTCTCGTACATCTCGACGGTCAGTGCAGCATTCAGCAGATTGGCATTCTTCTGTAATCCTTGTTCGATGAGTGTCTGCAACTGTGGGTCGGTAAACACAGCGCGCCAAGGCAGATTGCCGAACGATGCCGTATCCTGCACCGCCAGCGTGTCGACATCGCTCACTGCGTCACGAATCAGTCCCGCAGTCTCCACGTCAGGACGCTCGTACTTATTATATACACCGCAACTTGACAGAATCAAGCACAGCAAGAGAAGACCCACTCCCCTGCCCCTCCCTAAATGGAGGGGAGTAGATACTTTGTTCCTTAATATTTTATTCATATTGATTTCCATTTAATTGTTCATTTTATTCCCCTCCCTGCATGGAGGGGTTAGGGGTGGGTCTTTACTTTTCTAATTCATAATCTACAGGACGGTGTGCATACTGCGCGATCTCAGTAGCTACGTCAGCATTCTCCTCCTCGTCCTCGAACTTCATCGGGCGGAACTTCTCCTGCAGCGACTGGAAGATGACGAACAAGGCAGGAACCACGAGCACCTGCAACAGCGTACCGATTAACATACCACCTACGGCGGCGGCACCCAGCGTCTGGTTACCGTTCTTACCCACACCGCTGGCGAACATCATAGGCAGCAGACCGATGACCATAGCCAGCGACGTCATCAAGATAGGACGCAGACGAGCTGCAGCACCGAGGATAGCCGACCACGTGATGGCCATACCCGTCTCGCGGCGCTCCAGTGCGAACTGCACAATCAGGATGGCGTTCTTGGCCAACAGACCAATCAGCATGATGAGCGAGATCTGCATGTAGATGTCGTTCGCGTGTCCGAACATCATCGTAAACAGGAAGCAGCCAGCCAGTCCGAACGGTACGGAGAGCACCACAGACAACGGCAGGATGTACGACTCATACTGTGCCGACAGGATCAGATAGATGAAGATGAAACACAGCACGAAGATGAGGCCTGTGGTATTCGATGCCTTGGCCTCCTCACGGGTCAGACCCTGGTAGTCGTACGAGTAACCGTCAGGCAGTATGTCGGCAGCCACCTCCTGAGCGGCCTTGATGGCTTCACCGGTCGAATAGCCGTTGGCCACCGTACCCGTCACGTTGATAGACGTATACAGGTTGAAACGGTTGATGTTGGCAGGGCCATAGACACGCTCCATCCGGCAGAACTCCTGTACGGGAGCCATACCTCCCGATGTACGGACATAGATGCTCTTCAGCGACTCCGGTGTCATACGGGTCTCAGGAGAAGCCTGGATCATCACGCGGAACAGCTTACCATAGGCATTGAAGTTCGAAGCATAGAGTCCGCCATAGTATCCCTGCAGCGTACTCAATACTGTTGCGGGCGACACACCGGCCTGCTTACACTTCGCCACATCTACGTGCAACATATATTGCGGATAGTTGGGGTTATACGAGGTCTGCGCCATCTGGAACTCCGGGCGTTTGTTCAACTCGGCAATATAGTCCTTGACGACGTCATAGAAACGGGTCAGACTACCACCCGTACGGTCCTGCATGACGATAGACACACCCGAGTTGGCCGAGAAGCCGGGAATCATTGGCGGCGAGAAGGCCAGAATGCTGGCATCCTTGATATGTGCCGTCTTGATGAAGATCTGGGCTACGACGCCCGTCGACTCCAGCGGATTCAGGAAGAAGCGGTAAATGCCGTCGCCCTGCCACAGTCCGCTGAGTTTCCACCAGAATCCCTTCTGACGCTCTTCGAACGGTTTCAGCTTGATGATGAACGTAGCCTGGTCGGAACCCGAACCAGCAATGAAGTTATAACCTTGAATCTGCTCACGGCTCTGGATGGCAGGGTCAGCAGCAAGAATCGAGTCTACCTCGTCGATGACCTGACGCGTACGATCCACAGAAGTGGCTGGGGGCATCGTAATGGTACAGAAGATGGTACCAGTATCCTCGTCGGGCACCAATCCCGTCTTCGTCGTCAGCATGGTGGTAGCCAGCACAGCGATACCAATCACTACTGTGACAAGGATGAGAATGGGTCTGCGCACCAGTTTTTCCACACGGCTCTTATACTTACCCAACACCTTGTCATAAGCGGTATTGAATGCCATGTGGAAACGGTCTATGCGGCTCAGCTTACGCTCATGACCTTCCTTATCATGCGGTTTCAGGAAGATGGCACACAATGCCGGCGACAGCGTCAGCGCGTTCAGCGCCGAGATGAAGATCGAGACAGCCATCGTCACACCGAACTCACGGTAGAACGATCCCGACGTTCCGCTAATGAACGACACAGGGATGAACACCGATGCCATCACCAGCGTGATGGAGATGATGGCGCCCGAAATCTCGTTCATGGCATCTATCGATGCTGTCAATGCACTCTTGTAACCCTGATCCAGCTTGGCATGCACGGCCTCGACCACCACGATGGCGTCGTCCACCACGATGGCGATGGCCAACAGCAAGGCAGACAGCGTCAGCAGGTTAATGGAGAATCCGAAGATGCTCAGGAAGAAGAACGTACCAATCAGCGACACCGGCACGGCAATCAGCGGGATGAGCGTCGAGCGCCAGTCCTGCAGGAACACATAGATCACGATGAACACCAGGAGCAGCGTGAAGAACAGCGTGAACACCACCTCCTCGATGGACGCATACAAGAACTCCGTGACGTCGTAGTTGATCTTATACTCCATGCCCGGTGGGAACAGCTTGGCCTGATCCTCCAGCTCGGCCTTTACCGCTTTGGCTATCTCGTTGGCGTTCGAACCGGCAATCTGCTGCACCATACCCAGCACTGACGGCAGGTTGTTGTTACGCATCGACACGGCATAGGTCTGTCCGCCCAATTCAATATCGGCTACATCCTTCAGCTTCAGTGTCTGACCGCTGGCATCGCTCGATATGATGATGTCGCCAAACTCCTCGGGAGTCTTCAGACGACCGGTATAGCGCATGGTATACTCGTAGGCCACCTTCGACCGTTCACCGAACGAACCCGGGGCAGCCTCGATGTTCTGCTCAGCCAGCAGGTTCGAGATGTCCGAAGGCATCAGGTTGTACTGTTTCATCACGTCGGGCTTCAGCCAGATACGCATCGAGTAGTTCTTCATACCCGGGCTCTGCACGTCACCCACACCCTGAATACGCTTGATGGCAGGAATGATATTGATATTGTTATAGTTCGTCAGGAACTCGTCGTCGTAACGGCCGTCCGACGTCAGCGTAAACATCAGCACCTGGCTGGTCTGACGCTTCGTCACCGTCACACCGATACGTGTTACCTCGGCGGGCAGCAGGGCCAAAGCCTGACTGACGCGGTTTTGCACGTTCACGGCACACATATCGGCATTGGCACCCTGATGGAACAGCACACTGATCTGTGCCGAACCGGCACCGGCTGTGGACGAAATATAGTCCATGCCCTCCACACCGTTGATACTCTCTTCCAGCGGCGTAATGACGGAGTTCTTCACCGTCTCTGCATCGGCACCGGGATAGCTCGTCCATACCGCAACGGTAGGCGGCGCTATGTTGGGGTACTGCTCAATAGGCAGCGACACCAATCCGATGAAACCCAGCAGGACGATGAGGATGGAGATCACCGTCGACAACACCGGGCGTTTGATAAATGTTGTAAAAGTCATATTCTAATTACGAATTACGAATTAAGAATTTAGAATGGTCTTGCTCTGCAAGATGTCTAAATGATGAATTCTCAATTATTCATTCTGAATCGGCAAAGCCGACCATTCCACATTCAACATTCCACATTATTTCTTCATTGCTCCAACTATGTCTCCGGCACTCATGGCCTTGGCCTGCTCCTGAATCTTCTGCTGGTAGCGCTCAGGGGTGATGGGCACAATCTCCATGCCGTCGTTCAGCTTGGTGATACCGTTGGTCACATACTTGTCGCCGGGCTTCAAACCGTCTGTAACGACATAGCTGTTGCCGTCGTTCTGCGGATCGACCTTGATTTCAGTATACTTCACCTTGTTGTCCTTGTCCAGCAGATAGACGAACTTCTTGTTCTGCACCTCACTGACGCAGCTCATCGGAATGATAATCACGTTATTGCTCTGACGGGGGATGATGATGGTACCCGTAGCACCGCTCTTCAGCTGCTTCTCAGGATTCTGGAAGGCAGCAATGAGCTGTACTGAACCCGTGGTAGCGTCCACCACACCGCTCATCTTCGTCACCTTACCCTCGTGCGGATAGATGCTGCCGTCAGCCAGCTGCAGCTTCACGGCAGGAATCTGGTCCAGACCGCTCTGCGAGATGACCATCGCCTCTTTCTCCGTCACCGAGAAGTACACCTCCATCGACGAGATGTTGGCTACGGTGGTCAGTATGTTCGAACCGCTTACCAGCGCGCCCTTCTTGAAGGGCAGCGTACCTACCACACCGGCGGCAGGACTCTTCACGTAGCAGAAACTCAGCTGTTCTTTGGCATTGGCCAGTGCGGCCTGGGCCTGAGCCAGCTGGGCCTTGGCCTGCTCGTAACTGTTCTGCGACGTCTGCAACTCATAGTCACCAATGACCTTGTTCTCGTGCAGCTGTACCGAATTCTCGTAGGTCAGCTTGGCGGTATTCACACCCTGCTGGGCAGTATTCACGGCGGCCTGAGCCTGACGGACAGCAGCCTGATAGGTATTATTGTCAATCACGAACATCACCTGTCCGGCGCTCACCGTCTGACCTTCCTTCACGTTAATCTGTGTCAGGAAGCCCTGCAGCTTCGGACGAATCTCCACATCCTGAACACCCTTGATCGAGGCGGGGTACGTGGTTTGCATGTCAGCACTGGAGGCTCCCGCAGTAGTCACGGGATACTCGTTATCGCCGAAGGACGGGCGTCCGCCGCCACCTCCGCACGATACCAACGTTGCAGCAATGGCTGCAAGCATCATCAATTTTTTCATTTTCTTTCCTATTAAATTTATTATTCGAATAATCTCTTTTCAGGTTCCCCACCCTCTCAGCAAGGGACGCTATTGACTTGCAAAAGTACAAAAAAAGACCCATACCTATTTTATAGGTACACGTCTTTTAACAAAGTTTACTAAAAATTTTGCAAGTCAGCTACAGTCCCATCACCAGTTTCACCAGCAACAGCACCACGGGCACCGTCACCAGGAAGATTCCTATTAAGTCGATGATGACACCCGACTTAATCATCTTCGTAATGGGTATGTAGCCCGACGCATAGACAATGGCGTTAGGCGGCGTCGACACAGGCATCATGAATCCCAGCGACGTAGACAGTGCCAGTCCGATAGCAACGGGAATAGGACTGAACCCGAGCGACAGCGCCGTACTGATGGCTATCGGGGCTATCAGGTTCGTGGCGGCCGTATGCGACGTCAGTTCCGACAGCAACAGTCCCGTCACACAGAACAGCGCTACGAACATCAGTTCCGACGGATGACTGCCCAACACGTCGCGAATACCCTCGCCGACCCATCCTGACAGGCCCGTTGAATACATCATGCTACCCATGGCCAGTCCACCGCCAAAGAGCAGCAGCGTGCCCCACTCGATGCCTTCCTGTCCGTCCTTCCAACTCATCGTCATCACACCTTTTTTCGTGTCGACAGGCAGGAAGAACAGCAACAGTCCACCGATCATCGCCGCCATCTCTTCTGGCAGATATTTGTTAAATTCTTTCACCACTTCCGAATCCGACCCGTACACCATGCTCAAGATACCCGGAGCCACCCAGATGACCACTGCCAGTGCGAAACAGAACAGCGTATTCTTCTGCGCCCGCGTCCAACGTCCCAGTTCCTTGGCGTGACGCTCAATGAATTCGTGGGCACCGTCGATATGCTCCACGTCGGCAGGGAACATCCTCCACAGCACCACGTAGGCAATGACGAAGTAGGCTATCATAGCCACGAAGCCCCACACCATCCAGTCGAAGAACGACACCTGCGGGGCCTGTGGAGCCAACTCCTGCAGGAATCCCAGCATGATGATGTTCGGAGGCGTGCCGATGGGCGTCAGCACACCGCCAATGGAACAGGCGTAGGCCGTCATCAGCATCAGTCCTGTGGCATATTTGTAGTTCGACAGGTCTATCTGCTTGCCGTTGGCGGCCATCATCTCGCGGATGGCCTCCAGCAGTCCCAGTGCAATGGGAAACATCATAGCCGCCGTAGCGGTATTGCTGATCCATCCCGAGCAGATCATGCAGGCCGCACCCAACGCGATGAAGATGCGGCGTGGCGAGTCGCCAACCCACTTCATCGACATGATGCCGTAGGCTATCCTTTTGTCAAGTCCGTTTACCATCATTCCCTTGGCTATCAGGAAGCCTCCCATAAACAGGAATATCATCGGGCTGGCAAAAGAATGGAAGGCCTCTTTCATGTCCACCACGCCTACCAGCACACACAATGTCGGTCCCAGCAGCGACGTGACGGGAATGGCCACAGGTTCGGTGATCCACCAGATGGCCACCAGCGACATGACGGCCAGCAGCCGGTGCTGTTCTACGGTCAGACTCTCTATGGGACTTACCCATATCAACAACGCGCACAACGGACCCATGATGGCTCCTGCGATGTGGCGCTTACGGTCGAATGATGATTCTTGGCTCATTGTTTCTTGTTTTTATTATTGATTCGTTTTGTGACTCCAATGGCCCCTGCCGGACACACCAGTCGGCAGAGGTGACAACCCACACACTTGGTGCCTACCAGTCGCGGCTGACGGCTCTCGTGGTCGAACACGATGGCCTGGTGTCCGCCGTCGTTACACGACACCTCACAGCGTCCGCAACCCACGCACAGCTCCTTGTCGAACTTCGGATACACGATGGTGTCGCGATCCAGGCTGTCCGGTTGCAGGAATTTCTCCACACGCTCGCCCACCAGTGCATCCACCGACGACACGCCACGCTTGACCAGATAGCGCTGCATACCCAGCACCAGGTCGTCGATGATGCGATAGCCGTATTGCATCACGGCGGTACACACCTGCACATTGCTGCACCCCAGCTGGATGAACTCCAGGGCGTCGCGCCACGTCTCGATGCCGCCAATGCCACTGAGTTCGGTCTTTACCGGCATCTGGGCCATCTCGAGGATGTAGCGCAGGGCGATGGGCCGCACGGCACGGCCTGAGTAGCCCGACACGGTGCGCTGCCCAGAGACCTCGGAATCGAAGGTCATCGTCACGCACTTGATGGTGTTGATGGCCGATATGGCGTCGGCACCGGCCTCCACGCAGGCAGCAGCGGGAACAGCCATATGGGTGATATTGGGCGTCATCTTAGGAATGACGGGGATCTTCACCACACGCTTCACGCAGGCGGTATATTTCTTCACCAGCTCCGGACTCTGCCCCACGTCGCTGCCCATGCCTTCGTGCTTCATCTGCGGACACGAGAAGTTCAGCTCCACAGCGTCGCAACCGGCATCCTCGGCCATCTTCGCCAGGCGCTGCCACTCCTCCTCGTTCTGTCCCATGATGGATGCTACGACCACCTTCGTCGGGTAGTCCTGCTTCAACCGGCGCAGAATGTCGAAGTCCATCTCCACGGGGTTCTCGCTCAGCTGTTCCATGTTACGGAAACCGTAGAAGTCACCGTGCATACCGTTGTCGTGCATGGCGTCGAAACGCGGCGACACCTCCTTGATTTCCTTCATGCAGATGGTCTTGTAGAACACGCCCGCCCAACCGGCGTCAAAGGCCCGCGCCACCATCTCGTAGTTCGTACAGACGGCCGACGATGCCAGGAAGAACGGATTCTCGCAACGGATGCCGCAGAAGTCAATCTCCAGCGACGGCGCATTAACCATTAACCATTGACCATTAACCATTGACCATTCTATGTCCACATCGTCCTTGTGGATGACCTTCATCATCTCCTTGATGCGGATATGCCAGTTATAGTGTATGCAGGCCTGTTCCGCACGCTCCAAATCGGCATCATTGCAGTCCTTGACCCATTGCAGTGCAGGCTTGTGGTTGTCGAACCGGATGGCACGGATGGCACGAGCCGGGTCGCCGTGCTTGCAGGCCTTCGTACACGGCGCGTCCTGACACAGCAGACAGCGGCATGCCTCTTCGTAGATGTTCACCTTCCTCCGTTTCTGGTCCTTCAGCTTAATCTCGTTGTTATCCAGCGACTCGATAACGGCCAGCGACTCGATATGCGTGATGCCGGCATCCAACAGCCGCTGACGACCGTGCTGGAACTCCTTCTCAATCAGGAACGCCATACCCACCAGCGTGGCACCAGCCTGCTGGCACAAGTCCAGAATAGCCAGTCCCGTATTGCCGTAGGCCAGGAAGTCGTCGACAAACAGCACGCGATCCTCGGGCGTCAGGTGTTCACGACTGACAATCAGCGGTGTGTCCTGGTCTTTGGTGAACGAGTGCACCGTTGTCGACAGGAATTGACCCATCGTCGACGGCTTCTGCTTCTTGGCAAACACCACGGGCAGCTCCATCAGGTAGCCCAGCATCACCGCCGGGGCTATGCCCGACGCCTCGACGGTCACAATCTTCGTCACACCCGAACGGGCAAAACGCGAGAAAAACTCCACCGACACCTGTTTCATCAGGCTCGGATCCATCTGGTGGTTCACGAATCGGTCCACCTTCAGGACGCCACCCTCCAGGCAATGTCCGTCCTGCAAAATCCGGTCAATCAACTTCTTCATATTGCGTTCTTAGTTTTTGATTACCTTTTTCGTCTGCAAAGATAGTGCAAATCGAACGAAAAACCAAATGTATTTGAGTTTTTCTGAGATGCAGCCTATCTTCTCCAAAGGAGAAAGATACAAAAAAAATCGGACTGACCATCACATCAGCCCGAATTCTTTTACTTTTTTACCTTTTTACTTTTCTCATGACCTAATGACATATTGACATCATGACACATCGGTTTGCACTTTCCGGTAACGTCCTCTTTCCGTCGGCTCTATCAGTCCCTGCCTCTTCCAGTTCTTCAGCATTTGCCGCACTTGATTGCTCGTGACGCTGCTGCCCTTGACGCTGATGGTGTGCTGCAAGGCAGCGTCGAAACCGAAGTCCACGTCCAAACGGGCATAGATAGAATCGTTGCCACCGGGACGCAAACGGGTTCTGTCGCCGATGTACTCGCGGCTGTTGAAGGCCATCTCGATGCGGTCGCGGAAGAAGTACAGCGCGCAGTCCAGCAGGTAGTCGGCAATGACGTCGTAGGCTTCCAGCAGCTGCGGCGTCTGCAGCTTCAGCAGCATCGTCCGCCACAGGTCGGGGTGCGTCTTCAGCTCCTTCTCGGCACCGCCGTAGCCGTGCTTCTGGATGAGCTGTTCGGCCACCTTGCACAGCAGGATGCAGCACACGATGCGCTGGGCCGTCACACAGACGCGGAAACGCTGTCGGGCACGCACCTTGTCGTCGCTCATCATCGATTCCACGCGCACCCGTTCCACCCACTCACGACCTTTCGCTTCCAGCTTCGGCAGCACCACATCGCCCTGCATCAGCGGCAGCAGATGGGCCACCTGCTGGATGCGCTCGGCATGGCGGTCGGTCAGCACGTAGGGCTTGTCCTCCAACTTCGAATAGGTGTTGTCGGGCGTGCGGGCTACGGCAATGCGGCTCTGGAAACCATCGGTGTAGTTCTGCACGACACGATACAGGGCATCCGGTGTCCCGCACATCAGCACGTTCCACAACAGGTGGTCGATGTGGACGTTCACCGCCTCTGCCGAGCGCGCCTCGCGGTCGTAAGGACTGCCATCGTAGCTCTGGCGCAGCATCACCGAGAAGTCGTTGATCGACGATTTCCACTTCTGCGCCACCGTGTCGGCCTCGGGGGTGAACGAGAAGGCATGCTTGCCGTCGGTATTCGCCAGTCGCTCGGCCAGATTGGCCACCGTGTTGTTCAGCGTCAACAGGCGCACGGGCAGCTTCGGTTCCTCGGGCTGCTCCTTCTTGTTCTTCGCAGCACGCTTCTTGGCGCGCCACTCGTCCTCCTGCATCTGGTACACCTTCTCCAGCGCCCGCAGCTCTGCGGTCCACGCGGCCACGATGGGGTCTATCGAACCTTTGCCGCTGGCGAAGTCACCCGCCACGTAGGCTATCAGGTTCAGCGCGTTCTTCACGCCGTGAACGTCCAGCCGCACACCCGTTGCCAGCATACCGATCACCGGTGCGACGGCCACCACTGCCGGCATTGCCAACGACGGCCCCACGGCGTCTATCGAGTCCTTGACACCCTGCGGCATCTTCGGCAACCGACTGTAGTAGTACCGCTCGTCCTCCTGCACCACCTCGTCCAGCGAGGTGTTATCACTCCCCTCGCCATTCGGAGAGGGGCCGGGGGTGAGGCTCTGCAGCACGTCCTTCAGTCGTTTGGGCATCATGGTGCGCTTCTCGGCTAACGCCGAATCGATGCACTTCATCTTCTGCTCCACGGGGAATCCGTCGTAGCAGGGAATGATGCTGGCCATCAGCTCGCGGTCGAAACCGCAGATATGCCTCAGGTTCACCGCCAACTCGAACGTCAGCACATCACGGTTGTTCTTCTTCGGCTCCCTGCCCCCGTTGTACATCTCCCACCATTTTCGTATAATGTCTTCGTAGGGAATGCCATTATAGGCAACCCCCTCTAAATCTCCCCGAGGGGAGACTTGTGGAGCGTCGTCTTCTCCTCCCCTCGGGGAGGCTGGGAGGGGGTCGAAGATCTCATCGTCCAGAAACAGCAGGTCCTCCTCGCTGCCCGTGGTGGTAAAAAAGACCCGCGTGATGTCCTTCGCTCCCTTGTCGAACTCGACACCCAGCAGTCGGCTGGCCCATTCCAGGTTCTCGACATGCGACAGTTCCGGACGCCTGCGGAATACCAGATGATAGCCCTTCGTGGCCGACCGCTCCAGCATCAGCAGTCCCAGCTCGTCCTTTCTCGCCAGCACCAACTCGGGCACCTTCCTCAGCCATTCCTCCTTACGGGCGGCTATCTGCTCTTCCCCTTCATGGGGAAGCGGGGATG
>JAEEVW010000075.1 GCA_016291085.1 Prevotella sp.
CACAGATAAGCTTCAGTGTTGTCTTGCCACCTTCTGCCTTCACAACATCGAAGACGACATCGTTAAAGTCGAAGTCTCCGGACTCTGAAGCCGACAAGTCTTCAGCAATCACGCGATAGAGCGGATCACCACCAATGAAACCTGGGCTACATGGTGTCTGGGGAATGTTGATACTGGGCTTGCCAGACTTGAAACCTGTTGCATAAATGTTGTTAGCTATGCTGAAACCGTTTTTTTCATAAATATACGGCTGGGGGGTGTAAGAGCCGCTGCCATCGCTGTCATATCCCTGTGCAAAATGGGTCTGTGCTGAAACGTATAGGTTGCCGCCGTAGGTCACTGCTCCATGGCTGCTTATACTCTCAAGATATGGGTCTCTGGCAATGTTCTTGGCCTGGAATACGGCATATTCACCTGTAGAGGGACCAAAGATTCCAAATCCATTCTCATCACCTCGTCCTGACTCAAGAATAGCTGTTTCCTCAACCACGAAGACGGCTTTCGGACCCATCTCGATGACAAACGGACCAGATACGGCACCGGAACTTGACCTTCCTCCATCAAAATACTTCGTCAGCACACCACCGCCTCCATCAATCTTGAATGCTCCTTGTTCTGACGAGATGTTCATTGCAAAATCGTTTTTCACTTCAAGGAAACAATTATTGATCACGTTCCAGCTTCCGCCTACATAAGCATAATCATTAGTTGTCCAATGTCCATTGTTTACCCAGGCAGAGTTGTTGGAGTTGACTTCTGTAGTGCCAGTAACAGTCCACTCGGCATTGTTCTGCACACCACCGGCATTCACAACAACAGCGGCAGAATTAATGGTTCCATCGTTGACGATTCTGCTGGCATTGCTTTCGGCATTCACACTTCCTGCTGTCAACGTACCTACATTATAGAGGAAACTGGACGTGTTAACTTCAAAAGTGCCAACTTTGATAGTTCCATGATTGTACACCTTCGTGTTAGAGTTCGCCTTGAGAAGACCTGCTGTCTCAAGTGTAGCACCTTCTGCAATATAAATTGCATCAACATTGAAATTGATGGCACTAACCTCGCCTAATTTCAAGGTTGCCCCCTTAAGCAGATAGATCTCCGAACGATAATCAGGGGCAAATTTAGGTGCTGTGGCATCTGTGTCTCCGCTGGATAAATCGACGGTGCCCGTTACATAAATCTTGCTAGCGCCAGCCCACGTAGAAACGGATTGGGTTTCCGCATCAATGTAATAAGAACCAGCTCCAGCTCCCCATGTAGGCAGTTTGTTAACACCCTCTGGTACTGCATCCAAGAAATTGCTGGCAGCACAGTCTGTCGGGAAAGAAATGGTAGGCTGAATGTTTCCTCTGTACGAAGCATAAGTGTCCACAGCACGGGTAAAAGTACGCGTATTGGCTTTCTTGCTGCTGAAGCCCCAGTCTACATTAGGGCCAACCTTACCAAACGTATTCTCAAAAGCAATAACATACTTTTCGTTTATGCTCTTTTCCATATTCTCCTCACTGTAATAATAATCATCATGGCTGCATGATGAAAGTACCACTGCACCCAATATGGCGGTTGCAATCACTTTAATACCGGAATGTCTTTTCTTGTTCATAATTGATAATATTAGTAATTGTGGTTGATAAGTTTAAATAATCGACATTTAGTTATTTCGATGGCAAATATACGAAAAATAATAATAAGTTGGGAAGAATTTCAGTTAATAAAGGTTAATGATAGAAGATAATTATCCGTTTTGTTAAAATCTGTCGATATTTTACTTGCGATATATACTTAAAACCTACTTGTTTGAAACAATAAAAAATCCGTGTAATCTTTCGACCACACGGATTCTGATATAGATGTTAATGACTTTTTACTTCACCTCCTCGAAGTCTGCGTCTTGGATATCCTCAGGCTTCTGGCCTTGCTGCTGGCCACCGGCCTGCTGACCACCCTGATAGGTGTCGCCGCCAGGCTGGCCTGCTGCGCCAGACTGCTGGTACATCTGCTGAGAAGCAGTCTGCCATGCGGAGTTGAGGGCTGCGATGGCTGTGTCGATGGCATTCACGTCACCAGCCTTGTGGGCATCCTTCAGCTGCTGGAGAGCCTGTTCGATGGCAGGTTTATGCTGAGCGGGAATCTTGTCGCCGAGCTCCTGAAGCTGATTCTCGGTCTGGAAGATCATTGAGTCAGCCTGGTTCAGCTTGTCAATACGCTCACGCTCACGCTTGTCGTTCTCGGCATTCTGCTCTGCCTCGGCCTTCATGCGGTTGATCTCGTCCTGAGAGAGACCAGACGAAGCCTCAATGCGGATGGCCTGCTCCTTGCCTGTAGCCTTATCCTTTGCAGAAACCTTCAGGATACCATTGGCATCGATGTCGAAGGTCACCTCGATCTGAGGAATACCACGACGGGCAGGAGCGATACCTGTGAGGTTGAACTGGCCGATACTCTTATTCTGCGAAGCCATCGGACGCTCACCTTGGAGTACATGGATGGTCACTTCTGTCTGGTTGTCGGCTGCCGTCGAGAATGTCTCACTCTTCTTGCAAGGAATGGTTGTGTTAGCATCGATGAGCTTAGTCATCACACCGCCCATCGTCTCGATACCCAGTGTCAGCGGAGTCACATCGAGCAGCACGATGTCGCCCACGCCACCTTCCTTGTTCAGGATAGCACCCTGGATGGCTGCACCCACGGCTACCACCTCGTCGGGGTTCACACCCTTTGAAGGCTCCTTGCCGAAGTAGTTCTTTACCAGCGTCTGCACAGCGGGGATACGGCTGGAACCACCCACGAGGATCACCTCGTCGATATCGGCTGTGGTCAGCTTGGCATCAGCGATGGCTTTCTGACAGGGAGCCAGACAAGCCTGGATCAGGTCGTGAGCCAGCTGCTCGAACTTGGCACGGGTGAGGGTCTTCACCAGGTGCTTGGGCACACCTGCTACAGGCATGATATACGGCAGGTTGATCTCGGTCGAGGTGCTTGAAGACAGCTCGATCTTAGCCTTCTCGGCAGCCTCCTTCAGACGCTGCATGGCCATCGGGTCGCTCTTCAGGTCGGCACCCTCGTCGTTCTTGAACTCCTGTACGAGCCAGTCGATAATAGCCTGGTCGAAGTCATCACCACCGAGGTGGGTATCACCATTGGTAGAGAGCACCTCGAACACACCGCCACCAAACTCGAGGATAGAGATATCGAAAGTACCACCACCAAGGTCGAACACGGCAATCTTCATATCCTTGTTAGCCTTATCCACACCGTATGCCAGAGCAGCGGCAGTCGGCTCGTTAACGATACGCTTCACGTTGAGGCCTGCAATCTGACCTGCCTCTTTCGTGGCCTGACGCTGAGAGTCGGAGAAGTAGGCAGGCACGGTGATGACGGCATCGGTCACCTCCTGTCCGAGATAGTCCTCGGCGGTCTTCTTCATCTTCTGCAGCACCATGGCAGAAATCTCCTGCGGGGTGTACTTGCGGCCGTTGATTTCGACACGGGGGAACCCGCCCTCGTTCACTACTGAGAACGGAACGCGCGAAATCTCTTTCTCCGTCTGCTGCCATGTCTCGCCCATGAAGCGCTTGATGCTGTAGACGGTGTTCTTCGGGTTGGTGATGGCCTGACGCTTGGCGGGGTCGCCAATCTTGCGCTCGCCGTTATCCACGAAACCCACTACGGAAGGCGTTGTACGCTTGCCTTCGCTGTTTGCAATCACAACCGGCTCGTTGCCCTCAAACACGGCGACGCAGCTGTTGGTTGTACCTAAGTCAATTCCAATAATCTTTCCCATAATTCTTGTACTATTTTAATTGTTATTATTCTAGATATTATTTTTTCGCCTATTCTAAAACTACCTAACATATAGCAAAGCGCATGCCAAAAATATAAAATTTCCAAAGAAAACATTATTTGTTACGACATTTTGGCACAAGTTTAAAAACTTTTTATTACCTTTGCCGCGTAATTACGACAAACAACATAGTCATGACTCGAAAAATAATGATGATTGCTACCATCATCGTCGCATCGATGACGGGTAGCCTGAAGGCACAGAATCAGCAGGGAGCGAAAGTCAGGGATTATTTCCCCAGGACGAGCAATGTCAAGCCTATCTCACGCATGGAGACCGTTGTGGCGGCTGACACTGTTCAGACTACCGCCGAGGTGGAAGAACAAAAGCTGGACTTTATCAGCCGCAACTTCCACTATGTCAACATGTGTGACTGGGAGCCGGGGTTCCGCTTCATGGTGAAGCCTACCCAAAAAGACTTGGTCATCAAGACCTTCGCCGACAAGAACGGCAACTTGGTCAGCAGCAAGAGCCTGGAGAACAAGGTTCTTGTCTACAGAGATCATTCCACCCCCAACG
>JAEEVW010000018.1 GCA_016291085.1 Prevotella sp.
ATTCATGCCAACGACTTTACTGCTGAATGGCGCTTGAACGTCCTGCGAGGCTATGCCTCCCGGCAGATTCCCGTCTCTCAGACTGGTCGGCAACGCCTGCGTGTGTATCTGCTCGACCCAGGAATTGTACTTCAAGAGATTTTAATAATACAATAACTTAAATTAAAAGAAACTTTCGCAACTTTTACGATGATAAGCACGTCTAGTGCTACCAATAAGATATTCCGTATCATAGTTTTTGAGTTTTCATGTTTTTTACAACTTTACATGGATTACCGACTGCTACCGTATTGGATGGGATGTCGCGAGTGACAACTGATCCAGCTCCGATAGTTACATTGTCGCCGATGGTGACACCTGGCAGAATGGTGGCACTGCCTCCAATCCAAACGTTGTTTCCGATGGTTACAGACTTTGCCCATTCCTGACGGGTATTCCGTTCTACAGGGTCTGTACTGTGGCAGGCCGTATAGATGCTTACATTAGGTCCGATAAAACAGTCATCGCCGATGGTAACAGGTGCTTCATCAAGAACGGTGAAGTTGAAGTTGGCAAAGAACCGCTTGCCAATGCTGATTTGTTTGCCATAGTCGCAGCGGAACGGCTGATTGATGAGGAAATTATCGTCGTCAGTATGCCCCAGCAGACCTTTCAGAATCTCCTTCATCCGCTGAGTCTCAGATGGACGGAGCATATTGAACTCATACAAGATCTCTCTAGTATTATGCAGTTCTGCAATCAATTCTGGCGTTGTGGCATCATAAACCATTCCTGCCAACATCTTCTCTTTTTCAGTCATGAATCATGCAGCATACTTGATTTTTCGTTTCTTCAGTTTCATTTCATGTACCCTACAGGGTTGTTGAGAATCAGAATCTGAGTATCTTTCAAGTTGAGGGCCTTTGTTAGTGCCTCTTTATCCATCGAAGCACGGGGAACGGTAGCGAGTTTGGCTGCTGCACAATAAAGCCCGATGTTACCCGACACATATCCTGCATCCATTGCGGCAAATGACTCTACCAGCTGACGCTGCGAGGCAAGGCCTTCTGGATAGCGTGAGATATCGGCTATCATCACAAGGAATACAGGAGCCTCCATCGGCTGCTTGCCACAAACGGCAGGACGAAGGTCTTCTGTGGTTATACGCGAGAGCTGACTCTGCTTTGCATCATAGAGATAGGCTCCACTGGCCATACAGACATAGATGTCGATATCCTGCGCATTAACGGCTGAAGGAGCTGTGCGCTTGCCGTCTTCTCGATTAACACCATTGGCAGCCCAAAGCAGCGAAGACAGGTCTTCGAGTGAGAGTTGCTTGTCGGCAAACTCGCGCTGGGAAGCACGGTCAGAGAGTGCCTGCATCAGCGAGACATCAAGTGTCTTATCAGGCTCCAACAGTTTGATGATGCTGTCTGCAGGAATCTCCGTAACAGCTTTCTCTGCCTTTGCTTCTGGTTGGTTACTTGCTGCGTTTCCGCAAGCTGTCTGTGCCAAAGTAATGATACCAATGGCAGCCATCTTGATAATGTTCTTTTTCATATTCCTAATCGTTTAGTACCGTCAACTCGATTGTATGTTTCAAACCAATCTCAATCATAAACAATCCTAAATATCAGGTGCAAATTTACGAAATATGCCGCAAATTCCGTATATTTGCCCAGTAATTACAACATAGTTTAAGGATTTACACTAAAAGACACAGCAAAACTGGCAAAGAAATTCTAAAATAGAGAATCAGTATGAATAGAAGAGTAAAGGGAAAAATATTGTTTGGAACAACAGCATTAGCTCTTGTTTTTCTTACGGCCTGTCAGACGAATAATATATCAGAAGCCCAAAGATTTGATACGAGCATCAAGAAGGAGCTGCCTTTCCGCATTGATTCCCTGCGTTGGTTTGACGGCACAGATATGCCAACGTATAAGTTTGCCCATCATAATTACGTTACGACACTGCCTGACGCAGAGATAAGTATGAACGGTGAATTGTCAGTCTACAGGACTTTCGACTTTCAGAAAGCATCTAGACAGACGGAAGATAAGGTGTGGCGCAATGTTGTTGTATCGAAAAAGAACCAGCGCATCATCTGCGTAGACCGCTATCTGCGAGACGGACGGACACAGGGGTATGTCTATGTGCTTCAAAGTGAATCCAAGAGATATCCTACCTTGGGCAAATACCATTGGGACGTCAGCGATTCCCACAACATCGAGTTAGCGGGCACGACTCTTGGTCATCTGAGGAATCTCACACTAAGAAGGATAAAGGGAAATGGCAATTATGCTGCTCCTGCTTCTCAAGATGAATATTGGACTTTGATGTTCCATGCCGATTCGCTCTTTGAGGGTGGCCTATATGCAGAGGCGAAACAGACGTATGACCTTGCCTTCACCGAAGACCGCTACATACTGCCCTACCATCTGTCGGAGGTGGCCAGGAAAATGATGGGCATACGAAATGACGACGCTGCCCTAGCCTATCTCAACCATCGCGTCAAGATGGAACCGGACTTCTACGAAGAATCTTCCGAATGTCCTTTCCCTGCATTGAGAAACACGTTCGAGGTGCGGCAGCGCAAATGGAATTACGACCTCGCCCAAAAACATTTGCTGGAGTGGATTTTTGAGCGCGACAATCACGACCGTGTGCTTTGGTTCCAGGCAGCCAACAGACGCCACGAATCGTCGGAGCGCATTGAGAGGCTTGCACAGCGGGCTATGGACACGGACAGCACTAACTTGGAAATGGTAACACGGATTCTGGCAGAAACGGGCTATCCCAGTAAAGCGCGGGTCGGTGACTTCGCGTCGCAAGCCGTCTGGCTGGTCATCCAGCATAGCGACTTGGAGGTACAGAAGCAGTACTTGCCGCAATTGGAGAAAGCAGCACGCAATGGCGATCTGCCTCCGGCAATGATTGCAGCGCTGAAAGACCGTATTGATGTCCGTGAGGGACGTCCGCAGAAATACGGTACTCAGTTGGGGCCTGACGGACTATGTCCATTACTCGATGCCTCGCGTGTCAATGAATGGCGAAAAGAGGTTGGGCTGCCACCAATCGAGATAAAATAACGAGAATGGCCTGGAAACTGAAATATCGCTGCAAGGCCTGCGGCTATGAAGCTGAGGTGTATGAGGGGCGTGGCTTGTTCCGCCAGCAGATTACACCTATGACTTGCCCAGACTGCAAGACTATCCAGAACATTGTTGTGGGTGGTATCATTGCCGACGTGGCTCCGTCCTACAGGAGCGAGGTGGGACGCTTGTGCTTGCAGTGTGGCAGCGATAATATCCGTATTTGGGATGGCAAGACCTGTCCCAAGTGCCAAGGCGAAATGGAAGAAACGGGAGAAAAGGAGTTTTGGACATAAGTGTCTATCTGACCGATAAGGAGAATATGGGGAATTTTGCCTACGAGGACGGTTATAGTACGCACGGGACGTACTGCCAGTACGCTCCTTACGTACCACGAGTACGCTCACGACGTACTAAAACTTTCCCAGCATTCCTTTGGCGGTTTGCTCGTTTATTTGTAATTTTGCAGTCAGATTACAAGAAACGATTGTGTTATGACAGAACAAGAAATATTCAGAGCGAAAGCCAAGGACGGCTATACCGTTTGCTTTGCAGAGCAATGCCCTATGAAAGAGCAGTGTCTGCGCTTTTTGGTGGGGCAATATATACCTGACACCAAGAGTACCTATCATTGTGTGAATCCACACTATCAGGATGTGGCTACGGAGCATTGTACGCTATTCCGCAATTCGGAGAAGGTAAAGTTTGCGAAGGGTATGAAAAACATCTTCAATGCCGACATGCCTCGCAGGGTAGAGCCATTCGTGCGCCAAAGACTCATCGGCAAGCATTGCCGCACCTACTACTTTGAGTATCGCAGAGGTGCGCGCCTCATACCTCCTACTGTTCAGGAAGAAGTGCGCAGCCTTTTCCGTGAGGCAGGCTGGAACGAAGAGGTCCACTTTGACGGCTATGTGGAGGATTATGATTGGTAAGTATTAGTTAGCTCAAATAGCCCTCGTATATTTCATCTATGCTTAGAGATTTCATCGCCATCGACTTTGAGACAGCTAATCAGGAACCGTCGAGTGTCTGCTCTATTGGAGTAGTCATGGTTCGTGACGGGCAGATAGTGGACTCGTTCTACAGCCTGATTCAGCCTGAGCCGAACTACTATAATTATTGGTGTCAGCGGGTACATGGTATCTCGCAGAGCGAAACAGACGATGCACCAGTGTTTTCTAAAGTGTGGCAGCAGTTGGAGAAACGAATTGTCGAGTTGTACTTCTCTAACCAAGAGCTTGATGACATAAGATACCAGATAGCCACCCTACCCTTTGTGGCTCACAATGCCCGTTTCGATGAAGGCTGTCTGAAAGCCGTGTTCAGAGTCTATCAGATGGACTATCCCGACTATCGTTTCTACGATACCCTGACAGCATCCCGCAGACAATTTGGTCATTCGTTGCCAAATCACCAACTACATACTGTAGCTGCTGCCTGCGGCTACGACCTCGAGAACCATCATCACGCTTTGGCCGATGCCGAAGCCTGTGCAGCTATTGCCCTATACCTTTTATAAAGTATATTGCAACTTTTCGCTCATATAATACGTCTAACAAATAAATACTTTTAAAGAGAACAATTATGATACTATCAACAACCCCACAGATTGAAGGTCGCCCCATCCGTGAATACAAAGGAGTGGTGACAGGTGAAATCATTATTGGTGCCAATGTGCTTAAAGACTTCATGGCTGGTCTAACGGACTTCTTCGGCGGACGCAGCAGTTCGTACGAGAAAGTACTCATCGAGGCCAAAGATTCTTCCATGCAGGAGATGATTCAACGTGCCCAAGCTCTTGGTGCCAATGCTATCGTTGGCATCGACATCGACTATGAGACCATCGGAGCCAACAGTTCCATGCTTATGGTGGCCACCAGCGGAACAGCCGTAGTCATCTGAAATGAACGAAGAAAAAGACTGGAACGACGCTAACGTCTGATTAACAACAAAGCCTATCAGACGATGAATGGCTTGACTCGCTATATGGATTGCGACTATCTGGACGGATGCTGTCGGAGTTTACAAACGACTACCACGTACATCGACATCGCGGGCGCATCGCCTAATCAGGTTTCGCCAGAGCATATCGGCGCACTCGACATGGTGGGCACGGGTCATGCCGTAGATGCCTTCAGGCAGGTGATGGCCGAGGGCGGCGAAGAGTCAAATGAATGGCTGGAGCCTATGACCGACGAAGTCTATAATTAAGAATCCAATGCTTCAAACAGTTGAGTGAGGGCAGCGTCAGCGTTGCCCTCGGCCTCGTTTAGGAGGGTGACGAACTTAGAGCCGATGATGGCACCAGCGGCGTTGTCTTGGGCGGATTGGAGGGTCTGGCGATTGCTGATGCCGAAGCCAATCATACGGGGATTGCGCAGGTGCATCTGGTCGATGCGACGGAAGTAGGCCTGCTTGGCATCATCGAACGACTGTTGGGCACCAGTGATGGCGGCAGAGCTGACCATATAGATGAAGCCATCGGTATTTTGGTCGATGAAGCGGATGCGCTCCTCGCTGGTCTCGGGAGTGATGAGCATGATAACGCGCAAGTCGTAGCGGTCTGCGATGGGCTTTACTATATTTTGGTAGTCATCGAAAGGCAGGTCGGGGATAATCATGCCGCTGACACCACTTTCGACGCAACTCTTACAAAACGCCTCGATGCCGTAGTGGAGAATGGGATTGAGATAGCCCATGAGGATAAGGGGGATTTGCACTTGCGTCTTGATGGCCTTCAGCTGGGCGAAGAGTTTGGAAAGAGTCATACCATTCTTCAGGGCCTGAGTGGCAGCACTCTGGATAACTGGACCGTCGGCCAGCGGGTCGCTGAAGGGAATGCCGACCTCAATGAAGTCGATGCCGCGACGCTGCATGGTCAGGATAACGTCGCCTGTGCCTTCGAGTGTAGGACAGCCGGCACAGAAATAGAGCGAAAGGAATTTTTTGTCTTTTGGTTGCTCAGCAAAGAGCTTATTGATCTTATTTGCCATAATTCAAAAACGTTTTTAATTTTACAATATCTTTATTTCCTGGTTCAATCTCGAAACGCGAATTGAGATCGATACCGATGCAATGAGAGTTGAGAGTTGAGAGTTGAGAGTTGAGAGTTTCTGCATCGTCAGGGCCTATGCCGCCGCTTAATAGGAATGGTGTATCGCCATTGTAGGCATCGAGGACACTCCAATCGAACTTCTCGCCATTGCCACCAACGGATGGACCTTTAGTGTCGAAGAGGAAATAATCGACGAGGCCGGCGTAGGGTGCTGTTGCGTCTAAATCCTCCTTTGTGGCAATGTTGAAGGCTTTGATGATGGCGATGGAATCGCCACACAACGAACGAAGACTGCGGATGAAGTCGGGCGACTCGTGACCGTGAAGCTGGATGATGTCGAGGCGGTAGTCGGCGATGTGCTGACGGATGGCATCGACAGTGGCATCGACGAAGACACCAACGCGCTTGCACTTCTGTGGCAGATAGGCAGGACGTTCGCTGACGTAGCGGGGGGACTTGGGATAGAAGATAAATCCCATCATGTCGATGCCTGATGCCTCGACCTCGCGGATGTTTTCTGCATCGCGCATTCCGCAAACCTTGACCTTCATTTGAGTAATCATAATTCTCAATTTTCAATTCTCTAATCGTTTCTTTAGTACACTTTGTACCTTTAGGTCAAAGAATTCTCAATTTGAACTCCGCGAGTGCCTGGCCAGGATCGGCAGTTTTCATAAAGGTCTCGCCAATGAGGAAGCCACGGAAGCCGGCTTGACGGAGAAGACGGACTGTCTCCGGATTGCTGATGCCACTCTCGCTTACTTTAACAGCATCGTTTGGAAGTAGTTCTGCTAAACGGAACGAATTGTCCACATCTGTTACAAACGAACCGAGGTTGCGGTTGTTGATGCCGTAGAGGTCGGGACCGAGTTCAGCGTATTCAAGTTCTGCTTCGGAGTGCATTTCCAGAAGAACTTCAAGGCCTAATGCATGCGCCTTATTCATCAGCGCAGCACACGCCTGTTTCGACAGGCAGGCGGCAATGAGCAGCACAGCACTGGCACCACAGAGGGCGGCAGCATAGAGCTGGGCCTCATCGATGACGAAATTCTTGTAGAGGATGGGGAGGGTGACACCACTTTGGCGCGCTTGACGGATATAGTCGTCGTGTCCACCAAAGAAGTGCTCGTCGGTAAGGATGCTCAGGGCTGCGGCACCATTCTGCTGGTAGGACAGCGGGATGATGTCAGCATGTCCGTCTTCCTTGATCCATCCCTTCGAGGGCGAACGGCGCTTGAACTCGGCGATGATGCCGGTATCGGATGCCAACAGGGCCTCGCGGAGGGATGGCTTCTTTGCATAGAGAGCAGCCACTTCCTCGCGCTTGTGGGCGATGATTTGCTCCAAAATATCTTTTGCCATAGCTTAATTCGTTTAATTCCTGAAATTCGTGGTCGAAAAATTAGCTGTTCAGTTCCACGAACTTCTTGAATGTCCGTAATGCCGCGCCGCTGTCAATGCTCTCGCGGGCAATCTCGATGCACTCCTCGATGCTCTTCTGGCCTTTCTCCAGTACTTGTATACCAAAGGCGGCATTTGCCAGAACGATGTTCTTCTGGGCGGGCAGGGCACGATTCTCGAGTACAGAGTCGAAGATCTGAGCAGCCTCTTCCTCAGTAGCACCACCCACGAGTTCCTCGGGTTTGGCAATATCGAAACCTAAGTCCTTTGGTGAGAAGATGCGCTCATAGTCCTTCGTATTTACCTTGAAGTCGCCAGTCAGTGAAATCTCGTCGTAGCCGTCGATACTGTTTACGATACCATAGTCGATACCAAGTTTCTGATACACCTGACTATAGAGGCGCATCTGGTCGAGATTGGCCACTCCCAGCAGTTGGCATTTAGGCTGGGATGGATTTACGATAGGTCCTAAGAGATTGAAGATAGTGGGGAACTGCAGCGCCTTGCGGATAGGTCCCACGAACTTCATAGCCTTGGCGAAGAGCTGGGCATGGAGATAGACGATGCCGGCCTCGTTGAGCGAGCGGTTCAGCTTGTCGATATCATCCGTGAACTTGATGCCGTGATGCTGTATAACATTCGATGCTCCAGATACTGAAGTGGCAGCATAGTTACCATGTTTTGCCACCTTGTAACCAGCTCCGGCAATAACGAAACAAGCGGTGGTAGAGATATTAAACGTGTTCTTGCGGTCACCACCAGTACCGACTACATCAATATATCTGTCGGCCTGGAGGATGGCTGGCACACCAGTCTCGAGGATACCATCGCGGAATCCAAGGAGTTCGTCGACTGATACACCACGCATCTGCAGACATGTAAGCAGTGCTGTAATCTGTTCGTTGGGATATTCACTCTGTGTGATACCAATCAGAATGGTCTTCATCTCCTCGCGGGAGAGCTCTTCGTGATTCAGCAGGCGGAAGAGGTAGCCTTTCATTGTCTGTTCCATATCTTTTACTTTTTATCTTTTTATTTTTTTACCTTTTAAAGAAACATCCAGTTTTGGAGCATTTTCTTGCCATCGGGGGTCAGCACGCTCTCGGGATGGAACTGGATGCCTCGGATGTTGAGTTCACGATGGCGGAGAGCCATAATCTGTGCTTCGTCTGAGACAGCAGTAATCTCGAGGCAATCTGGCAAGCTCTCGCGAGATACTACCCACGAGTGATAGCGTCCGATAGTGATGTCGCGAGGGATACCGCTGAAGATTGGGTCGTCGGCAATGATATGACATGGGGTGGCGACACCATGAAAAACGTCTGAGAGATTCTCTAATTTCGCGCCAAACACCTCGCCGATAGCCTGATGACCCAAGCAAACACCAAGGATAGGCTTGCGGCCTGCATAGGTGCGGATAACGTCGAGCAGCAGTCCTGCCTCTGAGGGGATGCCAGGTCCAGGCGAGAGGATAATCTTGCTGTACTGCTCCAGTTCTTCGAGACGGAACTGATCGTTGCGTACTACTGTTACCTCTGCACCCAACTCTTTCACTAAATGACTCAAATTATATGTAAACGAGTCGTAATTATCTATTATTACAATTTTCATAACATTTCCGCTTTTTCAATGGCCTTGCGTAAGGCACCAAGTTTATTATTCACTTCCTGTAATTCATACTCTACGTCGCTCTTGGCTACGATGCCGCCGCCTGCCTGGAACCATAGTTCGCCGTTTCTGCTGACGAAGGTTCGAATGGTGATGGCTTGGTTCAGGCTTCCTTCGAGACCGATGATACCTATACAACCACCGTATGCGCCACGATTGTGAGGCTCGTACTCAGAGATGATCTGCATGGCGCGAACCTTCGGCGCACCACTAAGAGTTCCGGCAGGGAAGGTGTCGATAAACGCCTTGATAGGATCTGCACCCTCGTCGAGTTCACCGCTGACACGGGATACGAGATGGATGACATGAGAATAATACTGCAGATCCTTGTAGAAGTCTACTTTGACATCGTGACAGTTACGGCTGAGATCGTTTCGTGCCAAATCCACCAGCATCACATGCTCAGCGTTCTCCTTCGGGTCGTTACGGAGATATTCCGCTCCCTTGCGGTCGGCCTCAGCATCGCCCGTGCGCTTCGTCGTTCCTGCGATAGGGTCGATGTAGGCGCGGCGCCCCTCTATCCTGCAATGCGTCTCAGGGCTGCTTCCAAAAATACGGAAACCTCCAAAGTCGAAGTAGAAGAGATAGGGTGAGGGGTTGATGCTTCTTAAGGCACGATAGAGCTTGAAGTCATCGCCTTCGAACTTCTGGATAAAGCGGCGTGAGAGCACAATCTGGAACACATCGCCACGCAGACAGTGCTTGATTCCCTTGCGGATGTTCTCTCTGTGTTCATCGTCGGTAAGTGTAGAGCGGACGTCCCCTACGGGATGGAAGTCGTATGCCTGAACATTTGACTTGTTCATCGCCTTGAGGATGCTATCGATATCAGAGGCATCACCCAACGTCACTACTTTCAGCATGTTGTTATGATGGTCGAACTCAATCACTACCTTGTATAGTATATACAGCACGTCGGGAGCATCGTTTTTGGCCTGCGTCTCATCCTTCACGGCGATATCCTCAAAATAACGTACGGCATTAAACGACGTATATCCGAAGAGTCCGCAGATAGCGGCATCGTCGCCTGTAACCTCTATGCGGTCGATGAGTTCATGGATGGCTTTATCTGAACGATAGTCCTTATTCACCTCATGTTGAAAGGTAGAACCGTCGGGATAGTTGACGGTAGCGATGCCGTGTCCGATGGCCACGCTTGCGATGGGATTGATGCCGATGAATGAACGTGAATTGTTTGCGTCGTGATAGTCAGAGCTCTCCATCAGTGCACTCTGCGGATAGAGGTCTCTTAGTCGCATATAGACACCCACAGGTGTATACATATCCGCAAGTATACTCTTGCTCGTTGTTGTATATTGAAAATTATTATTCATATTATTCTAATTTCTTTCTTAAAAATTTCCGTATTCTTTTGCCATTTCTTTATTTTTAAGATACGTCTCTACATCCTTGTCGCCACGCCCGCTGACAGTGAGCACCACCACGTCGTCCTTCTTAAAGCTTAGCTTGGAAAGCGCCGCAATGGCATGGGCACTCTCGATGGCGGGGATGATACCCTCCATACGTGTCAGTTCGTAGCCGCCGTAGATGGCCTCGTCATCGTTGATGCTCAGCACCTGCGTGCGACCTTTCTTCGCCATGTTGCAATGCATCGGACCCACGCCAGGATAGTCGAGACCTGCGGAGATGGTAAACGCCTCCTGAATCTGTCCGTCCTCGTTCTGCATCACCAGCATCTTCGCACCGTGCAGAATCCCCGTCGTACCCCTGTGGATGGTGGCAGCAGTAAAATCAGTATCCCAGCCGTGTCCACCAGCCTCGGCCAGCACAATCTTCACGCGCTCATCATCCATATAGTGATAGATGGTGCCCGCGGCGTTGCTTCCGCCTCCGATGCAGGCAATGAGGTAGTCAGGATAATCGCGGCCCACCTGCTCCATGAGCTGCCCCTTAATCTCCTCGCTGATGACGCTCTGCATCCGCGCCACGAGGTCGGGATAGGGATGTGGCCCCATCGTCGAACCTACGATATAAAATGTGTCCGCAGGGTGACAACACCAGTCGCGTATGGCCTCCGAGCAGGCGTCGCTCAGCGTCATGTTGCCCGTGCGGACGGGATGCACTTCGGCACCCAGCATCTTCATCCTCTCCACGTTGGTGTGCTGGCGCTCCACGTCCGTCGCACCCATAAACACCTCACACTTCATGTTCATCAGCGCACACACCGTCGCCGTCGCCACACCATGCTGTCCGGCTCCCGTCTCAGCAATAATCCTCGTCTTGCCCATCTTCTTCGCCAGCAGAATCTGTCCGATGGTGTTGTTGATCTTGTGCGCACCCGTGTGGTTCAGGTCCTCACGCTTCAAATACAACTGACAGCCGTACTTCTCGCTCATCCTTTTCGCGAAATACAGCGGACTCGGCCGTCCCACATAATCCTTCAACAGCGTATGATACTCCGCCTTGAACTCCGCACTCTCGATAATCGGCAGATAAGTCTCTTGCAGGTCATGCACACACTTGTAGAGTATCTCAGGCACGTAAGCGCCTCCGAACTCTCCGTAGAAACCATTTTTGTCAACTTGAAAATTTTCCATATCTTTGTCTTTTAACTCTTAACTCTTAATTCTTAACTCTTAACTAAAAAACCGAAGGCCCATCGCAAGAACGACAGGCCTCCGGAGTATCTCTTATACAAACTTATAGGTACGCGGCTATCTTCTCACGATCTTTTGAATCTTGAGTTGCGCCACCACCAATTGTTTGCTATTCTAATCATTTGTTTTTTTTATGATTTCGGTGACAAAGGTATATCTTTTTGATAAAAAAAACAAATTTTTCCCCAACTTTTTTGCCTTTTCTGTAAAATAAGAGAAGAAAAAAGAATATTTATTCAGATTTGAATCATTTCAGAAGTTATATTCTGTTTATTTGTTTAGCGGGAATTTCACGAATTTATTGTACCTTTGCCGTCGAATTCAATACTTTTCTCGCCTGTTCAAAAATAGACCAACCTCACGTCACAAGAATTTAGGGCTGCGCAGTAGTAAAACTTTAAATATTCTCAAATATTATGCCATATTTACTACTATATGGCAGATTTTTTGTATCTTTGTAAGAAATTGCAGGATTTCTTTATATAAAGGCAGTTTGGGGAATTGAGGATTTTCTGGGTTACGATTTGGAGACCGTACTCAATTCCACGTTCTGCTATAAATTGCTTCAATGAACACCCGAAGATGGGTCACCAGCCGTTTTATGACTCAACTTCGAGTGCAAAGGTACACAGAATATGTGATACGGCAAAACTTTTGAGGGATTTTTCACTCTTTCTTCTTTTGTTTCGTGTTTTTGTGCTACCTTTGCACACATAATTCAAAACAGATAATATCCTATGGCTAAAATAACTGTCCAGAATACAGAGATAACGATCCTGTCGCATAATGACAAGGACTATATTTCACTAACAGACATGGCTAATGGCAAGCAAAGTGAAAGCCGTGCTGCCGATGTCATCAAAAACTGGATCCGCACCAGATACACGATAGAGTTTCTTGGAACTTGGGAAATGATTCACAACCAAATTTCAAAGTGGTCGAATTTGACCACTTTAGAATGCAGGCAGGTTTGCCGAGTTTCGTCATGAGTGTGAGTGAATGGATTGAGAAGACTAACGCTATTGGTATCATTGTCAAGAAAGGACGATATGGCGGTACCTATGCTTTCAAGGATATTGCTTTCGAGTTTGGTACAGCCATCAGCGTACCCTTCAAACTCTACCTCATTGAAGAATTCCAGAGGTTAAAAGAGGAAGAACAAAAACTATTGGGGTGGACAGCCAAACGTGAACTCTCTAAGATTAACTATCGCATCCATACCGATGCCATCAAAAGCCACTTGGTTCCTGTAGAAATCACAGCTGCTCAGGCAAGCATCATCTATGCAGAAGAAGCTGATGTTCTGAATGTCGCTATGTTTGGAATGACAGCCAAACAATGGCGTGAAGCAAATCCAGAACTCAAGGGTAATATCCGTGACTACGCAACTATCAATGAGCTAATATGCCTCTCGAATATGGAGAACATCAATGCTGTGCTTATCAACGATGGTATACCTCAAGGCGAAAGGCTCGTCAAACTCAATCAGATAGCCATTCAGCAAATGCAGGTGTTGGAAGGGAATGAGGGCCGGAATCTGCTTAAACAAGATGTATGATTAGGCTGGCACAATGCAAATTCAAATTTACCTGTAATGGTTATGGGATTGTAAATCCTATAAAGGTTAGGGTATATCATCGCTTCTGGAAGTGGTTACTCCCTGCAAAGGTCAAACTATACTGGAATGATGAGGATGCTATGCCATTTGTGTACTATGATGATTTGAAGGTGAGACTGCTATGGGGCTCATCTGATGAAAGGATCCCCGATCTATTCAACAAGGTAGAGCAAATTCGTTTTGACTACCCCAACATCAAGCTTATGGGCAGGTTGTGGACTAAACGACAGATGATAATCTTCGATAAACTGTCTTATGCAAACCTTGAATCTAAGTATACTTATTTACAAGATTTCATTGAAGTCGCTAAGCATTACGTAGAGGGTATTGATGCCTATCAAATAATTCTTCCTAAGACAGATTGCAAGGGAGAGGTCTATATGAATACGCTTAACGTTTTCGTTAATGAATGCTTTTGGGGGCCAACTGATCAAATGTCATCTGGAAAATCCAATTCCGGCGGAATGAGAAAACTTAAGTTGAAGAAGACTTTATAGAAAAGTGTCCCCCTCTCATTCCTGATAGAATTTCGCATCAGATTCCGTAAAGCAACATACAATCACTTCTCCCCGATAGCCATCCTCAATATGCTTGGTCAGCACTTGACAAGCAATCTTGGCAGCCTCTGCCTTGGGGAAACCATAAACACCAGTACTGATACAGGAGAAAGCGATGCTCTTCAATTCGTTTTCTTCAGCCAGTTTCATTGCTGTCTCATAACAAGATGCTAGCAACTCCCTTTCATGATTGTTGCCACCATACCATATTGGTCCAACAGTATGGATTACCTTCTTGCAGGGCAAATTATACGCATCCGTCATCTTGCTCTGCCCAGTTTCACAACCTCCCAGTGTCCTACACTCCTTCAAAAGGTCTGGTCCTGCCGCACGATGTATGGCACCATCAACGCCACCACCTCCCAGCAATGTTTTGTTTGCCGCATTCACGATGGCATCCACCTTCAGTTTCGTGATGTCTCCCACCACAATCTTAATCTCGTTCATTGTTCTTCTTTCGCTTTAATCTTCAAACCATGATGACTGGAAACTGTAATTATGCAAAACCTTTTCACTATAGCCGTTTAGGTAGTGCTCACTTATCCACTCGTCTATCTTTTCGTGTATCAGCATATCGAGCTTAGGGAACTGCCTTTGTATGACTTCTTGAAAATGGAAGCCAAACTCAAATCTTGCCATCTGCCCGTCACCAATGTATTGGCTGATTCTGTCATGTAGATCCATCGGAATCTCCACGACCAACATGATATCAGGCGCATAGCCAAGTCCTATCTTAAACTGAAAAGTCTGCTCCATGCTAATCACGTATTACGATTTTACCCCCTTCTCTACCAAATAAATAGTCGCCAATCACCTTGATACTTCTGGGTACTGACAACTCAAGATAGTCGTTTGTGCCCAGAAAAGCTCTATCACAGATGGTTAACACTCCATCAGGCACACGATAATCCTTGCCAATTAGACTGGGACGAGTAGCAGTAAGCAACCTTCTGCCTTCGTTGGTATATTCTACACCAAACTCATCAGTTGTCACCTTGTCCTCATCATACCAGTATTCATTCACATCATAGACCTCATCCACGTATGGCCTGTCCCAAACGCAGATGTGTCCTATAGCGTATGGAAGGTTTTCAATCGTAAACTCCACTGCATCATCACTCATCGACAGTGGGAAATACAGACTCACCAAATCCTCACAATCGTCAAAAGCCCTTGCATCCACCTCCTCACATCCTTCGGCTATTTGGAACCGCTTTACATTCGGTGCTTTCAATAGCCGCTTCCCTTCATTGGCATATGTGCCTAATGTCATATTCTGCTTGGTCATTTCGTATATTAATGCATAGGCATCTTAAAATCGGTTACTTTATAGTTATTGTCGCCAAAATCGGAAACTTTTAACGAAATCTTTACTGGCTCATCGATAACATCCCATATATTAGTGACTTCATACCATTCATCAATACTTAGTTAATTATACATTTAATCATCTGAAAATCAATGAGTTACATTAACAATATATAACCAATAAAATTTGGCCAAGTGCCTGATTTTCAGTAACTTAGTAGTCCCTTACAACACTAAGTTTATGAATAGAATATCAGAAGCACTCGACCAATATACGGGCATATGTCAGAGAAACTGGACGATGTGGATGCGCTGATTGTTGGCTCCCCCGTGTATTACGGTCAACCCAACGGCTCTGTTCTGTCGCTTATCCAGCGCATGTTCTTCTCGGCTGGCGCCAAGGTGGTTAACAAGCCCGCTGCTGCAATCTGCGTGTGTCGTCGTGGAGGTGCCACAGTAGCCTATCAGACCATGAACATGCCCTTCGAGATGATGAACATGCCCGTGGTTACTTCACAGTACTGGAACATTGTCTATGGTCGCGAGGAAGGTCAGGCAGCACTCGACACAGAGGGTATGCAGACTATGCGCACAATGGCCAACAACATGGCCTGGCTGCTGAAGAAGATTCACGCCAACGGCACGCCCGACTATCCAGAGCGCGAACAGTGGCAGCCGATGCATTTCATCAGATAGATATCTCTGCCGACGTCTGACGGAACTGGACAACCAAAAAACACATCTGCAAAAGTACGAAGGAAACGAGCAATACCCACAGAGCAAGCTTCGGCTTGTGAGTGGGTATTTGTCTGTAATGCATATAGACCAGATAGGCGAACCAGGTGATAGCAGCCCACGTCTCCTTAGGGTTCCACGACCATCTCAACCACTTGCTGCTCCTGCATCAGCACCCGCCATTCTGGTTCTCCCTTCACCGTAATCATCTTCAGACGCTGCATGTCGGCATTGCCCAGGACTCTCCAATCAGTTATTCTTCTTGTAGCTCTGTACGGCCCAGACGGACATCACGGAAGCGATGATGGCGAGGGCTACCACTTGGTGGGCGATAGTCTGGAAACCACCGCCACGCACAAAGACGGTGCGGATGGCATCGGCGAAGTAGTGCATGGGATTAATATAGGTGGTCAGATAGGCCCAGTCAGGCATAGAGCGGACAGGGGTGAAGAGTCCTGAGAGCAGCATCAGACACACCACAAAGAACCACATAACCAGCATAGCCTGTTGCATGGTGTCGCTGTAGTTCGATACGATGAGGCCAAATGACGAGAAGAACAACGCCAACAGGATAGCCAACAGATAGACGAGTAAGAGAGGTCCCTGACAGGTGATGCCATAGACAAGCCACGAGAGCACGAGACAGAGGGTAAGTACCACCAGACCGATAATCCAATAAGGAATGAGTTTGGCGAGGATAAACGACCACTTAGAAACGGGGGTGACATTGATTTGTTCGATGGTACCCTTTTCTTTTTCGCCCACAATGTTCAGCGCGGGCAGGAAACCGCAAAGCATCATCATCAGGATTCCCATAAGGGCGGGAATCATAAAGACCTTATAACTCTGCAACTTGTTGTATAAGGTAAGCACAGAGGAAGCAGAAGGTGCAGTGACAGTCCCTGAGACTATCTGACTTAAATAAGCACTACCTATCGACCCCTTTGTACCATTCACGGCATTGGCTGCAATAAGATATTTGCCATCGCGGATTTCGAGGATAATATCAGCCATCGAAGTCTCGATATCCTTCATGGCTTCCTGATAGGTCGCCTTCTGACCATTAAAGACAAAGTAGTTCGAGGCCTCAATCTGGTGCACAAGTTGCTGCGAATGCGTAGTATGATCGATGTCCACCACATCCACGCGAATATTCTTCACCTCCTGATTCATCACCCAAGGCATGACACACATCACCATAATGGGGAAGATGAAGATGATCTTCGGCATAAACGAGTTGCGCCGAATCTGCAGGAACTCCTTTTGAAGCAAATATTTAATCATAGTCGCGTCTTGAATTTCTTAAGTGAGACAACAAGCAATAGGGCAGTCATACTGATAAGGATTACCACCTCTTGCCATACTTCCTGAATGCCCACGCCCATAATCATCAGTTTGCGCATAGCCTGGATATAGTAACGTGGTGGAATAACTGCCGATACCCATTGCAAGATAGTTGGCATCGACTCCACAGGGAACAGCATGCCCGAGAGCATCACAGTTGGCAACAACAATACCATCGCTGATACGAGCAGGGCCACAAACTGCGTCTGAGCGATATTTGAGATGAGCAGACCGAGAGACAAGGCCAGCAGGATATAGATGAGCGAAACAACGAGTATCCACCCAAGGCCACCTTGCAGCGGCACGTCGAGCACTGTAGCAGACATCAGCAGAATAATCGCCAAGATAACTAACGCCAGCAACAGGTAGGGCACCACCTTCGCCACGATGATCATGAGTGGCTTGATTGGCGACACGAGCAGTACCTCCATCGTACCACGTTCTTTTTCGCGAACAATCGATACGGAGGTCATCATCGCACAAATTAGCAGCAACAGCATACCCATAATAGCAGGCACAAAGTTATAGGCCGACTTCATTCTTGGGTTATAGAGCAGCTTCTGACTAATCAACGACACATTAGGATTTGCGACAACTTGTTGGGTATAAGTTGTCCATTGTTGCGCCATATTGGGGTCGCTGCCATCTACGATAAACTGCGCTCCACTCTTCTTGCTGGCAAAATCCTGGGCAAAGACTATGGCGAGGTCGGCTTTCTGACTGCGAATCATCCATTCCGCCTCTTTTGGCGTGGGTACGGTTTTGACAATGGTAAAGTATTCCGACGCCACAAGTCGCTCTAAGGCCTGCTGCGTCAAATGATCCATCTGCGAGGTAACCACAACCGTACGCACATTCTTCACGTCGTTGGTGATGGCAAAACCAAAGAGCAGCATCATCACGACGGGCATGCCGAAGAGTATCAGCATCGTACGCTTGTCGCGCAAGATGTGCTTGGCTTCTTTGATAACGAAACTTATAAATTGCTTCATACCTTATTCTCCTCTCTTCGCCTTGCGAGCCAAATACGTAAACACATGATCCATATCAGGCTGATGGAGATTATGCTTCAGCTCTTCTGGCGTCCCCATCGCACTAATCTTACCGTCCACCATAATCGAGATGCGGTCACAATACTCCGCCTCGTCCATATAGTGTGTGGTTACGAATACGGTGATGCCGCGTGCAGCAGCCTCATAGATAAGCTCCCAGAACTGACGACGGGTAGCAGGATCGACACCACCTGTCGGCTCATCAAGGAACACGATAGCGGGCTCGTGGAAGATACTCACAGAAAACGCCAACTTCTGCTTCCAACCCAAGGGCAGCGAACCCACGAGGTCGTTCTTGTGCTCCTCGAACTTCAGTTGTTTCAAGAGTTCGTCGGTCTTGCGTGCAATTTCATTTTTTTGCATCCCATAGATACCCGCAAAGAGTCGGATATTCTCAGCCACCGTCAGGTCCTCATAGAGCGAGAACCGCTGCGACATATAACCGATATGTTTCTTAATCTGTTCGTGTTCCGTTCGGATGTCGAAACCTGCCACACGACCTGTGCCACTCGTAGGCTGGTTCAGTCCTGTCAACATGTGCATTGCTGTTGTCTTGCCTGCACCATTCGCTCCCAAGAAACCGAATATCTCACCGCGCCTGACTGTAAAAGAAATGTCATCAACGGCATGGAAGTCGCCAAAGGCTTTTACGAGGTGTGATACCTCGATGACGTTTGGACTTTCTTGTCCCTTGCTTGTCCCTTCCATCTCCCTTGCATCTCCCTTACTACAATCTTGCTTACGAGTTATGCCTGGCGGGTTAAAAATATCCTTAAATTGATCCAAAATAATCTCAGGAGTGTCAATTCCCATTACCTTTCCTTCGCTTAAGAACGCCACGCGCTCACATTGTCTAACCTCATCGAGATAGGGTGTAGAGGCCACGATAGTGATATCACGTTCCTTCAGCATCGAAAGCATCTCCCAAAACTCCTTACGACTGACAGGGTCAACGCCCGTCGTGGGCTCATCGAGGAACAGTACACTGGGTTGGTGCACCAATGCACATGAGAGCGCCAGTTTCTGCTTCATGCCACCTGACAGCGCTCCTGCCTTGCGGTCCTTAAACCGCTCTATCTGCGAATAGATAGCCTTGATTGAGTCATAACCTTCGTCAACGGTGGTACCAAAGAGTGTGGCAAAAAACTTCAGATTCTCCTCTACCGTCAAATCCTGATATAGCGAGAACCGCCCGGGCATATATCCCACACGCTTGCGGATGTCCGTCATCTGTTTCACCACATCGAAGCCATCCACCGTCGCCGTACCCTCATCAGCCAACAGCAGCGTACAAAGTATCCGGAACATCGATGTCTTGCCAGCTCCATCAGGGCCGATCAGTCCGAAGACCTCGCCCTTGCCGACAGAGAAGGATACATCCCGCAAAGCTTTCACCTTGCCGTAGGACCTCGATATGTTATTAACCTCAATCATTGAAACTTCACTTCGCCGTACATGCCAATTTTAACATAGCCGTCGTTTTTGAAGGCGATCTTCAAAGCATATACCAAATCTGCTCGCTCATCGTCAGTAAGAATGGTTTTGGGCGTAAATTCCGAACGGCTGCTGATCCAAGAGACCGTTCCTTCGTATTCTTTTTTCTGCCCGTCACCATAATCGGCAAAGACTTTTGCCTTCTTACCAACCTTGATGTCCTTCAGTTGTGCTGAAGTGACGTAAGCACACAAAAACATCATCTCTGTATCAGCCATCTTAAACAGCGGCTTACCAACGGCTACAAACTCACCCTTCTCGACATATTTCTCCAACACTGTTCCCTTAATAGGTGCAGCGATATGACACTTCTGCAACTGATCTTGCAACTGACTAACCTGCACGTCGACAGTTGAGAGTTGAGAGTTGAGGGTTGAGAGTTGAGTGTTCAATGTAGATATCTGCGCATCGAGTTGTTTCTGCAGTACTTGCACCTGATTCGTGGCATCATCGAGCATCTTACTTGGTGCTGCTCCATCATTCACTAATTCCTTGTAGCGCTGCTGATCTTGTTTGGCCTTAGCCAACTGCTGGCGTGTGGCAGCAATCTGCTTTTCCGTATCCGGTTTCTGACTCTGATAGACCTCTTTGGTCGCACCAGCCTGCTGAATCTTCAACCAAATCAGGGTAGTGTCGATAAGTCCAACTTCTTCACCAAGAGCAATCTCGTCACCCTCGTTCACATCGAACTTCATCAGCGCACCGCTCTGCTCAGCTGCCACCGTCACCTCTGTAGACTCGAAGGTGCCTGTGGCATCATATTCTTTTTCATTGCTTCCGCAGCTTGCCAGCACCGCCAGCCCTGCTGCCATTATTATCAGTTTCTTCATATCGTTATTGATTCGTTGTATATTTCAGGTCATATATTTCTTTCAGCATCTGAATCTCGTGCATTGACCGCCCAACACGTGCTGCATTCTCGTTGTTGATTTCCTTCACCAGATCGTTCACATCGATGATACCGTGTGAGAGTTTTGACTCTGCCGCTTTGCGGATTGAAGAACGCAGAGAGATAATCTCCTCATCGTCAGCCATCAGTTTCTTATAGCGTTCGATATTCTCGTTCTGTTGAATCTGCTCCAGATTGTTGTTGAAGAGGAACACGTCGCGACTGGTCTCAGCCGTCTCGCGCTGCAACTGTATCTTTGCTTTATCGTTCTTACGGGTGTAAAGGGCGCCGATGTTCCAGGTGAGTCGTGCACCGATCATCCCATTCCAAGAGAACTTACGACTCAACATATCCTCAAACATATTATAGCCCGGATAGCCATAATACCCCTGTGCAAACACACCCAACTTAGGCATCAATGCCGCATTGAGGGCCTTTTCCTGGGCATCTGCCAATCTCAGCTGTGCATCAATCGCCTTCAACTCCGGTATCTGTCCTGTTTGTTGCTCTGCCACAGTAGCAGACAGAACCGGCTTTATCGCTTCCTTTACCTCTATCCCACAGAATGCCGAAAGTATCCTTACCAATGCCTGTCTTTGCGACTGCAAACTCGTCGCCTGTTGCACGACGTTCAGCCGCTCTGCTTTCATGTTTTGATAATCGCTCTCTGCTGCCGTACCACCTTTCACCATTGAGGCCAGTTTCTTCTCGTTCTGTGCCAACAACTCCTGCAAGTCCTTGTTCAGTACTATCTGTTCGTCAATCAGCAGCAATCCGAAGTACATTTCATTTACGCGCTTGCGCACCTGATACATATTTATTTCATTCTGCGCCGTCTGCACCTCGCCTTGTTTTCGGGCTATCTCTTTCTGACTCTTGATGGCACCACCGTCGAATACCGTCTGCTGCACATCGAGGCCTACCTTATACTGCTCTTTCTTCAGTCCCTCGAAGTTAAGCCCCATCTGTCCCAGCATTCCCCGCATCTCGTCGGGCCACGCCACCACATCGCTCTGATACGTTGCCTGAGCCGAGGCCGTCACCTGAGGCAACCAACCCTTCTGGATGTTCGCCACCGTCAGCGCTGTTGTCTTCTCAATCAGTCCATACTGCCGTATCAGCGGATAATTCCGCTCCGCCGCCTGCTGGCACTCTTCCAGCGTCTGTCCCTGCGCCATTATCGGCAGCATCACGAGTCCTAAAATGATTCTTCGCATAATCGTCGTTTATATTTCTGGGTGCAAAGTTACGACGTTTTTACCAAATAATCATTATCCATCATCAGTCAAAAATGTTCTTTTTGTACGATTTTGATACAAAAGGGACGATAATTCAATAATTATTATTATCTTTGCGGCACATAAAACAGTAACGATTATAGACAGACGACCCAAACTGATGAATTACTCGCGTATGAAGGACCTCCTTGGTCCTCACTATGCGCAGCTACATGACCATTCGTATATAAGCAATGAATTGGGCATCGTCTATGGCGACCCTCGCATCTTCATGCTTGTCATCGGACAGAGTCAGCCACCATTCATCATCGACGACTACCGTTTAGGTATCTTCGTTAGTGGTGAGATACATGTTAACATCAACCTTGTAGAGCGACATATTACTCCTGGCACCATCGTATTCCTTGGCCCCGGCACAATCATTAGTCCCATCAGTTTCAATGGGAAAATCGAAGTTTATGGATTAGGCCTCTTCACGGATTTTCCTATGCCCTTTGCATCCGGACAGATGCCATTAGCCTTCAACGGACAGGTTCGCGACTTCCAGATCAAAGTCGGAGAAAGTGAAATCTCCACCGCCCGTCAGATCTTCGACACCATCTGGCAGGTGGTTCATCAGCCCGACTATAATCGTCATATTGTCAGCAGCCTTGTTGCAGCCATGATGCACCATTATGATGGAATCTATCGCCAACACATAGATTTGCTCAAAGCATCACAGAGTCGAGAACAGACCATCTTCGATCGCTTTATCTATCTGGTAAATCAGCATGCAACACGAGAGCATCAGATCGGTTTTTATGCCGACAAGATGTGCCTCACAGAGCGATATCTCGGCACCGTTATTCGCCAAGCCAGCGGCACCACCGCAAAAGAATGGATTGATCGCGCCCTCATCGAACACATCAAGATTGAACTGAAGCACACGGACAAGTCCATTGCTCAAATATCAGACGAGATGGACTTTCCTAATCCATCCTTCTTCAGCAAATTCTTTAAACGCCTTGCCGATAAGACGCCTTCGGAATACAGACTCTCAAAATAATATATGAAACTTTAACGTATTTATTTAGGTGGAATGAAAATAAATGCCGAACTTTGCACGTTAATAGTATAAAAAGGACTGCAATAGAAGAAAAGGACTGCTATGAAACAAAGAATCATCATGATGCTGACGATGCTGGGATGGCTGGCGACAGGTTCGCATGCTGCCATCACCATCACGGCTATCTATACGGATAATGGCGATGAGGTGAGAAAGACTGAGAGCTTCGAAGCCGAAGCCCCGTTGCAGACGAGGTTTGAGGCCGAAGTGACGGAAATAGAAGCCGGCTGGACGCTGGAATGGCGCTTTACGCACGAGGGTGCTGGCGGCGGAAGCAGCGTGACCCGCTATGAGGAAAGTCCGGAATACACGTTTGTAGACGCAGGAAAAACGGATGTGAAGGTCTATGCCTGTCTAAACAACGAGCATGTGGATTCGGCCACCATCAGCGTGACCATCTACGACAGCATTCTGGAGATGCCGAACGCCTTCACGCCGAATGGAGACGGTGCCAACGACACGTACAGCGCCAAGAAGAACCACAGGAGCATCGTGGAATTCCATGCCTACATCTTCAACCGCTGGGGTCAGAAATTGTATGAGTGGACGGATGTAAACGGCGAGTGGGACGGCACGTATAACGGCCATCCCGTGAAGGACGGTGTGTACTTCGTGCTGGTGAACGCCCGTGGTGCCGACGGCAAGGAATACAAGATCCGTCGGGATGTAAACCTCATCAGAAGATATAACGAATTTAATGATGGGACAGGAGGAGGAGATCAATGAGCGACACGAAGATTAACGTCTGGGGAGCACGCGTACACAACCTGAAGAACATTGACGTGGAGATTCCGCGCCAGTCGCTGACGGTGATTACCGGACTGAGCGGTTCAGGAAAATCGTCGCTGGCCTTCGACACCATCTTTGCAGAGGGACAGCGCAGGTATATCGAAACATTCTCAGCCTACGCCCGCAACTTTCTGGGAGGTCTAGAGCGCCCCGACGTGGACAAGATAACCGGACTGTCGCCCGTCATCAGCATCGAACAGAAAACGACGAACAAGAACCCGCGTTCGACGGTAGGCACCACCACCGAGGTGTACGACTACATGCGATTGTTGTTTGCCCGTGCTGGCAAGGCCTACAGCTACATGACCGGTGAGCCGATGGTGAAATATACGGAGGAGAAGGTCATCGACATGATTCTGCACGACTATGAAGGCAGGAAAATTTTGGTACTGGCCCCGCTAGTCAGGAGCCGCAAGGGTCACTACCGCGAGCTGTTCGAGTCGATGCGCAGGAAAGGCTATCTGCACGTGCGCGTGGACGGCGACGTGGTGGAACTGACTGAGGGCATGAAGGTGGACCGCTACAAGAACCACGACATCGAGGTTGTGATAGACCGTCTGGCCGTCCCTACCCAACCTAACGAACCTAACACCCCTACCCAACCTACCGACCGCCTAAAGAAAACCATCCAAACAGCCATGAAACAGGGCGAAGGCCTGATTATGATCATGGACTACGACACGGGCGAAGTGAGGCATTTCTCGAAGCGAATGATGTGTCCGACAACGGGCATATCATACAATGAACCAGCGCCTAACACATTTTCGTTCAATTCTCCTCAAGGAGCTTGTCCGCGTTGTAAAGGACTGGGATATATCAACGAGATAGACATCGACAAGGTCATTCCGAACCGCAAGCACAGCATCTATGAAGGAGGCATTGCTCCGTTGGGGAAATACAAGAACCAGATGATTTTCTGGCAGATTGCCGCCATTCTGCGTTCCAACGAATGCGACCTGAAAACCCCGATAACAGACATCCCCGAAGAGGCCATGAGCGAGATTCTGTACGGTTCTCTTGAACCGGTACGCATTGACAAGGAACTGGTGCATACCTCGAGCGACTACTTCGTCGACTTTGACGGAGTGGTGAAATACCTGCGTTCGGTAATGGAAAGCGACGATACGACGGGCGGTCAGAAATGGGCCGATCAGTTCCTGGCAGAATGCGAGTGTCCGGAATGTCACGGACAACGACTGACGCGCGAGGCACTGTCGTACAAGATATGGGACAAGAACATCTCAGAGCTGGCCAATATGGATCTGAGTGAGTTGCGAAAGTGGCTGGACGACTGTGAGTCGCACCTAGACCACCAACAGCAACAGATTGCCGCCGAGATACTGAAGGAAATCAGGACGCGACTGGACTTCCTGCTGGAGGTCGGACTGGACTATCTGGCGCTAAACCGCCAGTCGGCCTCGCTATCGGGCGGTGAGAGCCAGCGCATCCGTCTGGCCACACAAATCGGTTCGCAGCTGGTGAACGTGCTCTACATTCTGGACGAGCCCAGCATCGGCCTTCACCAAAGGGATAACGAACGGTTGATACGCTCGCTAAAGGAACTGCGCGACCTGGGCAATACCGTCATTGTAGTGGAGCATGACGAGGACATGATGCGTCAGGCAGACTACATCGTCGACATCGGTCCTAAGGCGGGACGAAAAGGGGGCGAGGTGGTGTTCCAGGGCACCATCGACGAGATGCTGAAGATGGAAACCATCACGGCACAGTATCTGAACGGCAAGTTGAAGATTGACGTGCCCCAGGAGCGTCGCAAAGGCAACGGCAAGACGCTGACGCTGACAGGCTGCCGTGGCAATAACCTAAAGAATGTCAACGTGGATTTCCCGCTTGGGAAACTCATCGTCGTAACAGGCGTGTCGGGCTCGGGCAAATCGACGCTCATCAACGAGACCCTCTACCCCATCCTATCGAAACATTTCTACCGTTCGCTGCAGGCGCCCATGCCCTACGACAGCATAGAAGGTTTGAAGCATATCGACAAGGTGGTAAACGTCGACCAAAGCCCTATTGGCCGTACGCCACGCTCGAATCCTGCCACCTACACTGGTGTGTTCAGCGACATCCGCTCGCTGTTCGTCAATCTGCCCGAAGCACAAATCCGCGGCTACAAGCCCGGACGCTTCTCGTTCAATGTAAAGGGCGGACGCTGTGAGACCTGCGGCGGCAACGGTTACAAGACCATCGAAATGAATTTCCTGCCCAACATCCAAGTGCCCTGTGAAGAATGTCACGGCAAGCGATACAACCGCGAGACACTGGAGGTGAGATACAAGGGCAAGTCGATAGCCGACGTGCTGGACATGACCATTAACCAAGCTGTAGAGTTCTTCGAGAACGTACCCGACATCCTGCGCAAGATCAAGACCATACAGGACGTCGGACTGGGATATATCAAGTTGGGACAGCCTTCGACGACGCTGTCGGGCGGTGAAAGCCAACGTGTAAAGCTAGCCACAGAACTGTCGAAGAAAGATACGGGCAAGACGCTCTACATCCTGGACGAGCCCACGACGGGACTGCACTTCGAGGATATACGCATCTTGATGAACGTGCTGCAGACGCTGGTAGACCGCGGGAATACGGTCATCATCATCGAACACAACATGGATGTCATCAAGCTGGCCGACCACATCATCGACATGGGACCGGAAGGCGGACGCGGAGGTGGCACCATCCTTACTACCGGCACACCGGAACAAGTGGCCAAGAGCAAGAAAGGATTCACCCCGGCATTCCTGAAGGAAACGCTGAAGAAGAGTTAACGAAGTTATTTCTTGATCTTTACTTTTACCTCTTTGCTCTCGTTCTGCATGCGGTCGAGGGCGGTAACGACGTAAACACAAGGCGTCTGCTCGTTGGCAGGCAACTCGTAGAACGTATCAGCAACGATAGCCTTCAGGTGACTCGTGTCATGAAGGTTGATCTTCTCTTTCTTATCAAAGCGGTAAACGGCATAGCGCGTGGCCTCGTCCTGCCAGCCATCACCCTTGGGCGCTGTCCAGAACAGCACACGCTGGCCATCAAAATTGAAAGCCTTCAGCTTACGAACCTTCTTTGGAGCCTTCTTGTCGATATGCTCCATCACGGGCTGCAAGGCCGGTGTGCGCCAATAGACATTACGCAAAGAAGTACCGTAGTTGCCGACGTTGTCGACAGCAGCCTTGGCATACCACAGAACGGTGCCCTTCACGCGGGGCAGTTGTTGATGGAGCGACATCTTAGCCGCCAGCTGATGGCGGTTCTTGTCCTTCAGGTCGGCATGCTTCACCGTGCGCTCGACATCCTCGCCAATATAAAGGTCTGAACGCGTAAGATGCTGGTTCCACCAATGGATGAGCTCGTCGTAGTCCGCAGCGCGGTTGCCAATCTCCCAATAAATCTGGGGCACGCAATAATCCATCCAGCCGTTGGCATCCCATAAGAGCACGTCGGCATAAAGATCGTCGTAGTTCTGCAGGCCGTTGGTACGACTGCCATTGGGATCGCTTTTCTTGTTGCGATAGATGCCGAAGGGCGAGATGCCCACCTTCACCCAAGGTTTGGCTTCGTGAACGGTCTTGTAGAGTTGCTCAATAAAGAGATTGACATTGTAGCGGCGCCAGTCGCCACGATTGCTGATACCATTGGAGTTAGCCCGATACTGAGCATCGTCGGGAATCTGGATGCCAGCCACCGGATAGGGATAGAAATAGTCGTCGATGTGGAATCCGTCGACGTCGTAACGTGTCACAATGTCGCGCGCCACCTCACAGATATAGTCGCGGCATTCCTGCAGGGCAGGATTCAGCAACGTCAGACCATCGTACTTGAAAGTCCACTCCGGATGCTGCACCACCACGTGGTTACGGGCATTGCCATGAGCCACCTTCGTCTTGGCACGATAGGGATTAATCCATGCATGAAGCTCCATACCACGCTTGTGGCACTCGTCAATCATCCATTTCAGAGGATCCCAATATGGATAGGGTTTGGCTCCCTGTTCGCCTGTCAGGTAATAACTCCACGGTTCCAGCTTACTCTCGTACAGCGCATCGCACTCAGGACGCACCTGAAAGATGATAGCGTTGCAACCATCCTTCTGCAATTCATTCAACTGGTTGGTCAGCGTGCGCTGCATGGCTTCGGTTGCCATACCCTTGAACTGTCCGTTGACACATTGTATCCACGCTCCGCGGAACTCTCTCTTCTGTTGGGCTGAAGCCACGATGGCCACGAGCAACAGGCATATAGTAACTGTTCTCTTCATACGGCTTAATGTTTAAAAGTCTTCATAGCACGATCCATTTCACGGCGGTCTTCCTTCTCTTTCAGCGTCTGTCGCTTGTCGAACTCCTTCTTACCCTTACAGAGAGCGATGTCCATCTTGGCCCGCCCGTTCTGGTCGATGAATACCAAGAGCGGCACGATGGTGTAACCCGTCTGCTTGGTGGCTAACGCCAGCTTGGCTATCTCGCGTTTCGTCAGCAACAACTTGCGGTCGCGCTTCAGTTCGTGATTGTTGTAAGAACCATAAAAATAGGGCGACACATTCATGCCCTTCACCCACAGCTCGCCATTGATGATGGTGCAATAGGTGTCGACCAGCGAGGCCTTACCCAGACGGATACTCTTAATCTCCGTACCGGTAAGCACAATGCCGGCGGTAAAAGTCTCGATGAAAAAATACTCGAACGAGGCTTTCTTATTCTTTATGTTGACAGGGCTTTTCTTCCTAATCAGTTCGTCTTCTTTTGTCATATCAATGCTTAATTATTCCACGGTAGCGAATCGGTCGAGGTGCTCGTCGATATAGCGGGCAATCTGCTCAGTCCAGGCTTCCTCTTCCTCGACAAACTCATCGTCCAGATCGTCGAATTCAGGATACTGCTCGAACAACGCCATGAACTCGTCGTCGCTACAGTCGCGCTCCAATTGCTGGCCGTACTTCACATACAACGTGTGAGCGTCGTAAATCAGCTTCGACAAGGGACGCATTCCCCACGACTTCACCGCCTTTGCAAAAGGATTCTTGAAAATAAAGGGACCGTAACCGTTGTGGATGAGCTGTACGAAACCACCGTCCATCACCTCGTCGTGCAGCATTTGCCAAGCCAGCAACGTAATCTGATCGGCATTGAGCTGACTCATCGTATCGGCAGTCAGTTCACCGCCAATAGCCTCCTTGATAGCCGCGACGAAACATGCCACGAAGGCATCCATACCCTCGCCGGCAGCCTGACGCAGCGCCTGGTCTTTCACTATTACCGTTTTCATCATGTCCGCAAAGGTACGATATTTTTCTTGAATCTACAAATTCTATGAGCACTTTCTACAACTCCTCGCACTCCTTGAGCCATAATGTTGAACAAGCATCGCTGGGCATGCGCCAGTCGCCACGTGGCGAAAGACTGATACTGCCCACCTTCGGACCATCGGGCAGACAGGAACGTTTGAACTGTTGCGAGAAGAAGCGTCGACAGAACGTCTGGAGCCATTTCTTGATGGTATCGTGTTCATAGGTATCGCCAAAAGCATGTTTCGCCAGCAAGAATATCTTGGCAGGACGGAAACCGAAGCGCATGAAGTAGTAGAGGAAGAAATCGTGCAGTTCATAGGGGCCGACAAGGTCTTCAGTCTTCTGCTTGATGTTACCCATCTCGTCGGCTGGCGTCAATTCCGGCGAAATCGGCGTGTCGACAATGTCCAGCAACGTTTCGCGCTGGGCAGAGAAAGCTGCTGTGGACGCTATATATTTAATAATGTATTGGATCAGTGTCTTGGGGATGCCGGCATTGACACCATACATCGACATGTGGTCACCATTGTAAGTAGCCCAACCCAAGGCCAGTTCCGAAAGGTCGCCAGTACCAACGACAAGACCATTCAGTTTGTTCGCCAAATCCATCAGAATCTGGGTGCGCTCGCGAGCCTGAGAATTCTCGTAGGTAGCATCATGGATGGCAGCATCGTGGCCAATATCGGAGAAATGCTGCTTAACGGCCTTCACAATGGGAATCTCCATCTGCGAGATACCCAACGTCTGCATCAGCGAGGCAGCATTGTCGTGCGTGCGGTCGGTAGTACCGAAGCCAGGCATAGTGACACCGATGATGCCCTTGCGGTCATAACCAAGGCGATCGAAGGTGCGCACACTAACCAACAAGGCCAGCGTGGAGTCGAGACCACCGCTGATGCCGATGACAACGTGCTGGCAATTGGTATGAATCAGTCGCTTGGCCAGTCCTGCCGTCTGGATATTCAGAATTTCCTCACAGGTCTCTTTCATTTCATCATCCTTAGGAATGAAGGGATGAGCGTCGACGGGGCGAGTAAATTCAAAAGGATGCTCGTCCATAGCGGGCTTGGTCTGAATAATCAGGGCATGGGCCTCACGCTGGGCATTGATAAACGTGCTGTTGGTCTGACGCTCGGTACGCAGGCATTCCACATCAATCTGAGCCTTCTGCAACTGGGGCTGGAACGAGAACCGGTCGCCCTCGACAAGCAGTTTGCCGTTCTCGAAAATCATCGAATTGCCAGCATAAACCACATCCTGCGTCGACTCGCCAAAACCTGACGATGCATAAACGTAGCCGCTCATGGTACGAGCACTCTGCTGGGCCACCAGCGAACGCAGATAACGATGCTTGCCTATCAGTTCATCGCTGGCTGAGCAGTTGAGGATAATCTCAGCACCGGCCATCGTCAGATTATTGCTGGGAGGAATGGGTGCCCAGACATCCTCACAGATTTCCACGCCAAACTTGACACCGTCAGTAGTCTGGAACAATTTGGGTTCAGACGACAGATGGACGGGAGTGCCAGCCAGATAGATGTCCGTGGGATTCAAGTCTTGGGCAGAAGCAAACCATCGCTTCTCGTAGAACTCGGCATAGTTGGGCAGATAGGTCTTGGGAACGATGCCCAGAATGCTGCCATGCTGAATGACAGCGGCACAATTCAACAACAGCCCACCAGCCTGGACGGGCAGCCCGACGACACAGATGATGTCGAGTGTACGGGTAAAGTCGAGCAACATGAGCAGTCCTTCTTCGGCCTTGGTAAGCAACAGCTGTTCCTTGAACAGGTCCTGACACGTATACCCCGTGATGCACAACTCCGGGAAGCATACAATCTCCACATGTTCGCTATCGGCCAGAGAAATGAGTTTCTCTATTTCCTCAACGTTGTAAACCACATCGGCCACCTTTACAGCCGGTACGGCAGCAGCCACCTTGATGAATCCGTATTTCATAAGATTTTACTTTTTTACCTTTTTACTTTTTTACCTTTCCTTTTATGGAATGAGCAGTGAAGAGTCACCATAGCTCAGGAACCGGAAGTCGTGAGCCAGTGCATAGTCGTAGATTTTGTGCCAGTCGCCATGAACGAAAGCACTCACCAATAGCAACAACGTCGACTGAGGCTGATGGAAATTGGTGATGAGCATCTTCACAATATGATAGTCGTAGCCTGGGGCTATGATAATCTGCGTAGACGAGTGAAGCACCGTCAATTCACGCCGCACCATCCAGTCGAGCAAAGCCTGAAGAGACTCCATAGCGGATGCAGATAATAATTCTTCATCCTTCATTCTTATTTCTTCATTCCCATAGGGTTCCCATTGGTTGACGTGCAGTTCATCCTCAGAAATATTTGGATTTGCCAACACCTTCAGCCCCATATAGTAGAGGCTCTCTAACGTTCGGACGCTGGTAGTTCCGACGGCAATAGCCTCAGCATGGTGAGCCAGCAAACGTTCAATAGTGCGGCGATGAACGGCAATATACTCCGTATGCATGGGATGCTCGCCAATGGTCTTGCTCTTGACGGGGCGGAACGTGCCCGCACCCACATGAAGGGTTACCTCTTCGCGCTCAATACCATGAGCATCAATCTCGTTCAGCACACGCTCTGTGAAGTGCAGTCCGGCTGTCGGTGCAGCCACACTACCCTTGATTTTCGAATAGACGGTCTGATAGGTCGTCTTGTCGCTCTCCTGGGTTTCACGATTCAAATAAGGAGGAATAGGCAGTTCGCCCATCACGTCAAGAATATCGGCAAAGTTGATGTTCGCATTATTCCATTCAAACTCAATGAGTTGACTCGTTCCGTGTTCTCCCACGCGTGTAGCGGAAATCTGAAGCTTTTCACTCTTTATTTCCAATTCGCGAGTGAGCGGACCTTCCTTCCATTTCTTCTGATTGCCCACCAGACACAGCCACGAACAACGGTGCGTCTGCTGGAACATCTGCTCGTAGTCGGCGGGGTCGTAGGGTTCCAACAGGAAAATCTCGATCAACGCCCCCGTACTCTTGCGGAAATGCAGGCGGGCCTGAATGACCTTCGTGTTGTTCATCACCATCAATGCGCCCTCGGGCAAGTGGTTAGGCAGGTGACGGAAAACATCCTCCCCTACTACACCTTTATTATATATAAGCAGCTTCGACTGGTCGCGCTCTGCCAAGGGGAACTTCGCGATGCGCTCGTCCGGCAGATCGTAACTATAGTCGCTGATATGTATATCTTTCGTCTCCATACGAAGTGCAAAGTTACGAATAAGTGAGTAAAAAACCAAATAAATTTGAGTTTTTTCGATTGCAACGCCACACTCATACCTTTAGGTGTGAGAACGTGAGTAACTTCGACAATAAAGAGAGGTGCCTGCTAAAAGGTTGTGAGGTGCTGGATAAAAGGTTACGAAGTCCTTTGTAAAGTTAAAACTGCGTCGATGGACGCTAAAACTGCGACAATGGATGATAAAACTGCGTCGATGGATGTTAAATCTGAGGCAATGATTTTAGTTTTTTCAGAGGAAAGATACAAAAAAGTCCACTAAAATGCTGCGTGAAGGAAGGCGTAGATGATAGTGAGAGCCAAGACAGTGATGGGTACCAGCAACAACTTGCGGTCATAAGGGCGAGGCACTTCGAAACGGCCATTCACTCGGCTGTAGGCACGACAATAGATGCGATAGACAAGCCATCCGACGAAGCCTCCCCAGAGCAGTCCGACAGTGATGTCGCCGGGATAGTGGACGCCCAGATAGAGCCGCGTGTAACAGTTGACTAACGACCAGCCGACCATGCAGACCGTGAAGAATCGCCAGCGCATTAAGAGCGAGAAGAATACTGCAATAGAAAACGTGTTGGCGGCATGTGCCGAGAAGAAGCCGTAGTTGCCTCCACGGTAACCATCGACGATGTCGACTAATGCGCCGATTTCGGGGTCGTGTGTAGGACGCCATCGGGCCACAAGGGGCTTAACGATTTCGTCGTCAACAGCCCCTGCCAGCAGGACACACAGCCCAGCAGCCAAAAGAATCAGCACGATGTTCATGATTGCCCGCGGCTGATTTGGGTTTCCCATTCTTCTCATCCAGTTCGTGCGGCACACCGCGTAAAACAGCCCCAAGTACAACGGAATCCATGTCTTGGCATTGGTTAGTGTCATAATGACCGAGTCCAGCCACACCGAGTCGCTGCCGTTCACCATGAGCAGCAGTTGCTTGTCGAATTGAATGATTTCTTCCATATCTCTTACTTCTTACCTCTTACATCTTACCTCTTACTACTCACCTCTTACCTCTAAATCACTTCTATCTCCGAAGTCTCCAGCCAGCCTTCCTTGCCGTCGGCCACGCGGATTTCTTTCCATTCCTTCATGGTGGCGTCGGTGATGGTCACCTTCGTACCCTCGTGGAGAATAAACAAGTCGGTACCGTTCTTCGACGGTGTGCTCTTGACATTGACAGCAGACTTGATGATGATGGCCCCCGAACGGTGGGTCAGGTTACGCTTCTGTTGCCAAGCAAAAAGATTACTAATCAAGAACACAAGCAGCAGAAGGAATCCACCGAAGAAACCTACCTTACGCAGCCAGATGGGGTTAGCGAACAAATAGAGCAGCGCCAGAACGATAGCCACAAACAAGGAGATAAGTGCCGTGCGAGCCCAACTGTCGACGCTCTGCACATTGACCAGCGAGCGGTACCACGTGACGAAGAACATCTCGGACTCAGGGGTAATCTTGTCGATAGTCTTCGAACGGGCCATTTGCAAGTTGAAACGGATATCCTTATCGCCAGGTGATAGCAACAGCGCACGCTCGTAGTTGAGCACAGCCTGCGTCATCTGATCCATACGATAGTAGCAATTGCCAAGATTGTAATAGAGATCGGCGCTGACGCCCTGCTTCAGTAAAGCCTCATAGTCTTTGGCGGCCTGTTGATAGCGTTCTTGAACGTAGGCGCTGTCAGCTTCTGCCTTCGTGACAGCAGCATTAGAGGTGAGTGGCAACGTCATTATCATCAAGGCTACAGCCATTCCGGACATTCCGGATTTTCCAGACTTGCTGGATTTTCGCATCGTTGTGGCAATTTGCGTAATCGCAGTCATTGCCGCATCATAAACCTTATTCATATTACCTGTTGCATCGCCTGGAGCATAGCGTGCGAACTCGCACTCGTCCAAAGCACCAATAAACTGCTGAATGGTTTCTGCCGAAACGTTGTGAGATTCCAATTGCTGACTGATATTCTCGCGCGAGAGCTGTTCGACAGGCATGTTCAACTTGTCGCCCACATACCCCCAAAGAGCACGAAGCACTTCGTCGTAGAACTCGTTCTGTTTGCCTCCAGCCATGAGTTTTGCGGCCTTCTTGAGTCGTTTCGTAGCTACCTTATTGGCCTTACCGGCACGCTGCTTCACGATATCAGCATTCTCGATGGCACGCTGACGGAAGATGACGAAGAGCGAGATGAAGCCCAACAGCAATACTGCCAAAGACACCCAATATTCTGTAGAACCAAAGAAGAACTCGTCGACGCCGCGCTGACGGGTATCGCCTGTCTTGATATAGTGAATGTCGCTGTTCAACTGTCTTACATCTTCCTGACCGGTATAAGTCGCCTGTGATGTTCCGCTGCCCTTATCGACATGCAGTTTGAACGATTCAGTCTTAACCGTCTTATAGGTATTAGCCTCCGTGTCGAAATAGGTGTATTCGATGGCAGGAATCTCGAAGTCGCCCTGATGACGCGGTACGGCCAGGAAGTCGTAAATGATAGATCCCTCGAGTCCCTTGGTAGTCAACTGCGTCTTATCGGTCACCTTTGCATCATAGTGGTCGAAGTCCTTGGGGAACTTCACCTCGGGCTGCTTCAACAATTTCATGTTACCCACGCCACTTACCACCACGCGCATCTTCACGGGATCGTTGGCCTTCACCTCGGTCTGGTCGAGTGTGGCAGAAATAGAGTACTTGCCTACTCCACCCGAGAAGCCCGCAGGGCGCTGGGGCAGCGGATCGACCTGAATGGTGATGCCGGGAGCCTTGATTTCCTTCTTCACCTCCACATAGCCAGAACCTCCGTTGAAGAAAGCCTCGAAGGGATCGACGTTACGGTTCTGCTGCACGACAATACCCTCGTAGGTAATGCTTGGAACCTCGAGTTTTCCCGTCACCTGCGGGAACATGACATATTGCTGCCATGTCACCGTGCGGTAGGGCTTGCCATTCAGCGTCTCGATGTGGAACTGCTTCTCCTGAGGCAGCGGCACCTCGCGGGTATAGAAACTCTTCAGGTCAGCCATCTTACCATTCAGCTGGGTCAGTCCTACCAGCGTGTACACCTTATAAGTCAACAGGATGGGCTCCTGCTCGCGGACATGTTGCTTCGAGGCAGTCACCTTGATAAACAGGTCGCTGCCCGAAATGGATGAACCCGCCGAGCGAATCTCGCCCGTACCGCTTTGCTGACGACCGCCCTGGTTGCCTGGCTGAGCCTGTCCGCTGACCTTGATATGCAACTCGTTAGACGTGATGGTCTTTCCCCCAGCAGTGACATGGGCTGGAGGAATGGTGAATGTTCCGTTTTTCTTGGCTGAAAGGATATAGGTATAGGTAATACTCGACGAACTCGATGTATGACCATTGACCATCTGGAAACTCGACTGTTGGGAAGTCGAAGGACCCATCAGCACGTCGAAGGCATCAGGAATGTCACCAGCCCTGAAACCCTTTGCATCGTCGGTATTGACCGTATAGCTCAATCGGAACTGCTCGCCGACAGCCACTTGTGCTGGAGCGCGACCAGTCAGCTGCTGCGCAACTGAAATGAGAAATGAGAAATGAAAAATGAGAAATGCCAAAAGCAACCTCAATACCCATTTTCCATTCACTTCTCTTCTCAATCCATATCTCGCCATATCACTTATCATTTCTTCATTTCCATTTCTCATTTCTCACTTCTCACTTCTCATTCATCATTTGGCAGAAGGCCTTTTACCAGTTCTTTTCCAAGCGACGCTTCTGAGGCTGCTGCTGAGCCTTCTTCATGCGCTCCTGGGTTTGTTTCTCTTCTTGCATGGCAGCATTCAGCAGTTGCTCGGCATTCTCCTTGCTCATCTGAGGTTTTTGCTGCTCTTGATCCTGCTTCTGCTGGTCTTGTTTCTGTTCCTGCTTCTGCTGATCTTGCTTATCTTGATTGTCTTTATTATCCTTATTCTGCTGGTTCTGCTGATTCTGGTCTTGTTGCTGTTCCTTCTGCTGACGTTTACAAAGTTCCAGATTGTAGCGCGTCTCATGATCGGTAGGATTATTGCGCAACGCTTCCTTATAAGCTTCAATGGCTTCACCAAACATTCTGTGCTGCTGGCAGATAACACCCATGTTATGATAGGCCTGTGCACGACGCAGGGGATTGGTCTCCAACTTGGCAGCCTTCTCCAACTGAGTGATAGCCAGCGAATCCTTACGCTGGGACATCAATGAATTACCCAGATTATAGTTAGCCTGCGGATTACGTTCGTTACGCTCCACAGCCTTCCGATACGACACCTCAGCCTCAGCTACATTACCTTTGCGATACAGCTTATTGCCCTGACGAATCATCTGACGGTCACTCTGCGCCTGTACGCCTACTGTCACGAGCAGCAAGGCAACAATAGCGGCCACCTTCTTCGAACGCTTGAACAGCGAGATGCGACGCAGCATCGGATTCTTGATTTCCAAGATGCATACTTCCAATATCAGCAGCAGCAAAACGATGATGGCTACTGCCTGGAACTGCTCGTCGAAATCACTATAGATGGTTGATGAGGTCTCTTTTTTCGACAATTTATCGAGTTCGTTGTCGAGCTGTTCCTGAGCATTGCTATTATTCTCCACGTGAATATATGCACCGCTACCAGCATCAGCCAATTGACGGCACATCTGCTCGTTCAGCGCCGACATCACCGTCTGACCCGTATTGTCCTTCATATAGTCACCGTTACCAACAGGAATGGGAGCTCCGTTGGGTGAGCCGACACCCAACACATAGGTATTCATCCCCTTCTCCTTGGCCTCTTTAGCGGCTTCCATTGCCCCACCCTCGTGGTCTTCACCATCGGTAATAACGATGATGGCCTTGCCGATGTTCTCCTCCTGCGTAAAGCTATGAGATGCCATATTGATAGCGGCAGCAATATCGGTACCCTGTGTGGCAATCATCGCAGGTGTAATGCTCGACAGGAACATTTTCGCACTGACATAATCGCTGGTAATGGGCAACTGAACAAAAGCGTCGCCAGCAAACACGATGAGTCCGATCTTGTCGTTAGTAAAGTGGTCGACCAGATTCTCGACCATCATTTTCGAACGGTCCAGTCGACTCGGTGCTACATCTTCAGCCAACATGGAATTACTGATATCCATACAGATAATGGTCTCGATGCCAGTACGTTTCTCGTGGCTGATCTTATTACCAAACTGAGGACGGGCCAACACAACGATGAGCAATGCCAAAGCGCCCAGCAACAGCCAGAACTTGACCAAAGGACGCATGCGAGACACGTTAGGCATCAGCTGGCGCACCAGTTCTAAATCACCAAATTTGCGCAGCAACTTCTTCTGACGACGGAGCATCAGAAAATGTATCAGCAGCAGAATGGGAATCAGCGCTAATAAATATAAGTATATAGGGTCTTCGAATCTAAACATCTATCTAATTTACGATTTGACGATTTACTATTTACGATTTACGATTTATTACGGCAGTTTGCGGAACACGGTGATACGCAGCAGTATTTCCAAGAGCAAAAGCAACAAGGCAGCCAACGCAAAAGGCTGGTAAGCCTCATAACGGCGGCTGAACTGCTTGACGTTCAGTTTGGTTTTCTCCAGCTTGTCAATCTCCTTGTAGATGTTCTGCAACTCGCGGTTGTTTGTGGCACGATAGAAGTCTCCGTCCGTGGCACCAGCAATATCCGACAGCGTTTTGGTGTCAATCTCCACAGGCAGATTCACATAGCCGGGAAGGCCTGTTGCTGAGGGAGGGAACGGAGCGGTGCCCTTTGTACCCACACCAATGGTATAAACACGAATACCCAGACTCTTGGCAATCTCAGCAGCAGTCATTGGCGACAGGTCACCACGATTGTTCGAGCCATCGGTCAGCAGAATGACCACCTTGCTCTTCGCCTTCGAGTCTTTCAGACGGGACACGGCATTGGCCAGTCCCATTCCGATAGCCGTACCGTCCTCTATGCCACCACCCTGCGGACCACGAGCAGCAATATCAGTACGGGTATTATGTAACAGGTTCAGCAATGAACTGTGATCTGTGGTCATAGGACATTGTGTGAAAGCTTCGCCTGCAAAGATCGTCAGACCAATATTGTCGTTGGGACGGCCTACGATGAATTCAGCAGCCACTTGTTTGGCAGCTTCTATTCGGTTAGGCTTCAGGTCTTCTGCCAGCATTGACGTCGAGACGTCCATAGCCAACATGATATCAATACCTTCTACCGTTTGATTTTTCCATGAGTTCTGCGTCTGGGGACGGGCCAAGACCAATACAACCAACACGAAGACGGCCATACGAAGCAAGGGTTGCAGAGGCATCAGCGTTACTCGCCACGACCGTGGGGCAAAGCGATATGCATTGGTATCGCTTAACCGTATAGTAGGTTCTGCCTTCTTCCTGTACATCAGATACCACACGATATAAGGTATCAACAGTAACAGCAGCAACAGATATTCTTTATTGGCAAATTCCATGAATTCTCATTTTTATATTCTCAATATATCAACTGCCAGACACTATAGACAACGTAGCAGAACAGCAGTGTAGTGACAATACCAACAGCCCAAATGACAGCCTTCAGCACACGGCGCTCCTTTTGCGAACGCTGATCAGCCTCTGAAAGAACAGGCTTTTGTACCTCCACCGTCGGCTGGTTCTCCAGCTTCGTCTGGTTGATGAAGTCAATAGCATTGACCAAGTTCGAGTCGTTTTCATTAATCATCGTCGAATACTTGGCGAACTTCACCAAATCAGCCGTTGTAAACAACTGGCGCAACTCGTCCAGACTCTGCTGGTCGCCCTGCGACATAAGCCGCTCGATGATTTCAGAACTGGTCATCTCCATAGCCGAGAACCCATATCGCTCTTCGATATACTTACGAAGCGTTTCTGTCAGTTTCGTGTAGTATTCCTTCTGATTCTCCGACGTTACCATCTTGTCAGCCTTAATCTGCTCGATTTCCTTCATGGCCTTCTGGTGAGGAAGCAGTCGGCGCACAATCTTGATATGGGTAATGATGGGCTTGTTGTCGCGCAAGCGCAGATAAAGCCAATAGCCGACTGCCAGCAATACCAACACCAGTACACTCAACCAGAACGGCATGCTCCAGTCGCTCCATTGGAAGGGATTGTCCTGCACGTCCTTGGGGCCGAAGAAAGCGTTCATCTGCGTAGTGTCCACTTCCATCTCGACAACTTTGAGGGCCAATTCATTCGACTTCACTTCCTTGCCATTGACTTTCACCGTGAAAGGAGGCAAGTGATAGAGGTTTCCATCGAACGAAGTCAGCGTAATAGTCATCACCTTTCCAGTCTCACTAGTACTACTAGTCTGGCTAGTCCCACTAGTATGACTGGCAATGACTTCTACGCCTGGAACTATCATTTGGCGGGGCTTCAGCTGAGGCCACTCCACCTGGGCATCATTACCGCCCTGGACAGTCAGCGTCACCTGAGTCTGCTCGCCGATCAGCATTTCTATAGGGTCAATCTTAGCCTGTACGCTTACTTGCGCCATGGCGAGCAACGTACTGACTATCAATCCTATAAATATTATCGTTCTCTTCACTTACTTATTCTTTTTATCTTAACTTCTCTGCTTAAACAACATCAGCAGTGCCTTGACATAGTCCTCATTCGTTGCAATGCTAATCAGGTCCACATTACTTTTGTTCATCGTCTCGCGTAACACTTCCTGACGCTGATGCCAATATTTTTCGTGGGCCTGACGCAGTCGGCGGCTCGACGTGTCGATGTACTGTTCGTAACCCGTCTCTGCATCCACGACGCGCATGAGTCCAACGTCAGGCAATTCGCGTGCCCGCTGATCGTACACCTGCAAAGCCACGACATCGTGTTTACGATTAGCTATCTGCAAGGGCTGCAGGAAGTCCTGACGATCGTAGAAGTCGCTGAGCACGAATGCTGTGCAGCGTCGTTTCGACACGCTGGTCAGAAACTCCAAGGCCTGCTTCACATCGGTACGCTTCGACTGCGGCTGGAAGTCCAGCATCTCGCGAATGATATAAAGGATGTGCTTGCGACCTTTCTTGGGCGGAATGTACTTCTCGATACGGTCAGAGAAAAAAGCAACACCAATCTTGTCGTTGTTCTGAATGGCCGAGAAAGCAATGGTTGCGGCAATCTCGGTCACCATGTCACGCTTCATCTGCCGTTGGGTACCAAAATCGAGCGAGCCGCTGACGTCAATCATAAGCATGACGGTCAGCTCGCGCTCCTCTTCGAACACCTTCACATAGGGACGGTGGAAGCGGGCGGTAACGTTCCAGTCAATGTCACGCACATCATCTCCGTACTGATATTCGCGCACCTCGCTGAAGGCCATACCCCTACCCTTAAAGGCCGAGTGGTATTGTCCAGCAAAAACGTTCGAACTCAGTCCGCGCGCCTTGATTTCTATCTTGCGAACTTTCTTTAATATTTCGCTTGTTTCCATATTCTTTCTAGGTTGTCCTAGGCTATCCTAGGTCTTTAGGGCACCTCGACCTTATTAATCACCTTTGAGACGATTTCTTCACTGGTCACATTGCTGGCCTCGGCTTCGTAGGTCAGTCCGATGCGGTGGCGCAGCACGTCGTGGGCAACAGCACGAACATCCTCAGGAACCACATAACCTCTACGCTTGATAAAGGCGTAAGCACGGGCAGCCTTGGCCAGATTGATGGAGGCACGGGGTGAACCGCCAAACGAAATCATGTCCTTCATATCCTTCAGGCCATAGCGATCGGGATAGCGTGTGGCGAAGACAATATCGGCAATGTACTGTTCGATTTTCTCGTCCAGATAGACCTCGCGCACTACGTTGCGGGCATTCAGAATTTCTGTTGCGGTAGTTACGGGGCGAACCTTGGGCAGCGACTCCTGGATATTCTCGCGGATAATCTTTTTCTCTTCATCAATGGTCGGATAGCCGATAACCACTTTCAACATGAAACGGTCCATCTGTGCTTCTGGCAACGGATAGGTTCCCTCCTGCTCAATAGGGTTCTGTGTGGCCATTACGAGGAACGGGTTGGGCAATTCGAACGTATCGCTTCCGATGGTTACCTGCTTCTCCTGCATGGCTTCCAGCAGGGCGCTCTGCACCTTAGCCGGAGCGCGGTTGATTTCATCAGCCAACACGAAATTGGCAAATACCGGACCACGTTTTACCTGGAATTTCTCCTCCTTTTGCGAGTAAATCATAGTACCCGTCACGTCCGCAGGAAGGAGGTCTGGAGTAAACTGAATGCGTGAATACGTCGCATCAATCAGTTGTGCCAGTGTCTTGATAGCCAGCGTCTTAGCCAATCCGGGAACGCCTTCCAGCAAGATATTACCATCGCTCAGCAAACCGATGAGCAATGAATCTACCAAATGTTTCTGTCCTACAATCACCTGATCCATGCCCGACACGAGGTTCTGCACGAATCCACTTTGTTGTTCAATCCGCACGTTCAACTCGCGGATGTCAATAGCTTCTGCCATAGTCGTTTTATTTTTTCTTTTTAAATATGCTTCTTTTGGTGTGCAAAAGTACTCATTTTCCCTCTTATAACGCGCATTCGCATAACTAAATAATATTAAAAAAGATTCCTAAAACTTAAGGTGATTCAAAATACCATCAAAATGTTGTGAATGTCGCACGAAATGACTACCTTTGTGGCAGAAAACAACAAGTTCAAAACAGAAACAACGATGATTACATTCCCTATTGCAAAGATAAACCTGGGCCTGAACGTGGTGGAAAAGCGCCCGGACGGATATCACAACCTGCAGACGGTATTCTACCCCGTACCCGTCAAGGATGCACTCGAAGTAGTAGCCATGGACGAAGCATTCCCTTCTGACGTCGACTGTGACCTGAAGGTTACCGCCGCCCCGGCCTCCGTTTCCGCTTCGTCCGCCACTGTGCCCGCCGGTTCTCCGGCGGGATCCGCTCCGTCGTCCTTCGATACCGGCGACGAGCAACGCAACCTCGTAGTCCGCGCCTACCATGTTTTGAAGGCCGACTACCCTGCCCTGCCACGTTGTCACGCACACCTTTGGAAAGGCATACCCACCCAGGCTGGAATGGGAGGCGGCTCCAGCGACTGTGCCTATATGATTCGGCTGTTAAATACAATGTTCGGCCTCAACCTCACCGAGCAGCAGATGATTGACTATGCCGCCCGACTTGGCGCCGACTGCGCATTTTTCATCAAGAACGGGCCATGCTATGCTGAAGGCATTGGAGAGCAGCTCGAGGACATCACGCTCGACCTGAGCGGCTGGCACATTGCCGTTGTCCGTCCCGACATTCCTGTACCCACCAAGAAGGCCTTCGCCCGTATTCGTCCTCACTATCCTGCGAAAAACTGCCGCGACATCGTTATGCAGCCTGTGGACACATGGCGCGACGAGTTGGTCAACGATTTCGAGGAGAGTGTCTTCGCCCTGCATCCGGAAATAGGACACGTGAAAGAGCAACTATACAAGATGGGCGCCACCTATGCGGCCATGTCTGGCTCAGGCAGCGCCCTGTTCGGACTGTTTAGGAACCGTCCCGACCAGCTCGGTCAGGCATTCCCCAATATGTTTACTTTCTGTAGTCTACTTTAGTCTTTCTAATAGTTCATTCTTTGTCATTTCGTTCGCCCAGCAGCGCCGAAGTACGAACACGGCTGAGCGTTTCGGGAGTCATCTGCAGATAGCTGGCAATATAAACCAGCGGGGCGCGCAACACCAATTGTGGCGAGCGCTTCACCAGTTTCGCATAACGCTCCTGGGCAGACTCAAAGCGAAGCATGTCGGCATGAACCTGTGAGATAATAAGTGATTCCTCCAAAATCTTACGATACATCATCTGGATGTTCACATTACGGACTGCTTCGTGCTCCAGTTTCTTCTTGGGCAGAGCGAAAAGTATGGTAGGCTCCAGCGCCACAATCTGCTGCGAAGAAGGCTGTTCCTTGAACAGGCTCTCAATGCTCATCACGATGTTGTCCTCAGTGGCCATATACTCCGTCAGTTCCTTCTCGTTTTTATAATAGAACTGGCGCACCAAGCCTTTTGCCACCCAGTATATGTTTTCGCAAATTTCACCCTCATGAAGGATGATTTCGCCTTTTTGGAATTTCATGGGCACCAAAATACTCTCGAGCACGTCGAGCTCTTCGTGAGTCATGGTGCTGTAGCGACGAGCCAATTCACGCGCCACATCTCTTGTTGTCAGTCCGATTGTAGCCATATTGTCTTTTCTTCTTCTTTATTATTAGTTATTAGTTTTCAGTTTCTTCAAGAATTGTATTTAATCGAGTTTCAACACGGCGAGGAAAGCTTTCTGCGGGACCTCCACATTGCCGATTTGCTTCATACGTTTCTTACCGCGTTTCTGTTTCTCCAGCAATTTACGCTTACGGCTCACATCGCCTCCGTAACATTTTGCCGTCACATCTTTTCTGACCTGTTTTACTGTCTCGCGAGCAATGATTTTCGCACCGATGGCAGCCTGAATGGCAATGTCGAACTGCTGACGCGGAATCAGTTCCTTCAACTTCTCACACATTCGGCGACCGAACGTTACGGCATTGTCTTGATGCGTCAGCGTCGACAGGGCGTCTACCGGCTCACCATTCAGCAGGATGTCGAGTTTTATCAGTTTCGATGGGCGGAACGAATCGATGTGATAGTCGAACGATGCATAACCCTTTGAAATACTCTTCAGTTTATCATAGAAGTCAATCACGATTTCACCCAGCGGCAGCATGAAACGCAGCTCAACACGTCCACCCGAGACATATTGCTGGTCTATCAACTCGCCACGCTTGTCCAGACAGAGTGTCATGATGGGGCCGATATAGTCGGCAGCAGTAATGATCGATGCCTTGATATACGGCTCTTCGATGTGATCTATCATCGTCTGGTCGGGCAATCCGGAAGGATTATGCACTTCCTTCTCCTCGCCCTGCTTCGTGTAACACATATAGGTCACGTTAGGCACCGTCGTGATGACATCCATGTCAAACTCACGGTCCAGACGCTCCTGCACAATCTCCATATGCAACAAGCCCAGGAAGCCGCAACGGAATCCGAAGCCAAGGGCTACGGAAGTCTCAGGCACGAAGGTCAGCGAGGCATCGTTCAACTGCAGCTTCTCCAACGAGGCACGCAGGTTTTCGTAATCCGTGGGATCAATGGGATAGACACCGGCAAACACCATAGGCTTCACTTCCTGGAACCCCTCGATGGCTTTTTCACAAGGACGGGCCACGTGAGTGATGGTATCACCGACCTTCACTTCCTTGGCATTCTTGATACCCGAAATGATGTATCCCACCTCGCCGGTATGCATCTCCTTACGGGGAATCATGTCCATCTTCAGCACGCCCACCTCATCGGCGTCATACTCCATTCCGGTATTGAAGAATTTCACTTTGTCGCCAGGTCGGATGCTACCGTTCAGTATCTTGAAATAAGCAATGATGCCACGGAAGGAATTGAACACAGAGTCGAAAATCAATGCCTGCAGGGGAGCCTTTTCATCGCCCTTGGGATGAGGAATGCGCTCGACAACAGCATTCAGGATATCCTCCACGCCCTCGCCGGTCTTTCCGCTGGCACGGATAATGTCCTCGGGGTCGCACCCAATCAGATCTACTATTTCGTCCTCCACCTCGTCGGGCATGGCCGAAGGCATGTCAATCTTGTTGATGACCGGAATGATCTCCAAGTCGTTGTCTATCGCCAGATAAAGATTCGAGATGGTCTGAGCCTGAACGCCCTGGGTGGCATCGACCACCAGCAGCGCACCTTCGCAGGCGGCAATGGAACGCGACACTTCGTACGAGAAGTCAACGTGTCCCGGGGTATCAATCAGGTTCAGGATATATTTCTCACCCTTGTACATATACTCCATCTGGATGGCGTGACTCTTGATCGTGATGCCACGCTCGCGCTCCAGATCCATGTCGTCCAACATCTGTCCCTCCGTCACCTGGATGGTCTTTGTATACTCCAGCAGACGGTCGGCCAGCGTCGACTTACCATGGTCGATATGCGCAATGATGCAAAAGTTTCTTATATGGTCCATATACGTGTATACACAAAATGTAATGCAAAGATAAGGAAAAAAAATGTAATCTCCTTACACTTGTATGCAGTTTTTAAATAATTTAAGGTTCGAACGCTATTCCAGTTCGAAAACTCCCGTGGGAGAATTGCGCTTGAGAACCTCAAGTTGGAGGTCTACTCCAGCTATAATGCCATAGTCGCGCAACAGGCTCTCAACGGTTTTCCGCGCCAGTTCCGGGTGGTTGTTCTCCTCGCTCAGGTGACAGAGCCACACGTTTTGCAAATCCTCGGACATGTTTTCTATTAAAGCCAGTGCACAGTTGCGATTGCTCAGGTGCCCCGTCTGCGACAGGATGCGCGTCTTGAGGAACTGCGGATAAGGTCCACTCATAACCATTTCCTCGTCATGATTAGCCTCAATGACCAAGTGACGGGCACGACGGATATACTCCTTCATCTCGTCAGTCACGGTACCCACATCGGTCATCACACAGAAATTGGTGCCTTCAGCCTCGATGAAATAGCCCACATTGTCGCTGCTGTCGTGCGGCACACCAAACGCCGTCACCGTGAAGTCGCCAATCTGCTGCGTCTTGCCTTTCTCTATGACACGCGCCAAATCGGCTGAAATCTTCTGCGTGATGCAATAGTTACGATTGATTCCGACATGCACTTCGCGGGTGGCATAGACGGGAATGTTGTAGTCGTGACTGAACGAACCCACCGACTTGATGTGATCGGCATGGTCGTGAGTGATCAGCACATGATGAACCGCCGAAAGACTGAAACCATATTCACGGAAGTCTTTCTTCAACCCTCTCAGACCCACTCCGAGGTCTATCAGCAGGGCATCGTTTGGAGTAGTGAGCAGATAGCAGTTTCCGCTGCTTCCACTACCAAAAGAGATGAATTTCATCATGTCGTTTTGCAAAATTTCGTGCAAAGGTAATAAAAAGTTTAGAGTTTTAAGCGGGAAGTTTAGAGAATTTTGTACTTTTGCATCGATTTTTTACTTATTTAATATTTATGCGACAACTGTTTTTTCTCCTCACAGCCCTCACAATGGCAAGTTGCAACGCTGGTTTCGAGGGCGACGATGCCGCTCTGGACGTGGCCTCCCAATGGGCTGATGCCTATTTCAACTGTGATTTCCACGAGGCAGCGAACTACGCTACACCGGAAAGCGACAAATGGCTTCGCTTTGCAGCCTCCAACATCACGGAGCAAGACTTACAGACTTTACAGGGAAATGCCACCGCAACTGCTGACGACTATTTCACCGTAGCCAACGACACCCTGCGCGTCGTCACGCTGCATGTCCGGAATTTCCTGAAGCCTGCCGTTGTCGGATCAACGCCCCAGCTACAGGAGGAAGGCACATTCCTGGTAACCGTCGTCAAGCGCGACGGCAAGTGGAAGGTTAGAATGGAAGACCTACCGCGAAGTGAAAAGCAAAGTCGCGACTGAATTTGGGATACACTAGCGGGAAGTGTTCCCGACTGGTCTCATAAGCGGGATTGACGGCTTTCATACCCATATCGAAACGAAGGATGAAATAGTCAAAATTCAGTCGCAAACCGAGACCATAGCTCACAGCCAGCTGTCGCCAGAACTCTGAAAGCCGGAACTGGCCACCGGGACGGTCCTCATAGTCGCGCAACGTCCAGATGTTACCGGCATCGACAAACAGTGCTCCGCCGAATTTCCAGAACAGATGGGCGCGATACTCCAGATTCAGGTCCAGTTTCATGTCGCCCGTATTCAGCAGATAGTCTATCCTTCCATCATTCTTATAATTGCCCGGTCCCAGACTTCGCACACTCCAACCACGCACACTATTGGCACCACCCGAGAAATAGGTCTTCTCGAAAGGCAGGACATCACTATTCCCATAAGGATAGGCAATGCCCAGTCCCACATGGAACACGAGCTGGTTGCTGTAGTTCAGCTGGAAATTGCGCGTATAGTCGACATCACCCTTCACATATTGTGCAAAGGCTACATCCAGGAAGGTATATGCTCCTTCGCTGTTTTTGTGGAATCCCAAAGTGTGTGCCATCAGACTGAGCAGGTTACCGCCCGTCTCGATATTGGTCTTGATGGCAAAATTGCCGTTGCTGTAGGAATAACGGAACCCCGTGCGCATCAGGAAAATGTCAGAATAATTGTATAGCAGCAGCGAGTTCCGGTAATCATCATTGTTCAGGTATTCGTCTTCGAACTTATCGCTGATCCAGGGCATCGATATGAAGTTCAAATCCAGCAGGTCGATCTGATAGCGGTCACGATGCTTGGGATCGTTCCACAAATAACGCCAACTGGCGGAAAACACGCGACGAAGAAACTCCGGACGGTTCTGCAGGTCGTACATCAGCGACACCTCAGACGATGCATTGATGCGCCTGCGGAACGAATTGCTCAGAAACGGGGCAATGAATCGGGGAAACGTCAATCGGGTTTGTAAACTATATTCAAGGAAGTCGGAGTTCGAATAGCCCTCGAGACCCTTGATGGCCTCATAGGCTCCGCGCAGCTCCACCGTCAGCAGTTCCGAGCCGTGAAACAGGTTGCGGTTCTGGTATGTCAACGACGCTGCAGCACCGAAATCGCCTGCCGTATTAGTACCCTCAGGCTGGAACGAAACCGACGAAGGCATGTTGGTGCTGATCTGGATGTCGCAGTCGAGCAGCGAGCTGTCGGGCACCTCGCGGAAACCGATGTTCGTATAGCGGACAGCCCCCAGTCGGCCGAAATGGTTGTAGGTCGTCTGCAGGTCAGCGGCAGAATAGAGCTCTCCCTTGCGGATAAAGGTATTGCTGCGCAACACGTTGGGGCGCAGGTGGATGACGGAATCGTCGGCATTGCCGCTCCGGTAGCGAACATCGCGGACGGTGTATTGGCTATGGGCGGTATCGGCCACCTGGTTGTTACGGAAGCGGTGGAGCACCAGCGTCAGGTCAACACCAGTGCTTTCCGGCACAGAATCAGCCATGAACGTAATGAAGTCCTTGTTGAAGCGGTAGTAGCCCTGATTGGTGAGCTGCTGGGTGATGCGCTTTCGCTCGTTGTCGAGGTTCTCGATGCTGAACGTCATTCCACGGCGCAGTTCCCAGTTCTGCGGGTCGTCCAAATGAAGCAACCGGACAATGGCCGTGTCCTGAATGTCGTAGTTGACATGCCGGATAGAATAAATAGGCCCGGGGTGCACATTATAGGTGGTTTTCAGTTTGCGACCCTTGATGGTATTCTCCGCGTCGACGCTGGCCCGCAGGTAACCCATATTCTGAATCTGCACCTGCAAACTGTTGACCGACTGCCGCGTCTGCACAGAATCGTAGAGCATAGGGGCCTCGCCGATGGAGCGCAGCATGCGATTGAGCCACCGCGTCGTGTCGCGTCCGGAGAGAGAATAGGTATAAAGAGGTATCTTGATGGCCGAAAACCATCGGGAATTGCCCGTCTGGCGCACATACATCTTCATGTCGGTAGTCGACAGCCCGCGAACAGGCTGATCGGTCTTCACCTGAACCTTATCCAACAGATAGTCGCCTTCAGCAACGTATTTCGTCTCTGAACACGACGTCAAAATCAAGACCAACAATACCGCAAAGAGTGCTATCTTCTTCATTCTGCCGGCAAAGATAGTGTAAATCGAATGAAAAACCAAATTAATTTGAGTTTTTCTGAGATGCAACCTATCTTCTCCGAAGGAAAAATTACGAAAAGTTGAGCACAAAACAAAGAAAGTCATTTCTTTTTTTTATCGAGACGGAGTAATTTCACCTGGTGAGAGATAGTGCAAAATATCGATTAAGCGAAGGAAATGAGCCAAAAATAACCCTCCCTTATTCGGCCATAAGGACGGGTTATTGACAGATAACCGAGGGTTATTATGTCTTTTGAGGCCTGCGAGAGGAGTAATTTCACAAATTCTGTGCCTTTTGCAGGACTGGGCATCGCCGGAGCGGTGCTGCTAAAAATAATGTAATTCATTGATACTTAGGGGTTTAAATTGTTACTTGATACTGAATGAGTGCTCTTTGTAGTCTCAGTCTCAGAGTCTCAGTTGTTTTTTTAAGTACCCCCATTTCTCTTCTTATATATATTATATATATCTATATTATTGATTATTAGATAGTTACAAGAATATGAAAAGAAGAATTCGCAATGAAGGGTATCTTTTTTTTGAACTGAGATTTGAGACTGAGACTGTTTTTACCTTTTTACTTCTCTACCAGGCCCTCCAGTACCCACAGCTATCATTGTGATGAACAAACGCCGAGCAGACCATTATTATTCCTATTTTGCCTAAATACATTTAAATATCCGTGCGAAATGGCGGTGGAATGAAACAAAATTACTATCTTTGCAGTCTAGTAAAGAAAAATATCGGATAAATTATAAAACAACAAAACGTAATCTATTATGCAAAGTGACCCCAAGCAGTGCCTGTACTGCACTAATAATCAGACACTTCACGATCTGATGATTGAAATCTGCGAGCTGTCAGTTTCTCGCGCGTTCCTGTTTAAAGAGCAGACCTATCGCGGTCGTTGTCTCGTAGCCTATAAGGACCATGTGAACGACCTGAACGAATTGTCGGACGAGGACCGTAATGCCTTTATGGCCGACGTGGCCCGCGTAACCCGAGCTATGCAGAAGGCTTTCAACCCCGAGAAAATCAACTACGGTGCCTACAGCGACAAGCTCTCGCACCTGCATTTCCACCTGGCTCCGAAATATGTCGACGGCCCAGACTACGGCGGCACGTTCCAGATGAACCCAGGCAAGGTGTATCTCTCGGACGCTGAATACGCTGAGTTGATTGAGAAAATCAAGGAAAACCTTTAAAAGGTAAAAAGGTAAAAAAGTAAAAAGGTAAAAATAATAATTCATGGCAATCGTAAAACCATTTAAAGGAATCCGTCCGCCGAAGGAATTGGTGGAACAGGTAGAGAGTCGCCCCTACGACGTGCTGGACTCAGAGGAAGCGCGTGCCGAGGCTGGCGACAACGAAAAGAGTCTGTATCACATCATCAAGCCCGAGATTGACTTCCCCGTAGGCACTAGCGAATACGACCCTCGCGTCTACGAGAAGGCCGCCGAGAACTTCCAGAAGTTCCAGGACAAGGGTTGGCTGGTTCAGGACGAACGTGAACATTATTATATTTATGCCCAGACGATGAACGGCAAGACTCAGTACGGACTGGTGGTCTGCGCCCATACCGACGACTATATGGCCGGCCGCATCAAGAAGCACGAGCTGACGCGTCGCGACAAGGAAGAGGACCGCATGAAGCACGTTCGCGTGAACAATGCCAACATCGAGCCCGTGTTCTTTGCCTATCCTGACAACACCGTTCTGAACGACCTGATTATGCGCTACGCTGCCACCGAGCCTGAGTACGACTTCATCGCTCCTATTGACGGTTTCCGTCATCAGTTCTGGGTGATCAGCGACGACAAGGACACGCAGACCATCACCGACGAGTTTGCCAAGATGCCTTCGATGTATATCGCTGACGGCCACCATCGTTCGGCTGCTGCTGCCCTGGTCGGAGCCGAAAAGCAGAAGCAGAATCCCAACCACAAGGGCGACGAGGAGTACAACTTCTTTATGGCCGTTTGCTTCCAGGCTTCGCAGTTGACCATTCTGGACTACAACCGCGTGGTGAAGGACCTGAACGGACTGAGTTCGGAGGAATTCCTGGCAGCCCTGAAGAAAAACTTCGACGTGGAGGACAAGGGCACGGAAATCTACAAGCCCCAGCAGTTGCACGAGTTCTCGCTATATCTTGACCAGCACTGGTTTAGCCTGAAAGCGAAGGAAGGCACCTACGACAACAGCGATCCTATCGGCGTGCTCGACGTGGACATCTCAAGCCGTCTGATTCTCGACGAGATTCTGAACATCGGCGACCTGCGTTCGTCACAGCGCATCGACTTCGTTGGAGGCCTGCGCGGTCTGGGTGAACTGAAACGCCGTGTGGACAGCGGTGAGATGCGCGCAGCACTGGCCCTGTATCCCGTGTCGATGCAGCAGATTATGGACATTGCCGACAGCGGTAAGATTATGCCGCCGAAGGCTACTTGGTTCGAGCCGAAACTGCGCTCAGGACTGGTGATACATAAATTATCCTAGGTTCTCCTAGGAAATCCTAGGAGGTCCTAGGCCATCATAGAAAAACAACGATGACCGACGAATACCGCACCATATCAGGCACAAGCGAGGGATACTACACCGAGAAGCGGAGCAAGTTCCTCGCTTTTGCCCATCATGTGGAAACGACTGACGAGGTGAAGGACATTGTGGCAGGCTACCGCAAGAAGTATTACGATGCCCGCCATGTTTGCTATGCCTATATGTTGGGATTCGAGCGCCAGGACTTCCGCGCCAACGACGACGGCGAGCCCTCGTCGACAGCAGGCAAGCCCATCCTCGGACAGATTAACAGCAACGAACTGACCAACATACTGATTGTCGTGGTTCGCTATTATGGTGGCGTGAATCTGGGTACCAGCGGTCTCATTGTTGCCTATCGCGAAGCAGCTGCCGATGCCCTCGCCCACGCAACCATTGAGACCCGTCAGGTAGAGGAAATCGTGAAGTACAGCTTCGCCTATCCGCAGATGAACGATGTGATGCGCATCGTGAAGGACATGAATCCGCGCATCGTCAGCCAAACGTTTGAAAACACTTGCGAAATCGTGCTAAGCATCCGCAAGAGCGAGGCAGAGCAGTTGCGCAGCAGGCTGGCAAAACTACTCTAATTCAATGATGGTTTCCTCGAACATGCCGTCGCGATTGATGATGTAGCGGCGGGAATTCACTAGCTCGGGTTTACGCTCACGGTCGTGTGACTGGTAGTAGATAATGAGCGTAATCTCATATTTACTCGTGATATAATATTCCATCGCAGTCTGACCGAAGTCATCCTCGCGGTCTTCGTCCTTCTGCTCGTAGATGCATAGCTGGTCGATGGGCTGATGGCGCGAATCCATCGTGTACAGATAAAGACGCGGCGTGATGGAATCCACCATTTCAGCCACCATAAATACTGGGCGGCGATAGGCTTTAGGAAGCGCCAACGCCTTCAGGTGGGCGCTGACAGGATAGCCAAAGTATTCGTTGATGGTCATGGGCACAGGGATAAAATGCCCGATTTGCCACAGGTCGCTGCCAGCCGACTTGATGGGCAAAGTATGGATAGCCAGCGTATCGAACCACGCATCGACAGGATTATCGTAGATACCAGCCTTCTGCTGGATATCCTTAACCGTCTCTGCCTTACGAATGCTGTCGACCATCTCCATATAGTAGGCGGCATCGCGCTGACGACCCTTACACGACAGCAGTAATACCGACAACAGGCACACACAGAAAACAACGCTGTTTCGCAGTCTATTCATAGTTATTCATCTTTATTCGATGCAAAAATACGAAATTTTTCTGACAATTGCTTGTTTTATAGTCATTTTTTTGTATTTTTGCATCAGCTATGAGAGAATTGTCAATACTGATACCCACTTTCAACGATCCGTGTAGCACGTTGGTTGGCAACCTGCAACAGCAGGCTGAGGAGTTGGGTATAAGCTATGAGATTCTCGTTGCTGATGACGGTTCAACCCAACATAACGTGTTGGAAGAGAATCGGAGCATCAATGCCCTACCCCATTGTCAGTTGATAGAAAGGAGAGTGAATGCCGGCCGGGCAGCGATTCGTAACTTTCTGGCTCAGCAGGCCCGGTATGCCTGGCTGCTATTCATTGACAGCGATATGGTGGTCTGCCGTAACGACTATCTCAGGAAGTACGCCTCGTGCGAAGAGACACCGATTGTTGACGGTGGTGTTGTGATAGGAACCTGTATCCCTGGCAATCTGCGCTCAATGTATGAAAAGGCAGCAGAAAGTGAGCACACTTACGAAGAACGCCAGCAGTCGCCCTATCGTGACTTTCATACCGCCAACTTCATGATACAGCGGGCGTTGATGATTGAGCATCCCTTCGATGAGCGTTTCAGGAATTACGGCTATGAAGATGTATTGTTTGGCAAAGCGATGGAACAGGCTGGCGTTCCGATACTGCACATTGACAATCCGATGAGCTTTGAAATCTTTGAAGAGAATGAGCATTTCGTCAGCAAAACGGAAGAAGGCCTGCGCACTCTCTATCAGTTCCGACATGAACTGAAAGGCTATTCGCGCCTCTTGGATCGTGCACAAACCCTGCCCCGCACCCCGATACGATGGTGGCACCAGCTGTTTGGAGCCATAGAACGGAAACATCTGACAGGCAGACATCCCTCTCTATGGGTATTCAAGATCTATAAAACGGGCTATTTCCTGAGTCTGTCCGGCAGGAATTAGTCGGCATTAATCTGGTATTTCTTCTTACGTTCGCGCTTGGCCTTCTGGGGAGTGCCACTAACCGTTGTGGTGCTGCGGACTGTCTTAACACCACGATAGCCATTCCAACGCTCGTGGATCTTCCGAACATAATCAACCGTCTCAGAACCACGCATATAGCCGTATTTCACCACAGGATCGTTATAATACTCGGCTTTGCTAAGTCCAAGCACATAGGGTTCTACCTCGCGCCAATGTAGGGCGTTCTTGCCATTCTTGCGGGCCAGGGCCATTGCGTCACGGATATGGAAATGTCCTCCGTTATAAGCTGCCAATACGAACTTAGTACGCTCGGAGCGGTCAGGAATATCAGAAAAAGTACGATCCAGCTCACCCAAATATTTTGCTGCGGCGGCAATGTTCTGTTCTGGATCATAGATACTGCCGCGAGGCAATCCAAGATGATCGGCCGTGCCAGGCATAATCTGCATCAGGCCACAAGCTCCTGCCCACGAACGCGCCTGGGGGTCAAAGGTAGACTCCTGATAGCATTGTGCTGCCATCAGGCGCCAGTCCCAACGAATGGTCGACGCATAGCGCTGAAAGAAACCGTCGTAATGGGAGATGACACCTCCCGCACGATTGAGCATCGGAGAGAATACACGACGCTTGACAGACCGCGTTGACAGCAGGAACTCTTCTTGTTTTTTTACGGAGTCGACCATTGACGGATGAAACCATGCTGTCAGTTCACGTTCCAGATCTTCTTTGTCAGAACCTATCAACCAGCCAAGGCCTTCCTTCTTCATTGGATAGCAGATGAGGTCAGCCTCGCCTGCGTCAAGACGCTGTTGCATCTCGGCCGAATCGCGACACACCTCCATGCGCAACATGACACCAATCTTGTCAGCAAAGGCCTGAGCCAACATGTACTGTGTACCTAAATGACGACCATGATAGTCGTAATAAGTCTCAGGACCTGTCAGCGTGAGTGCTATCAGCTCACCGTTACGCTGGATGTCATCAAGATCAAAATTATCGTCGGCAGGTATGGTATCAGTAATCTGTCCCCATGGCGTCACCACAGGTTCCTGGCGCTTCTTTCCACATGAAACAAGAAGTAGCATGAAAAAGAGGTAGGCTGGCAACTGCCAACCTACATTACTCTTCTTATTCTTGAAAATGTGAAAGAATACCTCCATCTTCCATCAATCATGTCTTTGTGATTCCGTCGGGATTCGAACCCGAGACCCACAGCTTAGAAGGCTGTTGCTCTATCCAGCTGAGCTACGGAACCCAACCCCTCTCCTTAGAAGAAGAGGTAGCGATTGTCCTTGACGTTCGCCTTAAAGTATAGCTCGTTAATGAAACGGCTTGCTGCCTGAAGGGCGCGCTGCTGCAACTGACTCTGCTGCTGCTTAGCATCGAACTTCACACCTTCACGCTGCTTCTTCGAGAGTACCTGGAAGACGTAAGCAGCACCATTACCCTTAACGGGAGTTCCACAGAAATCGCCAGCCTTGAGGGAAGCGATAGCACCACTAAGCACCGGCTCGCTGGCACCTGCTGCCTGAACGAAAGCAGGAGCAGAGAAAGTAATCTGACGAACGCTGTCAACGGTAGCACCCTTGGCCCGAGCGTCAGCAATGCTCTTTACACCAGCCAGCTTCTCAGCAGCTTTTGCAAACTTCTTGTCGCGAAGGACTTCTTCCTTCACCACATCCTTTACATCTTCGAGGTCACGATAACCCTCAGGATGAACCTTAGTGAGGGCAATCACCAGCAGATGGTCGTTATTGCCACACTCATAGAGAGGAGAAACTTCACCAGCCTTAGCATCGAAGATCCACTTCATGGCATCGCGAGTTGAACGCAGACCAGCAACAGTATGCTCTGAATTATACAGGTCCTTGCGCTCCTGAACATTGAAACCGAACTTTGCAGCGTTCTTCTCAAGACCTTCAAGAGTCTTGTTTTCGCTGACATACTGGCTGAAGTTGTTGTAAGCCTGTGAATAGGTATCCTTAGAGAAGTCGATGGTGTGCTTCACCACAGCAACGTCATACTTGTCAACCATATTCTTGCGGTTGCTAACCTGCAGGATGATATTACCCTGAGTGAGCTCGATGTTCTTCAGTTCGCCAACACCCAGTGTGGTCAGAGCTGTGAGATACTGCTTGGTGTCAGCATCAATAGCTGTCATGCGCTCATACATAGCTGAAGTGAGCCACTGTTTCTCAGCAGTCTGGCCATACTTCTTAGCCAAAGCGTCGAAGTCTGCACCAGCCTTCAGAGCGGTATAGATACTGTCAGCACGCTTGTGAGCTTCATCGGCAGTCTCACCACCGACCTGAATCTGACGATACTCAATAGAATCGGGCTGCTGGACCTTAGCAATATACTTCACCACATTGAGCGTGTTGTCGTAACGGGTCTCGAAAGGAGCAGAAACCTGACCAACCTGCATAGAGTCGATCTTTGCGGCAATGTCAGAAGGAAGAGTCGTACGGCTTACAGGGAAACCGATATAGGCCTGCTGAGACTGAGCTTTGCGAACAACCTCGGCTACAGCCATGCCAGATTCAAACTGGCTCTTGGCCTCATTCATCTTCTTCATCAACTCGGTACGGTCAGCTGCTGATGCAACTACCTGGAAATCGACATACTTAATATCACGGCTCTCGACATACTGCTTGAACATCTCCTTTTTCTCACCATACATAGCCTTCAGGTCGGCATCGCTGACTTCGACCTCGTTATCCTTGATAGTTGAATAAGGGATGGCAGCCAACTGGATGTCACTCTCTTCGTTCTGACCATCAAAAGCCATCTTGGCTGATACTGGGTTCGAGAAAAGACACTGTGCCAGAAGAGACTGATACTTTGAGTTCAGCAGATTGCTGCGCAACTGCTTCTCGATGAACTTCCAATAATTGTAAACACGCTGATATTGTTCTGCCACCTCAGATGACTGCTGTGCCTTCTTATAATCAGCCAAGAACTTAGTGAGCTGTGTCACGTCGAAACGTCCAGTCTCCTGATTCACGAAAGGAGTCTGTGTAAGCATGGGGTTCGTACCTGCCTTCAGCACATTCTGAAGTTCCTCGTCAGTAACTGTAAGTCCAAGTTTAGAAGCCTCATTCTCAAGGATCGTGTTGTTGACAAACTGCTGCCACACCTGATCCTTCACCTGATTCAGCTCCTCCTCAGAGAGGTTGTCACGTCCCTGAGTCATCTTGATGACATCCTGATACTCATCCACGAGAGCCTGGAAGTCCTGTACTGAAATTTTCTTACCTAACACTTCGCCGACCTGTTGACGACGCTCATTGTTTGTTGCTTCACATGAGCGGAACATCTCTTCGGCAATGAATGCAAACAGGGCCAGACCAATCACTGTAGCGAGTACTGGTCCCCAGCTTCTAATTTTTCCAATTGCTGCCATTGTTTTATTCTGTTTTTAATAATTTTCTGTTCTTTAAAATCGACATTTGTCAATTCGGCCTGCAAAATTACTGATTTTCTTTGAATTGAGCAAATTTTTGCAGGGGAATTTAGTTATTCCGTGACTTTTAGCCTTACCAATTCGATTTTTGTCATTGTGTTTTTGACGATTTTGAACTGGAAACGTCCGATAGACACTACTTCATTCAGCTTCGGGAATGACTGATATTCATGTAGGATCAGTCCACCCACAGTCATATAATCATCGCTTTCCGGAAGGTCCAAGTCGAATAGTTCGTTGACTTTCTCTATCTCCAATCGTGCCGAGAGCATGTAGTCGCCATCAGCCAACTGCTTGGCTACGTATTTCTGATTATCGTGCTCGTCCTCAATATCACCTGTAATCTCCTCCACGATATCTTCGAGGGAAACGATGCCGCTGGTACCGCCAAATTCGTCAATCACCACACCCAAGGATTTCTTCTGCTGCAGAAAGATATGCATCAGCTTGCGTGCTGCCATTGTCTCCGGAACATAAGGCATCTGCTGAATATGTTTCACAATCTTAGTGAAATGCTTGAACATCTCAGAAGAGTGGATATAGCCAATGATATGGTCAATATCTCCGCGATAGACAATAATCTTGGAATGCCCGCTCTCAATGAATTTGTTCTTAAGTTGTTCTGTGGTACAATCCTCCACATCGACAGCAACAATCTCTGTACGCGGCACCATGCAGTCACGTACTTTGGTATCCGCAAAATCGAGGGCGTTATGAAATAGTTCCACCTCGTCCTCAATCTCCGTATCGTCCCTGGCATTGTCAATACTCGACTGTACAAGATAGTCTAAGTCAACCTTTGTAAACTCCTTCCCCTCAGTCTCTTTGGGCATTTTGACACCTATGAGACGTAAGAATCCACGAGATAGCAATGTGGAAAAACGTGATATAGGCCAAAGCACGATATAACACAGGAATGCCGGTAGTGCGAAGAATGTCATTAAACCATTAGGATTGGACTTGAAGATGGTTTTCGGCAGGAACTCACCCGTAAAAAGCACAACCATGGTTGATAGTAGCGTGTCACACGTCACACGAGCTCCATCACTCAGCGGTGCAAAGAGCGTGGCGTCAAAGATTCTGGCAAAGAGGATACCGTAGACCACCAATGCAATATTGTTACCCACAAGCATCGTAGAAATGAAATGGCTTGGTTGTCTATAGAAAACATCCAAAGCACGCTGGGCGAGCCCATGCTTGTCGCGATCCATCTCAACACGAAGTCGGTTACTCGACACAAAGGCTATCTCCATGCCTGAGAAGAAGGCAGAGAACACCATCGATATCAATAGTCCTATAATGAGATCCGTCATGGCTATGGAATTATGGGTTTAGGAGTCGCTTTCCTGCGTGTAGCAGCAGGACGCACTGGTGTCGGCGGCTGCGTGGAATCCGGTTTCTGTGCATCGGCAGGTTGCTGCTGGCTATTATTATCGTTCTCGATATCCTCAGACTGGAAAGAACCTACGCTGTTGGTGACTTCATAGTGCATCATATGCTCGTCACTTCGGAAATAAGTGCCTTGCAGGGTTCGTTCTGGGGTAACAACCTTAGAGAACTTGTGAGAATAGAACTCATGCCTGACTCCGTCCCAGTAGAGTTCCTCGCTGTCGAAGACGAGACCATTGACATTGCGAATATGTACTCGTCCACGTAATTCCCATAGTTTCTGCTGTTCATAATACCATGCTGTATCAGCATTAATATAGCCTTCAACATGGAATTGTTCGTCAAACTGTTCGAGGAAGATACCTTTCTCAAAAGTCCAACGGGGAGGTTGTTTAATGGTGTTAACATCCCAACGCTCAGTTACAATCTTATATTTGATGACACCCGAGTCGCTTATGAGCGTGTTTACGCCATAGCTTGTCATCATGGATACAGAGTCGCGCTCATTGATGGCAGGAGCAGTGTGTTCATGAACTTCAGAACATGAACATAAAACGATCAAGAATAAACTATGAACGATTAGTCGACTTTCCATTTTGCAAACCAACGTTCGTTGAAGGTCAGTCCGATGTTGATGCGGAACGTATTCTCCGTCAACAGGTCCTTCGCAGAATTATGAACCCACTGGGCACTGATATTCAGGGAAGTACGGTTGTTCCAAGTATTTACAATAGGAATACCGAAACCAGCACTAAGCGTCAATTCCTTAGGACCATCCTGCGTACCTATTTTATAATAAGGTGTAGCATAGGAAGCACCCATGCGATAGTGGACACGCTTCAGGAATTTACGATTCATGGCATCGGGAATCCAATCGAAACCCACGGTGAACTTATGACGGTCACACAGGATTCCGCTTGTAGCCTCATAGTGCTTTGTGGTATTGTTTATCATGGGGAAATCCAATGAAGCCCACTTCTGTAACTGATAGTCAGCACCGATAGTCAAGCTTTTCTTGTGTACCAACGAAGCACCAAAGCCAAAGGAATAAGGCAGGCTAAGGCCATTTGCGACACTATCGGTTGTCGTCGAAGACACGCTAGTGGTGGAATTGGCGTTTGTGATACTCATTCGTGCATCAGCCCCCAATTTATGTCCAAAGCCAACAATTGCGCCCAATGTCAGCTGGTCATTTTTGGTGATATCGGCAGACCACTGAGCACCAAGGTCGAGTTTCCAACTGTTGACATTTGCACTATAAGTACGTGTCAGCGTGTTTGCATAGCTGTCGCTGAATACTGAGGTCACCGTCTTCTCATATTTTCCCCAAAAATACGACATATTTGCACCCACAGAAAGACCTTTGGCAAATTCCCAACCCAAGCCGACAAAAGCCTGAGAGAAACCGCCGCTTCCCTTATACGTATTGTTGTAATAGTTGTCGCTGATACCGCCAAAATAGTCGCTTTCATGTGAACCAATCCATTCGGCATTATAGAAATTATAGCCAATATTTGAATAAGGTATTACACCAAAACTGGCACCAACCTTCTTCAATAGGCGGAATGAAGCTACAGCATAGTCGAAATCAGCTGTTTTAGCATTCTTTTTGACGTCCCCCTCCTTAAAGTTAGTGATTTGTCCTGAGAGACCGATATCAAAAATCATCGTCAATGAGTCTACCGCAGAATAAGAAGCCGGATTCATCACATTGGGATGCTTACTGTCACGAACACCAATAGAAAGTCCTGCCATACCCCGACCGAAACTCAGCGATTGATCTGACAGCACGCCTATGCCGAACTGACTGTATGGAGATAGCGTATTGCTAACTTGGCCCATAGCGGAAATGGCCATGAAGCCAGCCAAAATACTTCCAAATATACTTTTTTTCATTTACTTTTTCCTTGCTTATTCGAAAATCGTCTGCAAAATTATTGAAAAAAAACGAAATAAACGCACGATAAGTGGAAAATATAAGCTAATTTTGCATCGTGAAACATTTAAAAACCATTTTTTGTGCTCTAAAAACCCACTTTTGGGTATTCTTGGCAATGATATCGGCTGTTGCCTGGGGACAATCTTCCCAAAGGGAATTGCCTGATATTGACCCGATGGATTCTGTAGAGATTAGTTTGCTGACATGTCAACCTCATGACGAGGTGTATAGCCTATACGGACATACCGCCATACGGTTTCATGATTTCAGAAAGGGCAAAATGATTGACGCTGCTTTCAACTATGGCGTTTTCGACTTTAAAAAGTCCATGTTCGTTCTTCGTTTTGTATTTGGATTGACAGACTATGAATTAGGTGCTTATCCTTATAAGTATTTCGTACAGGAGTATCGGCAGTTTGGATGTTTAGTGACGGAGCAGGTATTGAATCTGACTTCTGAAGAAAAACAAAAACTGCAGGATGCATTGGCTGAGAATCTGAAGCCTGAGAATAAGATATACCGATATAATTACTTCTACAATAACTGCACGACGAAGGCTCGAGACATCATCGAGCAGTGCATCAATGGAAAAGTAGAATATACTGAACGCGAGGACTTTACACCATCCTATAGGGATATGGTACACGAGATGACTCGCAACAATCCTTGGTCGCGTTTTGGTAACGATATTCTGTTAGGTATTAAAGCCGACAAATCTACCACACAACGCGAACAGGAATTCCTGCCTCACCACTTGATGTATGATTTCGATCGTGCTCAGATTTACACGAACGGGCAATATCGACCATTGGTCAAAGAACGCCGCATCGCAGTTCCTGCGGGAGTGCAAATTACCAAAAGTGGGTTCCCATTGTCACCAATGACATGTGCGCTTATTTTGTTGACCATAGGAATCATCATATTCCTTATCGAATGGAAAAAGCGTTGTACCTTCGTTGTTTGGGACTTGTTACTCATGATTGCTACCGGCATTATTGGCATCGTACTGACAATGATGCTTTTCTCGCAGCACCCGACAGTAAGTCTGAACCTGCAAATCATCCTTTTCAATCCCCTGCCTTGGCTGTTCCTCTGGCCAGTTATCAGAGGACGACAGACACGTTACTGGATAATCACCTCTGTACTGTGTGTATTATTCTTTATAGGCGCCTTCTTCCAGTCATACGCAGAGGGTATTTGGATTTTGGCATTATGTTTGCTTTCACAGTGTATACTTCATATGATTAGAGTGCGTTAATGAGAAACAGATATATCTACATCACCCTCCTATCGTTGCTGGGCTTCAGCGCAGAAGCTACAGCACAGGTAATAACCCAGTCTCCTCAGTTGGTGGTGAATATCACCATTAACCAGTTACGCACAGACTTATTGGAGACCTATGCCCCACTCTATTGCGAAGATGGTCTGAGACGTCTTTTGAACCAGGGAATGGTATTTCCTTCAGCCAGTTATTCTTTCACCTCCGTAGATCCTGCTTCTGCCTGTGCTTCTATACAGACAGGCACCACGCCATATTACAACGGGATAACTGGAGCTGAATGGATGAATCGCAGCACGTTGCGTCCACAAAGTGTTATTGAAGACAAGAAACAAGGTCTTTCTCCCACGCAACTGATGACATCCACTTTGGGCGACGAACTGAAGATAGCCACTAAGGGGCAAGGGAAAGTTCTTTCGTTTGCTACATCTCCGGAATGTGCCATTTTGTCAGCAGGCCATGCTGCTGATGGTGCTGTGTGGATTGACAAAGAACAATGGCGGTTCGCTCCTTACTACAAATCGGTCAATCAATGGCTGAGTGGATATATCAAGCAATACCAGCCCACAAAGGATGCTAACAGGAATATTACCCACATAGCCCTAAAGTGCGTCGAACAACTTGGGCTGGGACGTGATAGTCAGACTGATCTGCTCTGCGTCAACTATGATTTGCAGTCCGATGCTGTGGACTATCAGTTGATGGACCGCAATATTGCCGATTTATTAAAGGGCATTCTCAATAGCATACCCAAAGAACGCGTTCTCTTTGTATTAACCGGAACAGGAACCAAGGAAGAAGAACAGGAACAAGAGAACGAACAATACAGGATTCCGACAGGCAAGGTTTATATCAACCGCTCTGCCAATTTATTAAATATGTATCTGGGCGCCATGTATGGCTCTGCTCAGTATGTGGAGACATATTATCAGAACCAGATTTTCCTGAATAAGAAACTCATTGAGCAGAAGAATCTGAAGCGTCTGGAGGTATTGCAACTGGCACAGGACTTTTTGCTGCAATTGACAGGAATTAGTCAGGTATACACCAACAACCAGTTACAGACCGCTGACACTCCACAACTGCAGTACATTCGCAATGGATTCCATAAAGAGAAGTGTGGTGATCTGTTGATTGAGGTTGCTCCCGGATGGCAATTGATCAACGAGGAAACACACCAGCAGACCACTTACCGCTCAGGAATCATTCATTTCCCGATTATTCTATTTGGTCACAATTTACAGGCTCAACGCGTGCTGACGCCTGTCACAGCCGACCGTATAGCACCAACGGTTGCACGTGCCATCCGAATTCGCGCACCCAATGCTTGTAAGGCCGATCCTTTGTACTAAAAGGTTCTAAAAGCCAAATATTCCGACTTTTATGCAAGATTACGGTTTTTTTTTCGTAATTTTGCACCCGCTTTATATAAATAAGGTAGTAAAACGGCCAAATTGGCCCAATTAATAGTAAATCATAAATAGTAAAATAGTAAATAAAATATATGAATTTCAACAAGATTTTACGCTCGCTGTTTGGCGATAAAGCCACACGCGACATGAAACTCATCCAACCTGTCGTAGAACAGGTGAAGGCAGCCTACCCTGCTATCCAGCAACTCGACAACGATGCCCTGCGTCAGCGCACCAAGGAAATCCAGCGACAGGTTCAGGATTCTGCCAAGCAACAGAAAGAAGAGATAGAGAAACTGAAGGCCACCATTGAGGACACGCCCATCGACGAGCGTGCTGACATCTTTGCCAAGATTGACAAGATTGAGAAAGAAGTGCTTGATATCTACGAGAAAGCCCTTAACGATGTCCTTCCTGAGGTGTTTGCCATTGTCAAGGACACTGCTCGTCGTTTTGCAGAAAACGAGGAGACTATTGTTACGGCTACGGACTTCGATCGTGAGTTGGCTGCAGATCCCCGCAAGGACTTCATTACCATCGACGGCGACAAGGCCATCTATCATAACCACTGGACTGCTGGTGGCAATGACCTGAAATGGGAAATGATACACTACGACGTACAGTTGTTTGGCGGTACGGTACTCCATCAGGGTAAAATTGCCGAGATGGCTACTGGTGAAGGTAAGACCCTCGTGGCTACCCTGCCTGTATTCCTGAACGCGCTGACGGGTAATGGCGTACACGTCGTTACCGTCAACGACTATCTGGCCAAGCGTGACTCTGAGTGGATGGGACCGCTCTATATGTTCCATGGGCTCTCCGTCGACTGTATCGACAAGCATCAGCCCAACTCTGAGGCTCGTCGTAGGGCTTATCAGGCCGATATTACCTTCGGTACAAACAACGAGTTCGGTTTCGACTACCTTCGTGACAATATGGCCATCTCGCCCAGCGACCTGGTACAGCGTGCCCACAATTACGCCATCGTCGACGAGGTTGACTCCGTGTTGATCGACGATGCCCGTACCCCGTTGATTATCTCTGGTCCTGTGCCCAAGGGCGACGATCAAATGTTCGAAGAATATCAGCCGTTGGTTGAGAAACTGGTAGGCGTTCAGAAACAACTTGCTACACAGTTCCTGGCCGAGGCCAAGCAGAAAATCAGCGAAGGTCAGCAGAAGAACGACAAGAAGCTGATGGACGAAGGTTTCCTGGCTTTGTATCGTTCACACAAATCCATGCCAAAGAACAAGCCGCTCATCAAATACCTCTCCGAGGAGGGTATCAAGAGTGGTATGCTCAAGACCGAGGAAACCTACATGGAGAATAACAACCGCCGCATGCCCGAAGTGGTAGAACCCCTTTTCTTCGTGGTCGACGAGAAGCTGAATTCTTGCGACCTCACCGATAAGGGAACTGCCTGGTTGGCTAATCAGGTGAATGACAAGGACCTCTTTGTATTGCCTGACATTACCGGTCAGCTCTCTGCTTTGGAGGGCGATGCTTCGCTGAGCGACGAAGAGCGTGTCAACAAGAAGGACGAGATGCTGCAGCACTATGCTGTTCAGTCGGAACGCGTCCATACCCTGCAACAGTTGCTGAAGGCTTATTGCATGTTCAATCGCGACGACGAATATGTGGTTATCGATGGTGAGGTGAAAATTGTTGACGAGCAGACGGGCCGTATCATGGAAGGTCGTCGTTGGAGCGATGGTTTGCACCAGGCTGTCGAGGCCAAGGAGCACGTCAAGGTCGAGGCTGCCACGCAGACCTTTGCTACCATCACTTTGCAGAACTATTTCCGCATGTACCACAAGTTGGCAGGTATGACGGGTACCGCTTCTACCGAGGCTGGCGAGTTCTGGGACATCTACAAGCTCGACGTGGTGGAGATTCCCACCAACCGTCCTGTTGTCCGCGACGACATGGACGACCGTATCTATAAGACTGCCCGTGAAAAGTATCGTGCCGTCATTGAAGAAGTTGTTCGTCTTCGCAATATGGGACGTCCTACGCTGATTGGTACGACCAGCGTTGAGATATCAGAGTTACTCTCTCGTATGCTCGATATGTATGTCAATCCAGAAACGGGCAAGCGCGAGGGCATCCCCCATCAAGTATTGAATGCCAAGCTGCACCAGAAGGAAGCCGACATCGTCGCCCTCGCTGGTCAGTCGACCAATGGCAAGGGTGCTGTTACCATCGCCACCAACATGGCTGGTCGTGGTACCGATATCAAGCTGTCGCCTGAGGTAAAAGCAGCGGGTGGTTTGGCTATCATTGGTACCGAGCGTCATGAGTCGCGTCGTGTCGACCGCCAGCTGCGTGGTCGTTCAGGACGTCAGGGTGACCCGGGTTCTTCGCTGTTCTTCATCTCACTCGAAGATAAGCTGATGCGTCTGTTCGGTTCCGAGCGTATCGCTACTGTCATGGACCGTCTGGGCTTCAAGGAAGGCGAAGTGCTCGAGAGTTCGATGATTACGAAACAGGTGGAACGTGCCCAAAAGAAGGTTGAGGAAAACAACTTCGGTATCCGTAAGCGTCTGTTGGAGTACGACGATGTGATGAACAAGCAGCGTACCGTTGTCTACTCGAAGCGTCGTCACGCACTCATGGGTGAACGTATTGGTATGGACATCTCAAACACCATTTGGGATCGCGTGGTCAATATCATCGAACAGAACGACTACGAAGGTTGCAAGGAGGCATTCATCAAAGTCTTTGCTATGGAGTGTCCTTTCACCAGCGAGGAATTCATCGAGAAGAACCACGAACAGCTTTGCGAGGAGGTATTCCAGATTGCCATGGGTAACTTCAAGCGTAAGATGGAACGCGTTCAAGAAGTCGCTATGCCTGTTATCAAACAGGTTTACGAAAACCAGGGCCAGATGTACGAGCGCATTGTAGTACCCCTGACCGATGGTCGCAAGATGTATAACATCGCATGTAACCTGAAAGAAGCCTACGATACTGAGTGTAAGTCTGTGGTCAAGGAATTCGAGAAGCAAATCCTGCTTCACATCATCGATGAAGCCTGGAAGGAGAATCTGCGCGAACTCGACGAACTGAAGCACTCCGTACAGAATGCCTCTTACGAGCAGAAAGACCCGTTGCTCATCTTCAAACTCGAGAGTGTCAAACTGTTCGACAACATGGTGAACGTCATGAACAACCGTTCTGTCTCTATCCTGATGCGCGCCCAGATTCCTGAGATGCAGCAGGTTCAGGAGGCTGCTCCCGAGGAGCATACCCAGCGTTCGCAGTACACTGAGTCGAAGCAGAGTCTCACTCAGGAGCAAATGACGGATCCCAACCAGGCTGCAGCTGCCGCTCAGGACACTCGTTCCCAGCAGCCCCGCACGCCGATTATCAAGGATAAGCTGCCCGGCCGTAACGATCCCTGTCCCTGTGGCTCTGGCAAGAAATTCAAGAACTGTCACGGACGCGGCTTAGTATAAACTAGTATTGCTAGTAGAACTAGTCCAACTAGAAAAAAGAAAACTATGATCAAAATTGAAAACCTTAAGAAGAACTTTGGTGAGACATGTGCCTGCGATATCCCGTCGTTTACCATTAACGACGGCGATATCCTGGGACTAGTAGGTAATAACGGTGCAGGCAAGACGACCCTCTTCCGACTGCTCCTCGACTTGCTAAAGGCCGATGAAGGTAGCGTGCTTTATCAGTTCCCCGCCACCGATTCTGCCACTACTCCCGACGATTTTCCGTCGGGTATAAACCCCGCCGAGAGCGAAGCTTGGAAACAAAACGTCGGAGCCTACGTCGACGAAGGTTTCCTTATCGACTTCCTCACCCCCGAGGAGTATTTTGCTTTCTTGGGCAAGATTTCAGGTATTAGTCAGCAAGAAACCGACGAGCGCCTTAAGATGTTCGAACGCTTCGCTAATGGCGAGGTGTTTGGTCAGAAGAAGCTCATCCGCAACCTCTCGGCAGGTAACAAAATGAAGGTTGGCATCATCTCGGCCCTCTTCCGTCATCCCCAAACCGTTATTCTCGACGAACCTTTCAATTTCCTCGATCCCACCAGTCAGCTGGTACTGAAACACTTGCTGCAGGACTATGCCCAGCAGACGGGAGCCACCATTCTCATCTCAAGCCATAACTTGCAACATACTGTTGACATCTCCACGCGTATTGCTTTGTTGGAACACGGACAGATTATTCGTGACCTGCCCAATGCCGAAGGCAGTGCATCAGCAGAACTTCAGGAATACTTTGGCGCAGAATAAGGACCTGTCAGGCGGTACTTGTTAGCGAAGATTCAGGTTATTTTAACGTGTGAATATTTTTAGGGCCTGCTGGGTTTTCTGGCGGCCTATGGTAATGATGCGCTCTGACTTGTCGTAGTCAAATCCTCCATAGCGGCTCATCTGAATATCAACGAGCACATCGGGCTTCATCAGTTTGGCCATGAGTATGGAATTCTGACGAATCATCAGCGAACTGGTTCGCGAAAGCAAAGTATAATAATTGAATTCTATGTTATCTGGAATAATCATGTCCAACAACTTTGCTTTCAATGATTTATCGTGCTTTTGCATTCCCGCGAGTTTGTTCATCTTCTCCCACTGCGCCAAGTAGTCGTGACCGCTTACGTCAACTCCTACCAGAATGTCCCCTTTGTGACGAGTCACACGGTTCATCGGAATAGGATTTGTCACTCCACCATCGATAAGTATCATGTCGTTACGACGAACGGGTTCATAGAAAATGGGCAGTGATATGGAGGCACGAATAGCCTGAAAGAGACTGCCTTTTCGGAACACCACCTCATGACCAGACTTCCAGTCGGTAGCCACCGCACAATAAGGAATGGGCAGGTCCTCAATGGGCACGTCAGGCACAAACTCCATGATGGCCTCAATGATGCGTGTACCTTTTACGATATGATTAATACTCAACGAAAAATCTGTCAGTTCGAAAATTTTCTTACGGTCGACTGTCTTCATCCACTCCCGGAACTCTTCCAGTTTACCTGCAGCGTAGACTCCTCCGATGAGTGCGCCCATCGAACAGCCTGCAATAGATGTGATGCGATAGTCCTGTGCCTGAAGTTCTTCGATGGCTCCAATATGTGCCAACCCCCTTGCACCACCACTCGATAATACCAATGCTACGTCCTTTGACATACCAATTAAAAGCTATTTCACATTTTTTATCTGCAAAAGTACGGATATTTAAGGAATTATTACTATTTTTGCAACGATATTTAGGATTGTTTATGAAGAAGTCCGGCAAAATACTACTGACTAGTCTATTTCTGGTACTACTGACTATGGTTAGTTGTACTCACTCAAAACCTTCTCCCGGCACTGACCTATACACTGGTAGCGAAGGGTACAACCGCGCCGACTCCATAGTGTCCGACATTGGCGACACACGCAATCACAAGCGAGTGCTCGAGGTCATCGACAGCCTTGAAAAGGCAGGCGAACTGCCATTGGTGCGAACCATCTTCTATCGCACTATATCGTACAACCTGATGGGTCAGTACAACACGTCGCTGCGCTTGTATGCACAGTTGGCAGGCATCAATCCTAAGCAGCTGAATACGCAGGCCGACCTCGATTGCTATATCTATTCCTACAACAACTATGTGCGCGTGCTGTGCGAAATGCGGCGCTACGACCGTGCCTTACGCGAGGCCAACGCCGTCGACCGCAAGCTGAAGTCAATAGGATATAACGGGTTTACCGACCATCACGACATTGCGCAGATCATGGGTGAATGCCAGCTATACTTGGGACAAACCCAACTGGCTTCCAAGAGTTTCCAGAAGTCGCTGCAAGGCGTCCACTCACGCTTGGCCACCTATCACGACCCACTGGATTATCGCGAATGCCAAAAGACCATGTATGCCATTGTCAAGGCTTATATGCTAAATGGCCGACACGACGAAGCTGAACCTTGGGTTACCCTTCAAGACTCGCTATATGCTATCGCCGAAAAATCCCCCGAGCGTGATTCCGTTTTCTTGGACGAGATGAAAGCCGACATCAATTATAGCAAGGCCCTGCTGGCTCACGCCCAAGGACGTAACGACGAAGCCGAACATGCGTTCAGAGAATACCAGTCTACCCGTCAGGCTCAACTACTGAGCAGCGTCATACATAGCACCAGATACCTGATGTTGACTGGCCGCTACGAAGAGGCTGCACACAACTATCAGGAGCTGGACCATTTTCTCAAGGAGAGTGGCTACAAGGCCGACTTTGATAACTTTGGCCGTTATATGATACCTAAGTTCCGCGCCAACCTATTGGCTGGACATATCGACTCAGCGCTCCACGTGGCCACGTTGGTAGCCGATTACTACGATTCAGCACAAGTGCGCCAGCGCAGAATCGACTCCGACCTGCTGACTACCTTCTACGATACCGAGGGCAAGGAGCGTCAGATTGCTGAACAGCGTGCCAAACTGTCGCAACAACGGCTATGGAGCGTTGTCATCGGAACGGTCATCTTCGCCATCTTTGTCTTCATCTATATGATGCAGCGCCGTCAGGCCTTTAAAGAGCTGAACAAAAAGAACCGCGAACTGATGCTGGCCAACGAGCGTGCTGAGGAGTCGTCACGCATGAAGACGCAGTTCATCCAGCAGATTTCCCACGAGGTGCGCACCCCGCTGAACGTGCTCTCGGGATTCAGCCAAGTGTTGGCTACGCCTGATATTGAGATTTCCAGCGACGAGTTGCAGGACATCAGCCAGAAGATTGTCGAGAACAGCAACCGCATCACCAAACTGGTGGATAAAATGCTGGACCTGAGCATGGTGAACAGCAATGCCAACGTCGAGTGTAGCGATACTGTCGCCCCTGCTGACATAGCCAAGCAAGCCGTCAGGCAGAGTGGCGTCAGCCAGGCTGCCCATCTGGACTTCCTGCTACAACTGTCGCCCGAAGCCGAGACGCTCCATTTCGTTACCAACCAGAAAACGGCCATCAAGGCATTGGTTCTTTTGCTCGACAATGCCATCAAATTTACGCATCCGCTGGCCTTTAAGCACGCTCAAGCTGAACGACAAAAGGCACGCGTCACGCTCAGCGTCAGCGGCACACAACAACACGTGGTCTTTGTGGTCGAAGACACAGGCATCGGCATTCCTCCCGAGCAGGCTGAGAACATCTTTGCCGAATTCATGCAGTTGGACGAGTATTCCGACGGCACAGGCATCGGACTTTCCATTGCCCGTTCGTTGGCACGCCACATGTATGGCAACATCGTCCTTGACACCACCTATACCAATGGTGCACGATTCGTGATGACCCTGCCCACGAATCCCGATGCTAAATCATAAGAACAGACTGCCTATCTGGTAGACCAGCGCACTCACCACCCAAGCCAAACCGGTGGTGTAAAGTGCTGCGAAGGTGGCCCAACGCCAGGAACCGCTCTCGTGGCGGATGGCAACGATGGTGGCAATGCAGGGGAAATAGATCAGCACGAACAACAGGAAGCAATAGGCTGTGAGTGGCGAGAAATTATACTCTCCACCATAGAGCACACCCATCGTCGAGGCGACAATTTCCTTGGCTCCCACACCTGCCAGCAGGCTGACGTCAATGCGCCAGTCAAAGCCCTGAGGCAGGAAAATGGGTTCTATGGCTTTACCCAACATGCCGATAAAGCTCTGTTCGAGCGACGGTGCCACACCCATCGTACCAAAATAGCCCAATGCCCACACAATGATTGATGCCACCAGAATGACACCACCCATCTTCTTCAGATACTGCTTGCCTTTCTCCCAAGTATGACGGAAAATGGCCTTGGCGGTGGGGAAACGATATGGCGGCAACTCCATCACGAAAGGCGTATCTTCGCCCTTGACGACCCACGTGCTGAGAATGCGGGCGACAATGACGGAGAGCACAATGCCTATGGCGTAAAGCGATATCATGACCAGACTCTGGTATTGGGTGGCAAAGAATGCGCCCGTAATCATAATATAAATAGGTAGGCGCGCGGAGCACGACATCATCGGCAGCACCAGCATCGTGATGAGCCTGGATCGACGGCTCTCGATGGTGCGTGTGGCCATCACCGCCGGCACATTACAGCCAAAGCCCATGATGAGCGGGATGAACGATTTGCCGTGCAGGCCCATGCCGTGCATCAGTTTGTCCATGATGAATGCCGCACGGGCCATATAGCCTGAGTCCTCCATCAGCGAGATGAAGGTGTAGAGTATCAGAATCTGGGGCAGGAAGACGATAACGGCTCCCACGCCACCAATGACACCATCGACGAGCATTGCCTTCAGCGGTCCGTCGCTCATCGACTGGGTGAGGAAATCGCCTAGCCACGCCACACCAGCATCTATCCAGTCCATGGGATATTGTCCGAGGGTGAACGTCACCTCGAACATCAGGTAGAGCAGCAGGAAGAAGATGGGGAATCCCAACCAACGGTGGGTGATGATGGCGTCGAGCCAATGGGTGGTCTTATAGGTGTCGTTCTTCACACCGACAACGTATCCTGCCTCGCGCAAAGCACCACGAATAAAGCCGTACTTGGCATCCATCATGGCTGTCTCGGAGTCGTCTCCCGTCTCTTCCTTAATACGGCGTACAGCCGTGTCACGAGCCTCGATGATTTTATCGTAGTCGGGCAAGTCGCGCACAATGGCATCGACCTCTTGGTCCATCTCCAGCAGTTTGATGGACAGCCAGCGCGTAGAATAGCGCATACGCAGCAGGTCGTTGCCTTTCAGATACTGCTGGATATGACTGATGCCGTCCTCTATCTCGTGACCGTGATTGATATGGATGTGACGATAATACTGGTCATGGCCCTCTCGGCTCTCAAAGAGGTGTACGACCTCATGCATGAGATCCTGGAGTCCCCTGCCCGACTTGAACGACGTCGGCACCATGGGCATACCCATTAATGATGATAGTGTGTCGATGTCGAGCGAGTCGCCACGCTCTTCCAGTTCGTCATACATATTCAGGGCACAGACCACACGCAGGTGCATATCCATCAGCTGCGTGGTCAGATACAGGTTGCGCTCGATGTTGGACGCGTCAATCACGTTGAGGACAACATCTGGGGTATTGTCCACCAGTTGGCGACGGACATACAGTTCTTCAGGGGAATAGGCCGACAGGGAATAGGTGCCTGGCAAGTCCACGATTTTGATGTGATAGCCTTCGAACTCGGCAAAGCCCTCTTTGGCATCGACGGTGACACCGCTGTAGTTGCCCACATGCTCGTGAGCACCGGAAGCAAAATTAAACAGCGATGTCTTGCCACAGTTGGGATTACCCACAAGAGCCACCACAATCTCCTTCGCGCCATGAGACGGATGCACCTGGCGATGATGGGTCGATTTGAATGTCATGGGACTGTCGTCATCTGCCAGTTGCCAAGGCTCAGAGCTGACTTCTATCTGTTCAGCCTCCTGACGGCGCAGGCTGATTTCGTAACCCATCACCTTGTATTTCACAGGATCCTGCAACGGGGCGCTGAGCAGTGCTTCAATCTGCTGCCCCTTGATGAACCCCATCTCAATGATGCGCTTACGGAATCCTCCGTGTCCCTTGACCTTGACGATATAGGCCTTTTCGCCAGTTTTCAGTTCCGAGAGTTTCATGCCTGTTTTCTTATTTGCCTGCAAAGGTAGCAAATAATTACGACACCAGCGAACGTTTTAGGTAAAATACCTAAAAATAATGATGCTTTTACATGGGTTTCACAAACTTCATTTCGTGAAGTATGCGACTTTGGCGCTTCAACATGTAGCCACTGGGCTTTGCGGAATTGAAGCGACGGGGATTGGGCAACGAGGCAGCAATTAGGGCACATTGTGCCTTGGTTAACTTGTCGGCAGTGGTGTTGAAATGGTACTCCGCCACAGCATCGGCGCCATAGATGCCGTCACCCATCTCGATGGAGTTCAGATAGACTTCCATGATGCGTTCCTTCGACCACATCAGTTCGATGAGCACGGTGAAATAGACCTCGAAACCCTTACGGACCCACGAGCGTCCGGGCCACAGGAACACGTTCTTGGCGGTCTGCTGCGAGATGGTCGAAGCGCCCAGTTTACGCTTCTCGGGGTGTTTCATGTTGCGCATGGCGGCATGCTCAATGGCCTTGTAGTCGAATCCGTTATGTTTCAGGAAGTTGGCATCCTCGGAGGCCATCACCGCCAGCGACAGCGAGGGTGCTATCTCGTCCAGCGGTACCCAATGGTGGTGCAGCGTCAGCCGTTCTCCTGCCCCAGCCTGCTGAGCCACGCGGATGAACATCAATGGTGTGAACCATACTGGCACCCAACGCAATAGGGTTACAGAAAGAATAGTGGAGGCAAAGAATGCCACCACTATCCATAAAAGTACTTTCTTGATAAAGGCGCTAATTTTCTTCAAACCAACTATCAACTGTCAACTATCAACTGTCAACTAATTAGTTAGCCTGACTCTGAGCGTCCTGAATCATCTTCTGAGAGGCATACATGTAAACCTCTACACGACGGTTCTGAGCCTTACCGGCAGCGGTAGAGTTGTCGGCAACAGGATTGCTCTCGCCATAACCTGTAGTGCTGCGAATCTGGCTGCTGCTGACACCGAGTGACTGCAGATAGTTGGTCACTGCCTGTGCGCGCTGCTGCGACAGGTTCAGGTTCTTCTGCTGGCTCTGCTCAGGGGTTGAATTCTTCCAACCGGCATTGTCGGTATAACCCTGAACGGCCACGTCGCAGTCGGCATTGTTCCTCAGAACGCCTGCGAACTGTGTCAGAGAAGACTTAGCTGTTTGGCTCAGCGTTGAACTACCAGTAGTAAACAGGATACCAGAATCGAAGGTCACCTTCACAGCCTGCAGACCATTGGCGTCTGTCACGCTCTCTACCTGGGCATTCTGCACAGCCTCGGCCTCGGCCTTAGCCTTATCCATCTTCTTACCAATGATGGCACCGGCACCGGCACCTACAGCACCGCCCACAGCAGCACCAATGGCTGTGTTACCGGCAATGGCACCAATGATACCACCTAACAAAGCACCGCCACCAGCACCGATGGCTGCACCCTTCTGAGTGTTGTTACAAGCAACAAGCATTCCTATACACAGGAACAATGAAATGATTTTTGTCTTCATAATGCTATATTTTTAATGTTAAACGAACAATTTTGCTGCAAATTTACAAAATTCTCTAAACACTAAACACTAAACTCTAAACTTTTTTGTACCTTTGCAGCAAAAATTAAGAAAAAAGGCAAAAAACATGGCAAAAGAATTAAAAGATTTAACGAAACGCGCTGACAATTACAGTCAGTGGTATAACGACCTCGTAGTCAAAGCCGACCTTGCCGAGCAGTCGGCCGTTCGTGGATGTATGGTCATCAAGCCCTATGGCTATGCCATCTGGGAGAAGATGCAGCAACAGTTGGACAAGATGTTCAAGGAGACGGGTGCCCAGAACGCCTATTTCCCCCTGCTGATTCCGAAGTCGTTCCTCTCTCGCGAGGCCGAGCACGTCGAGGGTTTCGCCAAGGAGTGTGCCGTCGTGACCCACTATCGTTTGAAGGCCGCCGACGGTGGCGTTGTGGTCGACCCCGCTGCCAAGCTCGAGGAAGAGCTCATCATCCGTCCTACCTCTGAGACCATCATCTGGAACACCTACAAGAACTGGATCCAGTCGTGGCGCGACCTGCCCCTCATGTGCAACCAGTGGTGTAACGTCATGCGCTGGGAGATGCGCACGCGTCCCTTCCTGCGTACTTCTGAGTTCCTGTGGCAGGAGGGCCATACGGCTCATGCCACCCGCGAGGAGGCCGAGGAGGAAGCCAAGAAGATGCTGCACGTCTATGCCAAGTTCGCTGAAGAGTGGATGGCCGTTCCCGTGCTGCAGGGCGTGAAGTCGGAGACGGAGCGTTTCGCCGGTGCGCTGGACACCTACACCATCGAGGCCATGATGCAGGACGGTAAGGCGCTGCAGAGCGGCACCTCGCACTTCCTGGGTCAGAACTTCGCCAAGGCTTTCGAGGTGACCTATCTGAATAAGGAGAACAAGCCCGAATACGTCTGGGCCACCTCGTGGGGCGTTTCTACCCGCCTGATTGGTGCACTCATCATGACTCACTCCGACGACAACGGTCTCGTACTGCCTCCGCGTCTGGCTCCCATCCAGGTGGTCATCATCCCCATTGCCACCAAGCCCGAGCAGATGGAGCAGGTCAACAGCGCCGTGCAGCCCATCATCGAAAAGCTGCGCAAGGCAGGCATCAGCGTCAAGTTCGACGATGCCGACAACAAGCGTCCCGGCTTCAAGTTTGCCGACTACGAGCTGAAGGGCGTTCCCGTTCGTCTCGTGCTGGGTGCACGCGACTTGGAGAACGGCACCATCGAGGTCATGCGTCGCGACACATTGGAGAAGGAGACACGTCCTCTGGAGGGCATCGCCGAGTACGTTGAGGGACTTTTGGACGAAATCCAGCAGAACATCTTCGAGAAGGCTCGCCGTTATCGCGACGAGCGCGTCTACGAGTGCGACAACTACGAGGAGTTCAAGGAGCGCGTCAAGGACGGCGGATTCTTCCTCTGCCACTGGGACGGCACTGCCGAGACCGAGGCTCAGATCAAGGAAGAGACGCAGGCCACCATCCGTTGCGTGCCCTTCGCCTACGAACAGACTCCCGGCGTCGACATGGTCAGCGGCAAACCCGCCAAGTACCGCGTCATCATCGCCCGCAGCTATTAACATCAGCACACCGCAATATAATGAGGTGGCATTCCCGTCAAAAGGAAAGCCACCTCATTTTTTACCTTTTTACTTTTTTACCTTTTTTACCTTTTAAAAGGTCGGTCCGAAGACCAACCCTTTCATTTTTTAATTCTTTCATTTTTTCATTCTTAGACTACGCTCCCTCGAAGCCGCTGGGATCGTCGGCACCGCCGTCGCTCTTGACGAACTGCTTCGTGGTCACCTCACTCGACTGGCCGTCCTTGATGGCGATGGCCTTCAGAGTCACGGACGAACTCACGGTGATGGCCTCGGTGTACAGCGTGCTGCTGGCCGTAGGAGTTGATCCGTCCGTGGTGTAGCGAATCTCTGCGCCGTCAGGACCACTCATGGTCACCTGTGTCGACGTGGTGAACGCTGCCTCACCGCCAATGGTCGGAGCCGCTACGCCAGTGGTAATCGAACCGCTGCCACCGCTGTTGCCACCGCTGTTGCCGGAATTTCCAGTCTGTTCGGACTCACCACTTCCTCCCTTAGCTGCGGCAATCTCGGCCTTGGCCTTGTCAGTCCAGGCGAACTTGGCAGACTTCTTCAGCTCTTCGCGGGTGAACTCGCCGGTCGACTGAGCCAGCAGCTTGATGGTCTTCACGGCAGGACCGGTCTTGGCGCCCTCGGCCATCGTGCCCAGCGAGG
>JAEEVW010000053.1 GCA_016291085.1 Prevotella sp.
AAGGTTTCCCTGTCCAGACCGGCAAAGGAATAGATACGTCCCTCACGCACTGGCATCATCAGCGGAGAAGGTTCCAGTCCCCGACCTACAAAGCTGCGGTCGTACTCGAACCTTACCACCTCGTATTGTCCGTCCCACCGGAATGTACCCACGGGAAGGCCAAACATGCGTACCATTGCTACGTCTACCATGCCGACTCCTCCTGTTTTTCTGTTTTAAGCTTACCAACAGCGCGTTTACGCTGGTTGGTCTTCGATGTCTGCACCATGTTGTAGTATTCACTGGGACTGAGCTGTTCCTCTTCCACCAGTTGCTGGAGTACATCCAGTTGACCTAACGTGCGTAGTATCCTAAGAAAGGCATCGAACGAACGAATCTCGCCTTTCTCTATCTTCTTGACGGTAGAAAGAGACACGTTTGCTGCTTCAGCCAGGCTCTGCTGAGTGATGTTCTGCTTCAACCTGACTGTCTTCAGCTTTTCCCCGATTCTTGTGAGGATAGCCATATCCGTAAGCATATAAATATCATTCATAATAGCTTTGAATTAAACTTTTATGGTGCAAATATATGAATAATAGTTTTATTTAGAGCTGTTTATTGACGTTATTTAAGAAATATTCCATCTATCTCACTTAATCACGACCTTTTTGCCGTTATGGACGTAGAGCCCCTTGGGCATTTGACCATTTGACGATGTACTATGTACTATTTTGCGGCCGTCGAGCGTGAACCAGGCGACCCCTTCCAAACCTCCCCGAGGGGAGGCTTCCGTATTCTCCCCCTCGGGGGAGATAGAGGGGGGTCTTACTCCTGTCGTCCCCTCGTCTCCGAAGTTCAGCACGAATTCGCTGGCATTGGTGATGCCGTTCAACTTAAAGTAGGCGCGGAAGGAGCCGATGCGGTACTTGGTCGCATAGTCGACATAGACGTTGCCTACGGTGGGATAGAACAGCGTGTTCCCAGTTCCGAGGAAGAGATTACTCTTGTCTTTAGGGGTGACTAAGACGGGGTCGTATGATCCGATGAACTGCACATTCGCGTCCTCGCTGGTGACGGTCAAGCGCCCCTGAGCCTCCGTGCTGTTGTCGATGGTGACGCCGGTGAAGATGGGACTGACGATGTTGTGGGCGTTATCGTTCACATAGTCGTCGGCCTTCGCCCATTTAATAATATAAGGTGTGCCGGCTTGGATGCTGGTGGCTGTCTTGAAATAGAGATAGAGGGTACCAGTCGTGGCATCGAAGCCCGTTTGGTGGCCGCTGTAGGTTCCATCCACGTCGAGTTCCATCAGCGTGGCATTCTCGAGAGGAGAGCCCTCGAGCACAAGGTCAAATGGCAAACAGATGGTGTTCCAGTCGCCGTCCTTGTAGAGCGTGCGTTTAGAGAGCTGCACGGCCACGGGATAGGCGGCAACGGTATTGGCGGCGTAGGCGATGCCGCTGGTGTTGCTGGATAAGTTTTCAAAGACGAAGGCGGGCTGCAGGGTCATGTTGTTAAACTGAGTCGTGCTGATGGTGCCGTGGATCATCTCCTTGCCGTTGTACAGGGTCTTGCCGCTGGCGACGCGCACGGATGGTGTGTTGTCGCCTTGCAACTGGAGAGTGATGCGATCGTTGGGATGGCGCCAGTCGAGTATCACGTCTTTAGCGGAGATACTGTTCAGCCAGGCATAGACATCATCTTTTTGCAAATTGGCGATGGAGCTGAGCTGTCCTCGGATCACAGTGACGTTGTTGCCCTCTGCATTGATGCCACAGCAATTGACGGGACCTGGTTGTTGGACATGCAGCATTTCCATCGCAGTAGCCATCGCGTTGACGCAGCCACCGCACAGGGTGACACTGCCGGAAGCTTTAATGGCGAAGGCGTAAGTTGTTGTATTTTGAATCCCGCCTTCGATGTTACTACTGTAAGCGTTGAGTGTACCGGTGCCGAGTGTTTGGCCATAGATGCTTAGTTCGGTGGCGTCGATGGCGATACGAGTGAATGCGGATGTTTCGAATTTCTGGTTGTTAACGGTGAGCGTGGCGCCGTCGGTGAGGATGAGGTGGGTCGCACCGGTGAGGGTGAGGCCTTGGTTGATGGTGACATCGCCGCTGACAGCATACCAGCCTCCCTCCATAGTAACGTGCTCGCTGCTGCTGCCTATCAGCGTGACGGCGTGGGTCTGTTCAGCACCCTCGGCATCGATGTATTTGGCCACCAAACCGGTGATGGCAGCGGTGATGTTGGCGGCAGGCATGGCGAAGCTCGCTGTGCCGTCGGTGTTGATGGTGGCGGACAGGCCGTTGTAGGTAGCGGCAGTGATGCTGATGCCGGCAGGGGGGCAGAGGGTGACGGTGGATCCCACGGTGTGATATTCGTCGCCGCCATAGCTAAAGCCGTCGGTGTAGGCCGTGCCGGCTCCGTTTCCGATGGCAGTGCTGCCAGTGCGCACAACGGTAGCGGGTTCGGTGAGCGTCAGTGTATAGGAACGCACATCGGTAGAGCCATTGCGGAAGTTCGCATTGCCACCGTAAATGGATGCGCAGTTGGTGTATGTGCTTGGATAGTTGCCGCCTATCCACGGGTAGAAGCCGACCGTGACGCTGCTGGTGAATGAGCCGTCGAAGATGCAGCGGTCGAAGACGTTGTCTTGACTGGTGAGGCCGATGAAACCGCCTCCGCGGAAACTGCCGCTGTCCTGGCTATAGGAGGTAATGTCCACGCTGCAGCGGCAGTTGGTAAAGGTGACGGGGAACCCGGCTTGCCTTACGAAGCCGCCGACCGCCCAATCGTTATTACTGATGGAACCATCCACGGTGAGGTTGCTGATGGTGCTGGCAGCGACGATTTCTTGGATGAGTCCGTAGCAGAACACGCCCTTCTCCGTCTCCAGCGTGACCTTATGTCCCTTGCCGTCTAAATGACCGCCGAAGGCAGAGACGCTCTTGGTGACGCCGCTGATATCGGCCGCCAGCTCAAAGTATTTGCCGTTGGTATAGCCTGCGGTCTTCGACTTCTCGATGAGCAGGTCCCATCCCGCCTTGTCGCTGATGACGTAGGGATGCGCCATCGTGCCGTCGGCCTCCGCGCCGCCCCAGTGGTCAGTCACCTCGTCTGCCCATGTCTGTTGCCCCACAGCCAGTGCTGCCATCGTCAGCACCGCCGTCAGGACGCGGTTTAGTTTTTTGGTGATAGTTTTCATTGTTTTTGTCTTCATCAAATGAACTTCAGAAAGTTGAATTTTTTACTTCCCGAACAGCAGCTCTTCCATCTTCTGGAATTCCGGGGCGCGGCCGGGTTCGTTACTGCCGTTGATGGTTCCGTCGAAGACGTTGCCGTCGACGCCGGTAACACTACCTGCCAGCAGCTGCTGACGATTCTTGATCTCTACTGCCTCCATCGAGGGCTTTGAATAATGCTTTTTCATATTGTTTATTGTTTTTATTCTTTCTTTTTTTATGAAGTTATCGCTTCGCTCGAAGTTATCGAAGTTAACGAAGTTAACGACATTACCTTATTCCTCATCCATGATGCCTTTGTTGCCCTTAATAGCCTGACAGTAGGCATTGAGCACAACGGATGCGGCCTCTATCTTCGCCCACATTTCGTTGGCTGTTGCATCGCTATAGTAGCCCACGTCGTGTGACAATATTATATAATAGCGGCACTCTTCGAGCGAGCCTTGCGCTATGTTGAAGAAACGCAGCTTGTCGGCCTTGGAGAGTTTACGGTAACCCTCGGCGATGTTGGCTGCAATGCTGACCGCAGCACGCTGGAACTGAGGAATGAGGGCGAACTTCTCGTCATCGGGAAACATGGACTTGGTCTTATAGAAGGCCAATACGAACTCGTGGGCGGTCTGCCACGCACGTACCTCTCTGAATGTTTTACTGTTTGCCATAACTATTGTCGTTAACTTCGAGCGTAGTGATAACTTCGTTAACTCCTTTAACTTCTTTTATTTTATTATTACCTTTCGGCCATTGATTATATAGATGCCCTTCTGTGTGGGCTGCTGGTCGAGGCGCGTACCGCTCAGCGTGTACCAGGCGACCCCTTCCAAACCTCCCCGAGGGGAGGCTTCCGTATTCTCCCCCTCGGGGGAGATAGAGTGGGGTCTTACTCCTGTCGTCCCCTCGCCTCCGAAGTTCAGCACGAATTCGCTGGCATTGGTGGTGCCGTTCAGCTGGAAGTACGCGCGGAAGGCGTTGATGCTCGCACCGCTAAGCGGATAGTAGAGGTTATTGCCACCTACGAGCAGGATGCTCTTGTTCTCTGTTTCCCAAACGATGGGACTGTAGGTGCCAATGAACTGAACATGGGTGAAGCTCACATTGTTCACCGAGTTGTTGATGGTCACGCCCTTGAACGTCGGGTTGACGAGATTTGTTAAGTCGGGGTCGGACTCGTTAGTCTTCGACCATTTAATAATATAAGGTGTACCTGCGGTGAGAGTCGTTACAGAGCCTTCGGCGGTGAAGTTCAGCGTCAGCGTGCCGTTGCTGAAATCGCTACTGCTCAGTGTGCGCACATCCACGTTGTCGCCATCGAGGATACTACCAGAGAGGTTCAGGTCGAACGGCAGACAGATGGTGTTCCACTTGCCGTCCTTGTAAAGCGTGCGGCCTGCAAGGGTTACATCCGCGTCCTTACCGTTGTACTGTTCGATGACCGAGGCGTTGTCGGCATTGTCTGCCAGTGTGATGACGGGATTGAATCGCAGCAGCACCTGGCTCTTGCTCGACGTTCTTTTACCTTCTATCGTATTGATGTCACTGCTGGTGGGATCCATCGTCTCGTTGTCCTGGTGGCGGTAGAGGGTGTTGTTGTCGGTGCCGTCGTAGGTTCTGAAGTTCATGCTCTCGGAGTACCAACCGCCGTCACCTTCTTGAATGATGAGGGCGACGTTCTGATCGGTGTCGTGGATAAACGGCTTGGAGAACTCGATGGTGGTCCATCCCTCGTGATTGAACTGGACCGTGCCATTGAACACCAGATTGGCATTCGTGACGGTGATCCAGTCGTTGTCACTGTCGAAAGCCGTCTTGTCCGTATGCACCATGAAGATGTTCACGGGTTCGCAGGTCTGGTCCCATTCAGAGTGGTTGCAGAAACTGATGGCCGCGATGGTTCCTTGCTGGCCTATTTCGGCATGCGTATAGATCTGTTGCGTCAGGTTGTAAGCATAATAACTGTTCAGGGGCAGGTTCGTTGACGTGCCTTCAGACGACGCTCCGACGCCCACCCACTGCCTGTCGGAGGCATAGATGGCTATCGGCTCGCTCCATTCGCTCAGGTCACCGGCTGCTATGCGCACTCGGGCATAGTAGTTGTTCAGCGAAGTGAGGCCTGTAATCTCTGCCGAATGGGTGTTGACGGTTGTCTGTGTTGACGTAGCGAATGTCTGGTCCTCGCTGTATTGCACATCGTATTGTGCAGCGCTTCCCTCCCAGCCGATGGTGGCTGAGTTCTCGGTATAGGCCGTCTGGTGGAGTCCCGTCGGGGCGGAGTAAACCACCTTAACGTGGATGGTCTGCTGAGTGCCGTCGTAGCTGCCTGCACCGTTGAGTGTCAACGTATAGTTGCCGGCAGCGTTTACGGGCGAGGGCGAAACGGTCTCGGTATAGTCCGTACCCTTCTCCAACGTATTGCTATAGATGTCCGTCACCGTATAGTTCAAAGCAATCTCGTTGCCCGTATAATGATAAGTCTCGTCAATGCCGCTCACTGTGGCGTAGGCCAGGTTGTTGTCCATCGCTGCGGTCTTCGGGATAATCTTGCAGCCTGAAGTGATGTTGGACGTATTGGCCATGATGTTGTCACCCGCAATCAGGAATTCCTTGCTGTTGGCGAAACTGATATAGTCCATGTTATACCGGCTGGCATCCACATAGTCGTTGGCGCTGTCGGTCCATCCGAGGACCAGCGTACCGCCCGCACTACGGGCATTATTGCCCTTGCCGATGCCAATGCCGCCACCGTCACCATAGCTCCAGGCTTTCACCTGTCCGCCGTTGATGGTGATATCGCCAGGCAGACCGCAATAATAACTATTGGAATAATTACATCCGCCGCCGATGCCCGCAGCAAACACGCCGCCGTAGGCAGTGATGACACCTCCGTTGATGGTGATGCTGGGGGTATGGTTATTGTCGACGCCCCGGCCGTTCCAGCTGTCCCTTGCGCCACCAATAGCCGCAGCATAGCGTCCGCCGTTGGCCGTGATGGTGCCGCCGTTGATGACGATTTCGCCATATCTGGAGTAGTCATTCGCGTAGGTTCCGCCAATGCCGGCGTTATTGTCCTCGGCGTTGGCTATCAGGCTGCCGGGGCCGTTGATGATGAGCTTTGCCCCTTCGCCTACCTGGATGCCCTTCTCGGCGGTGAGCTTACCACCACTGCGCAGACACAGCGTCACGGTGCCGTTGATGATGATGCGGCCGCTGGTGGTGACGTCGCCTGTTACCTGATAGACGCCGGAGCCTATGGAGGTCATGCCGGACGTGACGGCTTGGGCTGCCTGGACGGTGAAGTCCGCGGTCTGCATTCCGCTGTAGTCGCCCATGCCGTTGATGGAAAGGGTATAGGTGCCCTCGTCTTTGACCGGTACGGCGTCGGAACTATTCTTCAGGGTAAACTCCTCTGTGTAGTCCTTGTCTTTCTTCAGCACGGTGCCGTCCAGCGCCGTCACGGTGTAGCTGACGGGGATGACGGAGCCGGTATATTCGTAGTAGGCATCCAGACCGCTGATAGTGCTGTTGGCGATGTTACGGTTCACGTCCGTCTCGAAGGTGCCCAGCAGTTGCAGCTCGCTCAGTTCCATTTTGTAGTATTCGCCTTCCTTGTCCCCTATAGCCGAGACTTCGAAGCGGAAGTACTGGTAGGCTTTGGCGTTGTCGATGAGGAACCGCACGTCGGTCCTGTCTGTGTTGGGCAGGTTGCCGTCGTTCACGGTGGCTAGGTCGGTCCATGGGTCACTGCTGTTGATCTTGCCCTTCAGTACCCAACTCCTGGGGTTGCGGTTCGTATGGCCGGACACATTGCTGCCGGTAGTGAGGATGTAGCCCTTGGGCACGATGGGACTGCCGTAGGTGAACTCCACATAGACCGTGGAGAAGGGCCCCATGCCGTCTTCAACAAGCCATCGGGTAGTAGTGGTGCCGTCGACCAACATAGGAAACTCATCCTCGGGACCGTTACCGCCAGAGGAGTAACCTGAAGTGATGGCAAATCCGTTGAAGGTCAGATAGGGCGTGCCAACAGGAGTGCTTATCTCGGTGGAGACATACTCGTCGAAAACCTTTGAGCGGTATCGGGTACCTTTGAACTCATTACCCGCCGTATCTTCCACACCCCCGCTCAGACCGGTAATCTGCAGTTTGGTGCCTGCTACGGCATCGATGACGCCGGCAAAGGTGAGCACATTGGTGCCACAGCCTGCCACGTAGCGCAAAGTGCCCCAGGTAGTGTTGATGGCTGGCGAACCCGTCACATTGACGATCTCCGTGAAGGGAACGCTGATGTACACCGTATTGCCGCGGTTGTAGGTGGCAGCAGAGATGACAACGTCGTTGGCAATGATGTCCGGACTCTTCTCATCCAGCAGGGCCAGACGCACAAATAGGTCCTTCAGGTACCATGTGTCCTCGTTCTTTCCGTTGGCGTCGAAGCGCACGTTGATGTCCCTCACCCTCGGGTCCAAATTCAGCGCACCATTGCTGAGAGCATCGTAGGCATCGCTCTTGAAAGCCTGGCTCCAGAGGTAGCCGTCTGCATACTCGAACTCGTGATGGGAAGGTAAGCTGGAGTCGTACAGGTGGGGAAAGAACATCTTATGGTCGTCGGTGACCACGCTAGTCCCTTTGCTCATCTCGAAGCAAGCCTTGTACAACGATTCGGATGGCTTCTTCACCTTGCCGTCGGGGTCTTTGCCGTCGTAGGCATCGGTTTTGTCTACCAGAATCTGGATATACTGGTAGCCGTCGTTCTCCTCTTTCATGGTGAAGCAGACGGTGGCGTACAGCCTGACTCCGATGTCGTTCAGATAGCTTTGCAGGGGTTCGTTTGCTGTGGCACCGAGAAAGACGCTTGCCGTGGGAATGGTACACAACGTCTTGTCGTTGTAGTCATAGCCGTCGTCAATCTTGATGTAGTCGCCGGACATCACATGCTCTGGGTTTGTCGATGGGTCGTATTGCACATCAATGTACTTGTTGACCTGGTTCTTCAGGTAACTGACAATGTCGTTCGGGTCAACGGTGCTGAAATTGCCATCTTGGTTAAAGACAACCAGGTTCTGGAGACTGTTGTTCAAATATCTGGTCTTGTACAGATAATCGTTGCCGAATTCTATGATGCGGTCCCGATAGGCCAGCAGGTAGCCGTTGGTGTTCGTCACTTCCAGGCGGTAGCTGCGCGACATGACGGTCTGGAAACGGTATGTCTTGTTCACATCGTTTTGGGCCGTTTCCGTCACGGTGACCGTCTTGCTGGTCTCACTGGCAGCAAAGGTCAGTTCACCACTCACAGCCGTGAAATGCTTGCCGGCCAATGCCGTGAGGCTGACGGTGTGGTACTTTACGGTCTCTGCCGTTCCGCTCTCGCTACGGGTAATGGTAAACACATTGTCAGCGTTCGTCACAGTCCAAGTGCTCGTAGCCCACGCCGACTGCCCTGTCGCGAGTGCAGCCATCGTCAGCACCACGGTGAGGACGCGGTGAAGTCTGTTTGATAATGTTAGTTTAGTATTCATATCGTTTATTGTTTTTATAATTCTCGTCTTCTTGTCTTCTCGTCTTCTATTTTTTGTACATTCGAATCAGGATATAGAAGAACACTCCCCAAATGGCGGCATAGGCCAGGGTGATGAAGGTGGCGAGCATCGGGGCATCGTGAAAGAATTCGGCAATGTTCATAGTCTTGGGTGTTACTCGTTTAATGGTCGAGGTTTATGGTTGTCCATCATAACCTCTTGTTATCGTGTGCAAAAATAGGAAAACGTCGTGAAACGAGGTGTGTCGAAACGCAAAATGTTGTGTCGAAATGCCTATTTTGGTGTGTCTATTCGGCAAATTGACACACTTTTTCGCTTTTTTCTTTGTCATTTGCACACTTTTTCGTATCTTCGCAACCGAAATGAAAGAGTTGCAGTTTTCTATCGTCGTACTGATGGTGCTCATGTGCTCAGCACTCATCCTGCTGATGCCCGAGCGTACCCGACGCGATGCGGTCATCAACCGGTCGCGCTGGCTCATGGTGGGTGCGCTGGCACTCATCGGCGCACAGTTCCTGGTGCAGTATGTCACCGAACTGCGTCTGATGGGTGTGACACAGGGCGTGCTGGCCAACCTGGCATTCTTCGTGCCTGCCTCAGGACTGATGAGTCTGACGGTGCTGAACCTGCAACGACAAGGCCACCTGACCGCTTTCGAGCGCTGGGGCTGGCTGGGCGTCACGCTGCTGGTGATTGCCGGTCTCGCCATTGCGGTGACTACCGACGGAAACCCCGTCAGCCGCCTGTCCGACCGCGTGCTATGGACCGAGATGGCATTAAGTGTGTTCTATGCTGCCATGCAGACCTACTACAGCCTGTTGCAGTTCCGCGAGCTGCAGCGCATGCAGGCCGCCATCGAGAACTACTACGACAGCGAGCGCAAGGGGCTGACGCGATGGATGAAGCATGCCATCGCCGTGACCGGACTCATGGCCATCTTCGTGCCTGTCTTCATCTTTGGCCCCAACATCCTGCTCATCATCTATGGCTTGGCATTCTTCTGGGGCATCTTCATGCTGTGGTTCAGCTTCGTGCGCTACTTCACCAGCAACGACATAAAACGGGTGCGCGAGGCGGAAGCCAATGCCGAGGAGACAACGAAAGCCGGGTATGCCTCGTCGTTCTCCGCCGAGGATAAGGCCTGCATCAGCCGCGCCGTAGAACGCTGGCTGGCATCGGGAGGCCACCTGAAGGCCGGCATCACCAGTCCCATAGCCGCCGACGCCATGAACGTTCCCCGCTACCAGCTGACGGCATGGGTCAAAGCCTCAGGGCATAACTCGTTCACCCGTTGGATTACCACCCTGCGCATCGACGAGGCCAAGCGCGTGCTCCACGAGCACCGCGACTGGACTAACGAGGCCGTCGCCGACCACTGCGGTTTCAGCCGCGCCTATTTCCAGAAAATCTTCAAGCAGGAAACCGGCATGGCCCCCTCAGAATTTGTTGGTGAAAGATAAGACAAAAGGGTAGCAGGTAATGGAGCAGAACGTAGAGTTGCAGCATGCGTGGGACTTCGTGGAGCACACGGGGCGTAGCATCTTCCTGACCGGTAAGGCCGGTACGGGAAAGACGACGTTTCTGAAGTCGGTGGTGGAACACAGCAGCAAGCGCAGCATCGTGGTGGCTCCGACGGGTGTGGCAGCGATCAATGCGGGTGGCATGACGATTCATTCGTTCTTCCAACTGCCCTTCTCGCCCTTCGTGCCTGGTGCGAAGATAGAGTCGCGGTTCGACTTCGGCAAGGAGAAAAGGAAAATCATTGCATCGTTGGACCTGCTGATCATCGACGAGATATCGATGGTTCGCAGCGACCTGCTGGACGCCATCGACAGCGTGCTGAGACGGTTTCGCGACCGCTATCAGCCCTTTGGCGGCGTACAGCTGCTGATGATTGGTGACCTGCAACAGTTGACGCCCGTGGTGACCCCCGAGGACGAGCGCGTGCTGGCGCCGTATTACGATACCCCCTACTTTTTCGGTTCGAAGGCACTGGGGCAGATAGACTATGTGACCATCCAGCTGGAAAAGGTGTACCGGCAGCAGGACGACACGTTTCTTACCCTGTTGAACCACATCCGCGAGGGACGCCCCACGACGGAGGACTTGCAACTGCTGAATAGCAGAGTGTCAGCTTCCCTCCCTGACAAGGAGGGGCTAGGGGGAGAGTCTCCCTATATCCGGCTGACCACGCACAACCAGAAGGCAAACAACTATAACGAGTCGGAACTGAAGAAACTCCCCGCGCGTTCCTATACCTATCGTGCGAAGATTGAGGGCACGTTCCCTGACTATTCGTACCCCACGGCTGAGACACTGGTGCTGAAGGAGGGTGCGCAGGTGATGTTCGTGAAGAATGACCCCTCGGGTGAACACCGATACTATAACGGGCGCATCGGACATGTGACGCTGGCTGAGGACAACAGGCTGGAGGTGTATTGTCCGGGTGATGCCAATGCCATTGAGGTGGAGCCGCTGGAATGGGAGAATGCCCGCTATACGCTGAACGACGAGACACGCGAGATAGAGACGGAGGTGCTGGGCAAGTTCTCGCAGTTGCCACTCAGACTGGCATGGGCCATTACCATCCACAAGAGCCAGGGTCTGACCTTCGAACGGGCCATCATCGATGCCAGCCTGTCGTTTGCCCCGGGACAGGTGTATGTGGCGCTGAGCCGTTGCAAGACGCTGGAGGGCATGGTGCTGGCCTCGCCGATTCCCCCACAGGCCATCATCTGCGACGAGCGTGTGGACAGCTATATCTCGCATCAGGAAGAGGCTGCCCAGCGTAGCATCGAGCAGTTGCCCACGCTGAAGGACGAATACTATCGCCATCTGCTGATGGAAATGTTTGATTTTAAGGATATCCTGTATCGTGAGGAATACCTGGGGCGTCTCATCATGGAGTTTTTCTATCGTGCCTATACCGATATTGCCGAGTTGCACAAGCGGGCCCTGGAGGACTACAAGCAACAGGTCGTCGCGGTGGCCGACAAGTGGCGGGCGATGATTCAGCGGATGCCCATTGCCGCCCTGCACGAGGATGATTTCCTGGAACGTGTGAAGCGTAGTGCCACTTATTTCGACCAGACATTAAACAAGGTGTTGGGCAAGCCGCTGGCATTGATACCCGATATCAAGTCGCAAAACAAACAGGCCATGAAGCGACTGACCGAGAATTACGATGACTTGCGGCAGGCGTGGCTCTCGCGTCGCTATCTGTTGCAGCAGATGTCGAAACGCACGTTTACCATTGTCGACTATCTGCGTCAGAAACAGCACTCGCTGTTGGATGCGATGGATACTGACGACCCTAAGGGGAAGAAGAGTTCTGCCAGAGGGAGGAAGAGAAGGAAGAAGTGAGGAGTTAACGAAGTTAACGAAGTTATCGCTACGCTCGAAGTTATCGCTACGCTCGAAGTTATCGCTACGCTCGAAGTTATCGCTACGCTCGAAGTTATCGACGATACTTTAGTGGTCGGTGGCTTTGCTGGCGGCTTTGGCGGCTTTGCGGGCGGCTTTCTCTTCAGCTTTGCGTTGCTTCTCTTCGGCCTTACGCTGTTCCTTGGCGGCCTTGACGGCGGCGCGCTGTTCAGCTTCGGCTTGCTTCTGCTCGGCCCTGAGGCGTTTTTTCTCGGCCTTAACCCGTTGTTTGACGGCATTGATGACCTCTTTCTCCTCTTGCTTTCGTTTACGAAGGGCTTCCTGTTCGGCAGGATCCATTTTCTTTTTCTCGGTAGACTTGTCGAAAAGATGGAGCTTGGCCTTGGGCTTGACCTTTATCTTGTGCATCTCGCTGGTATTCGTGAAGCTGAACGTACAGCTCAGGTCCACCCATTTGCCGGCGGCATTGAGGTTGCCTTCGGCCACAGCACCGTCGCTGACGATCTGGATGTCGAGATCCTTGGTGGAAATGAACTTATAGGAGGCGCGCGACACATGGGCCTTCATCTCACCAATGGGCAGCTTGCCGCCTAAACGTTTACGCATGATGGCGGTACGGGGCTTGGAGATATCAATCTTGAAGGTGGCCGTAGCAGCAACAGGACCGATATCATCCATATCCATGACCTGTCCGATTTCAAGGAATTCGGTGCTGGCATTGCCGGAGAGGTATTTGTTGTTTTCGTCGATGGCGAAATAGAATTTCATGACACCGGCGCGGGTGCCCAGATTGCCCTGGAACTCTTCCTTTTTCCAGAGCACATTGAACGAACCGCGGTAGTGGAGTGTGCCGAGGGCATGGAGCTGTTCCATCATGAAACGCTTGACGGGGAACTGCTTGATGACGGTTTCCGTAATGCCTCCGTCAGCCACCATACGGTCTATGTCGAAATGAACGTGGAGCTTGTATTTGTCCTTCAGGTTGTTGATGTTGCCGTGGGCTGCAACAGCGAGCTGCTTGTTGTCGGTAAAGACCTTGATGTTGCTGAAGGTCATGCTGTTGGCGTTGCCGCTGAACCGTACGCTGAGGTTCAGGGGCATGGTGAATCCGCTGAGCACGGGTGCGAAGGTGCGCGAGATGTCCTTCAGGATCGTGCGTCCTGTGATTGTTGACGTGCGGAAGGACAAGGTTCGGCCCTGCTTCTTGCTGGGCAGGACGAGGTAGCCTTTATCGAAACTGAGCTCGGTATCAATCTGGCGGACGGCGAAGTCGTGGAAGAAGATGCGCTTCTTGTTGTAGGAGAAGGTGGTTTGCAGGTTACGGATGTCGATACCCATAATGGTGTCGCGTGCCGTAAAGTGGGTGAGTCTGCCGTGCACGGAGTCACCTTTGACGTAGTCGAGATCCGCCTTCAGGTTGGCATAGGCGTTGAAGTGTTCTGCGTCGAAGAAGCCACGCTTCGGTCTGCCGGCGTTCTTGCGGGGATGGTGGTTGTCGTTACGGAAGTGCAGATTGTTGATGTCGACGAGCCAGTGGTTGTTCTCATTGTGTAGCAATAGCTGGCCGATGGTGGCATCGTTCGTCACCTGCCAGCCTTTCTTGTTGGTGCGGTCCCATTGTGCCGACAGCTGTTCGATGGCGATATTGGTCTTCTTGCGGCGTTTCTGCGTGTAGAGAAGCTTGCCGAGGGAGAACGTGTAGTTGTTGTAGCTGACCTGGATATCCTCGGCAGTAAACTTGTTCATAATGAACGTGAGCGACCCCCCCTTCTTTTCCCCCGAGGGGGAGTGACCAGAGCCTTCCCTCGGGGAGGTTTGGTGGGGGTCTTTCTTGAAGGCATCGATGACAAACTGGTAGTTGGCGATAGAGTCGATGGAATCGTGGGGCATGTGGTGCAGTTCGGCATGCAGCCCCTTTACCTTTGCCTCGCTGATGCGGAGTTTGCGGTTGAGGAGCGGCCAGATGTCCACATCGGCCTTCAGATAGTCCATCTGAAGCATCTTGCGTTGTTGGCGATCCTCGACGCAGAGCCGATAGAGTTCGGCATCAAGCGTCCACAGGTCGATGCTGACACTGTCGATTTGGATGTTGGTCTGTAGCTTGTCTTCAAGAAGAGACGTAGTCCGCTGAAGCAGTTTCTGCTGGAAGGAAGTGGAATTGACGACGAAGAAGCCTGCAACCAGCAGGAGAACTATTAATCCCACCAGTACACAAGCTATGCGTATAGTCCATTTCAGCAGTTTCCCAATCATCACTTATCGTTTATCACTTATCACTTATCGTTTATCACTTATCACTTATCGTTTATCACTTATCACTTATCACTTATCGTTTATCACTCCTACTTGAGCGTTTGCTGTATTTTATCCTCCAGTTTCTGAGGACTCAGGTTACGGGCTATGACCAGGCCCTTGTCGTTGAGCACCAGATTGCCAGGCACATCGGCTATGCCGAGTTTCGAAAGCATGGGTGTCTGCCACATGCGTCCGTCGCATACCGTCTTCCAAGGCAGGGAGTCGCGTTCGACGGTCTGCTTGCATTTCTTGTAGTCAGCGTCCAGACAGACACTTACTATGCTGAGTTTGTCGCCGTGGTTTTTCTTCAGACGCTGCAGCCGGCGTTGAATGTCAGTGCTTTGGTAGTTCCACGAGGCCCATACCGTGATGACGTTGACTTTTGACTTCAGGTCGCTCAACGACACGTTGCGCCCTTTGATATCCTTGGCAGAGAAATCAGACAGGGGTTTGTTCAGTTGACCATTGCGCAGACTTTCCAGATCTTTCTTCCATTTCGCCAGCAGGACGTCGTCAGGGTCTTCTTTCTGCATCAGCGAGACAAGGACATAGGCCTGCTGCATGTTGGCTTGCGGATCAGACAGGAAATAACGCTGCAAAAGATATCGGCTGGCACGCGACTTGGGATGGGCATTGATGAACTTAGCGACAGCCGTTGGAATTTCCGGAGGCATCAGCTCGTTCAGGTCCATGCGCAGTTCAGTCATGGCATCATTGTCGTCGGTGCCTTTGATGATGATATCCTTCAGATGCGAGGCATCGCCCTTGATGTCGACTTCTTCGCCCGGTTCGGCAAAGACGGGCTGCTCCGAGAAGTTAGGGAATATCACGACAAAGGTCGCTGGCACACGCAGTTCCGTCTCGTAGGAGAATCGTCCTTCGTGCACCTGAATGGTATCGATGCCTTCGATGCCACCATCAGGGCTGTAAATCCAGAACATGCCCTGATTCATGTTACGCAGACGTCCCTCAAGCCGAAACTTGTTGCTGTCGACACCACATGCCGACAGCAACAAGACGACGGAAAGGAGTGCAATGAGTCGACCTCCTGACATTTATCTTAACTTCTTAACTTCTTAACTCCTTAACTCCTTGATTACTTGCCTACCTTGATCAGTTCCAGGTCATTAGCAGAGTAGGTTGCCAATGAGGCATCCTTGTCAACGGCCTGGCGCAGGAAGAATCCTGCCATACCCTCGTTACCCTGACGGGCACAAACGATGGCCTGCAGATAGTCGGTGATGGCATCACCGGGCTTTACGGCACGCAGCGTCTGGGCAGCAGCCACATAATCCTTGTTGAGCAACTGAGCCAGACCGGCACTATTTGATACGACATCCTTCATGTCCTGTGCAGCCAGCGCGTAGTTGCCTTGTGCGAGATGCAGGTTACCAAGTACTTCGGCGAGATTATAAGCACCAGCAGCACGACCGATGAAGTTCTCGGCAGTCTGCAGGTCGCCCTGTTGTAATGCGAGCATGCCTAAGTTAGCCAGCACCTCGGGACAGTCGGCTTTGACGGCCTGAGCCTTCTCCAGCCACTGACGTGCCTCGGCCATATCGCCCTGCTGCCAAGCCAGTGTGGCGAGGTTGTTGAAGGCGCGAACATCCTGGGCATACTGGCTGGTAGTCTGCAGGTAGATGTCCTTCTTCTCTGCGGCATTGTCGGTCAGCGTGGCGGCATAGAGCATCTCTTCGTTGCTGAGCTGTGAGGCGTCGTCCTTCAGCTGCTGCTGAATCTGGTCGTCGCTGCGTCCGATGGTCTCGTAATTGATGGTCATACGGGCACGGCGCAGTTCGGGCAGGATGCCGTCGGCCAGCTCACGGAAACCAGCACTCATGTTCTTGATCTGCTGCTCGCGCTCCTCGGGATCTTTATACATAGAGAGAACGCGCAGAATGACATCCTTGTCCTGAATGTTAGAAGCTGCTACCAGCTGCTGGAAACCTTCCCAGTCCTGTGCGGTATAGTTAGCCTCGATGGGCTCAGTGAGCTTGGCCTGCTTCATCTGCTGCTTGACGTAGCCCTCGACCTTCTGCTGACGCTGGTTGGCCAACTTCTCGTTCAGGGTGAAACCACCATCAGGAGAAGCATAAGCAGAAACCTCGACGTTCTGGAGGTTCAGACGCTCGCGATCCTGACTGATTTTCTTCAGCAGGGTGACGAACTCCTGTACGGAACCGTTCTTCAACTCGCTCTTGCGCAGTTCGGCCTGCTGAATCAGGAACTTGATGTTAGCTTCCTGCTTCTGTGCTACGACACGCTGGAAACCATCCTGAGCTACGCTGCCCTGCGACTGCAGCAGTGCTTTGTGCCACAGTTCACTGGTGGCAATGACACCGTCAGCCACCTTAACGGCAGGAACCTGGACGGCCTTCTTGCCAATCTTAGCGTCGAACGTCAAGAAAAGCTCGCTCTTCTGCATGGCTTCCTCATAGGGGAACACGGTCTTCATGGTGTAGTGGCCGCCCAGCAGATACGAGATGGTCTGATCGTTACTCAGCACCTTTTCACCCTGGAATGTAGCCGGCTGACCCTTGACGGCCTGCTGTGTGCCGTTCTTGGTGAAGCGCAGTTCGGGGACTACCGTCACTACCGCCTTCTTATTCATGTATTTCTCAGGGAACGTACCGTTGATGGTTGCTGTCACCTGTCCGGCTTCAGTCTCCAACGGGTTGGGAGTTACCTTGAAATTGTCACTTGTCAGTTGTCCTAACTTTCCTGAACACGAGGTCATCAGCAGTACGCCAAGACCTAAAATTAAACCTTTTGTTTTCATCATTTGTTTTGCTATTATATATAATTTGCCGCGAAGGTACGAAAAAAACGAGGAAAAGCGCGATTTTAATTGTTAATCTAATTAAAATCAGCCGATTTCCGATATTTTTGCCGCCTATGCCCCTTTTGCGCTGGTGTCAGTTCTTGTGGAAGTAGAGGCGAATAAGGAGAAAATAAACTGCTGCTCCTGTGACGAAACCTGCCAGTGCGTCGACGACATAATGGGCGTAGATGTAGACCGTTGACAGGCACATGAGGACGTAAAACAGCAGGATGGTCAACACAAGTCGTTTGCTGTGTGTACGCAGCGCCAAGAGCATGACAACGGTTGTTACTCCTACATGGCTGCTGGGGAATGCTGCTGTGGGTCTCTCTCCTGCATCATGTGTCAGGTCGAGCAGGTGGTAGAAGAATCCATCCTTCCATCCCGGTGCCGCCATGCGCTCGCTGTGAGTGAGGAACCAGTCACCGAGATTGGGGAATATGCCTTGTGCTATCTGATCAGTGCCCACTGCCAGATAGTAGAATTGCGGTCCTGTGACAGGTAGCAGGATGAAGACGATGTAGTAGACGAAGAAGGAGCCCAACATGACAAAAGCTGTCATCTGGAATTCCTGATAGCGCTTAAAGAAATAATAGAGATAGGTAATCAGCATCAACGGAAAGTAGCTGACGTATCCTAAGCACATCAGTTCTGAAAACCATCCGTAAGGCACTTTCTGAGAAAAAAGAAGGGAAGGCTGACAACCAAATAGCGATTGCTCCCAACCGGCAAAAACATGGTCGAGGTTGGGCAGGGCGCGGTTCAGTTCGTAGGTGTCTGGATACCACCAGCCGAGGAAAGCCATTTGCACCAATACGCGGACAAATATCATCAGTCGGCATGGCCAGAGGTAGTAGACGGCCCAGCAAGCCAGTGTGACCAAGAGAAACTGTGCTCGTCCTTTCAGCATTTCTGCCGGCGAGACCAGTTTGTCCCACATGATGGCCATCATGACTAATGTAATGAGCAGATAGCCGATAGCTACCCACTCAAAAGCCAGCAGTCCATGTGCGGGCTTTTTCTCTCGTATTAATAACTCGCTAATCTTCACAGCCATTTGTTGTCCTTATACCATTTGATACTACGACGTACACCTTCCTCCAGTTTCACTTGTGGCTCATAGCCCAGTTCCTGGCGTGCAGGTTCTATGTCACACCGCCAGTTGCGCTGGCGCATGATGTGGAATTTGTCGTTGTTCAGTGCTGTTACCTTACCCGTCAGGTGTCCAACATATTCGCCGAAGAAGGTGATGATACGCAACAGCCAAAGGGGTGCTGTAATGCGAATCCACCAGGGATTGCCCAGCTCCTGTCGAATCAGGTTGCTGAAGGTCGATGACTGGTAGACCTCCCCGTCGGACAGAAAATAGCGGCGTCCCGTCTTCCCTTTCTCTAAAGCCAGGAATACGGCCTGCACCACGTCAGTGACATAGACGAAGGTGATGTCTTGCTGCTTGAATCCGACAGCAAAGTCGGTATGTGCCTTGATGCTCTTTGCCATCATGAAGTAGTCGCGCTCACGAGGTCCGTAGACGCCCGTGGGACGGAGGATGACGTAGGGAAGGGGTTGTTGGCTATTGGCTGTTAGCTCTTGGCTGAAAGCGTCGAGCCATTGCTCTGCCTCCAGTTTGCTTTCACCATAGGCTGTATTGGGACGTGCCTCGTCACTTTCGCGTATTTCCTGATAGGGTTGTTCTTCGCGGATGGCTCCCATGATGCTCAACGAACTGATGTAGACAAAACGCTTCAATGGCATGTCCAACTCCAACAGGGCACGTACCAAGTGCTGTGTGCCTTCCGTGTTGATGCGGAAAAAGTCCTGCTTGTCCAGACACTTCGTCACACCGGCGGCATGTACCACATAGTCGAACGAGTGTCCTGCCAACTGTTGTCGCAGGTCTTCTTCCGATGCGAGGTTCAGTTCGATGAAGTGAATACGATTGTCAGACAGGAACTGGCGTGAACTGCTCTTTCGCATTGCAGCCCACACGTCGAAGCCCCGTTTAATGGCTTCCTCCACAATGAACGAGCCGATAAAACCACTGGCTCCTGTAATCAATATCTTGGGATTCATATGCTTACACGAAAAAAATGGGACTCCGCTGAGCCCCGACCTTTGTTAACCTTAAATCTAATACTATGAAAAACACGCTGCAAAGGTATAACATTCTTTTCTGTTTTCGAGAAATTATTAATAAAAATTGGTGTATGAGGGTTTGTTTCTTGACCTAAATCAAGCATTTTTTGAAGTTTTTTGCCGAAAATTTTGTCAGTTGGGAATTAATTGCTATCTTTGCAAACGAATAAGGACATGATAAGAGTTTAGGGATTCTCTGACCTAAAGGTACAGAGTGTGGCAAGCATTCCGACGAATGATGAGTCGGAATTCTTTCTTTTTTCTGCGTCTGAAGAATAAAATAGTAAATTGTAAATATTAAAATAGTAAATATGAGTTACATGTCACAAGAGGGCTATGACAAGCTCGTAGCCGAACTGCACCGCTTAGAGGCGGTAGAGCGTCCGAAGGCTTCTGCTGCAATTGCTGAGGCTCGCGAGAAGGGCGATTTGAGTGAGAATAGTGAGTATGACGCTGCCAAGGAGGCTCAGGCTCATTTGGAAGACAAGATTAACCGTCTGAAGGCCACTATTTCTGAGGCAAAGATTGTGGATACATCTCGTCTGAATACTGATTCGGTTCAGATTCTGACGAAGGTGGAGATGACCAATCTGACAACTAACACCACGATGAGTTACACCATTGTCAGCGAGAACGAAGCCGACCTTCGTGCCGGTAAGATCTCCATCAAGACTCCTATTGCCCAGGGCCTGTTGGGTAAGAAGGTCGGTGATGAAGTGGAGATCAAGATTCCCCGTGGCACCATCAAACTGCGTATTGAGAAGATTTCGATAGCATAGTGCTGTCATTATTCCGTTATACCGTTATACCGTTATTCCGAAAAGACTATGGATATATTTTCAAAAATTGCCGCTGGCGAGATTCCCAGCTACAAATGTGCAGAGAACGATGAGTTCTATGCTTTCCTCGACATCAACCCGTTGGTAAAGGGCCATACACTGGTTATTCCCCGTCGCGAGGTCGACTATTTCTTTGACATGGATGATGACGAACTGGCTCGTTATCAGCAGTTTGCCAAGCGTGTGGCTATTGCCATTAAGCAGGCGTTCCCCTGTAAGAAAGTAGCCCAGGTGGTATTGGGTCTGGAGGTAGCACATGCCCACATTCATCTCATTCCCATGCAGAGTGAGGCTGATGCCGACTTCCGTCGCGAGAAGCTGAAGCTTTCCGAGGAGGAGTTCAAGGAGATTGCCGCAAAGATTCAGGCTGCCTTCAAATAACTCTCAACTCTCAACTTTCAACTCTCAACTTTCAACTGAATATGATCGGAGTTATTCTTGCTGCGGGCATGGCCAAGCGTCTGCGCCCGCTGACTGACGAGTGTCCCAAATGCCTGCTGAAGGTGGGTGAACGCACCTTGCTGGCCCGTACTGTTGATGCTATGCTCGAAGCTGGCATTACCGAGTTGGTTGTGGTGACAGGCTATCGTGCAGAGATGCTGCGCGATTTCCTCACTGCCCATTATTCCCAGTTGACCATCCATTTCATTCATAATGCCGACTACGAGCACAACAACAATATCTTCTCGTTGTGGATGACGCGCCCCTATACCGACGGGCACGACTTCCTGCTCATGGACAGCGACATCCTGTGCGACCCTCAGACTGTGAGCCGTATGGTCAGTCAGCAGGGTACTGCTCTGGCCCTGAACCGTCATGAGTGTGGCGAAGAGGAGATTAAGATTATTGTCGACGAGTCGGGACGTGTGGTAGAGCTGAGCAAGACGTGCAGCATTGCCGATGCCATTGGCGAGTCGGTGGGTATCGAGCGTATTGCCGCAGACTATTCTGCTGCATTGTTCCAGGAGTTGGAACAGATGATAGAACGCGAGGGTCTCATTGACATCTTCTATGAGCGTGCCTTCGAACGTCTGATCCCCCAGGGGCATCATTTCCGCGTGGTCGATACCACAGACCTCTTCTCTATCGAGCTCGATACGGTGGAGGATTTCCAGCGTGCCAAGGAACTTATTCCGGCTGAGTTGTATTAGTCGTCTCTGATTTCGGCCTAAAGACCCATCGCAGAATGGTGAACTGCACCACCATGGCGATGAAGATGACAAATAGGGGGGCTATCAGTCGATGAACGCCTAACTGTAGCATCACGTTGAAAAGTATGATGTGCAGTCCGAAATTGACAGCATGACTGCCCGAGAAGCCGATGAATCGCTTCAGCGTAGGTTTCGTGCGGAAGGTAAAATAGCTGGTCAGGAAAAAGTTGATGACGAAGCTGATAATGTAGCCTGTAGCATAGGCTACATTTTCGTATGTCCACAACAAAAGCAGACAATACACCCCATAGTGAATGGCTGATGACAAGCATCCATTCACGGCAAAGCGCACAAACTGCCAGAACTTGTCGCTTTGCAACATTTGGTGTATTCTGTACTTCACTGACTCCATATTTTAGTGCAAAAGTACGAATAAGTGAGCGAAAAACCAAATTTATTTGAGTTTTTCCGAGCGGAACATACAAACTCCCTCGCATCTTATATGGCGAGGGAGTTGTCTATCGGTACAATAGCTATCTAGGCTGCAGGTCGGCATACTCCTGGGCAACGTTCTCGTAACCGGGGCACTTCTTTGCTGGATTGAGGTCGCGGTGGCCGACAATCAGTGCGCGGGGATAGCGCTGGTGCAACTGTTCGAGCAGCGTGCGCATGGCTGCCTTCTGTTCAGCCGTTCGCGTGTCGGCGGGGTGTCCGCGGATGTCCAATCCGCCCTCGTAGCAGACGCCTATCGAGTGGGCGTTGTGGTGCAGACAGTGGGCGCCGATCATCCATTCCGGACGGCCTGGCTCTATCTCTCCGTTACGACGGATGACGTAGTGGTAGCCGATACCCAGTTTCCAGTGGTTATCCCGGCGATGCCACGAATCAATCTGTGCCGCGGAACTCGTCTGGTCGGGCCGTACTGCACTGCAGTGTACAATGATTAATGTAATCGTTCGCATTTCATTTTAATTTTGAATGTTGAGTTTTGAATGTTGAATGATTCTCGCTTCGCTGCGATGTTTGAATGTAGAATTCTCAATTATTCATTGAGCAATCGCTG
>JAEEVW010000054.1 GCA_016291085.1 Prevotella sp.
GAGAGCCACACCAATGGGATGAAACGTTCACAGAAAATTTTGTTTCGCCCATTTCCATCAAGACCTTGATTTTCGACGGTTTCTACATCTTCAACCACAAGAGATTCTCCTATGCCGCCGCCTACAACCAGAAGACCATCCAGGTTCGCTCGGCAGGGTCACCACTCGTGGGACTGATGGGCTACTACGCTGATTTCGACTATGCCGACAAACGGAATGCCGAAACCATCTATTGGATGGACGGCATCGGCCGCCTGCGCCAGTATCAGCTGGCCCTGGGCGGTGGCTATGCCTACAACTTCGTGCCTGCCAAGGGATGGCTCATCAGTGCTATGGCTATGCCGATGGTGACGCTGGTGAACCGCACCCGCATCAATACTTACTCTACCAATTTCAAGGAGATAGCAAATACGAATTTGTTAGAGTTAATTATGCTTGAGATATTGGCCGCTCAAGGAGTCTCTGTGGAGGGTTACGAATTCGCTGACAATTACGAAATACAAAGCACAGGGGAATTCTCGCGCAACAACCGCGTGGCGCTGAACTTCACCGCACGGCTTTCCGTCACCTACAATTGGAGCCGATATTTTATCAATGCCAATGGGCAGTTCAACAACTTCAACTACAGGCATAATGCGATGCACGGGCATCTGAACGACTGGTACGTCAATGCGTCTGTAGGTGTGAGATTGTAAAAATCGTGTATCGCGGGGAAGACCCCGCGATACACGATATACGTTTCCCTGGATATTTATGACATTCTATTTTGCGTAGAATTCCTCTATCAGTTTGCCCACTTTGGGGATGTCGAAGAAATCGTTGTATTCCAGCTCGTAGTCGGGCTTGATGCCGTTGTCGATGTTCTCGCCTTTCAGGTTGTTGAGGCGGGCACGGTGGGTGGAGTATCGATAGCCGAAACCGTCGGCAGAGGGGTTGTAGAGCACGCAGCAGGAACCGCCTCCCGACTGCTTGCCGAGCAGGCAGATGCCGTAGTCTTTCAGCAGTGCTGGCAGCAGGTTTCCACACGAGAAGCTGTAACTGCTGATGAGCACGCCGATGTTCATCTTCAGCTTCACCTCCTTGTCTTTCTCGTCGAACTTGCCGTCCAGGTTGCGGTCTACGTCATACGTGCACTTCATCTTCTGTCCTGTCAGCACGTTCTCGTAGTATATGTCGGGCTTGTCGCAGAACATCGAAGTGATAAACATCACGAGATCCGACGAGCCTCCGCCGTTGGTCGATGTGTCGAGGATGAAGTTCTTGACCTCTGGGTCGTTCTGTGCCCTTTCGATGGCGTCGACGAGAATGACCAGCCAGTCGTTAGGATATTGCTCAACGGTGGGCTTTGGACCCTCGCCCTTATAGAACTTGCGCCATCCAGAGTCGTCGCACATGTAGGAGTCGAACTGGCAATAGGCAGTGTTGCCCACCTTGGTATAGTGCACATCCTTGCCAATCTTCTCCTCGCGCAGTTCGTTCAGCTGTTTTCGCAACGCTTTCTTGTCGTCCCTTGTCTGCTTGATGGGCTGGTATTCCGGACAGTAGCCGTCAAACTCCTCCAACTTGGCCTTACGGATGGGTTTCAGCTTCTGATAGAAACTGCTCAGGGTGTCTATCGTGTTAATCGTCGTCAGGTCCGTGTAGGTGTGTCCGCCATCGTCGAGCAGACGACTCAGCGTGGCAGTACCAGAGAAGAAGTCGTACATATCCGTCGACTTCAGCAGGTCGCGCGTCATCGTGCCAGCCTTGCCGTAGTCCTGCAAGGCCAGGTCGAGTCCCTTTTCCTTCATGCTCTTCTCCAGCAGCGTGCGCCCAGGATAGCCGAAGAAGTTGGTAAGCGTGAAGCACAGGTTCTTGTAGCTGTAGTCCACCATGTCGGCTGTGCGCGTGTCCTGGAGCAGGGGCGTGATGAGGAACTCGGGGTAGCCGCTGTCCAGGCTGTAGGCGCCGTTGGGAGCCACCATTACCGTCAGCCCATTGAAGTCGGCCATGTGCATATAGCCGTCTACGTAAAGGTCGGAAATGGTTGCGAAGGGGAAGTAGACGTCCCCAGCGTCCTCGCGGATGTCGATGCCGTATTTTCCGTAGTCCAGCGTTACGTCCACCTGTTTGGGCTGGGCGTCAAACGACTTCCACCGGATGATGGGCAGCGCGTCGTATGTTGTGTTAGGCATGCCCGGCTGTACCATTCCCATCATGTTGGTAAACGCTTCGTAGTCGTTGCTCATGAAGAGGTTTTTCTCCGCGTCTACTGTGGCTGTTCCGCAGGGACTTGTCAGCGCATACTTGCCGCCGCCCAGGCTTTGCACCTGAATGGTGGTGCCTGGATAGATTATCTCCTGAAAGCGGCTGACGCTGACATAGGCCACGTTGGGCATGTCGTCGTAGAAGCGCAGCATCACGGTGCCTTGCGGGTTGTTCTTTGGGTCGACAACAGGCACCAGGCGCTCTACGTACTTCTTGTCTGTGTCGCCACCGCCTCCGCTGCCACCTGCGTCGTCATCGTTATCAGTACAGGACATCAGTGTGAAACTGACTGTCATCATCATGCTCAGCAAGAGCAGTAATCTCTCTCTCTTACAGTAATTCATAATTTCATTTTGTTTATCTGCCACAAAGGTACGAATAAGTGAGCGAAAATGCAAATAAATTTGCAATTTTCCGAGCGAGAGTACTTTCGACGAAGTCAAAGGTACGAATAAGTGAGCGAAATATGCCCCATCCGACGAATAGTATTGTGTTTTTTAACATAGTTTGTCCTTGTGTCCCAATTTTTTTTCTTACCTTTGCGGGGTAAATCAGAAAGAAAGGGACTGTAAGTATGAAGAAACCTCATTGGCTTGAGAAGGAACGGCTCTATAGCATCATGTTCGAGTCGGAGCATCCGATAGGACGTGTCTTTGACCTGACGCTGATAACGGCCATCTCGCTGAGCATCATTATCTCGTTTGTCGAGACGATTCCCTCGCTGGCATGTACCTTTAAACTGGTGCTGGAGATACTGGAATATCTGCTGACCTTCTTCTTTACGGTCGAATACATTGCCCGCGTCTACTGCTCACCCCGTAAGCGCGACTATGTGCTGAGTTTTTTCGGTGTGATTGACTTGTTGTCTACCTTGCCGCCTTATCTGTCCTTCTTCCTGCCCAACGCACGGTATATGATCCTGTTGCGTTCGTTCCGCTTCATTCGTATCTTCCGTATTTTCAAGCTGTTCAGCTTTATCAATGAAGGTTACATGCTGATGCACTCGCTTCAGAAGAGCCTTACCAAGATTGCTGTCTATTTCCTGTTCGTGCTGATACTGGACATCTGTCTGGGTACGCTGATGTTTATGGTTGAGAACGGTCAGCCCGAGACGCAATTCACCGATTTGGCCACATCGGTCTATTGGGCTATTGTCACCATGACCACCGTGGGATATGGCGACATCACGCCAGTTACTGCTATTGGACGTTTGCTGTCGGCATTCGTTATGCTGTTGGGTTATACCATCATTGCCGTTCCCACTGGTATTGTGACGGCAAACATTATTGACGAGACGAAAGAAAAGCCGAAGGACGGGCATTGTCCGCGTTGTGATGCTATGGTGCGCGACGAAGACCGATATTGCTCGCATTGCGGAGAAAAATTATAGAAATCAGAGCGTATGGTGAAGAAACTGTTTCTCCTAATGACTGTGATGGTGGCGCTGCATGTGAGCGCCCAAACGGAAGTTGGCAGTGAAGGGCTGTCGGGTAAGGATGTTGATGTGCAGAAGATTGATGTCGGAAAGCAGTTGCGGATGGACTCCATGCGTTATCGCACGGAGATGATGCAGCCTGAGTTTGCGGCTCCAACAAATCCGGCAGTCCAGAGCTTTACCAACCTGACGAAGCAGGGTGGGACAGGACTGCGTCTGTGGAATGGGGCGTACGTCGGTTTTGCTGGTATGACAGACCAGAAGCCCGGACTGATGACTACGGAGATGGGGCAGATGACGTTTTACCAGAATCTGGGTCGTTGGCAGTTTACGGCATCAGGGCTGGCCAACAAATATTGGATGCCCTGGCAGCGCACACTCTCGACTCAATATGGTGTGGGTGGCACGGTGGCTTATATGCTAAGCGACGCAGTGTCGCTGCATGCCTTTGGTTACTACTATGCCAATCAGATGCAGGTAGGTCCTGCAATGAGTCCCTACATGAATTCTACGACGTTTGGTGGCTATGCTGATATCCGTTTCAGCAGACTGTTTGGTGCCAATCTGGGAGCGAAGCGCTATGTCGATCCGATGACAGGACAATGGACGACGGTGCCCATTATCAATCCGTATATCAATATCGGTGGGGGCAGGCTGGAACTGCCTGTTGGCGATTTGCTGAAGCATTTTGTATGGGATAGAAACGACCGTTCGCGCCAGCGTGCCTGGGACGAGCGAAACAAGATGAACTTCAACCCAGCCAACGGCATGAATCCGTCAGGTCATCCTGTGGCTCAGCCACCCCGACCGGTCAGACCTTCAGCGCCTCGATAAACATACTGTGAGGAGGGCGTTGTCTTTTTTCTTTATTTGTCATATCCAGCCATGATGTTCGCCACGGTGACGATATCACCAACATCCACCGCTCCATCGGTGTTCACGTCGCCCTTCTTGCCAACATGTAGCTCAACATCCATTTCTGCGATGTCAGAATCTTGATACCCTTCCTTCGTGGCATAGACAGTAATGTGGCAGTTGGTTGTCCCTCCGAGTATGGCCTTATCGCCATCACTCTCGGCATTGCTACCATTGATGGCATATTTCCATTTAAATGTCACATCCTCAGTTTCACATTCAAAGCTCACCACTCCACCAGCGATATTGATGGTAGGTGTGGCGCATTTCTGTATCTCTGGTTCATCGGGAGAAACAATGAAACTGACGCTACCCGTTTCCGTGTCTTCAGTGATGTTACTGAGTATAAATCCTGTGGGTAGCACGGTGTTGCCGTTATAGAAACAGTAGTTGGGCAACTGCATCTCGGCGGTGAGCGATGTTACCTCCTGAGTGCCAGGGAAGGGACTTGCTGCCAGGCTTTCCTTCCATTCGTCGTTGGTATATTGCTTGCCATTGCCGCGCAGATAGCTATTGATCAAAAGACCACCCGATGGTACTACAGCTACAGAAGGGTGTCCGGGATTGTTGTTGGGAGAGTCGGTCATATTGACGCTGGAGTAAGGATAGTCAACATGATAGACCAGCAGTCCATGTCCATAGCTCTTGTAATTCAGTCCACGCTGTTGGATATTCTCCATGACGATAAAGTCGCGGTCGTTATCGCTATTTTCCAACTTATAGGCTTTTCCGCCTTCAATCAACGGCAGGAGCTCATCAATCTGGCAGACACCGTCAGTCATCAAACTTCTGGCATCTTCCATTTCCTTCCAACCCATTGTCTCTTGTTCCCAGGCGTTATATGGACACGGGGCGAAACTATTGTAGTTGTAGAGCCCATAGTCCATGATGCTATACGTCTCCATGCCCTGGTTGTTGACACGGCCTGCCGACGTGGTAGCATAGAGGTCAGGAAGCCCCATGCAGTGAGAGAATTCGTGGATAAAGACACCTGTGCCATTGATATAGTTAGGTAATTGAGGATGAAACAGTTCTGAACAACAGTTGAAACGGGTGATGCGCAATTGGTTGTTCACTGTCAAATTCTTAACGGAAGCCTTAGCCCAGATGGTGCTATCGGCACCGCCTTGATTCTGTCCGAAGCCAGCAAAGATGACGCATACCAACTCGATATTACCGTCTTTGTCGTTATCGTAGAGAGACCAGTCGTTGACCAAATCCCTGGCCTGCTCCATAGCATCCTTGCAAAAGTCCGTAAACTTATCGTCAGACCCCGATGCATTACTGCCACCATAATATTTCAGTTTTTGGGGCAGGGTAACAGGTCCCACGACGTCGAACTGTGGTGAAAATTGGCCCTGACTACAGGTTTCGAAATACTGACGCACACTGGCTACATTCAACTGATTGTGATTGCCCAAATCCTCCTGCTTGTCGCCATTCAGATACTGGTCGAAAGCCTGTACGGGATTGTTGACGACGAAACCATAGTCCTGAAAGGCAGCCAAGATGGTAAGAATGCGCGGACTGCCGGAATGTTGCAGATAATTGCCATTACCAATTACAGCTTGTGATGCACATGGAGCGTCTCCGTAAAACGGGGAAATGGTTTCCGCCAAAGGTTTTATAATGGTACCATCAGCCAATTTCATAGGCATGAGTCCACGCAAAGGAGGAGCAGCCTGAAGGGTAACTATCAATTGGCAACACCAAAAAGCTAAAAACAGTATTCTTTTCATCATTGTCAGTATTAATACCTATTATATTTTATTAATGTCAACGTAGCCGTGCATGACAGCATAGATAGTGAGTGCGGAAACGCTCTTCATACCGAGCTTTTCCATGATGTTCTTACGGTGAGTGATAACGGTGGTGAGGCCGATGTTGAGGCGGTCGGCAATCTCCTTATTGATATATCCCTGCACGATAAGCGCCATTACTTCGATTTCCCGGTCGGTTAAGATTTTGTGTTGCAAAATCTGTGGAGTGGGAGGGAGATGCTGTCCCTGTCCATGGGCATGTTGCTCCAACTGAAGCAATTGGCGGATGAGATGTGGCTCCGGCTGGTTGATGCAGAGAGAATGGAAGTCGGAGAGTTGTGAGTTTTCGGAAAGGGAGAGGGTGAGTACGATGGTTTTGCGACGACGTTCCGTAAAGAAGGGACGGTTGCTGAGCACAATGTCCATCGATACGAAATAGTGCATATAGGCGTCGGGCTGGTTGGCCTCGAGTTCTGCCATTGACCCGAAGGTGTCGACAGTTATGATAGGCATGATGTTCAGCAACAGCTGTTTCAGTCCCAGCACAGCGAGTGTGTTGGCGTCAATAACAGCAACTTTGGGACGTGAGGAGGAATTCATTACTCGGAAGACTTGTTCATAAATTCCAAGCGACTCGCTTGTTCCATAACCATAGAGGCGAGAAATTCGTTTTGCGGCATCTTGCCATTGACGGTATCGAACAACTGGACGAGAGCCAGTTTTCCGCCTCCTGTCTTAAGCAGGTGAACGATGCAAAGGTTCTGCAGTCCGATGGTCTCGGCAAGGATATCGATGTCGGTGCTGCCCAGTTGGAACAATGCCAACTGATAGGCGTCGTCGAAATTATCGCGCATGAGGCGTTCCACATCGCCCAAGGTCTGCATGCCCATATGGCGCAATGCTGCCAGATAGGGACGCATAGGGGCTTCGTGAAGCTCGGCCTGTGTGATGGCTGCAATCTTGTGGTTCAGCTTGTCGAAAGGACGCTTGTCGAGATAGCTATGGAAGGTGTCACCATCGAGTGGGACCTCTTCGAGCCTTCCGCTTTGCACCAGACTTTGTGCGCGTCGGCGGTAGTCGGCAATGGCATTTCGGATGCGGCTGAACTCATTGTCTGCCAGTTCAAGCATGCCAGCCAGGCGGCTGAGGTTACGGTGGTATTCTAATGGGGTCTCGATTTCTGACTTATAGCCGATGTCGTGCTGAATGGCTGACCATACGTGTTGCAGGGCAGTACGCATCTGCAATTCGAAGCGGATCTCGTTGAGCTCGGGCATCTCAGGATCGGAGTAAAGCGATTGGGGCAAACGACAGATATAGTGGAGCGAGTTATAGCCAAAACTGTCGAAGTCGTGCATCCGGCGTTTGTCGACGGAGTTGGTCCAGTCGATTTCGAACAGCACCTCAGCCATTGATGCGATACGGTCGACATCCTCATTGTAAAATGTGATGATGCGTGCACCAAAGATGTCGGTAATGTCCTGTAAAGAGTTGTATTTGTGGCCTTTCCTGCGTAGCTTGCCTGCTAACGATTCCTCGCCTTTAATGCGCGACTCCATGGAGTTGACCTCAATGCCACTCTGTTTGACCAGTTTGCCGAGTTGATCCATAACAACAGATTGAAGCTTCTCAAAGAGTGCCTGCTTGTTGCAGTACTCTTCGAGAAGCATCTCTCCATGCAAATCGAGTCCGTATTCCTTCATGTACTGTTTAGCGGATGTCAAACAGATTGAAGAAACCGGTCATCATAAATACCTTTTTAATCTCGTCGTTGATATGCTCGATAATCACCTTGCCACCCTTGGCAGAAGCCTCCTTACGGATGGTGAGGAAGAGGCGCAGACCAGATGAACTGATATACTCCAGATCCTTGCAATCGAGGATGATTTCCTTATTGGCATTTTCCAACAACGGAGCAATCTCCTGCTGTGCCTTGACAGCAGCAGGCGTATCAAGACGTCCACTGACAGTGGTTAGATAGCCGCCGTTTTGTTCTTTTATATCAAAAATCATAGTTGTAAAATTGAGTATTGATTACTTAATGATAGCCTTGTGAGCCTCATTGATCTGTTCCTTTGTCTTTGCAATCTGATCCTTCAGTTCAGCAACGGTTGTAGCGTTGAGTACGTCCAGAGGAGCGAGTGCCTTGGCAACGGGCTGGATGTCGGGATCGTACTGAGCCAGACGGTTGATGGCGTCGAGAATCAGAATGATGCGGAACGTAACGTTAGAGGCAGCCTCGTCGGTAAAGGTGCTGAGGTACTTGTCGGGATTCTGGTTAGCCACATAGAGCTCTTCGATGAGAGCTGCAGAAGCCATCTGCCAGAAGAAGTTGATGCGACCGTTCTCGTTCATGGCGTCGTAGAGCGTGTTTGAAGTTTCGTACAGCGTGTTGGTATCGTCGATAGCCTTGAACGAAGGATCGTTGATGTCAGCAACCAGTTTGGTAATAGCCTTGTCGTAGTCTTCAGTAGGCATCTCGTAGAGAGCGGCAATCTTCTTGTCGACGTTTAGGGCGCTGAGGATGCGATACTTTTCTGCCAGTGTGGTAGCTTCCTCTGCTACAGAAGGATTGAGCAGATAGTCGGGCTTCACCTGCTTCTCTTCCTTGGTCAGTTTCAGACCATCATCGCCTTCAGACAGGAAGGGGAGTTGCTTCAGTTTACCAATCTCAGAAGCAATGCTGTCGAAGTGCATCTTGATGCTGGCTTCAATCTGTTGCTGTTCGAAACTCTTCAAGCTGTCAGTATTCTCTGCTGCCTGCTCACTTTTCTTACCACCACATGCAGCAAAAACGATAGCTGCAAAAGCAATAGCCAAAATAGATAATTTCTTCATTTTTTTCTTTTTTTTGAGTTATTAATAATGTTAATTGTTATTTCGTCTTAATTCTCATTTTTTCTCATGTATCGTCCAGGACAGTCTGTCAGCAGGAGGATGATGGTGATGATGCACATCAGCAACATAACACCCATGTTGAAATATAGCGTTTTGATGTGCCAGGGACCCAGAATCTTTACGCTGCTATAGAATGGGGCTCGTCCTATATTACTCCTGGGAGTCAGGAAAATGAGTCCTGTGCGAGGCACCACGTAGTTGTCAATGACCTCAACCATGTGTTTTTGGTCAGCGCCAATCACGCAATCCTCCAGTTTTGTATTCGAGTAATTCCGCTTCAGTTCAAGGAGATACTCCTTGCTGTGATTGCGTACGAAAGCTGAGACATATTTTTCGGCCTCCAACGTCAGTTCGTTGCTCCGCTTGGCAAGCAGTTTCTCGGCTTCCTTCATATAGTCGTAGAGCGACTGGTAGGACTCGTCGCCCTTATAGGGCTGCATGCCGCAAAACTCAGTGACCAATGGCAGGTTGGTGCGAATAACCTCCATGTGGTTGGGGTTCACCTCCTTGCCGCGCTTCTTTTCATCGTTCATGGTTTCCAGCTGCGACTGCAGTTCGTAGAGCAGTCCCATGTTGTAGTATTGCGTCTCGTATTTCTGCTTTTCAACGTCGAAGAAGTGACGCTTGTAGTTGTTGTCCGTGAAGGATGTAACGGCCAATGCCTCATACGACCATCGTGAAGGGATGATATCACCGATAAGTGGTACGTTGCCCGTGGTACTTCTTGGGTTGAGGTCAGTAAAACTGACTACCAGTCCGCAGAGCAAAATTTGTGGAATGAGCAACATGGGGATACTGATGTAGATAGCCACTACTGAGTTGAGACATTGCGAGAGCAGAAGTCCTGTCAGATTGGCCAAGAATGCTGTGATGAAGAGGATGAGCCACCAGACTCCGAAGAGTCCGTGGAGTTCCATGATGGTGTTGCCGACCAAGATGAATAACAGGGTCTGTATGAGTGACACACAGGCCATATAGATAATCTTCGACCAGATGTAACTGCCATAGGACAGATGGAGGAATTTTTCGCGTTTGAGCAGGGCACGATCCTTAATGATTTCCTCTGCACTGCCGCTCATACCAGTAAACGTAGCCACGATGACTGCCATGAACAAATAGCTGACAAGGTTCTTGTTGCCCATCACCGTATACCCTTCGGGAGGTGCATAGCGAGTCAACAAAGCGCAGACTACAGCCAGCAGGGGAGCCTGAAGGAGGGTGATAGCAAGGTATTGCACATTGGTAATCTTCGTCTTGAAATTACGGTGCAGGAATATGGCGAACTGTTTCAGCACGTTGGGCTTCTTTTGGTCAGAGGGCGGAACCTCGCTGACAGAAGGCTCTGGCAGTTCCGGACGATTCTTCAGGTAGAGTTCATGCCACTCCTGAGGTGTCATCTTACGATCGTCAGACAGCTCTCCATTGCTGTTCAGTGTCTTCTCGTCAATGATGTTCAGAACAATCTCAGGGTTGACGTTACCACACATGGGGCAGGCACTGGTTTCTGCGTCGGCATAGTTGGCTGCTTCCTTGAAATACGTGATGGCGTCGATGGGATTGCCGTCGAATACGGGATATCCGCCACGATCGAGCAACCACAGGCGGTCGAAGAGTTTGTAGACGTCGCTGGACGGTTGGTGGATATTGACAATGATCAGTTTTCCCTTCAACGTCTGTTCTTTCAGCAGGTTGATCACCTTCTCAGTGTCAGCGGATGACAGTCCGGAGGTGGGCTCGTCGAGGAAGAGAACGGCTGGCTCGCGAATCAATTCAAGAGCGATATTCAGGCGCTTGCGCTGTCCGCCAGAGATGTATTTATTGATCGGAGAACCTGCCTTCAGGTCTTTGACAGCATCCAGCCCCAAGTCTTTCAGGGTTTTCATGACACGATGGTCGAGTTCCTGTTCGGGCATACCCTCAAAACACAGCTTGGCGGTGAACCAAAGGTTCTGGTAGACGGTAAGCTCCTCAATGAGCAGGTCGTCCTGAGGTACGAAACCAATCAGGTCCTTGGCCTTCGGCTCGCTGATGTCGTGCCCATTGATAGTGATGGTGCCTTCCTGTGGCTTCATACTGCCATTGAGCAGGGAGAGCAGGGTAGTCTTACCTGTTCCCGAACCACCCATGATTGCCAGCAATTCACCATTGTGGAGGGTAAAGCTTAGGTCGTGCATACCGTTGTCACTGCCTGGGAATCTGAAGTTTATGTCGCGTCCACAGAACTCGACAGCCTGGGTCTTGTTCTCGTCCTTCGTATAGGCACTGATGATGGAAGAATAGTAGACTGGCTGCCCGACGGCATTCTTCAACACACCGCTCTGTTGCCACACCTGGTAGGTGCCAGCAAGTACGTGAACATCGTTCAATAGCACGGTGTCATTGCCCATGTAGCTGAATATCAACAATCCTGTAGCACGGTCGAGCAAGGTCTTGATAGGACCATCGAAACCTTTGATGTGGTGCAGCAAGACATGCTCCGACTCTTTGTTGTTGACATAGTCGGTAAAGTCGGCATACTGGCTTTCAGAAATATGGAACTGGCGGGCCATTGTGTCGAACATGTCGACAGCTTTTAAGCCATCGTCACTACAGAACTCCATCAGACGAAGCAGCAAGAGAGCTTCTTCGCTGGTGCGTATTCTGCCGTGCAGACTGGCACAGATGGAACTGACGGTTTCCTGCGTATTCAGGTCGTCAGTCATTTCGTAGGCCATACGCATGTCGCTGTAAAGGTCCAGATAAAGGTCGATATTTCTGATGCCAAAATGGTGGCGCAAATAACTCACGAGCATTTCCTTTGCCCGTTCCTCGTCAACCTGCTCTACTTTGCCAAATAGTGCAAATAGACTAATGAAACTTGATATGATGACGTCAGTCATTTCTTCTATTAAGTTTGCAAATTTAAATAAATTCTCAGACTATCTTCTTATAGTGGTAGTTAAAAAACTTTAAAACTTCTTTAAACCAACTTTTTCCGTAGTGTCAGCACGTTCTTTCCGTCTGTACGCTCGTAGTTGATGGAGTCCATAATTTGTCTTACCAAATGAATACCTAGTCCACCGATGGGGCGCTCTTCTGCCGAAAGGGTGGTGTCAACTTCCTGTTTGGCTGTAGGGTCGAATGGCGTTCCCCAGTCGGTAATGACGAACTTCAGACGTTGGTCGTTGACCTTGGCTTCGATGTTCACATTTCCCTTGGTACCAGCAGGGTAGGCATATTCCATGACGTTAACCACAGCTTCTTCAATAGCCAGGTTCAGACTCATGGCTGTCGACATGTCAAGGTCGATAGCCTCACAGATTTCATCGACGAATGTGGCCAGTTGGGGCACTTCGTCGATATTGTTGGACAGTGTGATGCTCCGGCATAGTCGGGCATTCTTGTCCTGTTCTTTTGTGTACTGGATCGCTAACATAGTTTGATCGTCATTTTGTTCAGCTTGGTCTGTAAACTGATGTACGGCTTCTGTCATGCTTTGTATCAGTTGTTTCGGTTTGTGTTCCGACAGGCGAATTGTTTCGATGATTCGTTCTTCCTGGAACTGGTCGTAATAGATGTTCTCAGCCTCTGTCAATCCGTCTGTATAAAGGAAAATAATCGTTTCGGGGTCGACGATGGCCTCTTGGGTTGTAAATTTCCATTCAGTCTCAACGCCTACAGGCAGGTTGGGGTCGCAAGGCAACTTACCCGTGTTCATTTTTCCGATGAGCAGGGGGGCATCGTGGCCTGCATTCGAATAGCGCAGACGTCCTGTGGGCAGGTCGAGCACACCGACAAACAATGTGATGAACATGTTCGAATCGTTGTCCTCAGCGATGGATTCGTTGATGGTTGTCATGATGCGGGCAGGTTGCGACTCGTGAGCTGATACCGTACGGAACAGCGAACGGGTGACAGCCATGAGCAGTGAGGCAGGAACACCCTTACCGCTAACGTCACCAATGCAGAAGAACAGCTTCTCGTCTCGGATATAGAAGTCGAACAAGTCGCCTCCAACTTCTTTGGCAGGCATCAGTTGTCCGTAGATGTCGATGTCGTCGCGCTCCGGGTAGGGTGGGAAGGTCTTCGGCAGCATCGACATCTGGATGCTTCGGGCAGTCTGTAGTTCACCCTCCATGCGTCCTTTCTCTGCGTTGATAGCCCTGGTTTCCTCAATCTGTCTGACCAGTGACAACTGCATGGTTTCAAACGAGTTACGCAGTCGGAACATCTCGTCCTTGGTCTTGATTTTTGGAAGTGCAGCTGTAATGTTTCCTTTCGCTATCTCGTCTGCTGAATCGGCAAATTGTCGTAAGGGTCTGGTAACACGACGGATGGTCATGCTGCACACCAAACCGACAATGATAATGCCTATCAACATGATGGTTCCGAAGGTAATGATGAATTGGTTGGCAGGCTTTACGACATCTGCTGCCGGCAGGATAATTCCCATCGTCCAATCGGTACTCTTCAACGTTCTGAAGATGACGAATTGCATGTGATTCTGTTGGTCGAAGAATAACTTTATGGAACTATTGTTCTGCTTGATTCTCTCGTATAGATCTTTGTATCCCTCTCCCGTAAGTGTCTTCAAGTAGCTCTCTAGATTCTCGTTGAGCACCTTGGTGCTGTCTGAATGAGCAATAATCGTTCCTTGGGCTGTGGTCATGAAACAGACGACATGATTCTGGTCTTCAAGGAATTCCCAAAAAACGTCATCCGTCTTCATTGCCAGGTCATTGATCCATCCAATGCCCACATCGGCAGTCATCACAGCATATACCTCTTCGTTGTCGTCGATAAGCGGCAGCGAGTAGGTAATCGTTGGAATACCGCTTCCGCCTTCGTCCAGATAAGGTTCCGACCAAATGCCCTTGCCTTCTTCACAGGGTTTGGTGAACCATTCCTTGTGCAGATAGTCGTATCGTTTGTTGTTTAGCTGTTTCGTGCTGATGCTGGCGCTGTCCCTGCCGTCGCGATAGGCAAAGGCGGCAGATTTCCTGCCCTTCATGCGTTTGCTGTCAGGGTTGTAGGCCACGGCTGCACCCAAAATATTGGGGTTGAGACTCAAGAGGTGTTTCTGGGCATCATATAGTTTTGCACCGTCACCAATATTCTCTTCAACAACAGCTTTGTTATTGTTTACTGCCACCTCGATATTAGCAAAGACGTTACTGATTTTCTCGTTGGCGATGTCCATATCCTTTTTAGTATATCCGACAAGGGCAGCACTTCCGACCACCCAGATAATGCCGAAAATGAAGGTGGAGATAATCACAAAAACGAGTGTCACAGTAAGTATGACACGCCATGTGAGTCGGCGGGCAATAGAACGTTTTCGCTGGAATATTTTAGGTACCTTCATCGAGTTCTAAGCTTAATAACCCTGCAAAGTTACGAATAAGTGAGCGAAAAACCAAATTTATTTGGGTTTTTCTGAACGAAAGTAACCTCACCAAGGGTGAAAAGATACGAAATATTTTTAACTGATGGTGATTTTTCGCTGTTTTTTTCGTAACTTTGTAAGAATTCTCAGCTTTTCTTTGTATAAAGGCAGTCTGGGAGATTGAGGAAAAACTGGGTTACGAATTGGCAACCGTACTCAATTCCACATTCTGCTATGAATTGCTTTCAATGAACACCTGATGCTGAGCCTGCAACCATTTATGACTCATCATCGAGTGCAAAGGTAATCATTTCTTTGGATACGACCAAATGTTATGCTACTTTTTTGTGAAATTTGTATTATTCATAGATGTATAAGGCATTCGATAGAATGAAGCGAACAGATGGAACTTAATACCATCCGTCCGCTTCATCCCTCTGCCGATGCAAAGGTAGCACGGGCTTTATACGAAACGGACGATACTTGCATGGAAAATCTTCCTCACAGTAGGCTGTGAGCGTATTTCCCACACGAGTCCCGCCTGTTTCAAGCCCATGCTCTTTTCCACGCATCAGCAGAGGGGATGAGCGACGGACGGAATAGCACATCATAAAAAACAGAAAGACGGAGACACTGATTGATTTCAGTTTCCCGTCTTTTTGCTTCTACTCCCATTGTGAAGGGGAATCACTCTGGCTGGAATATCACTTGTCCGTTATCCGATAGGCTGGATGATAGCACTTCTCCAATAGTTCTTCCAGGTCCCGCTCACGATAAAGTACCTTGCCACCCAACAGGACATAAGGCAGAATGCCGTCGTTGCGGTACTCCTGTAGTGTCCGTCGGCTGACCTTCAGAATCTCTGATACCTCCCTGTCCGTCAGGTAGCGTTCTCCGTCGAGCATCGGGCGATAATTACCTGTCACTTTCTTGTAAAGCGCAAGTACTTCTTTCATGCTATCCAGCACATTCTTCACTCTCACATTATGCGACATGATCAGTTCGTTCATAGGCACTGCGCTTTAAGTTCATACACTGAGATTTCTTCCTGTCCTCTACTACGGTGAGAATCTTCTTCACGTCCTCCGGCTTGTAGTAAACCTTGTGGTTGATTTGGGAGAAGGCCAACGTCCCGTTGTCACGGAACGTCTGTAATGTTCTCGGACTGATGTTCAGTATCTGGCACACGTCCTGGTTGTCGAGCCATTCGCCCAATTTTTTGTCGTTGCCTCTGCTGGCCATCGCCTTCATCTGTGCGACGAAGCTGTTGAAGCTCGTCAGCAGCTCCTCGTAGGTGCTGCGCTCAATTGATATAACTTCCATTGTCTGTGTAATTTTTGTGTTGATTTATTAATTTGGCGGCAAAGGTAACACATCTGGACGAGACTGGCCGTATGAGAAAATTATATTTTAAAATTTAACGTTTGTGAAGCCTCCGACAAGATTAAAGACTGCATCCTCAACCTAATGTCAGCAGTTGTCCTTATATATAATAATGTGGTTGGACTATTTCACATATGGACTCTGATTTTGAAACAGAGAATGGTCAGAGGACAACTATGATTAATGATGCTGGAAAGTGGATTCTTCGGCTGAAGACACCACAGCCAATGCCTCACAAGTTCATCCTGTCCTTATGAAGGTTTTAAACGTTAAAAAATGAATTAAAATTTTCACAGGCCCCCTGTCTGAACGCTTTGATATACCTTTGTGCCCGGTTTTCCGATTGTAACAAATCGAAATAAGGTTGGCAGTAGCCATCCGACAGCCACAAAGGTAAATAACAAACTAGACTAGAAGAAATATGGTACAGCAAAAAAACGTCCGAAAGGACAGCCGCCTGCAAAGGCAGATTGAAGAACTCCAGAAGCGCATGGACACTATGGAGGACATCCTTGACAATGCCAAGGAAGTATTATCAGTGGAAGAGGCAGCCCGCTTCATGAACATAGCCCGCAGTTCACTCTACAAAATGACATCCGACAGGAGCATCCCTTTCTATCGGCCAAACGGTAAGATGATCTACTTCGAGAAAGCGGACATTCTGGAATGGATAAGGAAAAACCGCGTAATGTCTGTCATGTACGATGAGGATAAAGGACAAGAACCAGAATCCCGTTCAGGTGAACAGCACGGTAAATCTTCAAAACATAGCTGAGTAAATTGAAAATAGCATAAACATGAAAAAGGAAACTTATTATTGTCTCGTCCTATCTGAGAGTCAGGCGAGATTTCTTGCAACAAGCAAGTACGGCATCGACCGAATGAAAGCCCTGATGTCACTCGTTGAACATGCAGCGACAGCTGAACATGATTATGAGCAGAAGGGATTCACAACCACTGTACATATCGGTCAACTTGTCATGTCCGAGGTTGAACTATCCCGTCTGTGGAAGTGTGACCGTAAGACCGTTTCCAGAGTTCTTGACACCATGAACGAGTTGGGGATTGTCTCAACGACACAGAACAACCGCACCAGCATTCATACCTTGCTGTGCGTTTCTGCCTGGTATATCAACGGGCAGATGATTGTCAATCCCTACTATGTTCCGATGAAGGATCGTTTCCCAGAGGGTAATTCCGCACCCGTCAATGTACCTGCTAATGCCAATGGCAATGCAGCTGGTACGTCAGAGGGACCTACACCGTCAGGACAGTTGGCAACTGATGTGCAGGATGGGAATATCCCCAACCAACAGCAACCTGTGACTCCGCACTCTGGGTCCCAGCTGCCTTCACATCAAGGACAAACCATGAAGGTGCAAGAACCGACAAACAATGGAACTGGCCTACCTGATGACCAATTGCCTCCAGCTCCACAATACCACAGCATTAGGCACAAGGTGATAGACGAACTTAACGAGATGCCCAAGTAAAACGAAATTGTCAGTTCATGCGCAGCAGGCACAGTGCTGGAAGCATTGTGGAATGTCGTACACAAAGGAACGTTCCGTATTGCAAGAAGTTCCAATGTCGTACAAAAAGGGCGCACCCTTTTGTACTTCCGTTTGGATTCTTGAACGCTCGCAAGCTCGCATTGGGCTGACCACAAAAAATAGAAAACGATTGAACGTAAATTTGGAAACATGAAACTGAATAACAAGATTGAAAAGGTCGCCAATCGCGACCGCCACGTTGACTTCCGTGTCAACGATGAAGAGTATGCCATAGGGCTGAAGAATGCAGAAGCCTGTGGCTTGTCTGTAAGTGAGTATAGCCGTAAGCGCTTTATCGGTAATGAACCGAAGCTGCATCTTACTGAACGTGAGATTGAGGCATACAAGAGCCTCTCTGATGCTCGTGGTGACTTGGTCCATATCCGCAGTGCCTTGAAGGGTAAGACGCAGGAGCAGATCAGGAATTACTTCAACGACCCTGATTTCATGCGCGAGTGGATCCTGGCCATCAACAACATCATTGAACAGTGGGACACTATTCTTGAGCAGATGAAGGACTAAAACTTACACAGCCATGATTGCTAAAGCGGATAACATCACACACGGCAGTAATGCCGTCAGATACTCAGCCGACAAGGAACTGGCTGAGATTGTGAAGGTTGGTCACCTGCCTGAAGGACTCACCACCTCGTCGATATGGTCGAGGATGATGCTCCATCAGGCTCAATTCAAGGAGAAGTTGCAGGGACATCGCCGCATCAAGAATACCTCGATACGAATAGAATTGTCCCCAGCCAAGGAAGAGACGAAAGGGTGGACGATGGCAGACTGGCAGAAACTCGCAGATGACTTCATCCGCGAGTTCGATGCCGTCTGTCTCAAGCGCCCGGAGAGGGAAGATGACGACCCGCATACTCACCTTGCCAACAGTCTGTATGTAGTGTCACTTCACCACGATAGCAAGAGCCGGATACTCCACCTCCATATCAATGCCAACCGCATCGACATGGACGGCAACGTAAACAATGGATACATGATTGGCAAACGGGCCACGATGGCTGCGAACATAATCAACGAGCAGCGTGGGTGGGTTCAATCGATGAACAAACGCGAGTGGAACATCAACGAGATAACCAATGCCTGCATCGAGGCACTAAAGGAAATGGACTCTTTCGACTTCAATACCTACGAGGCGAAGCTGAAAGCAAAGGGCTATGGGGTCAACGTCATACGTGACAGTATCGAGAAGGTTCGCGGTTACTCCATCAAGAAGGGTAACTCCACATACAAGTCCACACTGTTGGGGCACAAGCGAAGCCTCACGCCATCGAGACTGAGAGCAACCTGGGAGAAACTGCATCAGGACAAAAGCATACATGCTCAGACTATGATGCCAAAGAAAGCGCAGACTGTCACTCGTCCTGCCGCACCTGTTACAGCAAAAGTTACGCAGCTGAAGCAACAGTCATCGCCCAAGCAGATGCCATTGCATCCAACAATGTCAGAGTCTGCGAAGCTGCAGCCTGTCATGGTTCACCACGACATAGAATGGAACGGCAGGAACTACGCTTTTGACATCCCTGACAAGGCTGACGATGTACTGATGAAAGAGACGGCTCTGCCCGATGATGTGCTCTGGTCAACCCTCACCGACGTCCAGCATACTGCTCTGCTGCTGTTTGCCAACTATGTAGATGCAGCTACAGAGATTTCGGAGTCATGCGGTGGCGGAGGAAATGCACCAGAATCCGGCTGGGGAAGAAAGGAAGATGAGGACGATATTGCATGGGCTCGCCGCTGTGCACAGAAGGCCTTCGGTATGCACATACGTCGTTCACGTGGTATTCACTGGTAAATATATAAAGTTGATAATATGAAGAATAGATTTGTAAAATCCGGCCTCGACCTGGAGGCCAAAATGAATGAACTCGACCAAAAGGTTGAAAAGAAGGAAGAGTTTAAGAATGAGTTGGCGACGCTTGACGAGATGCTCGACAAGGTTGGCGCGGAACTCCTGACGGTAAAGGATGGCTTGCGGCTGATAGAGAACGGCAAGCATGAGTTGAAAACCACCTGTGACACCATTGCAGGTTTCGTCGGTGAGACCGAGCGTATGGTGAAGGCCTTTCACGCTGGTCTTGAAGAGATGATGACCGCGACGTATCAGAACGAATGGACGCAGGAGTCGAAGGAGAGCCTGAACAGGATCCTGGCGCTCTACTCAAACCTCGTGAAGAACTATCTCGATGGCTTCTGCAATGATGAGAAGAAGGCTCAGGAGGACTTCCTGACGGAGCTTCGAAACGTTTTCACTCAATCTGAGAACACGGAGCAAAGGATGCTCAACAACTTCTGCAACGACCTGTCGAACGTATTGTCGCGCAATGGGATATGGTTTACCGAAAAGGTGTCCTATTGGCTGCTTGCCCTGTTCTGTACCAGTTCTGCCATCTCAATCGTAATGATTGTCCTGCTCATAACGGGTAACGTGCATCTGGGATAGAGATTGGTACATCTATCGCTAACGAGAGCCGGGGCGGTGAGCCTCGGCTCTCGAAGTTGATAGAAATCAGAACGTATAGCCGTTCACGCTGTCCCAGTCGGGATCGGCGGTGAGGCGGAAGGTGCCGTCGGAGGTCTGGCCGCTGCCGCCACTACCGAAAAAACTGCCTGTGTAGCGGGTAATCTGGTTGCGGGTGACGGGGACGTTCTCGAAAATGCGCTCCTTCACGGTGTTGTCGTTGGCATCGAGGGCGGTGACGGTGAGCTTCGTCAACACGTCATCCTCGGTGTGCGGCAGGGTGAAGATGTCGAAGGTGGTCACGCCGTCGGCGACGGTACGGATTTCGGTCTGCTTCGAGTTTACGCAGCCGTAGCCTTCTTTTGGGCTAAAGGTCGAGGAACCGCCAACGTAGTAGAATTTGAACTTTGTCACCGTGGACGGAATTTCTTCGTCGGTCAGCACTAAGCGGAACATGGCGACAGCACGGGTCAGCGTGAGGTCATACGATTGCTTGGAATCTGTCACGACCAGGTCGCCATAATAATAAAAGGTGTCCGTCACTTTGTTGTTGGGAAACGTCACCTTTTCCGTCGAGGTAATCGTGGCAGAGCCTTCACCATTGTGGGCGATGACCACAAGTTGGTATGTCCCGGCAGCGAGTGTCAGGGCGACGGTGCCGTAGCTGGCATCTCCTTCCTTCTGCGCTACCGTTTTGACTTTAGTGCCGTCAGCGTCGAAGATGGCTACATTCAGGCGACTGCACAATTCCGTGATGTCGGTGGCAGCACGGGTTCCAAAAGATTCCTGCTCATACTGCATCATGTGTAGGATGACGTTTGCCTCCTTCATAGATACAATGTCCTCATCGAAGACAGGCTTCTCGCACGCTGCTACCAGCAGGGCGAGAGCGATTAACAAGTACTTCTTCATGTGATGGCTCAGTCTTTAGTGATTGAAACAGTGGCAACGGGACGAATGCGGGCTGTAGCACCGAAGTTGTCGAACCCGTCCGCTGTGGTCTGGGAGAGAATACGAAAGAGAACGGTGCCGCCTGCATCGTAGAGATATTTGCCGCTGGCGCTTACGTCGGATTCAAAAGCCTCGTTGATAGCATCAAGTGAGGCGTAGATTGAATTAAGTTCGTTGTAGGTGGGCAAACGCCAATCGCTGATGCCATCCACGTCCGCCTCGGCCAGTTTCTCATCAATGAGGGCTTCGAGGACTTCTGGATGCCCTATGAAACTGACATCGTTGTAAGCCTTTCCTATCGTTGTTTCGTTAGGTGAAAGCAACGTCAACTCAGCCGACTGACCATCATCGGCTACAATGGACTTCAGCACGTAGCAGCCTTGATAGGTGGAGCCTACAGCGGGGAAGCCTTCTGCGTTGCCTGGAGTGTCGTTATTCCCATTATCACCACCATTGCCATCATCAGCCGCACTGCTGCCGTTCTCGTCAAACTCAAAGCTGATAGTCCTTTCCCCCAGCCATGTTGATCCCGTGATGGTTCCAGTCAGGTTGACGCCCACGGCCTCGGTGTAGGTGCCGTCGATGTTAATCCTGTAGCCCGCCTCTAACTGGTCGCTGCACGAGTAGGTGTATGTCTTCGTTGCGCCGCCGATGGTGATGTTCACACTGACGCTGGCAGGCTGGCTGCTGGGCGGCAGCAGGTAGGCATTAGCGGCGTTCTGCCATATGCGGCCGTCCTCTTGGCGAGTCAGCGCGATGGTATGGCTGGAGGAGGCTACGGCAAAGCCACCGCCCACGGTGAGCGACTGCCACAGCGGGGCAATCGTCACGCTCACCGCCGTCGCCGCCGTGGGAATCTTCCGCAAAACCACGTCCTGAATCAGCATCGTCCGTCGAGCCATGCCTAATGTCACGGTGTTGGTGCCGCCGTCCGTGAGCGTCGCCGTGACCATGGCCGCCATCAGGTCGCCGTGTGACTTGCCTTCCCTCAGCGCAATCGCCGACGTCACCGTGGCTTCATCCGCCGAGGGCAGCACATAGTCCTCCGCAGACGCGCCGCTCACGGCATACACCGAGTACGTCCCCTCTGTCAGCGCGATGTTCAGCGTCTGCCCCTCGTCGCCGATGGTCTGCACCGCCCGGCACTCCTCTCCGGCAAAGACATACACTGTCACGGGGTACGCCACCGTCGCCTCGCTGCCAGAGCCGCCCGAGC